>CAZMSD010000003.1:164948-172441 GCA_964568855.1 uncultured Bacteroidaceae bacterium | reverse complement strand
CCGCCCGCCGCATCAGACGCGGCGAAAACGGATATGCAGGACCTTGGCGGGGGCCACTCTGCTCCCGCTGCTGATGTGGACATACGCACTGCTGGCCGATTCAGGGCCCGTCGCCCTGGACGCGGAGCGCAGCGCAGGCCTGGCCGGCTCGCTCAAGAAGGAGCGCTGTCCCGCGGGCGGACCCGATCACCTGCCCAACGAATGGATGTGGAGCATCGCCGCCTGGCCCCACGGAGAAGTCCGGATCGATGCGGTGCGGGAGGCGCGCAGCCGGGCGCTCGAACTCCGGCGCGAGGCGGCCGCCGCCGGCGGAGGTTCCGCGGCCCGAGTGGCCTGGTCCCAGGCCGGCCCCGTCAACATCGGCGGCAGGATCACGGATCTGGCCCTCGATCCCGGCGATCCCCAGCGTATTTTCGTGGCCACCGCCGCGGGAGGGCTTTTCCGGTCCCTGAACGGCGGCGCGAGCTGGGAGGCTCTGTTTCAGGATCGGGGAGCCCTGGCCGTGGGCGACATTGCCCTGGATCCCTCGGACCCGCAGGTGCTGTACCTGGGCACCGGGGAGGCCAACTCCAGCAGCTTCAGTTTTCCCGGCGACGGGCTCTGGCGCAGCGGCGACGCGGGGCTGAGCTGGGAGCACCTGGGCCTCGAGGACACACGGTACATCGGGCGGGTCCTGGTGGACCCGACCGATCCCCTGCGCATCTGGGTGGCCGCGCTGGGCCGGCTCTACGGAACGGGCACCGACCGCGGCGTCTACCGCAGCGAGGACGGGGGAGCGAACTGGGAGCAGGTGCTCTTCGTCAGCGATTCCACCGCCTGCTCCGACCTGGCGATGGATCCCACGGACCCGGACCGGCTCTACGCCTGCATGTGGGAGCGGACCCGCTACCTGACCAGCCGGCGCTCCGGCGGCCCGACCTCGGGCCTCTGGCGCACCACCGACGGCGGTGATACATGGCAGGAACTCGGCGGAGGCCTGCCGCAGGGCTCAGACGTGGGCCGGCCGGGAGTCGCCGTGGCGCCTTCCGATCCGCAGCGCCTCTACGCGGTCTACGCCGACGATCCGGGCTATTTCCTCGGCGCCTGGCGCAGCGACGACGGCGGCGACAGCTGGACCCAGACCGACGACTCGGCGCTCAGCAACGTGTTCTCCAGCTTCGGCTGGTACTTCGGCAACGTCCGCGTGGCTCCGGACGATCCGGACGTGGCTTACGTGCTCGGCGTGACTCTGTGGCACACGCTCAACGGGGGCGACCAGTGGACCCGGATCGCCAACAGCGTGCACGTGGACCATCACGGCCTGGAGACCCACCCGCAGACCGGCCGCATCTGGGACGGCAACGACGGCGGGCTGTATTACAGCGACAACGGGGGCTACAACTGGACTCACGTCCAGCTCCTGCCGATCAGCCAGTTCTACAAGGTGGAGATCGATCCCTCCGATCCGGCGCTGCTCTTCGGGGGCACCCAGGACAACGGAACGCTGCGCACGGTCGCCGGCCAGGTGGACGACTGGGAGATGATCTTCGGCGGGGACGGTTTCTTCGTGCTCGTCCGGCCGGACGATCCGCAGACGATCTACGCCGAATACCAGTGGGGCAACCTCTACCGCTCGACCGACGGCGGCGACCATTTCTACCGGGTGATGGACGGAATTTCGGGTTCCGATCGCAGGAACTGGAACACGCCGGTGGCGATGGATCCCGCCGATCCGGACGTGATGTATTACGGATCTTACCGGCTCTACAGAAGCCTCGACGGTGGCGACGACTGGAGCGCAATCAGCGGCGACCTGACCGGAGGGAATCACGGGGGATCCTTCGGCACGATCACCTCCATCGACGTCTCGCCCATTGACAGCGACGTGATCTGGACCGGCAGCGACGACGGGGAAGTGCACGTCAGAACCACCGCCGCGGGTCCCTGGCAGGATGTGAGCGCCGGCCTGACGGAGCGCTGGGTCACGCGGGTCCAGGCCGATCCGCACCACGCCGAGGGCGCGGTGGTCTCGTTGGGCGGACTGCGCTGGGAGGATCCGGAACCGCACATCTACCGCACCTGGGATTTCGGCCAGCACTGGGCGGAGATCTCCGGAGACCTGCCCGACGCGCCCGTGTACTGCGCGCTGGTGGATCCGCAGGATTCGCTGGTGGTCTGGGCGGCCACCGAGACGGGCTGCTACTGGACCTTCGACGGGGGACAGGCCTGGCACGTGCTCGGCGAGGGGCTGCCCCTGGGGCCGGTGCTGGACCTGGATTTCCACCCGGGGACGCGGATGCTGGTCGCCGGCACCCACGGGCGCTCGCTGTTCACGCTCTCCGTGCCCGACCCGCCGTCGGGGATTCCCGAGCTGGCGATCGAGATCCTGGGCGAGGAGGTCAGGCTGAGCTGGCCGGCCGTGGAGGGAGCATCGGCCTACCGCGTCTACGGCGCGGGAATGCCATATTTCCCGGCCACCGGGGAGTACCTGCTCGCCGAGACCACCGGCACGGAGTGGATCCTCGGCGGCCAGCTCCCGCTGGGACAGATGTATTACGTGGTACGCGCCGTTTTCGATGATCGCGTGCATCCCGGCGGAGGCGCGACGCCGGCCGCGCGACAACACAGCGGGGAATGATGTCCGAGAGCACCAGCCTGGGCCGCTCCTTCGGGAGAGTCAGGAACATCGTCGGCGAGCAGAGCGCGGCCTGGGTCAGGGATTTCCGGAACCTCAAGCGCGATGTATTCATCCGGCTGCGGGCGCCCTGGCAGGCCAGCCCGGGCGAGCTGGTGTCCTACGAGCTGCTGCGGAAACCGGGCGAACGCGGCTCGCGGCACCTGGGAGTGGACGTCCTCTTTCGACAGTCGCCCGATTTTGAAACCGTAATCGGACTGGACGAAGGGGAGGGCTTCAGCGACGAGGGGCTCGATTACCTGATGCGGGCCGTGGTCCGGGAGCCCGAACGAATCGCGGCGATCTTCTCGCCGCGCACGAGCCTGCGCTGCAAGCAGCAGTTCGTGAGACACGAGAGCTTCCCTCTGCCCATGTCCGTGCTGCTGGAGGCGCTGAAGCACTCCCGGCTCTCGGCCCCCGCGACGCGCCGGCTCAGCCGGCTGAAAACCTGGACGCACGAGCTGCTGCAGGAAGTGTTGGACCGCAACCTGCCCCGCCGCCGGGAACTTGATATCCTGCAGCGGGTGGCCGAAACGGAATCCGCGCTGCTGGGCGGACGCTTCCAATTGAATTCACGGGACGCGGCCTCGCGCGTCTGGTCGTGGTACAGGCAATTGCGCCTGCCCGAGTTGCTGCTCAACCTCGAACGACTGAAGGTCCCGCGGGACCTGGCGCTCGACTGCCTGCTGCTGGGCGTCCTGGACGCGGATCCATCGCCTTCCGGCAATGCCGGAGCGACGCCCGCGCGCCGCGATTCCTTCCTCAATGCCCTGGGGGAACCGGGGCTCCGCGACCTGCTGCTCAACGCCTTCCGCGATCCAGCCCGGCGGGAGGCGGAACGCGATCCCTTTCGGGGACTCGAGCGGGAGCCGGCGTACCAGCGGATGCTGGCGGCCGCCCTGGAAGAGGCCGAGTTCTCAGAAGAGGCCCGGCAGCGCCTGCTGGAGCACCCCGAGGTCCAGCCCGCTCTGGCGCTCGAGTTGCTCGCCGGCGAACCCGGCGCGGAACTCCGCCGCGCCCTGCTGGACGGACTCTGCCGCGCGGGCCGCGATGGATCGGGTCTGTATCACGAAACCGGCGAAGCCCTGGAGCTTCCCGCGGAGATCGCCTGGGAGCTCTTCGAGCATTGCGGCGAGCCAGGCGTGTTACAGGCTGCGCGCCTGGACGGCGTGAGCGCGGAGCAGGCCCTGCGCCTGCTGGCCCGCGAGGGCGGCGACGAACTGGTGAACCGTTACTGGTCGCCCGGCCAGGAGGACCTGGAACGGCTCTTCCGCGATTCCTGCGACGCCTCGCTGGACGAAGCCTCGGTTCGCAGGATCTGGAACTGGCTGGGTTCGCGTGAAGAACTCAGGGACCGTCTGGCGGAATGGCTTGCCGGGGAGTCCACCCGCCGAGCCGCCCTGGGTTGTCTTTGCGCGGCCGGGGAGTTCGACCGCGCTCTGCTGCAGCGCATCCTGCCCATGCCCATGGACGATGGATTGCGCAGGGCTCTCGTGGAGGCGGTGAACCTTCGCAGTCCGGAACGTTGGCAGGATCGCTACCTGCTCAGCGAAGAGGAACGTCGGCTCTGGCAGGAGGCCGGGGCACCTATTTCCTGAGCTGACGTTCACTGATCAATCATCAGCTGCCCGCGATTCCTACCTCTCTAAGCTCATTCCTGAGCGCACGTCCATACTGGAGTTCAATTCAAAGTTGAATCCGGGCTTATCCAGAAAATTTGCCCTGCCAGTGAAAATTGTGGAACATTCACAATCATAGTTGAGTCTTAGTATCGTCGTCACAACTTAGTAAGCACTTGCTAAGGAAGGGCTGCATCCCTTCGCGGACAAACGTGGATCAGGCCGAAATGAGAATTCAATCCGGAGCCCCCGATGATCCGAAGTCTGAAAGCAGGGACCGTTTTCGTCTTGATCCTGGTGCTGACGACCATCGCCGACGCCCTCCCGCGGTACTCGGTGCGCTACGCGCAGTCCTGTCACCTCTGCCACGTCAGTCCTGGCGGCGGCGGCATGCGCAACAGCTACGGCAGCCAGTTCTTCGCCGGTACCGAGCTCGCGGAGCGCAACCTGGAGATGATCGAACTGGAGCGGCTTGATCCCCGGCTCTCGGAGCGGGTGGGCGCCGGACTCGATCTCAGGACCGTCTACCAGCAGGAATTCCTGCTCGACGAAATTACCGGCAGTCAAGCGGGACTTGGGGGCTTCTTCCAGATGCAGGGCGACATCTACCTGGATTTCAAGCTGGACGAGCGCTTCCGAGTGGCCTTCGACAAGGGCCTGCGCTCCGGTTACGAGGTCTACGGCCTGGCGGCGGTCCTGCCGCTGCACGGCAGTCTGCGGGTCGGCCGGTTCACGCCTTCCTTCGGTTGGCGCAGCGTGGATCACAACGTGTTCACGCGGGAGATGACCGGCTTCGGATTGACGGGAGTGGACACGGGACTGGAGTTCGAGTTCCATCCCCGGCACTGGTCCTTCAGCCTGTCGCTGGGCAACGGTACCAGCGCCCTGCTGGACGGTGATACGGGCGCGGCGCTGACGGGCCGGGCGGCCTGGCAGAACAGCCTTGGCCGCATCGCGCTCAGCCTGGGCGCTTCGGCGCATCACAACGAGGTTCCCGGGTCGCGCAACCGCGATGTACTCGGTGCGTTCGCCGGATTGCACTTGGAACCCTTCACCTGGCTGGGAGAAGCTGACCTGGCGCGAGACGCGCGGGACGGCCTCGCTGTGTCGCAGCAGGTCGGGTGGCAGCTTCGCCGCGGACTGGAGCTGCTTTACAGCTACGATTTCTGGGACGGCGACCTGGATCAGGCCTCCGGCCACCGAACCAGGCACCGCTTGTCCCTGGACTACATTCCCTATCCCTTCTTCGCCCTGCAACCCGGAGCGGCTCTGTATTACGAAGGCGAAACGGACGGTCGGGAACGGCTGATCATCGACCTGCAATTCTACTTCTTCATGTAATACGCGGGAGGATTACGTGTCACATGTGTTGCTTGCTGCGTTGAGCCTGTCGGCGTTCTTCTTCGGCCCTCCGGAGGCGGAGGCTGAGGAGCGGGAATTCCGGATTCATCCCGGGAAGGATTACAACCAGGTGCGTTTCGTCTCGGAGGCCACCCTCGAGTCGTTCGAGGGCGTCTCTCACACGATCGAGGGCACGATCCGCGTGGATCCGCTGGCACCCTGCGCTGAAACCGCCGCGGAGTTCAGCGTGGACCTGGCCTCGCTGGATACGGGGATCTCCATGCGCAACAGGCACATGCGCAAGAACCACCTGCACGCGGAGCGCTTCCCCGAGGCTAGTTATTCCCTGCGCGGCTGCCTTGGCCCGGGAAACGGAACGTTGGCCGACGGCCGGTCGCTCGAGCTTGATGTCGAGGGCGAGTTCGGTCTGCACGGGGTGGTTCGCAGAGAGGAGATGGAAGTGGAAGTCGTCCTGCACGACAGCGGGCGCGGAACTCCCACGGGTTCCGAGGGACCCGTGCTGCACGGAACCTGCGCCTTCATCGTCAAGCTCTCCGATTACGAGATACCGCGACCCGAGTTCCTGTTCCTTAAGGTGGCCGACGAGATCCAGGTGGAAGTGGAATTCTGGGCCTCGAGCGAATTCCCGGCGGATCGTCCGTGAGCACGAGGAATGCCGTAGTCGTACTGTGCGCGGCCGCGACACTTGCCGGCTGCGACGATTTCGGCGACTTGCCCGTGGCGCCCGAAGACAGCCCGCTGGACGTCGGTTACACTTCCCGGATCCAGCCGATCTTCGACGAGCGCTGCGTTCTGTGTCACACGGCCGGGAGCGGCAGCGGCGACCTGGACCTGAGCAGCCGCGAGGGTCTGCTGGCCGGCGGGAGCAGCGGTGCCGCCGTTTCGCCCGGCGATCCCGCGGGCAGCTTGCTGGTGCAGCGCCTGCGCGCGGAGGATCCGGCGGCCAGAATGCCCCTCGTGGGAACGCTCCCCGAAGAACAAGTCGAGTTGATCGAAACCTGGATCGAGGAGGGAGCGCTCGACAACTGATGTGAGACACCGGTAAATCAACAGCGCATGGAAGGAAATACGAAATGATGCGAATCACGAGTCTTGGAGGGCTGCTCGTTATGGTCACCGTCTTGTTCTGGTCCGGATGCAGCAACAGCGGGAACGGGAGCGACGAGGGCTTCTCGGCTGAGCTGGGCGATTTCGACGGTTACGCGAACTGGGAGCTGGTGGACTACACGATTTCGGAGATTCCCGGCCTGGCCGACGCGCATGCCGCCACGGGCGACGCATTTTCACGCAGGATCTACGCGGCCGACGGAGCGGCGCCCGAGGACGGAGAATATCCCGAGGGCAGCATCCTGGTGAAGGAGACCTTCACCTGGGACGAAGGGACCGGGGAGCAGGTCTTCGCGGATACGGGCGGTCTACTGGCCATGGTCAAGCGCGGAGGGGACTTCAACACCGAGCACGAGCGCTGGGAGTGGTTCATGCTCGACCCGAGTCTCGACGCGATCGCGGACCGGGGCGCGGGCCTGATGGACGGCATGTGCAACAACTGACCATGCGGTTCTGCGAAGCAGACCGCATGGTCAGCCTGGAGATGCAGCAGACACCTGCGGTGCTGCTGATCTCCGGAGCAGCCTTCGAAGCCGACCGCATGGTCAGCCTGGAGATGCAGCAGACACCTGCGGTGCTGCTGATCTCCGGAGCAGCCTTCGAAGCCGACCGCATGGTCAGCCCGGAGATGCAGCGACACCTCTCGGTGCTGCTGATCTCCGGAGCGAATCCTGCACGGCAGACCGCATGTCAGTCCGGAGATGCAGCAGACACCTGCGGTGCTGCTGATCTCCGGAGCAGCCTTCGAAGCC
>CAZMSD010000003.1:16954-164848 GCA_964568855.1 uncultured Bacteroidaceae bacterium | reverse complement strand
GCGAATCCTGCACGGCAGACCGCATGTCAGTCCGGAGATGCAGCAGACACCTGCGACGCTGCTGATCTCCGGAGCAGCCTTCGAAGCAGACCGCATGGTCAGCCCGGAGATGCAGCAGACACCTTTCGGTGCTGCTGATCTCCGGCACGGGTATCGCGACGTCGGCCGAAGATCCAGCCGTTCGCTTCAAGCGGAAAAATTCTGAGGCATCGTAAAAACTGATGGGGGAATAACGCGCCGCGGCACCCCAGGTGGACCTTGTCGGTCCGCTGGTACGTCTGCAACCTACCGTGGCCGTGCAGACCGGAGTTCATCGGACTCTCCAAGTCCGGTGGCTCCGGTCGCTTATTCGACCTGGAGCCGTTTCGCGACGGGTTCGTAGCTCATAAAGTCGGCGTGGTGCACGATATAGGCCTCCACGCTGCGTTTCACAAGGTTGCCCTCCCCGGCATGGGTGGCCACGATGTGCGACACGGCGTCGGGCAGACCGCATTCCATGCACAGAGCCACACCGGTAAAGGGGTGACGCAGGTACTTGCCGCGCGGGCTCTGCACCGCTTCACCTTTCGAATCCAGTTCGTACTCCAGCAGCTTGCCCACGTCGGCCAGGATCGCCCCCGCCGCCACCGTGTCCAGGTCGATGGGCAGGCTGCCTCCCATGAAAGAACGCATGGCCCTGGCCGATTCCACGGCGATGTGCACCACGCAGCGCTTGTGATCCATGAAGCTCAGGTCGGTCGGATGCAGCAGGGTGAAGGGGATGCGCCGCAGGTCCTCTCCGGAGAGCGGGCTGCGGGCCAGGGCTCTCTCCCAGGCCAGCGCCGTCTTCTCCCGCAGCTCCTCACTTTCGATCCATTCCAGCTCGGGCCAGAGCTCACGAACGTCTTTGTCGATAGCCATCAGGGCCTCCTCGTGACAATCCTCCACGGCGCGGTTCCGGCATGCATGCCGGGCGACTCAGGCTCGTTTCCACGGGACGCCGGTCGCTTCCCGAGGAAGCTTCAAGTTAAAGAGGAGGACCGAGCATGTGTTACCTTCCAGCAGATGAAAGGCGATGATCGAATAGAAAGCAGCGGAGACGGTTTCCACGCGCTGCGCCTGCCCGGCGGCTGGCGTTGCCTGAAGGCCGACTGGGCGGCGGACTGGGCGCCCGACCCGCTGCGCCTGCTGGACGCTCTGGATCACCCGGATCGCGTGCTGCGGGACGACGGGCGCAGCCAGGTGCTTCTTTTCCATCGCCTGCCGGGAGCCTCCGGGATGAGCAGGGACCCCTCAAGCGACGGGCCTGCCGCTGTAGTCTCCCCGCAAGACCCTCCCTCGCAGTCCATGTCTGATCCGAATGCGGAAGAACCGATCGCGGGCGAAAGCAGCCGCGAGACTCAGGTGCCTGCCCAGCCGCCCCCCGGCCCCTGGGTGGTAAAACGTCCGCGCTGGTGGGACCGGCGGACCCTGAACCGCCTGAGCACGCTCTACCGCCGCGGCGAGGCCGAGCAGGTCTTCCGTTCCTCGCTGAAATTCCTGCGGATCGGCTTTCCCCTGCCGCGGCCGGTGATGGTGCTGGAACGCCGCCGCCTGGGCATGGTGCTGGAATCCCTTCTGCTTTACGAATACGCGCAGGGAGAACCAGTGGAGGAGCGGCACTGGCCGCAGGTCGTCGAGCTGCTGGAGCGGCTGCATCAGGCCGGATACCGTCACCGCGATCCGCACCTGGCCAACTGGCTGCAGCACGAGGACCGCGTGCTGGCTCTGGACGCCAATCCCCGGCGCAGCCTGCTGCGTCCCGTGGCTGCGGCCTACGATTTCCTCAAGCTCCTCCACGACGAGCCGCGGATCCTGCCCCTCGTGCCCAGCAGCGAGGGCTGGGCCTGGGAGGCTGCCCGCTTCCGCCAGGCCTGGATCGAAAGCTGGAGAAGGCTCAAGCGCTGGATGCGGGGGATCGAGGAGTAGGGGAAGATCGGGACACGTGGTTCATGAGGTGAGACGAGTGTCGTATACAAAACGCCGCGTGGAGAGGAGAGAAACCCGCTGCGCGTCGGGGTGTTGAGGATTCAGCAGGAAATTCGCTTCCTCGGGAATCACCGAGGAGGGAACCTGCAGAACGGGAGAAGTTCTTTCCAGCAACCACGTATCCCCTAATCGCTGAAGCTTCACAGGTGCAGGATAGGATTGCCAGTTCGCCGGGAGTGATTTCACTTCGATCCGGAGAACCTCCAAGTCATCAGGAATGCCGATCTCCAGTTGGACAAGATCCATGGGCGCCAGATCCCGATCCACTTGAGTCAGGACTTCCAGGGCCGCAAGGGCCAACGACCGGGAAGTATAGATTACCGGACGACCTTTGCTGTGCCACCGCCCCGATGTGTACAGCCCGCCTCTTCCCGCCAGTGGATCCGCCGCATGCGGCTCGCGGCAGATTCGCCAGACGCGCATCAGCTCAGGATGCCGAAGTTAATGCGATTCAGCAGTTCTTCCACCTGGTGCTCGCCGATCTCCGTATCCAGCAGGCTGACAGGTGAATCCCCGCCAAGCGCCTGGTTGTCCTTGTGCAGCCACAACCGCGCTTTCTGGCGCGAGCCAAGAACTTCCGCAGCCAGGATTGTGATACGGGCGACGCGGTACAATCGGTCGGATTCAATGGGAGTGAGCAGACCTTGGGCCTTCCTTCTGGCAAGCGTGCGGGAAGCGACTCCGATCAGTTGTGCCAACTCCTTCGAGTTGATCCTTAGAACCGAGAGCACGGCCTCGAAAGCGGCATAAGGAATTCCCTGTCTGAGGGCCGCCTGGAGATCTCTCAGGTCCCTGATTTTCAGCGGGAAGTTCTTCGCGCCGCCGAGCAGCGCAACCACTTGCCGGGCTTCGTTCCTGTTCGAATGCAATGCCATATGTCAACAACATACTGCCATATGGCATGATTATCAAGCAGA
This sequence comes from uncultured Bacteroidaceae bacterium, assembly GCA_964568855.1. Taxonomy (GTDB): domain Bacteria; phylum CAIWAD01; class CAIWAD01; order CAIWAD01; family CAIWAD01; genus CAZMSD01. Next base: position 161,924 of record CAZMSD010000003.1, on the reverse strand, counting down.
ATCGTACTGAAGGCTCGGTAACTGCTCGTAGTCTACGACCTGGGAGTTCTCTCGCGCGCGAACGAGAAGTAAACTTCGGCCCTTGCGGGCTCGCCTTCCACTTCCAGCGCGGGATAGGCCAGGAAGTTGATCGGCCCGGAAACCGGCGGCGGGTCGACGATCAGGTCGCGGCCGCGGCTGAGCTCGAAGCGGTTGGCCGGGTGGTGTCCGAAGTAGTAGGTGGCCAGGCTGGAATACTTGTCGGCTTCGCTGATATCCACGGGCCACCACTTGCCCTCGGCGTAGAACTCCGCCCAGCAATGGTAACCGTCGATGCCGCCCTCGTCGCGCGCGGATGGGATGGCCGCGCCGATGGCGAAGCGCGCGGGGATGCCGGCCGCGCGGGCCAGCGCGATGAAATAGGAATGGAAGTCGGTGCAGTTGCCGCTGCGCGCGTCGCAGGCGTAGACGGCGTCGCCCCGGCCCCAGCCCTCGCCGTGCTTGACGTAGCGCAGGCCCTCGATGACGTGGTCGTAGATGGCCCGGGCGCGCACCAGGTCTTGCGTTTTTCCCGCGAGAATCTCGCCGACGATGGAGCGGAAGTCCTCGCTCGCCGGCACCAGCCGTTCGGGAGTCAGGTATCGTGTTACATCAGTCGTAGAGGTCGCGTAGGCGGATTTCTCGCGGCGCTGCACTTTGAATCTGACTTCCACCGGTCGACCGCCGTCCCGGGGATCGAGCTCGAGGAAGAGTACTCTGTTGCCGTGTTCGATCTCCCTGAGCAGGCGGCGCCTGCCCGGAGCGTCGATGGACAGGACCTCCACCGTCTGAAAGGTGTCCGACTCGGGCAGGGGCAGCCACATCCGGGCGGGAGCGCTCAGCTCGGGAAGCTCCGCCCGGTAGCGGAACTCGAATGCGTCCCGCTCGCGGACGACGCCCAGGTGGCCTTCAGTGGCCCGGTCCACCGCGATGCGTTCCCAGGTGCCGTCATCCCGCTGGCTCCAGGCGTAATACGGCTGCCCGTTGATCTTGTGCACCGTGGTCTCGGTGACCGTCATCGCGCCCGGATCGCCGGCAAGGAAGAAGTCCACGTCGTACACGTCCCCGCTCAGGTCCACCAGGTCGACGCAGGCGAAGTGACTCCGCGGACCGAGATTGGACAGGTACTCGGTGTGGACCCGGACCAGCTTGAGACGCAGTTCCGTTTCGCCGTGGTCCAGCTTGAAGTAACCCCCGCCCGAGTGAACCTGCTCCGCGATGTGATTCTCGATTCCCGCCTGGATGTCTGCAGTCACCACATCCGGGACGGGGGCGGAGGCATCCGGCGCGGCCTGTTCCACACCCCTCCCGCAGCCCGCCAGTACGGCGCAGGCCGCCAGGGTCATGCATTGATTTCTTCGCAGGCGCATGGAATCAGCTCCTCGATGCTCTCAACGCCGCGTCGATCGGCATGGCCTATTCGGGATGCTCCGGATGCTCCGACTTCTCGGGATGCTCCTTCTTGTCAGGGTGCTCGGACTTGGCGGGATGCTCGGACTTCTCCGGATGTTCCGACTTCTCAGGATGCTCTCCCTGGGGATGTTCCGCGCTCGCCGGATGCTCCGCCTGTTGTGCCTGAGGTTGCTCCGCCGCCTGCTGTCCCTCCGTGGACTGCTCCGTCTTCGGGGACTTGTCGCCTCCGCAGCCCGCCAGGAACACCAGCAGCAAGGCTGGTAATACGACCGCGCACAGGTTCTTGATCATGGGACAGGCTCCTTTCCACTCGGCCGATGGTCCACGACCGAGCATGTCGCTCGCTGATTCTATCGGGGGGTTGCTTGAACCACTTTGTGATTTGAGTCCCCGCTCGCCGCGGATTCCTGCGGACGCCGTCTCGACTTACACCGCACTCAATTTAGTTCTGTTCCCTTAAACACTGAGATCGGCCCTGTGATTCAGTCTTAGTAATCGCTGGCTGAATTGCGTACTACACATGTTTCAAGGACGGTCGTGTTCTGCGCCTGCAGAGCATCTTATTCCATAGGAGCTTGAACGTCCTGCCGCCACTGCAATGAAGCCGGAGTTGGGTTCAGGACTTTCGCATTTGCCGTTGTCGTTGGTCCCCCAGGCGACAATCGAACCGTCAGCCAGCTGCCCGATACTGTGATCCACACCGGCATCCACATCAACGAATTCAAGATTCGTCTCAGGCACATCGCATTGACCGTGGTAGTTGGTCCCCCAGGCTACGATCCTGCCATCGGCCCGCAGGCCCAGGCTGTAGTCTTCACCACAGGCGATCCCAATATAGCCTGAGTTCGGTAGTGGGACATCGCACTGTTCGTCGCTGTTGTCCCCCCAGGCCACGATGCTTCCATCGCTGCGCAGCCCAAGACAGTGATAGTATCCACCGGCAATGCCCCTGAAATCGTTGTTCGGTATCGGAATGTGCCACTGAAGCTGGTAGCTGCGGCCCCAGATGACTATTCTGCCGCCGGCCGTCAATCCCATGCTGTAGTCCCATCCTCCGATGACCTCCACGAAATCGGTATTCGGATCCGGAACGTCACATTGGCCATAGTTGTTTAGTCCCCAGGCAACGATTGAACTGTCGGCCTTCAGTCCCAGGCTGTGGTGTTTTCCGCAAGCAATGACGATGAAATCGGAATTCGGCGCCGGGATGTCGCAACGCCCGCCGTTCGTTTGGCCCCATGCCGTGATGGATCCATCGGCCTTCAAGCCAATGCAGTGAACATTTCCGGCCTGGGCAGCCACGAAGCCCGAGTTCGGTTCGGGAATCGAGCACCGCTCACCTGAGTTTGAACCCCAGGCCTCGATCGAACCGTCCTCTTTGAGGACCAGGTTGAGACTATTGCCTGTGCTGATCGCCACGATGCTGTCCGTGGCTGAGTAACCCGGAAAAACCTGCGAACCCCAACTCACGATGGAACCGGAGGATTGCGCACCAACATCACCGTCGGAGGGTCCGAAAAAGGAGGAACATCCAAGAAGAAAGGGCATGAGGCCAAGGGTAGAAAACCCTACCGCAATGCGTTCCATTACCTGCCGACTGTTACAGGTTCTCAATTGCATCCGCCGGCACCAGCCATTGTTTCTTCAACCACTGTACGGACTACCCGCTTGTAGCACGAAAGCTACAGATCCAACTCCAGCCAGTGTCCCGAAATTGCTGTTCCCGGAAACCTTCAATAGAACTCGGAAAGAATCACGCTCTATTGCTCAAGGTTCCCCGATTTCCCCCATCTTGCCTCGAACGAGAAAACTCATCATTTTCTCTGGTTCGGGAACCGAGGCAGATCGGTCCCGGTATGAAAGCATTTTGAACCCCAGCCCGCCTCGCGGGCTGTCACTGTATTAAGAAATTCGTATGAAGATCGACGAGGAGCCATGATCCAGCTTGATCGATTATGCAAGTACTATGGCCCGGTCAAAGCCGTCGACGGCGTTTCGCTGAGCATCCAGACGGGCGAAATCGTCGGCCTGCTGGGGCCCAACGCGGCCGGCAAGACCACGGCCATGCAGGTCATCACCTGCTACATGCCCCCCACATCGGGCAGCGTCTCGGTGGACGGTCTGGACGTGGAACGGGACTCGCTCGAAGTGCGGCGCAAGATCGGCTACCTGCCGGAAAACAACCCCCTGCACCATGACATGAGCGTTACGGAATACCTGCAGTTCTGCGCCCGACTCCACCAACTGCCCTCCGACAGGCAAACCGTCGCCATCGGGCGCACAATCGAGCGCTGCGGTCTGAAGGACCACGCCCGCCGGCACATCGGCGCGCTGTCCAAGGGCTACCGGCAGCGCGTGGGACTGGCCCAGGCCATCCTGCACGATCCCGAGGTGCTGATCCTGGACGAACCCACTTCCGGCCTCGATCCCAACCAGATCGTCGAGATCCGCAACCTGATCAAGGACCTGGGCCGCGAAAAGACCGTGATCCTTTCCACCCACATCATGCAGGAGGTCCAGGCGGTCTGCAACCGCGTGATGATCATCAACCACGGCGTGATCGTGGCCGACGACACCGCCGAGAACCTGCTGGTCTCCATGGCCGGGCGCCCCCGCTACTTCGTCGAGCTGAAGGAAGGCGCCTCGTCGCTGGACGGCGCCGCCCGCGTGCTCAAGGAACAGCTTCCCGTCGTCGGCGTGGAGGACCTGAGCCCGCCCGGTTCCGAGACCCTGCGCCTGGTGGTGGACGGCGAGGAGGAGACCGGCGACCTGCGCGAAGCCCTCTTCCGCTTCGCCGTGGAGCAAGGCTGGACCCTGCTGGAACTCAACCGCAGCCAGAGCACGCTCGAGGACGTCTTCCGCGAGCTGACCCTCGAAGGGGGCAACGAGGCGGGAGGGACGGTCCAATGAATGCGATCCTGGCAATCTACCGGCGCGAGATGCAGGCCTACTTCAACAGTCCCGTGGCCTACATCTTCCTTTCCGTCTTCCTCCTGCTGGCGGGCTGGTTCTTCTTCAGCAGCTTCTTCATCGTGGGACAGGCCGACATGCGCGGCATGCTCGAGCTGATTCCGCTGATGTTCATCTTCTTCGTTCCCGCCCTGACCATGCGCCTGATCAGCGAAGAGAAGCGCAGCGGAACCCTGGAGCTGCTGGTGACCTACCCGGTCCAGGACCACGAGGTGATCGTGGGCAAGTACCTGGCCTCCCTGACCCTGCTGCTGGTTGCCGTGGCCGGCACCCTGGCCTACACCCTGACGGCCGCCTCCCTGGGCGACCTGGACGGCGGCATGGTGATCACCGGCTACCTGGGGATGATCCTGATGGGAGCGGCCTACACCGCGGTGGGCGTCTTCGCCTCGAGCCTGACCAGCAACCAGATCGTGGGCTTCATCCTGGGCATCGTGATGATCTTCGCGCTCTTCCTGATGGACAAGGTGCTCTTCTTCATCCCTTCCGCGCTGGTGGGCCTCTTCGAGTTCCTCTCGATCGACGCCCACTACCACAGCATGATCCGGGGGGTGATCGACACGCGCGATCTTGTGTATTACGCCTGCCTGATCGCCCTGGGACTGTACCTGGGCGCCCTGAGCCTCGGCAAGCGGAAGTGGAGCTAGGAGGAGCAAGATGAAGCACACAAGCAAGAAAGTCCGCAGCAGCATCCTGCTTGTCCTGGCCGTCCTGGCGGCGCTGAACGTGGCGGCGCAGATCTACTTCGGGCGCGCCGACCTGACGGAGGGCCGCGTCTACACGCTGTCGGACTACAGCCGACAGCTGGTGCGCAACCTGGACGACAAGCTGACGGTCAAGGTCTTCTTCAGCGAGGACGTGGGACCGCAGTACAACCAGAACCGCGTCTACATCCGCGACATGCTGGAGGACTACCGCGCCTACAGCAAGGGCCGCTTCGTGTTCGAGATGGTCGATCCCCGCGAAAAGGAACTCTTCGAGTCGGAGGCCCGCAAGTACCGCATCCAGCCGGTGCAGGCCCAGGTGGTGGAGAACGACCAGCTCACGGTCAAGCTGGTCTACATGGGCCTGGCCTTCCTCGCCGGCGACAAGACGGAGTCGATCCCCTTCCTGGGCGAAGTGAGCGGCCTGGAGTACACCATCACCAGCACCGTGCGGCGTCTCACGGTGGACGAACTCGAGCAGGTCGGCGTGATCCAGGGCCACGGCGAGCCCGAGCTGGGCGGCGCCATGCCTCCGGGGATGGCGCCCGCCGCGAGCGGCCTGAGCACCTTGAGCGAGCTGCTCTCGCAGAACTACCGTGTCACACCCGTGACGCTCTCCGCCGTGGGCGAGGTGGATCCCGGGCTGAACACCCTGCTCTGGATCGCACCGCGCGAGGAGGTGGGCCAGGCCGACCTGTACAAGCTCGACCAGTTCCTTATGCGCGGCGGCAAGCTGGGCCTGTTCCTCGACCAGGTGGAAGCGGAACTGCAGGCTCAGCAGGCCACGCCCCTCGAGCTGGGATTGGACGAGTTTCTGGCGCACTACGGAATCAAGGTCAACCGGGACCTGGTGGGCGACGTCCAGTGCGGCAGCGTGCAGATGCGCCAGGGAACGGGCCTGATGTCGCTCTTCGCCATCAGCAAGAAGTATCCGCTCTTTGTGGAACTGAGGAGCTTCGACGACGAACACCCTGTGAGCCGCGACCTGGAAAACGCCATGCTGTTCTTCCCCTCGAGCCTCGACACCGCCGCCTTCGCCAGGGCGCGGGAGATCGGGGCCGCGGTGCGGCCGATCGTCAGCAGCTCTGATCACAGCCAGGTACAGATTCCGCCCCGCTGGGACCTGATGCCGATGGAGCGCATGGAACGCGAGGCCCTGGTCTCCCGCTTCAAGGACGGGCCGCAGGTCCTCGCCGCCAGCATCGAGGGCGCTTTCACCAGCTTTTTCAGCGGTAAGGACCTGCCCGAGGGCCTCGAGGAAACCGAAACCGGCCGGCTTGACCAGGGCCTGGAGACGCGCCTGGCGGTGGTGGGCGACGGCGACTTCATGACGGACGGCTACGCCCAGCCCCAGAACCTGATGCTGGCCCAGAACATCGTGGACTGGTTGAGCCTGGACGACGGCCTGATCGGCATCCGGGGCAAGACCATCACCACCCGCCCGCTTAAGGAGCTGGAGTCGGGCACCAAGAAACTGCTCAAGTGGCTCAACATCCTGGGCGTGCCGATCCTGATCGTGATCTTCGGCCTGCTGCGCTACAGCTCGCGCCGCAGGCGCGCCGAGCTGGTCTAGGACTGGGATCGTCCTGTTTTGTGATACGGAACACGAGGGAATGCGTTGATGAAGAACAAGAACCTGATTCTCGGGCTGCTGCTGGTCGTCCTGGTGCTGCTGATCGTCCTGCCGAAGATCGTTCCCGAGGACCGGGGCTACCCCGAGCGGCTGGCCGAGATCGACACCAGCCGGGTCACGAAGATCGAGTTCGACCAGGGCGAGGAAGGCGTCGCGCTGGTCAAGAGCGGCGTGATGTGGAAGCTCGATCGTCCGATCGCGTTCGACGCCGACCGCAAGGCGGTGGACCGGCTGCTGGGAGTGCTGGCGGATCTGCGGCTGGCGGCTCTGGTCACCGAGAACGCCGACTTCGCCGAGGACGAGCGCTTCGAACTGGACGACGAGCAGGCCCGGCGGGTGCAGGTCTACGAGGGCGACCGCCTGGTGCTGGAAGCCCGCTTCGGCAAGGCCACCCAGGATTACAGCAACGGCTTCGTGCGCAACGAGGGCGATCCGCGGGTCTTCCGCACGGCGCAGAACCTGGGCGGCCGCTTCAACATGAAGCACACGGGCTGGATCAAGCGCGAACTCTTCACGCTGGACAAGGAAGCCATGGAGAGCATCCTGGTGGACCGCTGCGACGACGGCGAGCTGAGCTTCGCCAAGGCGGAGGAGGGCTGGTCCGTGGCCTGGGTGGCGCCCCGGGAGCGCGATTCCTGGGAGTCCCCGGCGGTGGAGACGGGCCGCTTCGGTACGCTGCAGAACGCGCTGGCCAAGCTCAGGATCAGCGACCTGGCGCCAGAGGACAAGATCGCCGAGCTGGAGAACGCCGAACCGTCGGTGATCAGCACCGTCAATCTCGCCGGCGGGCAATCCAGGCAGGTTGAATGGTACGTGCTGGAGTCGGAGGAATCCAAGGCCTACTGCCGCGTTGACGGCGGCGGCCGCTGGTACGAAGTCTACAAGTCCTCGCTGAACAGCCTGGAAAAGGATCCCGAGGACTACAAGGGCAAGGTCGAGGAGGAATAGGCGATCCGCTGATCAGCGCGCCGCTGATGCGAAATCCGGCGCGTCCCGTCTCCCGCTCGATCCACAGCCTCGTACGGACCCGTTCGCCCGGAAGCAGTCAAACCAACCGGGAAGCAGTATCAGAACGCTCCCTGGAACATGATCTGCAGCGCGCTCGCGCCGTCCATGTCCGAGAGGACGTAGTTGAACATGATCTTCGACTGCGCGGGAAGGTCAGGATTGTAGAGCACGTTGAGACCCAGCGTGATGTCGCCGCGGTCGGCGTCGTCGTTCGCCGCGTCCAGGGACTCGTACTTGAAAGCCGGCTGCAGCCAGGGCAGCGGGCGCCAGGTCGCCTGAGCGTAGTAGGTCGATCCGTCGGAATCGGGGTGATCCGGATCGTCGCGCTGGATGAATTCCCCGGCCAGCTCAAGAGCGGAATTGGGCTTGTAACTCAGGCCCGCGCCGAACAGCGATACCGGCTCCTGGCCCGCCACGCTGGTTCCTGCGGCTCCGAAGTACAAGTGCGAATAAGCGCCCTTGAATGGCTTGGCCTTCACGCTGCCGGTCAGGGTGTAGTCCGCGCCTGCGGAGACGTCGCCGGTGTCATTGGCGTTCCGGGGTCCCTTGTTGAAGATTCCAAGGTCCGCCTGGAAGCGCATCCCGCCCATCTTGGCCGTCTGCGCCATCAGGCCCACGTTGCGGTCGAAGACCATGGCCGAGTGGCCGAAGCCCCGCTTCACGAAGAGCAGCTTGCTGCCGGAGCGGTTCAGCTCCATGCCCACGGGCGTCTTGAACTTGCCCGCGTGCAGCATGTTGCCGCGGTCGCAGGTGAAGGTGACCACGGCGTCTTTCAGCATCGCCGGCGTCTCGCCGTCCTTTGCCAGCTGGCTTGCGCCCGCTCCCGTGGCCAGGCTCTTGAAATCGACCTGGACCTTGAGTTTGGCCCATTTATTAAGCCCGCCCCTGGCGATCAAGCGTACCCGGTCGAATCCGAAGGTGAAGGCCTTGTCCTCCTCGGCCAGCTGCGCCACGCTTTGAACCAGGCCGTGCACCTTCACGTCGGGCGCGGCGGCAAGCTCCCTGCAGGCGACGAATGCGAGGACGCAGGCCGCCAGCCAGACGATCGATCTGGATCTCATTTGCAGTTCTCTCCCTTTGCAGTTCTCGTGCGCCCAACTTAAGTAGATTTCGTTAAGGCCTCGTTAAGATCCTCTGACCAGGATTTCGGGTAGCCGCCGTCGGCACATGGCGAAGTACGCCCGGCGGTCGTGATACACTTTGTGATCAGTGAGGAAGAAGTGTTGGATGGCGGAGATCTGCTGCTGAAGGGCGGACGCGTGTTCATCGACGACGGGCTCGCGCCGGCGGACGTGCTCGTCCGCGAGGGATGTATCACGCAGATCGGGCGCGATCTGACCGCCGGAAGCCTGCCCGTGCTGCAACTGGACGGCTTGACGGTGCTGCCCGGGGTGGTGGACAGCCAGGTGCATTTCCGCGAGCCCGGGCTGGAGCACAAGGAGGACCTGGCCAGCGGCAGCCGGGCGGCCCTGGCGGGAGGAGTGACGTCCTTCCTGGAGATGCCCAACACCCGCCCGCCCACCGTCTCGGCCGAAGCCCTGGAGGACAAGCTCCGCCGGGCCCGCGGACGGAGCTGGTGCGACCATGCATTTTTCGTCGGCGCCAGCGTGGAGAACGCGGAGGACCTTGGCGAGCTGGAACGGCTGCCCGGCTGCGCCGGCGTTAAGATCTTCATGGGATCTTCCACCGGCTCGCTGCTGGTGGCGGAGGACGCCGATTTGCGGCGCGTACTGCGCTCGGGCTCGCGCAGGGCGGCGGTGCACGCCGAGGACGAAGAGCGACTGCGGGCCTTGAGAGAGGCCCACCCGGAAGCCGCCCACCCTTCCTGGCACCCCCGGCTGCGCGACGAGGAAAGCGCGGCCCGCGCCGTTACGCGCCTGCTGGACCTGTCTGCCGAAACCGGCCGCCCGGTGCATGTGCTGCACGTCGGCTCCGCCAGGGAGATGAAACTCCTGGCGCCGCTGCGCGCGGAGCCCCGGGTAACGGTGGAAGTCACTCCGCAGCACCTTCTGTTGGAGGCCCCCGCCTGCTACGAGGAACTGGGCAGCCTGGCCCAGATGAATCCGCCCATCCGGGAGGCCGGGCACCGGCGAGCGCTTTGGCAGGGACTGCACTCGGGCCTTGTCGCCTGCCTGGGCAGCGACCATGCGCCGCATACCCTGGCTGAGAAGGAAAAGGAATATCCGGCCTCGCCCAGCGGAATGCCCGGAGTGGAGACCATGCTGCCCCTGATGCTGGACCAGGTCCGGCATGGCAGTCTAGGCCTGGGGCAGCTGGTGCGCCTATTATGCTCCGCCCCGGCGGAGATCTACCGCATACGCCGCAAGGGCAGGATCGCCGTCGGCTGTGACGGCGATTTCGCCGTGGTGGATCTAAACCGGAAGTGGACCCCGCGGGGCCGGGAACTGCGGAGTCGCGCTGGCTGGACGCCCTTCGAAGGCCGGGAACTCCAGGGCCGGGTGGTGTACACCATCCTGCGGGGAAACGTCTGCTACCGGCGGGGGGAATTCCTGGGTCGCCCCGCGGGCCGGGCGCTCGAGTTCGATCTCGACTGAAGTGCTAAAAGCCCTGCGTTGACAGTGCCGAGGGATTGCGGCACCTTGTACCTGGAAGGCCGGATCGCGACAGTCCCCGGCGGGGAGGGTTAGAAAGCCTGACAGGATTCCGTGGAGGTCGGTGAAGACATGACCCTGGCCAACTGGCTCAGCTTCCTGCGGATCCTGATGAGTCCGATCTTCGTGATCGTGTTCATCCAGGAAGGACTCTGGGCCAAGGTGGCCGCGCTGGTCATCGTGATCATGTCCGAGCTGAGCGACGCCTTCGACGGACACCTGGCCCGCAGCCGGGGCGAGGTGACCGACTTCGGCAAGCTGCTGGATCCGCTGGCCGATTCCATTTCCCGCGTCACCGTCTTTGTGGCCTTCATGTGGGTGGGCATGATCCCCTGGTGGATGGTGCTGGTCTTCGTCTATCGCGACAGCCTGATCAGCACCATGCGCACGGTCTGCGCCTACCGCGGCGAGGTGGTGGCAGCGCGGATCAGCGGCAAGATCAAGGCCGTCATCCAGGCCACCGCGATCATCACCGTGCTCACGGCGCGGATCGCCGCCGACCTCTTCCCGCGCCTGCTGAGCGAGAAATGGGTCGCCGAGGAGCTGGCCTGGTGGCTGGTGCTGGCGGCCGCCGTCTACACCTTCTACTCGCTGTTCGAATACCTCTTCGCGAACCGCCGGATCGTGATCGCCGCCTCCCGCGTGCAGTCGGAGGGCCGGGCCAGTTGATCAAGACCCAGCGGCCGCGTCCGTTTCCGCCGCCGACTCCTTCCGGGAACTCCGCATGAAAGCACTGTCCGAATTGGATCCTCGACTGGCCGGGGAACTGGTCTGCCTGTTCACCGACATCGATGAGACCGTCTCCACCGCGGGGAAAATCACCGCCCGGGCCTATTCCGCCCTCTGGCGGGCGCAGGAAGCGGGACTGGCCGTGGTCCCGGTGACCGGCCGTCCCGCCGGCTGGTGCGACCATATCGCCCGCATGTGGCCGGTCCACGGAGTGATCGGCGAGAACGGCGGCCTGGTCTTCCGCATGGAGGAAGGCGGAATGCGACGCAGCTTCCTCTACGACGCGGAGACCCGGGCGACCTTCCGGCGGCGCCTGGAGGAATTGCGGGCCAGGATCCGGGAGGAAATTCCAGCCGCCGGGATCGCCAGCGACCAGAGCTACCGGGAATACGACCTCGCCGTGGATTTCTGCGAGGATGTGCCCGCCCTGCCGCGCGAACAGGTCCTGCGCATCAAGCGGATCTTCGAGGAGCACGGAGCCACCGCCAAGATCAGCTCGATTCACGTCAACGGCTGGTATGGGGAATTCGACAAGCTGAGCGCGGCCAAGAGCTACATGCGGGAATTCTTCGACCTGGATCCGGATCGCGACCGGGACCGCTGCGCCTTCGCGGGAGACAGCCCCAACGACGAGCCCATGTTCCGCTGGTTTGTGCGCAGCAGCTTCGGGGTGGCCAACCTGCGGCGCTTCGAGAACCTGGTGGATACCATGCCCGCCTACATCTGCAGCCTCGAAAGCGGGGCCGGATTCGCCGAGCTGGTGGAGACCATCCTGAACCTGCGGATACCGCGCTGATCCGGCACGCTTCTTCCACAGCAGTAATTCAGGGGAGGTAGCACAGCTTGCGAACCTCGGAGCCTCCCGGGCATTCGAGGACCAGGAAGTAGATCCCCGCGCCCGGATCGGCGCCCCCGCCTTTCTTCCCCTGTGATACTTCCGTCGAGGAACCCTCCACCGGATTCCAGCGGATCCGCGCGACGCCCGCCTCCAGCCGCCGTTCCACCAGGAGCGCCCGCCGGCGGCCCAGCAGGTCGTAGAGGGCCAGCCGAACGGGCCCCGGCGCTGGCAGGGTGAACTCGACGCGCAGGACGGGGTTGAAAGGATTGGGCCAGGCCCGCAGGGCGAAGCCGGCCGGCGGGCGGATTTCTTCACCCCGCCGCGGCAGCCGGTTCTCGGGGGAGAACACGCAGGGCAGCAGGTCTCCGTTCTCCAGGGCGACCAGTCCGCCGGCGCCCTCCCCGACGCGCAGCCGCAGCGGGTTCCCGGGCAGGGCGGTCCACTGGGGATCTTCCCAGCCCTCCCCGGGATTTCCCAGGCTCGCCGGGAACCAGCCGAGGCGCGGCGGATCCACGGCGCCGAAAGCCGTGTACTGTCCCGCGGTGCAGCTGACCACGGCGCCTGTCTCCGGCTCGAAGGTTTGCAGAGTCTCGAGGTGTCCGGCGCCGTCGAGTTCAAGCAGGAGGAGGTCTCCGGCGGCCAGGAGGAAAGGGCCCGACCGGTTTTCCCGGTCCAGGTGCTGCAGGTCCGTGGGAGCGCGGTCGAATTCCAGAGTCTCGACCAGCCAGGGCTCCTGCGGATCGCTCACGTTCACGTTGAACAACCGGCCGTCCGCGGCGGCCAGCAGGAAATGGTCCGCGATCCAGGCCGCCAGCCGCGGATCGCAGTTAAGGTTGATGGTGCCGTGATGCATCATCGACCAGGGCGCCGGGGTCATCTGCTTGATGGCCACGAAGCCGTTCACGGTGATGTAGGCGATCAGGAGCTCGGGACCGAAGGAAAGCATGTGCACGGGATCATAGGGGAAGAGGCCACGAACGATGTGGCCCTCCGGCAGCAGTTCCACGATCCGCAGGCCCGCGTTCGTTCCGCAGCCGCAGATCCAGCTCCCGCGCAGGTCGCCGCCGGTGACGGGCCTGGGCAGGGGAATCTGCCGGAATTCGCCGTAGCCCTGCGGATGGAAGGCGCCCGCGCCGATGCAGCGGAATCCGGTTCGCGCGTCCAGCAGCCAGAAGCGGTCCTCGAACTCTGGGAAGGGATCCGGGATCAGCGCAAGGACCTCGGGCAGCGTGGAACAGCGGCCCAGCGGCTGCAGCAGCGGAGCCCCGTCCGGGTCCTCCAACGCCAGGTACGCGGCCAGACCATCCTCGCCCTCGGCGCTGAGCAGGGTATCGCCCTTGAGCGCCAGCCCCGCGGAATAGGGCGAAACCGGCCACAGGGCCAGCAGCTCGGGCGCCTCGGGCTGCGCCAGGTCGACGCAGCAGATACCGTGCTCCGCCGCGGCCGCCAGGTGTTTCGTGTCACGCCAGGGCAGGATGTCCAGCACCGGGAAGCCGGGCTGCCAGGCCGGCAGCGGCTGCGGATCGGAAGGCTCCTGCAGGTCCATCGCCAGCAGGCCTTCCTCGCCCGCGGGCAGCAGCAGCAGCTCTCCGGAACGCCGCGCCCGGAGCGCTTCGGCCGCCAGCGGGACCGCCGCCAGGGGAAAGGGCGCCTCGGGATCCAGGTAGTCCACCGCGTAGAGCGAGTCCGCGGTGGCGGCCCAGCAGCGGCCGTCGCCGCCGGCGAGGGCCGTCACTTGGCCGCCGGTGAAGTGGTAGCTCAGGAACAAAGGCTGGACTGTGTCACCAGGCAACCAGACCTCCAGCGCGCCCCCGGCGGCGGCGAAGAGCGTGTCCCCGCTGCGCGCGAGGGCCCGGCAGTCGCCCGTGCTCAAGGTCTGCGTCTCCAGGAGGGAATCGGCGGGGTCCCAGTCAGCCAGCAGCAGCCCGTGGGCGCCCATCGCCAGCGCGTGGCGCGTGCCGAAGCTTTCCACACCGCGGGGAGTCCATGAAGGAAGCTGGGCTTCGCCGAGACGACCCGCGATGGTCGGGCGCAGGGGATCGGCCCGGGAGACGAGCAGCAATGCATCGTCCCCCAGGCAGCTGGCGCAGGCGCCGTCCTGGTTGTACCCGACCTGGCGGCAGGCGCTGCCGCTGAGGGGATCTCCCAGCAGGGGAAGCTGCGCCCGCGCGAGCGTGAGCAGCGCCAGGACGACGAGGCTCGACTCTGCGGTGCGGAGGCTCCGCGGAGGGATCACCTGACGAGGACCAGCTTGGTGCTGTCGCTCCAGCGCTTGCCTCGTCCGCCGGTCTCGCGCAGCGTCAGCACGGCGAAATACATCCCGCTGGCTTCCCGGCCGGCGGTCCAGTTGAGCTGCGATCTTCCGGCGCTCACGGGCCGGGGCGGCGATGCATGGACGAGCTGACCGGCGATGTTGAAGACCTCGAGCTGCAGCAAGCCGCTCCGGGGACAGGTGAATTCGATCCGCGTGGACGGGTTGAAAGGGTTGGGCCGGGCGCCGGTAATGACCAGGCTCTCCGCCCTGAGACCCGTGTCGAACGGATCCACGGCCGTCAGGCCGCGAGCCCAGTCCAGCAGGATCGCCAGCGTCTCCTCGATGGAGATGCCGGTGCCGATCTCGGCGATTCCTTCCAGACCGAAGCCGCAGGTGATCACCCCGCCTCCCGTGTCGCACTCGCGCAGCAGGGCGGCGCAGCCCTCGTCGCCCAGAGTGTTGTAGTGGGCCAGGGATGTGACGCAGTCCAGCACGGGGTTGAGCACGTCCATGGCCTCCTGGTTGCCGGCCCCGCCGTTGAACAGGTAGAAGGTCTCGCCCTCGAAGAGGCCGTTGTCGTCGCCCTGGACGGCCATCTCCTCGTGCTCCGTCGCGGTAACTTCCAGCCCGCAGAAATCGTTTAGAAACTCGAGGTTCTCCGCCACCTGGCCGCCCGGAAAGTGCTGACCTGTGAAGACCACGTGTCCCCCGGCCTCGTCCAGGTTCTCCAGCAGCGTCAGGTCGGCCTCGCTGAGCGCCCGTTCATTGTCGCCCTGGATCCAGAGCACCAGCGTGTAAGGCGTGAGATCGGCGGGCAGGGCGCCTGGCTCGAGGGTCATGTAATACACTTCGTCCTGCAGCGCGTCCTCGTACCAGGTCTGGTAGTCGTCCCCGCCGTCGTCGTCCACCAGCAGCAGTTCGGGAACACCCGCGGGAAGCTCGAAGGACTGGTGCTCGTCCCCGCCCACCCACTGGAACTCGAGCAGGAACTCGGCCAGGCCGGTCAGCTCCGTCCCCGATTCGCACTCGAAGATGAACTCGACGTCCTGGCCGAAGTCCAGGTCGCCCAGCGCCAGCGGCCCGTCGAGCACCGTGATACCGGGATGCTGGGTGTCCAGCTCGGCGGTCAGGCCCTCGGCGGTGTCGCCCATGTTGCGCGCCACGAAACGCAGGCGGAACATCGAACTGGGCGGGATCACCTCCAGCGGTTCCCCTGCCAGGGTTTCCAGGTGGAGCTCCTCCACCGCCATGTCCGCAGCGGGCAGGTCTTCCAGCAGGGTCACCTGGCTCAGGATCCAGTGCATGGGATCGAGCAGTACTTCCTGGGCTTCCGCGGGCATCGCGAGGGTGTAGCTCAGCGCCGGACCGTCGTTCCACAATTCGTGCCAGGTGCTGTCGCCCTGGACGTCCACCACCAGCAGGTCCACCGGCATGGTGAAGACCTGGTGCCCGGGAGCCTGCTGCTGGAGCACGTCCACGTGCAGCTCCCAGTCGCGGGCCGTCTCCTCCTGGCTCCAGTAGTACCCGTAATCGGGCCAGTACTCGCCCATGATCCACTCTTCGAAGAAGTAGCCGAGATCCATGCCCGACTCGGCCTCCATGAATTCCCTGAACTCGTCAGTGGTGACCGTGCGGTAGTACTCGGGATCGTTCGGACCCAGGTAGGCCAGTGTCGCCGCCCAGAAGTTGTCGTCGCCCACCACGTGGCGCAGCATGTGCAGCACCCAGCTCCCCTTGGCGTAGCTCAGGCCCCCGTGGAAGATGTTGTCGCTGTAGGGATCCTCGATCCAGATGGTGCCGTCGCCCCAGTATTCCTCGTAGAGCATGTACTCGTGCAGGGCCCACTCGCCCAGGTAGTATTCGTAGTACAGGGCCTCGCTGTAGGTGGCCCAGCCCTCGTTGAGCCAGATGTGGTGGAATGTGTCACAGGTCAACTTGTCGCCGAACCACTGGTGGGCCAACTCGTGGGCGATCACGGATTCCGTGTAGAAGCCCATGGAACTGCAGGTCTGGTGCTCCATCGCTCCGCCCCAGAGGTACTGGGCGTGCCCGTACTTCTCGTCGGCGAAAGGATACATGCCGTAGAGGTCGGAGAGCGCCGTCAGCGAGTACTGGCCCAGCTCCATCACGATGTTCTGTTCCTCGAAGGTCAGCGACCAGGACCAGTCGTGCAGCGGCAGGATCACGTCCTCCCACTCCCAGGTCGTCTCGGTGTGGTTGTACTCAGTGACGCAGATCGAGACAAGGTAGGTCACGATGGGCCAGCCTTCGAACCAGGTCGTCGTCCGCGTTCCGTCGCCGTGGTCGAGATCCTCGCGGACGAGGCCGTTGGAGACCACGCTGTTGAAATCGTCGGTGGTCACGCTCACCAGCACGCTGTCCGCCTTGTCGCGGGTGTCGTCCTTGCAGGGCCACCAGTGGCGCGCGTCGAAGGGTTCAGCCATCGAGGTGATCACGTGGATCTCCTCGCCCGTCTGCTGGTTGGTCCGCCAGAGGCTGATGATGCCCTGCCCGGTGTAGTCGGCCGAATAGCCGATCCAGAGGCTGGTTTCCGCGCCCTCGTCGAGCGGCACCGCGAGGGTTGCCGTCAGCTCGTCGCCCGATCTGGTGAACTCGAGTTCGGTCTGGTCCTGCAGGACCTGGTCGACCATCAGGTTGCTCCCGGCGTGCAGGGTGATCGATTCCAGGCCGTCCACCAGGCTCGCCAGGTCCATGCGCACCGCGCCGTTCAGGGACTCGCTGCCTTGGAAGACCGCGAGGTTGAGCTCGTAGTAAACCACGTCGTAATCGCTGAAGGGATCGGTGCGGCCCCAGCGGTATTCGCCGAACTCGCCCGCGCTTGCGCTAAGCTCCGCCCTCGCCCGCTCCTGCTTCAAGGTTCCCTCCAGCTCCCTGCCGGTCCGCACCGTTTCCTCGGCGGGCAGCTCCCGCGCCGGCTGCTGCGGGAGATCCAGAACGGGCAGGGACTCGCCTTGCCCGATCGTCGCGGGTTGGGCCATCAGCGGCAGCGCCGCCAGCAGAATCAGAACAGTTCTGTACATGTTTTCCTCGCTGCTTGTGGACAATAATCCCCTGAGTCCGGTTCAGGTTCTGGCAGGGTTGAGAGGATGTTCCGGTTCAACGGTTTCACTTGGATACGGTTTCACTTAGATATGGAACATGAGGCGCAAGCGCAAGCCCCGCGCGCCGGCCGGGCGCGTTCGAGCCGGCCTCCACTTTCCGCTTTGCTAAATTCCGCGGTTCGCTCCGCGGCGGAGGGAACGATCCAAGCGGGAGGAATCCATGATCATCGTGACCGGCGGAGCGGGTTTCATCGGCAGCGCACTGGTCTGGAGGCTGAACCAGCTGGGCTGCGAAGACCTGCTGATCGTCGACCGCCTCGGCATGGGGGAGAAGTGGCGCAATCTGGTGCCCCTGCGCTTCCGCAATTTCGTGCACAAGGAGGCCTTCCACGAGCAGCTCCTGGAGGACGGCCTGCCCGAGTCCGCGGAGACCGTGTTTCACATCGGCGCCTGCAGTTCGACCCTCGAGCGCGACGCGGACTACCTCCTCGAGAACAACACGCACTACAGCTGCGACCTGGCGCTGGCCTGCGCCGAGCGCGGCGTCCGCTTCGTCTACGCCTCAAGCGCCGCCACCTACGGCGACGGGAACCTGGGCTATTCCGACGATCGCGAGCGTCTAGGGCGCCTCAGACCCCTCTCCATCTACGGCTATTCCAAGCAGCGCTTCGACCTCTGGATGCTCGCGGAGGGCCTGCTGGAGAACAGCGTGGGCTTCAAGTTCTTCAACGTCTACGGCGTCAACGAGTATCACAAGGGCGACATGCGCTCGATGGCGCTCAAGGCCTGGGAGCAGGTGCGGGAGCGCGGGCGCGTCAAGCTCTTCGCCAACCACCGCGAGGGCTTCCGGGACGGCGACGAGACGCGCGACTTCGTCTACGTCAAGGACGTGGTGGAAACCGTGCTGCAGGCGCGCGAATCTTCGATCCCCGGGGGCGTTTACAACCTGGGAACCGGGGCACCCCGCAGCTTCCACGACATGGTGAATGCCGTGTTCGCGGCCCTGGACCGGCAGCCGGAGATCGACTGGATCGCCATGCCCCCTGAGCTGCGCGACCAGTACCAGTACTATACCTGCGCCGACATGAGCCGGGCCGCTGACGCCGGTCTCAAGGTTCCCTCGACGCCGCTGGAGGACGCCGTCCGGGACTACGTCCAGAACTACCTGGAGCGCGGCCGCGCAAACCTGGAACCCTGAGCGTCCTTCCACCATCTTGCCGGATGGATATCACTTGTTAAATTCCAGATTCCTGTGCCGGCCTCCGCGGGAGCGGTTCCCGCGGCGGACGCGGCCCGTCCGTCGATTTCTTCCGGAGGAACAGATGACCCACAAGCGACTTTTCATTCCCGGTCCGGTGGACGTGCGTCCCGAGGCGCTCGAGGCAATGGGCACGTCGATGATCGGACACCGCACGGCCGCTGCCAGCGAACTGCAGCGCGGCGTATCACAGCAACTGCAGAAGGTGTTCCAGACCGGGGAGCAGATCCTGCTGTCCACTTCCTCGGGCAGCGGCCTGATGGAGGGGGCGGTCCGCTGCTTCACGGACCGGGGCGTGGCGGTGTTCTCCGTGGGCGCCTTCGGCAAGCGCTGGTATGAAATGGCCCGCGCGAACGGAAAGACCGCCGACCTCTACGAGGTGCCCCAGGGACAGGCCACCCTGCCCGAAGCCGTCGAGGAGGCCCTGGCGACGGGCAAGTACGACACCTTCACGATCACCCACAACGAAACCTCCAGCGGCGTGATGAACCCGGTCTTCGAGATCGCCGAGGTGCGCCGTCGCTATCCCGACGTCTTCTGGCTGGTGGACGCGGTTTCCTCGATGGGCGCCGTCAGCATCCCCGTGGACGAGCTGGGCGTGGATTGTTGTATCACATCCACGCAGAAGGCGCTGGGTTTGCCGCCCGGCATGGCGATCTGCTCGGTGACGCGGCGGGCGATCGAACGGGCCAGGGGCATCGACCAGCGCGGATTCTACCTGGACCTGGTGAAACTCTACGATTTCATCTTCAAGAAGGACCACCAGTACCCATCCACGCCGTCGATCAGCCACATGTACGCCATGCGGCGGCAGCTGGGATTGATCCTGGAGGAAGGCCTGGAGAGCCGCTGGGAGCGTCACAGGCGGAACATGGAATGCGTCAGGGAATGGGGCCGGAAGCATTTCGAGCTGCTGGTGGACGACAAGTACGCTTCCCGCTCCGTTACCGTCGTCCGCAACACGCGCGGGATCGGCGTCGGCGACCTGAACAAGGAACTCGGCCGGCGGGGCTTCCAGATCGCCAACGGCTACGGGGACCTGAAGGACAAGACCTTCCGCATCGCGCACATGGCGGAATGCACCGAGCAGAAGCTGGAGCAGCTCTTCGGCCAGATCGAAGAGATCCTGGGCCTGTAATGAAACCAGCAACGGGAGAGAGGCGATGATCCGCATCCTTCTGAACGACGGCCTGGACACGGCCGCAATCACCCGGCTGAAGGAGCTGGGATTCGAGACCGTCACAACGCACTACGAAGGCGAGGAACTCAACAACCGCCTCAAGGAGGTGGACGCCATCGTCGTCCGCAGCGCTACCAAGCTGCGCGAGCCGAACATCAGGGCCGCCCTGGAGGGCGGGCGCCTGAAACTGATCGTCCGCGGGGGCGTGGGCATCGACAACATCGATCACGAGTTCGCCCGGGCCGAGGGAATCGAGGTGCGTAACACGCCCACGGCTTCCAGCGCCAGCGTGGCCGAACTGGCGATCGCGCACATGTTCGCCGTCAGCCGCTTCATCGGCGTGGCCAACGCCACCATGCGCCTGGGCGAGTGGAACAAGAAACAGTACAAGGGCGTCGAGCTTTCCGGCGCCGTCCTGGGCGTGGTGGGCATCGGCCGGATCGGCCGCGAAACGGCCCTGCGGGCCATGGGCCTGGGAATGATCGTGATCTACACGGATCTGCCGGGGGTGAGCTGGGAGCACGAGGGCGTCGAACGGGTGGAATTCGACGACCTGCTGGCGCGCAGCGACTACATCAGCCTGCACGTGCCCTACGACGCGGAAAAGGGCGCCCTGATCGGGTCGGCGGAGTTCGCGAAGATGAAGGAAGGCGTGCGCCTGGTGAACTGCTCCCGCGGCGGCGTGGTGGACGAGGACGCCCTGCTCGAGGCCTTGAACAGCGGCAAGGTGGCCGGTACCGGGATCGACGTCTTCAGCGAAGAGCCCACGAGGAACAGCGAGCTGGTGAATCACCCGGCCGTGAGTGTCACGCCGCACATCGGCGCCCAGACCAGGCAGGCCCAGCAACGCGTGGGCGGCGAAGTCGCGGAGATCGTTCGCGAGTTCTTCGCGGAAGCGTAATACAGCCCTGCTTTCATAATGGATCGGGAGTGCCATGGCCGTATTCCAGCCTTTCAAGGGGTTCCGGCCCCGGGCCGAGTTCGCGGAGGATATCGCCTCGAAGCCCTACGACGTGCTGAACAGCGCCGAGGCGCGCCGGGAGGCGGAGGGCAACAAGCTGAGCTTCCTGCACGTCGTCAAGTCGGAAATCGACCTGCCCGCGGGCCAGGATCCCTACGGCGACGAAGTCTACCGGAAGGCGCGCGAGAACCTCGACCGCCTGATCCTGCTGGGGAAGCTGGTCCAGGACGATGCGGACTGCTTCTACTTCTATCGCCAGGAAATGGACGGCCGCGTCCAGACCGGCATCGTGGGCTGCTGCAGCGTGGACGACTACCTGCAGGACGTGATCAAGAAGCACGAACACACGCGCGCCGACAAGGAGCGCGACCGTATCCGGCACGTGGAGACGACGGACGCCAACACCGGCCCAGTATTCCTGACCTACCGGCCGGCGGAGAAGGTGGACCGCCAGGTGGACCAGTGGATCGCGGCCCATCGACCGGTCTACGATTTCAGCGCCGACGGCGTGCGTCACACGATGTGGATCTGCAGCGACCGGCGCGCGACCGAGGACCTGGGCGCCGCCTTCGCCAGGATCAGGAACCTCTACGTGGCCGATGGTCACCACCGCAGCGCCAGTGCCGCCGCGGTGGGCCGGCGGCGGCGTGAAGCCGATTCCGGCTACACGGGCGCGGAGGAGTATAATCGCTTCCTGGCCGTCTGTTTTCCCAGCGACCAGTTGCACGTCATGGACTACAACCGGGTAATCCGCGACCTGGGGAGCCGCAGCGAAGGGGAGTTCCTCGAGGCGCTCGAGGCCTCTTTTACGCTGGAGCGCGTTTCCGGCAAAGGCGAGCCCTACCGCCCGGAGAGTCGCGGGCGGTTCGGCCTCTACCTTGGCGGCGCCTGGTACAAGCTGGAGGCCCGCCTGGAGGTGATCAACAGGGGCGATCCGGTGGACGGCCTGGACGTGTCCGTGCTGCAGCGGAAAGTGCTGACGAAACTGCTGGGCATCGAGGATCCCCGCACGGACGCGCGGATCGATTTCGTGGGCGGTATCCGGGGCCTGGGCGAGCTGGAGCGCCGCGTCGAGGAGGGCGGCTGGGCCTGCGCCTTCAGCATGTATCCCACCTCGATCGAGGACCTGATGGCGGTGGCCGACGCCGGCAAGGTGATGCCGCCCAAGAGCACCTGGTTCGAACCCAAGCTGCGCAGCGGGCTGGTGGTGCACAAGCTGAGCTAGGGCCTAGAACGGTGCACGCTTAGCGGGCCCGCAATTCCCGTCCACTGCGCCGCCGGGCGTATTACATAACACGTCTGCCTGCCGCTGTTCGGATTCCTGCAGATTAGAAAGGCGTTTCCAATCTGCAAACCTCACACCTGCACACCACCGGCGGATCCAACGCGGTCTAATCAGTCCAGCACCGCCGAAACCCTGTATAAACGCATGTGCTCCGTTAGGGTGCATACGTCAATCCACCTATGCCGCAACAGGGTGTGTATTACGCTGTTCTACCGCTCGATGAATCGGTCTGCGGATTAGATAGTTTGCAAATTGGAAATGGTTTTCCAATATACAAGACATGATTCCCCGCGCATTAGTCCCGTTGATTAAGAAACGACTACGAAGCAATCCCGCAGTGGTACTGGTCGGACCACGCCAGAGCGGAAAGACGACTCTTGCCTGTACCCTCTCGAGCAAGTTCTTTGACATGGAGCAGGAAGCCGATCGCCTGAAACTGAATCTCGATTGGGACGATGTGGAATCCGGGAAGCGGTTGGTGGTCTTCGATGAAGCCCAGTCCTGGCCGGAACTCTACAATCGGCTGCGAGGCAGTATCGATCGGGACCGGAAGCGGATGAACCGTTTCCTCCTGACGGGTTCCGTCTCTCCCGCTCTGATGCGGCAAGTGTCGGAGTCACTCGCCGGCCGGTGCGCCGTGGTGGAGTTGACCCCTTTGAGTTACATGGAAGTGAAGCGTCCCGCTCAGCGCGAAAAGCTGTGGTTGCACGGAGGCTTTCCCGACGGCGGTCTATTGCGCGGTGGTGAGTTTCCGCACTGGCAGTTGGATTATCTGGATATACTGGCCCAGCGGGATCTGCCGCTCTGGGGATTGCCCGCCCGACCGCAAGTCACCCAACGCCTGTTCAGGATGCTTGCCGCCGTTCACGGTCAGACATGGAACGCCTCGGCGATCGGCCGCAGCCTGGGTTTGTCGCACCACACGGTCAGCGGCTACCTGGATTATCTGGAGGGGGCATTCCTCATCCGCCGTATTCAACCGTATCACGCAAACCTGAAAAAACGGCTGGTGAAGAGTCCGAAAGTATTCTGGCGCGATTCGGGCTTGCTGCACGCATTGCTGCAAGCGGACAGCCGCGATGCGCTGCTTGCCCGGCCCTGGGTCGGGGCAAGCTGGGAAGGATTCGTGATCGAGCAGTTGCTGGCGGCTGTTCAAGCTCACGATGTGCCTGCATCAGTATACTTCCTGCGCACTTCGGATGGACATGAAATCGATCTGGTCGTTGAAACGTCTCAAGAACTATGGGCCATGGAAGTGAAACTGACCACATCCCCACGGCTGGAGGACATGCGGAGGCTGAACCATCTGGCGGATCTGATAGGCGCCGATCGCCAATTTCTTGTGTCACAAACCAGGCGGATAATCGAACGGGACGACAAGGTGTCCTGCAATCTCACCTGGCTCGTGGAGTGGCTGAGTTCCTACGGCAATCCTTGAATCCGTCATCAACGACCGAGACCGGTCCCCAAGCGCTGTACCTGACCAGCCAGTTGCCTATCACACGCGCGGTTCCTCCGTGTCGCCTTCCAGCTCTTCCCGGTGAGTTTCAAGCAGGGGATCGACGCGGGAGCGCAGGAATTCCTGCACCTGTTCCGCGGCCCGCCCCGTGAAGGCCCGGGCCTCGCACAGCTGCTCCAGGTCATCCCGTTCGAAGGGCAATCCCGGATCGCCGGCCAGGCGGTCCAGCAGGTCGTTGGCCGCACCCTCGTCGAGGATCCTGCGCCGGGCCTCCATGGCGTGCACGCGGATCAGCTCGTGCGTCTCCTGGCGGTCCGCCCCGCGCGACACGGCTTCCATCAGGATCGTCTCCGTGGCCAGGAAGGGCAACTCCTCCTCCAGGCGACGCTGTATCACGGAGGGGTGCACCACCAGGCCGGCGAAGACGCTGCGCAGGAGCAGCAGCACCGCGTCCGCGGCCAGGAAGGCCTCGGGCACGGCGATGCGCTTCTGGGCGCTGTCGTCCAGCGTGCGCTCGAAGAACTGGGTGGCGGCGGTCATCCCCGGGCCCTGGGGCAGCGCCATCAGGTACTTGGACAGGCTGGCGGCCCGCTCGCCGCGCATGGGATTCCGCTTGTAGGCCATGGCGCTGGAACCGATCTGCCCGCTCTCGAAGGGCTCCTCGATCTCGTATAAGTGCTGCAGCAACCGCAGATCGTTGGTGATCCGGTGCCCGCTGCGACCGATTCCGGCCAGCCAGTCGAGGATCCGGGCGTCCTCCTTCCGTGGGTAGGTCTGGCCGCAGACCTCGTAGCGGGACTCGAAGCCCATTTTACGTGTGACACGCGCGTCCAGTTCGCGAACCTTCTCCCCGTCGCCCTTGAACAGCGTCAGGAAACTGGCCTGGGTCCCGGTGGTGCCCTTGACCCCCCGGAAGCGCAGGGTGGCCAGCCGGTGCTCCAGGTCCTCGTGGTCCAGCAGGAGATCCTGCAGCCAGAGCGCGGCGCGCTTGCCCACGGTCACCGGCTGGGCAGGCTGGAGATGCGTATAGCCCAGGGCCGGCAGGGCGGCGTGTTCCCTGCAGAAACCTGCCAGGGGGGAGACGGCCTGCAGCAGCCGGCGGCGCAGCAGGTTCAGCGCCTCGCGCATCTGGAGCAGGTCCGTGTTGTCGGTCACGTAGGCGCTGGTGGCGCCCAGGTGGATGATGCCAGCCGCCCCGGGGCACTGCAGGCCGTAGGCGTGGACATGACTCATCACGTCGTGCCGCGTGATACCTTCGCGTCTGTCGGCGGCTTCGAAGTCGATGTCGTCCACCCTGCTCCGCAGCTCCTCCACCTGCTCTGCGGTCACCGGCAATCCCAGCTCCAGCTGCGATTCCGCCAGGGCCGTCCAGAGCCGCCGCCAGGTGCGGAACTTGGCCTGCGGACTGAAGATGCAGACCATTTCCGCCGAGCTGTAGCGGTCAAGCAAGGGATTCTGATAGCGCGATCGGTCCTGCTTCATGAGCGACTCCGGATTTTGCCGCCCGGCACTTGTCGCGGGCCGGATCCGCCGGTGGGTGTACCGCCCCCGGCCCGACCGGCGTGCTTTCCGAAAGTACCATTCCGCTTCAATTCGCATCGTTTTGCCTGCTGTTTCACGCCCTCCCGGGTGGGGAGCTTGTCGCACAGGGGGGCATTTTCTATTCTAATAATCACAGATGCGAATACGTTCGGATGTCCTGTTTTAGGGGACCGCAAACCGGCCAACATTGGGGAACCGATGAAGCACACGGTGCTTGAAACCACCTTCCGCAACCGGGAAGATCTCGAGCGCAAGCTGCTCGAGCTGGAGCAGGAGGGCCTGGGCGTGGTGGCCCTCGGCGAGACGGAGGGCAACCGCCTGGTCCTGCATCGGGACGGGCGACGTTACGCGCACCAGGTGGTGGCCGTCACCGGCCGGGACGATTCGGTCCTGCGGAAGATCCTGCTGCAGCGGGAACACGAGGGCTGGGTGGTCTGCGCCCTTGGTCCCTGCGCGGACGCCGCGGTAATGATCCTCAAGCGGGAGATCGAGGCGGAGGGCTGAAACGGGGGGCGGCGCACGCGTCCCCGTGCGCAGGAAGACCGGCTGTCAAAGCGTCAGGAGGAGCAGATGTTCGATATCGTCGACGTGCACGCCCGGGAGGTTCTGGATTCCCGCGGCAATCCCACGGTGGAAGTGGACGTGGCCCTGGCGGGCGGCGGCTTCGGTAGCGCCATCGTGCCCAGCGGGGCCTCAACGGGTGCTTTCGAGGCCGTCGAACTGCGCGACGGGGACAAAACCCGCTACCTGGGCAAGGGCGTGCTCAAGGCCGTGCACAACGTCAACGAAGTGATCGCCCCGGAGATCCTCGGTCTGGACGCCAGCTCCCAGGTGGAACTCGACCGGCTCCTGTGCCGCCTGGACGGCACCGCCAACAAGAAGAAGCTGGGCGCCAACGCGCTGCTCGGCGTCTCCATGGCGGCGGCGCGTGCGGCGGCCGACGCCAGCGAGCTTCCGCTCTACCAGTACTTCGGCGGGGTACACGCCCACGTGCTGCCGGTACCGATGATGAACGTGCTCAACGGCGGGGCCCACAGCGACAACAACGTGGACCTGCAGGAATACATGATCGCGCCCCGCGGCGCCGCGAGCTTCTCGGAGGCGGTGCGCATGGGCGCCGAGACCTTCCACGCCCTGAAGAAGGTGCTGCAGAAGAAGAAGTACAGCACCGCGGTGGGAGACGAGGGTGGCTACAGTCCAGACCTCAAGAACAACACCGAACCCCTCGACCTGATCATGAAGGCCATCCGGGCCGCCGGCTACAGGCCGGGCCGGGATATCTCCATCGCCCTGGATCCGGCCGCCAGCGAGTTCTACGACAAGAAGAAGAAACGCTACGTGCTCAAGGGTGAGGGTCGCAGCCTCGGCGCCCGGCAGATGGTGGAATTCTGGAAGGGGCTGGTGGACCGCTATCCCATCTTCAGCATCGAGGACGGCATGGCCGAGAACGACTGGCAGGGCTGGCAGCTGATGACCAGGGCGCTCGGCGACAGGGTGCAGCTCGTGGGCGACGACCTCTTCGTGACCAACGTCAAGCGGCTGCGCACCGGCCTGCAGAAGGGCGTGGCCAACTCCATCCTGATCAAGGTCAACCAGATCGGCACGATCACCGAAACCTTGGACACGATCCGCCTGGCGGTCTCGCAGGGCTACACCTGCGTGGTCAGCCACCGCAGCGGCGAGACCGAGGACACCACCATCGCCGATCTGGTGGTGGCCGCGGGAGTGGGCCAGATCAAGACCGGCTCGATGAGCCGCACGGACCGCGTGGCCAAGTACAACCAGTTGCTGAGGATCGAGGAGGCCCTGGGTGCCGCCGCCGTGTATCACGGAAAAGAGTAGGCGCTTCCGGGGAGACCGTATGACGGCGAAGGGTGCGGCTGAAAACCCCCGTGGTCTGGTCGCGCTGGTCCGCGACAGGCCGCGGATAGCGATGCTGGCCGTTTTTGCGGTAGTGACCGCCTGGCTCGTGCTCTTCGACGACGGCCTGATTGACCAGGCCGCCAACCGGCGCCGGGAGGATTCGCTGAACATGAGGATCGCCGAGTTCGAGACCGGAAACGCGCGCCAGCGGGAGATCAACCGGCGGATCGAGATGGACGACCCGGAGCAGATCGAAGAAGAGGCGCGCCGCCAGTGGATGGCCAGGCCCGACGAGCGCGTGATGTACGTGGAACTCGTCGGTGATACAACGGGGCGAAGCGGCGACTGAGTCTCCACAGTGAAGGAACCTGTTCCTTGGCGCGAATCATCACCAGCCTGCGCAAAGCCCTGGTTACGGGCATCCTGACGCTCTCGCCCATCGCTCTCGCCTTTTACATTCTGTACCGCCTGTTCCTGCTCCTCGACCAACTGTTGAAGCCGATCCTCAGTCCCCTGCTGGAACGGAAACTGGGCGCCTACATCCCCGGACTGGGTTTCCTGGCTCTGCTGCTGCTGATTTTCGGCGTGGGCCTGTTGGCCCGGGTCTACCTGGGCCGTAAGCTGATCGGCCTGGGACATTGGATCTTCGGCCGGATTCCGCTGCTCAGCAAGTTGACCCAGGCTATCCGCCAGATCCTCGAGTCTTTCCTGACGAACAACAAGGAACTCTTCCGCAAGGCCCTGCTGCTGGAATACCCGCGGAAAGGGATCTGGGCCATCGGCTTCATGACCCGCCGCACTGGAGGCGAGGTGCGCGAGCACCTGAGAACCGCCGACGACAACAAGTTGATCTCCGTTTTCGTTCCCACCACGCCGAATCCCACGAGCGGAGTGCTGGTCTTCATCCCCGAGGACGAGGTCCGTTTTCTCGACATGTCCGTCGAGGACGCCTTGAAGCTGGTCATATCGGGCGGCGCCCTGAGCCAGCCGCTGACCTCTCTGCCCGGGGCGGTCGAGGAGCCACAGCCCGGCGAAGCCCGGATCGAGGGACGGTCCGACGGCGGGATCGACGAGCCCGCCGGATAGCAGGACCGATGACCGCCGCCCACATTCCGCGTCTCACCCGGTACCTGACCTGCGCATTGTACCTGCTCTGTCTCGCTCCGGCCCGCGGCGCCGCCGCTGCGCAACCCCCAGGTATGGCTGTGGTGCTGCAGCGCGGCCTCGAGTATCACACGCTGAACCTGGACCTGCGCCTGCCCGCCGCGCCGGGGGAGGACAGCCTCTTCGCCGTCCTGCATGCCGAGGGCCTCGAGGGCTTCCGCGAGTACAACGACCGCAGCCACCGCATGGCCCAGCGACTCAGAATCGACTGGCTCGCCCGGCGGAAACGTCCGCTGAGCGGGATTCTGCGCCTCGAGCAAACGCTGTTCAACGAAAGCACCGACCTGCGGGAGACCATCAGGGGCAGGCTGGCGGGCGGCGTGTACCACGGGACCGGTGCTCTGCGGGGAAGCGTCCTGGCGGGGGCCGTCGCCGAGCGCCGGCAGGTGGGCGGCAACCTCGGTCCCCTGCTCGAGTCAGACCTCGGACTGGCGGGAGATCCCGGGGGCTGGAGCCTGGACGGGAGGGCCGGGTTGCGCCTCGAAAATCCCGGACCGCGCAGGAACCGGATGGTCGAGCTGCGCCTCGGCGGCGCCACCGGCGAAGCGCCGGCCAGGGAAAGCTTCGAGTTGCTGCTTAAGCGTCGCCAGGAGGATCTGTACCCGGACCCGAGGCAAAGCGCCCTGGAGCGCCGGAACGACCAGAACCTCGAGCTGCGTAATACACTGGCTACCCGGCCCGCGGAGTGGCTGAACCTGGCGGTCCGCGTGGAGGGCTGGAGCAGGGAGAAGCGCCGGCGGCGCCTCGGTTCGCAGACCGGCGTTTCCGGCGCCGGACGTTCGGGACATTTCGAGGACCTGGGCTTTCGGGCCGGGCTGACGCAGGAGTCCAGGCGGGGACCCTTGCACTCGACGCTGGGCTTTACGGTTCTGCGGCAGCGGCAGGATTCCCGCTACGACAGCCCGGCCGGTCTCTCGCGGAACCTGAGCCGCATCCGGGCCAATCGCCTGGAAGGCTGGATGGGCCTTAGTTCGGCGCGGGACAGCCTGTTCCTGCGCGGGCTGCTGGAGATGCGCAGGCGTGACACGGATTTCAGCCTGGCCGGAGGCTCGTCCGCGGATCCCGACTACAGCGACCGCTTCAGGCGGGAGCTGCTCCTCGGACTGCGTAAAGCGGCCCTCGCCTGGGCGACCTTCGGTGTCGAACTGGGATTGATCCTGGACGACGAGCGGCATCTGCAGGCCGGGCGCAGTGCAGGCAATTACGGCGACCGCAGCTACCGGGCCGCCTTCCTGCACGCCGTCGATCCTGGACAATCCCTGCGGCTGCGCGGGCGAACATCCGTGCTCACCAAGTACCGCCTCTTCGACTACGACGATGCTGAGTTGCCGCGCAGCTACGTGCAGCGGCGGTTTCGCCACCTGCAGGAGGTCCGGGCGCCCCTGCCGTCATCGAATTCCGCCGGCTCCGGCGGTTCTGCATCGTTCCTGAAATGGCGACAGACGCTTGAGCTGAAGATGTTGCTGATCCTCGAGGACGGCGGCAGTTTTCGCAGGGAGCAGCGCCGGGAGTTGCTTTCGAATTCCGCTCAGGAACTGCAGTGCGACCTGGCCTGGGTGTTCAGTAGCGGGGCCTGGAGCGTCGAGCCGGGAATCCGTTGGTACAACCATCGGGATTTCACCTGGGAACTGCAGAAAGGCTCACGCAGCCGTTCCCTGACGCGGGCGCTGTTCCGTCGCGGGCCGGCACTGCGTATCCGCGAGCGGCTTCAGGGACGCGAGGGGAGCTTGCGTATACTTTGGGAACGAGTGGACGACAACACGCGACAAAGCTGGAATTTATGGGTGGACCTGAATATCGGGATTGATTTTTGAACGATCCCGCATGCGCATTCTGCTTTAGATCCCGGGAGTTTCTATTTTTACTAGCTATCGATTTTCAGCAAGTCTAAGAGGTGGATGCGAAAGGTTTATCTTGACCACGCGGCAACCACGCCGCTGCACCCGGAAGTCCATGCCCGGATGCTGAAGCTCGCCGCGGAGCATTTCGGCAATCCCATGAGCGGTCATTTATTCGGCAGGCGCGCCCGCGTGCTGCTCGATGAATCGCTGGCGACCGTCGCGGAGATCATCGGTGCGGAACGGCCGGAGGACATCCTGCTCACCAGCGGCGGCACGGAGGCCAACAACCTGGCGCTGAAGGGGGTGATGGGAGCCCTGGACGACGGGGCCGCCGTCGCGCTGACCGCGGTGGAGCACGCCTCGGTGTATGACACGGCTTCCGCGATGGAGGACGATGGCCGCCGCGTGTTCAGGTTGCCGGTTGCACCCGACGGCCGCCTCGAGGCCGTGGTTCTCGAGGAGGCGCTGGATCGGCATCCCGAGATCCGTCTGCTGAGCGTGATCTGGGCCAACAACGAGCTGGGCTGCGTGAACGAGATGGCGCCCCTGGCGGCCCTTTGCCGCGAGCGGAATGTGCTGCTGCATACGGACGCGGTGCAGACCCTGGGCAAGTTGCGGGTCGATCTGCGGGAGATCCCCGCTGACTTGCTGACGGGCAGCGCCCACAAGTTCTACGGACCCAAGGGCACGGGCTTCCTTTACCGCCGCAGGGGCGTGTCACTCAAGCCTCTCGTCACTGGCGGCGCCCAACAGCAGGGGCTGCGGGGCGGCACGGAGAACGTGGCCGGCGCCCTGGGAATGGCTCATGCCCTGCGCCTGGCCGAGGAGTGCCGCGAGGAGATCGCGATGCGCCTGCGCGGATTGATGACCGAGTTCATCGGGCGGCTTGAGGGAATCGAGGGACTGCGGGTCAACGCCGGCGGGCAGGAGCTGCCGGGGCACTGCTCGCTCAGCTTCGAGGGCGTCGACGGTGAAGCGCTGCTGCTGTCGCTGGACCTGGACGGCGTCGCCGTCAGCAGCGGCAGCGCCTGCCACACGGGAAGCGCGGATGCCAGCCGTGTCCTGCTTTCGATCGGCCTCGACGAGAGGCTGGCCCGCGGAACGATCCGCGTGGTCGCGGGGCGCGATACATCCGCCGAGGACCTGGGCTATGCGGCGGAACGCCTGCTCGAGCACGCGGCGCGTCTGAAGGGCACCGCCTGATGGTGGATCGACCGGCTTCCGGAAAGGGCCGCGTGGTGGTGGCCATGTCGGGCGGCGTGGACTCTTCCGTCGCCGCCGCCCTGCTGCTCGAAGAGGGCTACGAGGTGGTCGGCGTAACGATGAAACTCTTCGATTATTCCGACAGCGGCGGAGCGCGGGCGGAGCGAAGCTGCTGCGACCTGAGAGCCTTCAACGACGCCCGGCGGGTCTGCGACAGGCTGGAGATTCCGTATTACGTGCTGGACCTGCGCGAATCCTTCCGCAGCGAGGTGCTGGACGATTTC
Organism: uncultured Bacteroidaceae bacterium; assembly: GCA_964568855.1. Lineage (GTDB taxonomy): Bacteria > CAIWAD01 > CAIWAD01 > CAIWAD01 > CAIWAD01 > CAZMSD01. The sequence continues at coordinate 130,643 of CAZMSD010000003.1, read as the reverse complement.
GTCGACGAGTACATGGAGGGTCGGACGCCCAATCCATGCATCAGGTGTAACACGCGCATCAAGTGGGAGCATCTCTACCGAAGGGCGGAAGTGCTCGAGGCCGGCTGGATCGCCACCGGGCACTACGCGAGAATAGAGCGGCTGGAAGACGGCTCCCGGGCGCTGTTGCGCGCGCGGAACGCGGAGAAGGATCAGAGTTACGCGCTCTGGGGGCTGCGCCGCGAGCAGTTGCCGCGGACCCTGTTTCCGCTGGGGAGCCTGAGCAAGCCCGAGGTCCGCAGGATCGCCCGCCGGCTGGGCCTGGCGAACGCCGGGCGGCCTGAGAGCCAGGACATCTGCTTCGTGCCCGACGGGGACTACGGCGCATTTCTCAGGCGCCGCGCGCCGAGTCGGCTGGCGGCTGTTCCCGACGGCGAGATCGTCGACGAGCGGGGCAAGGTCCTGGGCCGGCACCGCGGGTTCCCGTATTACACCGTCGGCCAGCGCCGCGGCCTGAACCTGGCCCTGGGCTCTCCGGTCTACGTGACACGGATCGACGCCGGGCGCAACCGCGTCAGCGTGGCCCCGGAGGAGGGCCTGCAGCGGCGCGGGCTGGAGGCAAGCAGCGTCAACTGGCTCGTGGATCCCCCGCGGGGCGGATTCCGCTGCCGGGGAGCGATTCGCTACCGGGATCCGGGCGCATCCTGCACTGCGCGCTGGAGCGACGGCGTGCTGTCCGTGGAATTCGACCGGCCACGGCGGGCGATCACCCCGGGACAGAGCCTCGTACTCTATGACGGGGAGCGGCTGATCGGAGGCGGGATCATCGAAGGGGCCTGCGACCGCCTTCCGGCGGCTGCCGGGGCCGGGACTGGAGGATCGCGATGAGTGCGACCGGAAAAAGCGGCAGGATCACTGCGCCGGGACTGGCGCGGATGAAGCGGCGCGGGGAGAAGATCGTAGTGCTGACGGCCTACGACGCGCTCTTCGCCAGACTCGAGGACGAGGCCGGCGTGGACTGCATCCTCGTGGGCGACAGCGTGGGCATGGTCTACGGCGGAAGGCCGGACACCCTGGCCGTGACGGTGGAGCAGATGCTGTATCACACGCGCTACGTCAGCGCCGGGGTGAAGCGGGCGCTGGTGATCACCGACATGCCCTTCCTCAGCGTGCAGGCGGGCGAACGCGAGGCCTTGCTGGCCTGCGGGCGCATGCTGGCCGAGGGGGGCGCGGCGGGGGTCAAGATCGAAGGCGGCCGCCAGGTGGAGGGAGTGATCCGCAGGCTGGTGGACTGCGGCATCCCGGTGATGGGACACCTGGGTCTCACCCCGCAGAGCATCCACCAGCTGGGCGGCTACACCACCCGCGGCAGGAAGAAGGCCGAGGCGGAGCGCATTTTCGAAGACGCCCGGCGGCTCGAGCAGGCGGGTTGTTTCTCGATCGTACTAGAAAAAGTGGCTCCCGATCTCGCGGCGCGCGTTACCGGCAAGCTTAAAATCCCCACCATCGGCATCGGCAGCGGCCCGGATACGGACGGGCAGGTCCTGGTGAACATGGACCTGCTGGGACTCTTCGAGGAATTCAAACCGGGCTTCGTCAGGCATTTCGCCAGGCTGGCGCCCGAAGTACGGCAAGCCGTGGGCGACTACGCCCGGGCAGTGCGCGAGGGCGAGTTTCCGCGGCCGGACGAGATCTGAACGGAAATGAGTGCATGGAAGTGATCCAGCGGATAGAGAGCATGGTCCTTCGCGCCCGCGAACTGAAAGCGGAGGGCCGGCGTATCGGACTGGTTCCCACCATGGGATTCCTCCATGAGGGACACATTTCGCTGATGCGCCGACTGCGAGGCGAGTGTGACAGCCTCTGGGTCTCGATCTTCGTCAATCCGGCCCAGTTCGGTCCCGCGGAGGACCTTGACCGCTACCCGCGAAGCCTCGAGCGGGACCTGGAACTCTGCCGGGAGGCCGGCGTGGACGGCGTGTTCCACCCGGCCGCGGAGGAAGTCTATCCGAAGGATTACAGAACCTGGGTGGAGCCTCCGGAACAGGCCCGGCGATATTGCGGACGCGCCCGGCCCGGCCATTTCCGCGGCGTGCTGAGCATCGTGCTGCGGCTCTGCATGTGGACGTCCTGCGATTGCGCCGTCTTCGGACGCAAGGATGCCCAGCAGCTCTGGCTGATCCGAAAGATGGCGCGGGACTTCTCCCTGCCGGTGGAAATCGTCGAGGCCGAGCTGGTCCGCGAGGCGGACGGTCTCGCCCTGAGCAGTCGCAACAGCTATCTCTCGCCGGAGGAGCGCCGGGCCGCAACGGTTCTCCACAGCGCCCTGGTCCGAGCGGCGGAAGAGCTGAAGCGGGGGCGCGCCCTGCAGGAAGTACTGACCCGGGCCGCGGAGATGATCCGGGAGCAGGTCCTGGTGGAGCTCGAGTACCTGCACGCCGTCGACTGGGAGAGCCTCGATTCCCTGGGCGGATATGAGCTGGACTTTCAGAGCGGCGACCTGCGCCGGTTGCCCTCCGCCGAGTACACCGGAGACCCGGGATCATCTTTTCCCGCGGACTGCCTGCTGATGGTGGCGGCCCGCCTGGGGGGCACCCGGCTGATCGACAACCTGCGAATCGAATGAGGGTGCCGGCGATGGAACGAAACCTGGCGGTGATCGTACTGGCGGCGGGCAAGGGGACTCGCATGAAATCGGACCGGGCCAAGGTCCTGCACGAATGCCTGGGCCGGCCGCTGATACACTGGGTGCTTGACCAGGTCCGCTCGGTGGGCGCGGACCGGGCCGTGGTGGTGGTGGGGCACCAGCGCGAAGAGGTGATGGCCCGCCTGAGCGATCGGCAGGTGGAATTCGCAGTTCAGGACCGACAACTGGGTACGGGACACGCCGTTCAAGTCTGCGAAGGACACTTCGACGGCTACGAAGGGGAAATCCTCGTGCTTTCAGGCGATGTGCCGCTGCTCAGCGTCGGAACTCTTCAGCGGCTCCTGGAAACGCACCGTCACGGCGGCTTCCAGGCCACCGTGCTCACCGCGGTCTTCGAGGATCCCAGCGGCTACGGCAGGGTGATCCGGGCCGGGAATGGAACCTTGCAGCGGATCGTGGAGGATTGCGATACGAATTCCGAGGAGTTGGCGGTCCGCGAGATCAATTCCGGCATCTATGTTTTCGAATGCCAGCGCCTTTTCCAGTACATCCATCGCCTTGAGGATCAGAACGCCCAGGGGGAACTATACCTCACGGACGTGGTACGCTTCCTGGCGGAGGACAGCCTGGCCGTGGGAGCCTGTGCCACGGACGACCCGAGCGAGATTGCCGGAGTGAACACCGTCGAGCAGCTCGCGGAGATGGAGCGCGAGCTGAGCCTGCGCCGGAAGGGTCGGGAGGATATGGGATGATCCGAGCGGTCGCTGTTGGTCCCCGCAGCCCGAGTGCGAAGCAAATCGCCGGTTGACACTTGCAGGAGCTTATCTTTACTTCCTCTGAAACAAGCCTTTGAGGTCCGGTATGCGAACTGCGTTCATCCTGCTCTGCCTGGTTTTCCTGATGGCCGCGGGGGAATCCGCCGCCCAGTTCCGCGAGAGTTCGACGGCGGGCGATCTGCAGGGACTCGTTCATGATCCCCAATTTCGACTCAATCGTCATGGACCGCTGCTGAACCCCCAACGGATGCAGCTCCATCACAGCTTCAGCGCAGGATTCGGCAGCTCCAGCCGGGGCAGCGTGGGCGTGGGCACCTATCTGAGCCGCCTGGATTACCACCTCGGCCGGAACATGGACCTCAGGCTGCAGCTGGGAGTGTCCAGCATTCTACACAACAGTTACACTCCGGAACAAACTGGAAACGGGTTTGTGGGAGGCGCCGAAATCCGCTGGATGCCCCGGGAGAACCTGGAATTGCGGATCGCGGCCTTCAGAGGAATGCCGTCCCAGACTCCTGGAATGTTCCCCGTCTCGAGGACCCACGGCTCTTCCTGGAGCGGGTTCCCCGAACAGGACGGCGCTGAACGTTGATCCTCCGGGTATTCCCGATACAGCAATACTCGTAGCCGACCCTCCAAGTACATGCCGATTCGACGCACCGCCAAACCGAAGCGCAGCACGAGGCGCCAAGTCTCCGGTGGAGGATCTCCACTCGGCGGCCTGCTCGGCTGGACCGTTCTGGGGTTGTGTCTCGTGAATACGGTCCTGCTGCTCTTCCTGCTGGCGGAGCGATCCGGATCACCGGGGAGCGCGTCGAGGCTGTTCGAGTGGGCTGCCGCTTCGGAGGAAGGGAATGTGGAGTCGGCCGCTGAGGACCGCGCCACCGGGTCACCACCGGTGGGTGGCCGGGAGAGCGTGGACCTTGGGGAAGGGGATTCCGAGGCGGCCTCTCGCGGTGATTCAAACCAGGATTCGAGCGGGGGGAGCCGCGACGCGGAAATCGAATCCGCCGGAGGAGCGGACGCGGATGAGGCTGCGCCGGAGGGTTTCGCGAGCTCGGCTCCGGAAGCCGCGCGGTCGGAAATCCGCCTGCAGATCCTCAACAGCGTGGGCGTCCGTCGGCTGGCCGCCAGCACCGCGGAGGCCCTGATGCGCCTGGGCTATGATGTCCGGGAGACGGGCAACGCCCGCGATCGCGAAAACGCGACGCGCGTCATCGGCCGGACCATGGATCGCGCGCAGGCGCTGCGCGTGGCGGAGGATCTTGGACTGCCCTCGCGGCGCGCTGAAACGGACCTCGAGCACGATCTCGTGGACGTAGATGTCACGGTGATACTCGGCGCGGATTACCGCCGACTCGCCCCGCTGGGAGGCCGCTGAGGTCGACCGCGGGAAGCGGAATCGACCCGGCGGCGATAAGGGGAGCTCGATTGAAGGCGATTTATCTGGCCCGCAGAATCGCGCGCATGGCCTGGGCCAAGAAGGCTGAGAGCGTAGTGATTCTCGACGTGCGCGGGCTGACCGACGCCATGGATTTCTTCGTGATCTGCACCGGGAGCGTGGGTTTGCACGTACGGGCGATCACGGACTTCGTGGTGGACGAGGCGCGGAAGCTGGGGCAGAAACCATACGTGACCGAGAAGGAATCGGACGAGTGGATGGTCGTCGATTTCGTGGATGTCACGTTTCACTGCTTTCAGCCGCAGAAGCGAGGCATCTACGATCTCGAGCGCCTGTGGTGCGACGCGCCCCGCATGCCCCTGGATCCACGCAGCGGAACGGCCCGCACCTTGAAGGATGCGCGGGAAGACCTGGACCGCCGGCGCGGCGCACCGCGGAACAGCGGGACCTCCCGGTCCCCGCGCCCGTAGCCGGGATTCAAATTCGGCGTGATACAGATGGCGAAACCCCTGGACATCCTGGTGGTGGGCTCGACGGCGCTGGACTCCGTGGAAACGGGTGCCGGCGCGGTAAACGAGGTCCTCGGTGGGAGCGCCTTCTATTTCTCGGCCGCGGCGAGCTTCTTCGCGCCGGTAGGGCTGGTCGGCGTGGTGGGCGGCGATTTTCCGCTTGAGGAGCTCGACTTCCTCGAGCGCCGCGGCGTCGATCTCGAAGGCCTCGAAGTCGTCTCCGGGGGCAAGACCTTCCGCTGGGGTGGTAAGTATCACGCGAACATGAACGATCGTGATACGCTGTTCACGCATCTCAACGTCTTCGAGGATTTCCAGCCGCGAATTCCCGAAACCCGCCGGAACAGCCGGATGCTGTTCCTGGCCAACATCCAGCCGCGCCTGCAACTGGACGTGCTGAACCAGATGCGGGAGCCCGAGGTCGTGGTCACCGACACGATGAATCTCTGGATCAGGACGGCTCCGGAGGAACTGAGACAGGTGATCGCCCGCACGGATATCCTGATCGTCAACGACGAGGAGTCGGAGATGATCACGGGCCTGCGCAACCACCTGGCCGCGGCCAGGAGCCTGCTGCGGGTGGGTCCCGGGGTGGTCATCGTCAAGAAGGGAGAACACGGCGCGCTGATGGTCGGGCGACGGGTCCTCTTCCACGCGCCCGCCATGCCGCTGGAGGAAGTGGTCGATCCCACCGGAGCCGGTGATACATTCGCGGGAGGCTTCGTCGGTTCGCTGGCCCTGGACGGCCTGAGCGACGAAGACAGCCTGCGGAGGGCCGTCGTGCGCGGCACTGCGTTGGCCAGTTTCTGCGTCCAGGATTTCTCCGTCAGCCGGCTGGCGCGTCTTACGCGCGGGGAGATCGACGGGCGGGTTAAGGCCCTGCGGGAATTGACCGAATTCGGAACCGGCTGATGGATCCGGTGCGCTGGGAAGAGGGTCGACCGGTGATCGTCGATCAGAGCGCCCTGCCGGCCGCCCTGAAACACCGGCGGCTGGAGTCGGTCCAAGAGCTGTGTTCGGCGATTCAGGGCCTCGAGGTGCGGGGCGCCCCGGCCATCGGAATCGCGGGAGCCTACGGCGTGGCCCTGGCGGCGCTGGAGGCCCGCGAGATCCCGGAGAAAGGGAGTCACGGGGCGGGCGCGGAGCCGACCTACCGCGAGCGGATCCTCGAACTGTCCCGCGGAATCACCGCCGCGCGGCCCACCGCGGTAAACCTGGAATGGGCCGTGAAGAAGGTGCTCGCGGAGCTGGAGCGGCAACCCGAATCCGCCTGGCCGGAAGCGGCGCTGGCCGCCGCGAAGCGCATCCACCGGGAGGACCGTGATACCTGCCGGTCCGTGAGCAGGATCGGCGCCCGCTTCATCCGCGACGGAGGCGTCTACCTGACCCACTGCAACGCGGGTCCGCTGGCCACGAGCGGCGTGGGCACCGCCCTGGGGGTGTTCATCGAAGCCCGGCGCGAAGGCCGGAGCTTCGAGGTGCTGGTGGGCGAGACGAGGCCCCTGCTGCAGGGCGCCCGGCTGACCGCCTGGGAGCTGATGGAGGCGGACATACCCTGCCGCCTGATCTGCGACTCCGCGGCGGCCTACTCCATGGCGCGTCTCGGCGTCGCGGGAGTCTTCGTGGGCGCCGACCGGATCGCCACCAACGGGGACACGGCCAACAAGGTCGGCAGCTACGGCCTGGCCCTGGCTGCGCGGTATCACGGGATTCCCTACTATGTGGCGGCCCCGGCGTCTACGGTGGATCCCGGCTGCCCTGACGGATCGCGGATCCCCATCGAGGAGCGGGCGGCCGGCGAGGTCCGCGGTTACGGCAGGCGCTGCTGGGCGCCCGAGCAGGTGCGGGTCTGGAACCCGGCCTTCGACGTGATTCCGGCCGAGCTGATCACGAGGATAATCACCGAACGCGGCGCGCACGAAGCGCCCTTCCGGTTTACCGGGCATGTGGATTGACCAACAGGAGTGATACATGATGCGCAAGGGCTTTCTGACCTGTCTGACGGCGGTTGGACTGTATTGCCTGCTCTGCACCGGCGCTTGGGCGAAATCGATGGAGCTGACCAGCGCCCTGGTGTATTACAACCAGGGCGACAAGAAGCAGGCGCTCGAGTGGCTGGAAAAGGCCGATGCGAAGAACTCCACCGAGGTGCAGGTCTATGCGCTGCTGGTCGAGCTCTACGCCGGTTACAAGCGCTGGGACGAGATGAACCGGGCCTTCGCCAGGATCGACGGCTGCACGGACAAGGAGAAGAAGCTGCGTAAGTTCCGCGAGCAGGCGGACAACGTGATCAAGCAGCAGTGGGTGCCTCTGGCCCGCGGAAGTATCGACCTGCATCTCGAGGCGGACGAACTGATCGCGGCCGGCGATTCGGCCGGCGCCTCGGCCAACTTCATGCAGGCCCGCGAGAAGATCGAGCAGGCGCTGCTGATTCTGCCGGACAACGCCGACTTCCTGCTGAAGCTGGGGAACTCGTGGATCGAGCAGTATCGCAAGCTATATCAGAGCGAAGCCGGGCACGGCATTCTCCGGGGATCAATACCTCCTTACATGCGCTTGGCGGAGCTGCACCCCGACAGCCTGGATTACGGGGTCACGCTCGTCCAGGTGCTGGTGGCGCTCAAGGAATACCGGCAAGCCGTCTCCACGGTGGATGGCCTCCTGGAGCGCTTCCCCGAGGACCCGGACCTGCTCTCGGGCGCGGCCAAGGCCAGGATCCAGCTGTCACTGAAGAGCGAGGACGAGGCGGAGCGATCGCAGTTGATGAAGGAAGCGGTGGCTTTCGTGGACCGCGCGGTGCAGGCCAATCCGGAGGACCTGGCGCTGCAGTACGACCTGGCCCGCCTGTACCAGGAAATGGGCGACTTCCCCATGGCGATCAGCCAGTACGAGAAAGTGATCTCCGGGAAGGGCGAGCACACGGAATACAAGCTCTACGCGCTGAAGGTCATGGCGCTGATCTACCTGCAGGAACTGCCCGAGGAGCAGCTCGATCCGGTGAAGGCGGTGGGGTACATGGACCAGGCCCTGGAATTCGATCCAGGAAACCCCGACCTGCGCAACCTGCTGTGGATCGCACTGATGCGCTCGGGCGATCCGGCCATGCAGCAGCGCGCCAAAGAGATGGAAGACCAGTAGTCGGAGCCCCACGGATGGCAGCCCCGAAGACTCCCCGTCACGTGGCGATCATCATGGACGGAAACGGTCGCTGGGCCCGGGCTCGGGGCCTGCCCCGCATCGCCGGTCACCGCGAAGGCATCAGCTCCGTGCGCTCCGTGGTCGAGACCGCCGCGGAAGCCGGCGTACAACACCTGACTCTCTACACCTTCAGCTCGGAAAACTGGCGCCGGCCCGTGGAAGAGGTCAGCGCGCTGATGTCATTGCTGCTGAAGACCATCAACCGAGAAGTGTCACGGCTGAATGAGAACAACGTCCAGGTGCGGACGCTGGGATTTCTCGAAGACCTTCCCGCCGGTCCGCGTAAAGGCATGCTCAAGGCGATCGAGACCACCCGCAAAAACACGGGACTGATCCTCAACCTGGCCCTGTCCTACGGATCGCGGCAGGAAATCGTCCAGGCCGTAAATCGATTGATCGCCGAGGGCTGCCGGGAGGTGGACGAACAGGGGATCAGCAGCAGGCTGTTCACTGCGGGGATCTCCGATCCGGATCTCCTGATCCGCACGGGAGGAGAGTTTCGACTGTCCAATTTCCTGCTCTGGCAACTGGCATACACCGAGATCTACGTCACCGACCTTCTCTGGCCCGAATTCCGCGGTGAGCAGTTGCTTGAAGCCTTCCGGTCCTTTTCCAGGCGCGATCGGCGCTACGGCGGGTTATCCGAGCAGATCCGGTCATGAAATCGCGGCGCTGGGTTCTTGCGCTGACCCTGGTGCTGCTGCTGTTGTCCGCGGGCCTTACGCTGACCTGGGTGGGCCTGGACCTGAACGAACGTCTCCGTCTTGGCACGGTGGAGGTTCTCAGGGAGGCCGGCTGCAGCGACGTCCGGCTGAGCGCTCTGCGGCCCACCCTGGTCGGACTGGAACTGCAGAACCTCGATTTCGTTGAACCGGGCCGGCGATTCCGCTTCCGTTGTGGAGAGGGCCGGTTCCGACTCTCCCTGTTGCGCTACCTGGGCGGCGGTGCGGACCTGCTGGCCGCCCTGAAACGGATCGAGCTGCGCCGTCCCGTTCTGGAAATCCTGCAATCCGGGTGGCGGGCTCCCGCAGAGTCCCAGCTCGCCGCCGGAACCGGCGATCACACAGCCGACCTTGAGGATCCCGACTCCATACCACTGAGAACGGCTCGCTTCGTACACCTGTTGTCGCGAATGCCCGAGATCCGCCTGAGGGACGGGCGCCTGGAATTCATCGCCGATCACGGGGAGGAAACGCGGGCCTACCGCCTCCTGGACCGCCTCAACGGCGTGCTCGCTCCGCATGCCGGACGCATGACCCTGCTCCTGAAGAGCCAGCTGCTCGAGGGTCGCCGACGCGGCCTCCAGTTCATGCTGAACCTTGACGCGGAGAGCCTGGATGGTGATTTCAGCGCCGAACTGGACAGCCTCGAATTGACCGCTTCGCTGTTCCCGGCGCTGGAGGACCGCGTGCGGGGCCGCTTGATAGCTTCCTTGGAACTCGGGGGCGGCCTGACGGCCGGCCGCCTGGACAGCCTGGGCGGCGAGGGTTGGGTCTGGCTGCCGGTCCTGCAGCCGGACAGCCTGTTCGAGCCTCTGAGCCTGCAGACCCGGCTGATCGTGCAACGCGAAGGGCTGCGGCTGGAGAACGGCCTGCTGAAATGGCGCGGCCAGCAAGTGGACTTCCACGGCGAATCGGATTTCCTCTTGCAACGGACCCGGCTGGATTTCTCCGCAGCCGGACTGCTTCTCGACAGCCTGCTCCGGGTGGACGGGACTGCGTCTCAGGCCGGGGGAGTGCTGGATCTGGAGGGCGGGATCACCGGCAGCCCCGCCCGACCGCGTTTGAGGGCCAAGCTTGCGGGCCGTGAACTGCGCTACGGCGATCGACCGGCGGGCCGCGCGCGGGCGCTGATCGCCTACGAGGACGCGGTATTCCGGCTGGACAGCCTGGAATGGAACGGACCGGGCGCTCACGGCGGCCCCGGGCCGGATGCCCGGCTCCAGGGGACGGGCCGGCTGAGGGCGGCGGAGTCCGCCGGATCGACCCGGGTGAACCTCGACCTGTGGGGGCTGGTGCGCCTGCGGTCTCTGGGAGGGGCCGCTCGTCAGTTTCGCGAGGGGAGTCGGCTGAGTCTGCGGATCGCCGGCGAGCTGCCCGCCGCCGGTGAAGGGAATCCTGATCTGCGCCTGGCTGGATGGACCGACCACCTGGCGAAGCTGCACTGGTCGCTGGATGGAAATCTGGCGGTAGAGGACAGCATGGTTCTCGGCCTGCGCGGTTCGATCGTGGAGGGGAACCTGGAGTTGCAGGGTCTCGGCGCGAGCGCGGAGCCGCTCTGCCTGGCATGGATGGAGATCTCCGATCCCGTGCTGCCCTGGTCGGCGAGCCTGAACGGGATTGAGGGCTGGTTGCCGCGCCTGCTGGAGACCGCGGAATTCCTGCCTGCCGAGATGCGGCTCGCCGCCGTACTCGAGGGCCGGGGCAGGCGGGTCGAAGGCGGCCTGGAGTTCGGTTTCGAGGACCTGCGAGGTACGCTGGAAGGAGAGCTGGAGCCCACCGGACCCGGAGCTGTGCTGCGGGCTGGCCTGCGTCTATCCGGGCCTCGCGAGGAACCCTTGACCGGGGAGTTGGAACTCTTGTTCGCCGAGCGGCGCATCGAGCTGCGGCGTCTGAACCTGATCGACGAACTGGAAGCCCGGGGCTGGACTGATCTGGAGGCCGGCCGCTACCTGCTGGAGTTGGGCGCCGACCGGCTTCCGGTGGGTCTGATACGAAGCTTGTTCACCGAAGACCCGGTGCGCCGGACCGGCGAGCTGAGTATCGGCTTGAGCGGCGAAGGAGAACTGGCTGATTTCGGCCTGCGCGGGGGGCTGGAGTACCGGGACACCGCGGCGGGCCGCCGCCTGCGGCTGCGCGCCGACATGGTGCTGGATTCGCGGGAGTTTCACCTGGACAGGGGACGCTTGAGTGTGGACGGCGCGGATCTGGCCGATCTCGAACTCCGGATGGCCCTGGACGGCGGCCGGGGAAAGGCCCGGCTCGAGGTCCTCGAGATCGACCTGGCCGAGCTCTTTCCCGCGCGAGCGGAAGACGGTCCGGCGACCCCGGCGTCGATTATGAAGCGCCCCTCCCTGTTCGGCGGGCCGCTGGAGGGCGGCGCAGGGCTGTCCTGGTCGGACGGATCGCCGCTGCAGCTCAACGGCCGGCTGCGGGTGATGCAGCCGCGGATCGGAGGAAACCGGTTCGAGCGCTTCGATCTCAGGCTCAGCAGCGATCCGGGGCTGGCTCCGGGTCTGCTGCGCCTGGACAGCCTGGTGCTGAGGCGCGGCGGAGATCATCCCCTGGACCTCGAGGTCGCCGGGGCGCTGCCCATCGGGCAGGCGGCCGAGTTGGACCTTGAAGTGCTGCTCTCGGGCGACCTGCTGCAGCCGCTGTCCGTGACCCGAAGCGGTGCCAGGTCGAGCTTCTTCAAGCGCGCCGAAGGTTCGGGTCACTGCGAATTCTCGCTGGCGGGCAGCCTGCTCGATCCACAGCTGCGCAGGGGCAGCATCAGCCTGCAACGGGGCCGCCTGGATCTGGAATCCATCTTCCGCAAGGTCCGGGACCTGCGACTCGCGGTGGAGATCGCGGGCGGCCGTGTGGATTCCCTGCTCTGCGAAGCCCGGGTGGGGAGGGAACGCCTGCGCATCAGCAACCTGCCCGCGGGCGGTCCCGCGGTGGGCGACCTGGAATCCTGGTTTTTCGAGACCCCGGAGCTCCAGCTCGGCGTCCTGGTGATCGAGACGCTGGACCGCGACGGCGATCCCGGCTTCGTGTCCACGGTGATCCCCGGACTGATGGAACTCGACTGGGACGGCGAGGCGGAGCTGCGCGGCCGCTCCTCGGGAGAGCGGTTCTACTTCGCGGGACCGCCGGAGAGGCCGGTGGCCCGGGGACGCATCACTGCGCGTAATACGCGGTTCACCTACCCCTTCGTCAAGGGCAGGGCAGAATCGACGCCGCTGCTGAAGGCCACGGTGGCCTTTCTCAACTCGATCGACTGGGACATCGAAGTGCTCTCCGGCCGCAACTGTAACTACTACTACAAGCTGCAGGGCTTCGAGGACGTTCCCCTCTTCGAGCGCTTTCAGGGATTCCTCGATCGGATTACGGTGGACGTCTACGTGGACACGCACAGCGAGGGCCTGTTGATGACCGGGGCCGTCGAGGACGAGAGCTTCCGCATCCAGGGCGAGGTTACCAGCCACCGGGGAACGGTGACCTATCTCGAAAAGGATTTCAAGGTGGACGAGGCGGGGATGGTCTTCGACGCCAGTTCGCTGTTGCCGGTGGTCTGGGGCAACGCCAGCCACTACGTCCTGGATCCGGCCCAGGGTGACGTATTCCTGCCCGCCTCCTTCGCCAGGGACGCGCGGCAGGTCTTCATCCACTTCGTGGCCGAGGACGAGCTGGGAAACCGCGTCACACGCGGCCGCTGGGACGAGGTCCACCTGGAACTCGCGGAGGAGCGCGGATTGATGGACGACCGCTTCCATACGGGCCAGGAGCAGATCCTGGCCGAACTGGGACTGGATCCATACGACCTCGAGGCCTCGATCCAGGGCGTCCTGCCGGGGATGGTGGCGGGACTGTTGGAGATTCCACTGCAGCCGGTGGAGAGCCGGATCCGCAGGGAACTGGGCCTGGACGTGGTGCGCATCTTCCTGCCCGTCCTGCGCAACACGGCCGAAGAGCTGATCGAAACCCAGTCGAGGCAGGAGTCCATCTCCCAGTCCTACTGGACCTACCTGCAAGGGACCCGCGTCTACCTGGGCAAGGCCCTCAGCGACCGCTACTTCGCCTCCTGGAGCGGGCAATTGATGGCCAACAACCCCACCGAGGACGAAACGCGGGTGGACCTGTTCCAGCGGTACAACCTGGAGTACGTGGTGAACCGGCACCTGACGCTCAACGGCGAGCTCGTCTTCGACCCGCAGCGCGAGCAGACGCGTTATCGCGGGGATCCCAGGTTGATGCTGCGCTACCGGTTGAATTACTGACCGGGAGTCGCACCACCTTCAGGATTGCAGCATGCAGTGGCTTCGCGGAACATCCCCGGTCCGGGGCGAGTTGCCTGCAGGAACGCCGACCGTGAAGTGGGAGAAATGCGGAAAGGAAAAACCATGAGCCACGGCGGACCCATTCGAATGGAGCTGGAAGAGCAGGTTTACGCTTTCTGCACCTGCGGCAGGGCGGACAGCTACCCCTTCTGCGACGGGGCCCACAAGGGGAGCGGCATGAAGCCGCAGATCCACAAGTGCGAGGCTGCCGGCGCGGCCGTGATCTGCGGCTGCAGAAAGAGCGAGGGCTATCCCTTCTGCGACGGCAGCCACGCGAAGTAGCAGGGATTGCCCATGGGCGCCCGGGACTATTTCAGGGTCTTGATGTACTCAACGATGGTGCGGATCTCCTCGTCGGTGAGCGGAGGCACGACCATCGCCGGGGCGTAGTCCTTGGTGATGTCCGCCATCGGTTCCTTCATGGACTTCATCAGGTAGGCGTCGTCCACCACGATCATTCGTTCGACTCCGTTGGTGAGCACGGCTTCGCTTCTTCCAAAAAGGCCCTTCAGCGTGGGTCCGATGGCCTTGACGCCGTTGATCGTGTCGCCGCCGTCGGTCGTGTGACACGTGAAACAGGTCTTATCCTGCATCAACTTGGTGACGGCGGCCACGTCCACTCCACCGCCCGCCGGGTGATCGGCCTGCTTGACCGCCGCCTGCCGTTCGGCCGGGTTCTTGTCTCCCCCGCAACCGGTCAGCGCCAGCGAGACGCCGAGTATCAGAGCCGCCGCGAACCGTATCATCTGCATTCGAAAGTCCTCCCGGAATTCCATTCCGCTTTGCCGCCGGCAGCCGCCGGCGCTTGCTAAGCTTTGGTTATCAAGCTACTAATGATTCGCTTGCGCGGGATCAGCGGTCCGACAGGCGGACCATGATTCCGTGCAGCAGTTTCCATTCACGGGCGTTCAAGCGTGCCACGGCCGAACCGAATCCGTTGTGCGGAACCCCCGCGCAGAGCGCCCTGGCGAAGCGCACGCGGTCCGTGCGCCAGCCCTCGATGCTCTGCAGTGCTGCTGCGGCTCTCGATTCGTCGTGCATCACGCGCTTCAGCAACCGGCCGGCCGGAGATTCGGCGGGCAGTTCGTCGACGTCGATGACGGCCGGCCGGGCATCCCTGAGAACACAGTCCATCGCAGCGCCCACGGGAATTCGATTGGGCTCCCGGGTTCCCGCGGACAGGCTGAATTCCTCGTCGAGCAGGGCGATCTCGGTTCTCCCCGCCGCGCCGTGCTCGAAATCCCCCAGGCTCTGAACGTAGTGAGCCAGGGCGAAACGATCCCCCGCGGGCATATAGTCGTAGGCGGGCATCGACGGCGCGAGGCCCGTGGACAAAGTACGGAAGATATCGGTCAGCTTCATGCCGCTCTTCCAGCCCCCGGGCGCAGCGAAATTGCGGGCCCCCAGGGTCAGCCCCGCCGGTCCGTCGCCCCTGCCCTCCGGTCCGTGGCAGGGAGCGCAGGTGGCGGTGTAGAGTTCCCGGCCGCGCTTCAACTGCTCCGCGTCCGGCTGCAGAATCGCGACCAGGTCCAGCCCCGGCGTCCGGCGGCCCTTCTGCGGGGCGTACTCGGTGGGATCAGCCGGAGAATACGCCGCGGACTCGGTGGAGGAGGTTTCGCGGCTGAACAGGGTCAGGGCGGCCAGCAAGGCGGCAGACAGGACGACCATGGGTACGGTTCTCGTGATCCATCCGGTGCTCATCTGAAGTGTCTCCGGTTTTCGGGCTGTTTCGACCCTGCTCTACAGGTGATACTTCAGGCCCAGGTCGAGGTTGGGATCTCCCACCGGCAGGTCCCTGCCCCGCTTCATGGTCCCGGCCATGGCCAGCAGGCCCAGACCCGTGAAAAACAGGCCGAAGGCCAGCTCCTGCCAGCCGAATAAGGGTCCCCGGCCGAGTTCGGGGACGATGATCCAGTACAGGTCCAGCAACTGGCCGGCCAGGATCAGCGCCGCCACCCAGCTCAGCCGTCCCAGGTCGGACTTGGCCTCCCGGCCGAGCAAGGCCCAGAAGGGTACGATGAAGCGGATGAGTGACAGGCTAATGGTCACGGGGTACCAGCCGCCCGTAAGACGCGCCTTGAACCAGAAGGCCTCCTCCGGGAGGTTGGCGTACCAGATCAGCATGAACTGCGAGAAGGCGATGTAGGCCCAGAAAATCGTGAAGGCGAACATCAGCCCGCCCAGGCCGTAGAGGTGGTCGGGCCGGACCTCGCTCAGCCGCCCGCGGCGCTTCAAAGCAGCCACCCACAGCACGGTCGCCGCCAGGCCGCTGAGCAGCACACCGCTGAAGAGGTACACGCCGAAGATCGTGCTGTACCACATGGGAGACATGCTCATCAGCCAGTCCACGGCGATGAGCGTCACGGTGACGGCGAAGAGCCACATGAAGGGCGCGGAAAAGCGCTTGGCTCTCAGGTTGAACCTGGGATCGCGGCTCTCGTCCTGGCGGATGGAGCCCCCGGCCAGCAGGCGCCAGGACAGCAGCCAGACCGCGAAGCAGAACAGCAGCCGGCCGACGAAGAAGGTCCTGCCGAACCAGACGCCCTTGCTGTGCATGTGCGGGTCGTGGTGTACGCGGGCCTGAAACTCCTCGCCGGCCCAGGGAAACAGGTGGCTGATGCCGAACCAGGCACCCAGCAGGAACAGCGGCAGCAGGACGGGCAGCAGGCCCGCCAGGCGCTCGGGGACCCGGCGCAGCGTGATACTCCACTGGGCGCGTGTCAGGTGCTCGAGCGCCACGATGAACAAGGCGCCCAGCGAGACGCTCAGCAGCGCCAGCGTCCAGATCAGCCAGTTGGCGCCGAAGCGCTGCGGGTCGACGAAGTAGGCGCCCGCCACGCCGGCCAGCCCTACCAGGCCCAGCGCGAGGTGCAGGGGATTGAAAGAGCGCGCATCGTTCATCGGCCCGTCCCTTCCATGCGCTTGACGGCGAATTCGAAATCCTCGTCGCCGGCGTTCTGCGAGCGCTGTAACACGCGCAGGTAATGCACCACGGCCCAGCGATCGGGCGCGGGGATCTCAGGTGCGTAGCCGGCCATGTTGTTCTTGCCGGCGCCGATCACGTGGAACAGTGCGCCGTCCGGCGCCTCGCGCAGCGCGACCGTGTGGAAACTGGCCGGCGCTGCCCCGTAGGCCTCGCCGAGCAGCTTTTTCCCGTCGCCCAGGGATCCGTGACACACCAGGCAGTTGATCTCGTAGACGCGCCGTCCCCGGTCGAGGACCTTCCTGGAAAGCGGCAGCGGGTTGCCCAGCAGCTCGCCGGCCTCCTCGGCCCCCTGATGCAGAGGCGGCAGGTAGCCGCGGGCCACGGTGCCGGGCACCGGGCTGCGCATGGACTGTCCGTCCGCGAAGAAGGCGTGTTCCCGCTGGGGCACCAGCTTGGGTTGCTCGTCCAGCACGGCCACTACGGGCAGTTCCGGCCACAGGCGGCTGAGCTGCCAGACGCCCCCGGCCGCCAGGGCGCACAGGACCAGGACCACGGCGACGCCCTTCAGCGGGAACAGGCTGCCCGCGCCCACGCGGCCGCTGCCCCGGACCAGCTCGATCTCCGTTCCGCCGGCGGCTTCCAGGGCCGACCGCGCGGTCATCGCCTCCTGGTCGTCCGAGACGGCCACGGCCAGGGCGAAGCGGTCGAGGGTTACCCGCTTGATGGCGTCGCTGCGCAGGATCGGGTGCGATAAGTGGGGCAAGCGGTTGAGGATCGAGAGCATGCCGAAGGTGGCCCCGGCGATGGCCGCCAGCAGCACCGTCACCTCGAAGACCACCGGGATGAACGAGGCCCAGGAGAAATAGGGCTTGCCGCCGAAACGGATCTGGTAGTCCGTGGTGAAGACCCAGGCCTGAAAGCCGAAGGCCGCCAGCATGCCGAGGACGCCCATGACGAGCGCGATCATGCCCAGGCGCGACTTGCGCAGGCCCAGCGCCCGCTCGATTCCATGGATCGGGTAGGGCGTGTAGGCCTCGAGCTTGTCGCCGAAGCGGACGCGCAGCGCGCCGATTGCATCCAGCAGTTTTTGCGGATCCGGGAAAAGACCCAGGACGGCGAAAGGCTGCTCAGGCATCTTGACCTCCCCGGTCGGGACCGGCGGGATGGGGCTGGGCTCCGGGAAGAATGGCCTTCATCTCGGAGGTCGCGATCACCGGCAGTCCCTTGGCGAAGAGCAGGATCATCGTGAAGAACAGACCGATGCTGCCGAGGAAGATTCCCATGTCCACCGCCGTGGGGCGGAAGTAGCCCCAGGCGCTGGGCAGGAAATCCCTGTGCAGCGAAGTCACCACGATCACGAAACGCTCGAACCACATTCCCACGTTCACCAGGATGGAGATGGCGAACATCACCGCAATGGAGCGGCGCAGCTTCCTGAACCAGAAGAGCTGAGGCACCAGCACGTTGCAGCTGACCATGATCCAGTAGGCCCAGGCGTATGGACCGAAGGCCCGGTTCATGAAGACGAAATGCTCGAAAGGATGGCCGCTGTACCAGGCGATGAAAAACTCCATCGCGTAGGCGTAACCCACCATGGAGCCCGTGGCCAGGATCACCTTGCACATCACTTCCATGTGATTCAGGGTAATCAGGTGCTCCAGGTTCATGACCCGGCGCACGAAGACCAGCACGGTGATCACCATGGCGAAGCCGGAGAAGACCGCTCCGGCAACGAAGTAGGGCGGGAAGATCGTGGTGTGCCACCCCGGAAGCAGCGAGGTGGCGAAATCGAAGGACACGATGCTGTGCACCGAGAGCACCAGGGGCGTAGCCAGGCCGGCCAGGATGATGTAGGCCTTCTCGTAGTGCATCCAGTGCCGGGCGGCGCCGCGCCAGCCCAGGCAGAGCAGGCCGTAGACGGCTTTGCGGATCCGGCCGGCGGCGCGATCGCGCGCGCTGGCCAGGTCGGGGATCAGGCCCACGTACCAGAAGAACAGGGAAACCAAGAAGTAGGTGCTCACCGCGAATACGTCCCAGGCCAGCGGGGAGTTGAAATTGATCCACAGTCCCCGCTGGTTGGGGTAGGGGAAGAGCCAGAAGGCCAGCCAGGGCCGCCCCACGTGAATCAGCGGGAACAGGCCGGCGCACATCACCGCGAAGATGGTCATGGCTTCCGCGGCGCGCGCGATGGCGTTGCGCCAGGTCTGCCGGAACAGGAACAGCACGGCGGAGATCAGCGTTCCGGCGTGCCCGATGCCGACCCAGAAGACGAAGTTGACGATCGGCCAGCCCCAGAAGACGGGGTCCATGTTGCCCCAGACGCCCACGCCGGTGTAGAAGGAATAGCCGATCAGCGCGAAGCCGAGCAGCATGGCCGCCGATGTGCAGGCCAAGGCCAGGAACCATTTGAGCGGCGGTCGGCCCTCCATGGCCGAAAGCACGGATTGGTCGATCCCGGCGGCGCTGACTTGGCCGTCCGTGATCGGTCCGGGACGGATCTCGGCGAGAATCGCGCTGTTAGGATTCATGCCGGCCTCCCCGGTCCGCGGTGTTGCGGATCTCCGCCAGGTAAGTGACCGCGGGGCGGATCCCCAGGTCGCCCAGCACGTGGTAACCGCGGTCGGACCGCTTCAGTTGTGACACACGACTCTCCGGGTCCTGCGTGTCCCCGAAAGTGATGGCGCGCGCGGGGCAGGCGGCCGCGCAGGCGGGAACTATCTCGCCGTCCAGCGGGAGCCGGTTCTCGGTCTTGGCTTTCATGCGCCCCTCGCTGATGCGCTGCACGCAGAAGGAGCACTTCTCCATCACGCCCCGCGGGCGAATCGAAACTTCCGGATTGTACGCCAGCTGGCGGGGCAGGGGCGTGGCTGATGTGTAATCGAAGAAGTTGAAGCGGCGCACCTTGTAAGGGCAGTTGTTGGCGCAATACCTGGTGCCCACGCAGCGGTTGTAGGCCATCTGGTTGAGACCTTCCTCAGTGTGGGTCGTGGCGGCCACGGGACAGACGTTCTCGCAGGGGGCCAGGTCGCAGTGCTGGCAGAGCATCGGCTGGTGCACCATGTCCGGGTTCTCCGGGTCAGTGCCCAGGTAGTACCTGTCGATGCGCAGCCAGTGCATCTCCCGGCCTTCGTCGACCTGTTCCGGGCCCACCACCGGAATGTTGTTCTCCGCCTGGCAGGCGACGACGCAGCCCTCGCAGCCCACGCAGGAGTTCAGGTCGATGGCCAGACCCCACTTGTGGCCCGGGTACTCCACCTCCGGGTACAGATTGAAGGCCGCGGGTGTTCCGGGTCCCTCTTCGCCGGCCGCGTGAGATCCACCGCCGTGCTCCGGGGCGCCCCTCTCGCCCTCGAGAAACGCCGCCAGGGGCAGGCTGCGCACCAGGTCGCGTCCCTCCATCAGGTGGTGTTCCTGGGTGCAGTGGATCGGCGCCCGCCCGCCCAGGGCTTCCATCTTCACTCCCGGGCAGAGGCAGGGCGACTGTCCCGAGCCAAGAAAGCGGTAGGCGTTCACGCCTACGCCCTCGGCCACGCTGAGGCCTTGCCGGCCGAAACCCAGGGCCAGGGCCAGCACGCCCTCCCTCTGCCCCGGCTGGATCACGACCGGCGTCTCCAGCGATTCATTTCCGACTGTAACACGCACGCGGGATCCTTCGTCCAGGCCCAGGCGTTCGGCATCGCGCGGCGAGACCTGCAGTGGATTACCCCAGGTGGTCTTGTTCACTGGATCGGGCAGCTCCTGCAGCCAGCCGATGTTGGCGCCGCGTCCGTCGTAAAGGCGAGAGTCCGCGTGCAGGAGCAGGTCAAAACCCGCCGCAGGCGCGTCGCCGGGAATCTGTTCGAGGAACCAGGCCGCACCCCGGGGCTGCAGGCGAGGCGGTTCCGACACCGGCTCCGCCGCTTCCGCCAGGCCGTCGTGCAGCACGCCGTGCCAGTAGGTATCGAAGGGCAGGGGACTGCCACATTCGCGGTAGCGGCCCGACAGCCATGTATCACGCAGAAAGGCGTGATAGTCCTCGGCGGCGGGGCTTCCGCTTCGCTCGAGCAGCTTGAGTAACACGTCCTCGGCCTGCAGCGTTTCGTAGAGCGGAGCCACGAGCGGCTGCTGCGTCTCGCTGCCCATGTAATCGCCCCAGGATTCCAGCCAGTGGTGTACGGGCAGCAGCAGCTCGCAGTCCTGCGCCGTTTCATTGGGCGTTGTGCACAGGCATATCTTGCGCGGCACGCCGGAGGCGGCCTTCGGCCAACCGGCCGACGGGGGGAAGTCCAGCGCGGGGTTGACGTTCCAGAAAACGGCTGCGGAGAAACGGCCCCCGGCCATCTCGGCGCCCAGCTCGGCCGCAGCGGCGGGACCGGCAAGGGGGGCCAGCGCGGCGCGGTGATACACCACTGTTCGGCCTTCCGTCCCGAGCATCCGGTTGAGCAGGTGCGCGGCGGCGTGCGCTTCCGGAGGCAGGGATGCTCCTGCCGCCACCAGCGATCCGGGACCTGTGCGGTGCAGGTCGTCCGCCAGCCTCTCCAGGATGGCCGGGTCCAGTCCGTAGCGCCCGGCGAAAGCGGTCAGGTCGTGCCCGGAGAGCGCATTCCCGGACAGGCCGGCCGGCAGGCGCCGGCCGTACCTGCGACGCAGCTCCTCGGCCAGGGCGCAAGCCAGACCGGTCATGGCGCCGGGCGGCAGGGGCAGGCGGACATCCGACTTGCCGCCGGTGAGCGTCATCCTGCCCTCGGCGGCGTACAGCCGGTTCATCCTGCCGTTGCGATGCCCGTCTTCGAACCCGTCCAGCCGCCTGCCCTCGCTGAAGCCGCGGATGTTGCCGACCAGGTTTCCGTCGGTGCCGAAGAGGTCGGCCTCCAGCGCGAGCACCAGGTCGGCCCGGGCCAGATTCCAACGGGGCAGCAGCTGTTCCGACCACAACCTTTCGGAGGCTGTCAGCGCTCCGTGTGGGGCTGCGGGCTCCCAGCAGACGTGATGCACCGGAAAGTTTTCCGCAAGACGGTCGATCAAGGCCTTGCGGGCCGGGGATAGCAGGGCTTCGGTCAGCAGCAGAATCCTGCCGCCTTCGGCGGCGGCCGCATTGAAGAACGCGAGCAGTTTCGCCAGTGCCTCGTCCCAGCCGATCTCCGCGTTCTCCAGGCGCGGTCGCCGGAGCCGATCCGGGTCGTAGAGGCCGAGCAGCTCCGCTTGAATCCGCGGCGACGCGCATCCGGCGAAATCGGGGTGCTCGTCGTTTCCTTCCACCAGGATGGGCCGGGACTCGCGGGTTTTCACCAGCAGGCTGTGAACCAGCAGGCCCTCCTGGACACTGGTGGCGTAGTGGCTGGCCACCCCCGGCGTCAAGCCCTCCTGTCTTCCGGTGTACGGTACGATACTGCCCCGGTCGATGTCCCTTGCGCATCCCGCGGCCGCCAGGGCCGAGGAGGCTCCCAGCAGGCTCAGAAAGCGCCTGCGGGAAATGCCGTCCTTTCCGTTCGGGAGCCGGGGCGCCTCACCGGCCTCGGCACTGAACTCATCGGGCCAGGCCCGCGAGAACTCGGGATCGCCTCGCAATTCGCGGAGGCTGCGCCACTGGGCTTCAGCGGCCCGCAGCTCTTGTTCCGGTCGCTTAGTCATCGCGCTTCACCGCGTGCTTCGCCGGACGCGGCGCCGGCAGGTCCCGGTACGATGAACAACCGGAGCGATCCGCCTTTCCGGTTCGGACGAGAGTATTTCGTCCGGGGAGCCAGCCCAGCGCCAGCAGACCGAATCCGGCGCTGAGGAAACCTCCCAGAGCCTCTCGACGAGTTTTTGCTTTCATGTGCATTCCGTTATTGTCCGTTCATCGATGGCAGGCGGTGCAACTTGTGGGACCTGTAGGATGCCCGTTGGGCACCTGGACCATGTACGAGCGGGCCGGGGGAACCTGGGTTCGCCAGTCTCGCTCGCCGCGGTGACACTTCAGGCAGGCGCCCATCCGCAGATTCATGTCCTGCCGCAGCAGGTCCATTTCCTCGACGGGTCCGTGACACTCGGTGCAGGAAATGCCCAGGCTGACATGCGGCCGGTGGTCGAAATAGACGTGGTCCGGCTGATCGTAGACGCGCTTCCAGGGCAGGGGAGCTCCCGAGTCCGCGATCTCCTTCAGTCGGCGAATATCCTCGCTGTCGGTCTTCGTCACCAGGTGACACTTGAAGCAAGCTTCCACGGCGGGAATCGTGGCGTGTCGCGAAGCGCTGACCGCGGAATGGCAGAACTCGCAGGGGATTCGATTGTCACCCGCGTGGACCTTGTGCGAGAAGGGAATGGGCTGAACGGGAGCATATCCGTCGTGGAATCGATCGGGCTGGGTCATCCAGCCGACGGTGAAGACAGTCAGCAGGATGGCAAGCAGCGCCAAGGGCAGGCCGAGGCGCAGGAAACGGTCGAGTGTCTGAAGGTGCATCAGTAATCTACCGCCGGTGTTTCTCTCTTGTTAAACCATAGATTTTCTAGCACTTAAGTGGAAAAGTTTAAGGATTCCGAGGAATGTAGTCAAGATGCTCGAGCCGGCCGGTGAGCGCCAGGCCACCCGGAGAGGATATTGAGAAGACTTTTTCGGAATACAGGATGCCGCGATTACTTGGGCGCACCCATTTTGAGGGATTGCACGTGATCCATGTGAATCGGTCCACCAGTGCAAAGAAAAAGGGGCCGCAGCCCCTGTTCTTACCGTTGCTGGAACTCATGTGCGTTCCCAGCCTCACTGGTCTCTACGATGTTTTCCTGGTCTTGCCGAGCGACTTCGGTCCGCATGTCTTGACGCAACCCGGCGCACAGGACTTGGTCTTGGCCGAGGCACAGCAGGGTTTGGAACACCCGGGCGCGCAGGCATCGGACTTCAGCGCGGACTTGGCCGCACCGATCGGCTTGATGCAGGAAGCTTTGCATGCCTGGTCACCATGACCGGCACAGACGGCGGCGTGATCCAGTTTGCAGATCTGCGATCCGTCTTCCGAACGGCAGGTGCCGTCGGCGTACACCATGCAGGTAACGCTCTTTCCGTCCACCACGCAGACCTTGGTTCCCACAACCGTCACGGTCGGAACCGCCTGGCCGCTGCTAACGGCGACCGCCCGGTCGGCCTGGACGTCATCGTTCTCAACGGCTTTTTGCGAGGTGTTCTTAGAGGTGCCGTGCGAAGGGCAGCAGGAGCCGGCAAAGGCGAAATTGGCGCTGAGCAGCAGGGCGGCTAGACCCAGTCCCAGGGCCGAACGACAGGTGATTTTCATGATTCTCCCTTTGGTTTCGAATATCCTGAGTAAAATGGATGATCCAATAATCCGCCGAGGATCCGAGTAATCGGCATGCAATCGACAAGATAGCTCAGATTGTTTGGCAAACATATTTTGCTTAGGCCATACATCAAAGCAAAAACTCCGTCCTGATTGAAAAGTTCCCGTGCCCTCCATTCCGGGTGAAGTTCAGGATCACAGGCCCTATTGCCACCCCGGATGGGCCGGGGATCGGGACGAGAGTCCCTTCCCAAGGGAAGAAAGCGGCGCCCTGGGCAATTGGTGATTTTGAGATAAAGCGGCAGATGTTTTATTATCTGCTTAACAAGGTGGAGGAACCGATGGACAGTTCGGATCGCAGTTTTGCTACCGTGGAAGACGTGTTCAAGTACGCCATCATGGTGGAGGTGAGGGGATACGAGTTCTTCAAGAGCGCCGCGGATCGCACCACGAACGAGACAGCCAGGAAATTCTACCAGGAACTGGCCGACGAAGAAAACTACCACAAGCAGATTCTCACCGACCTGTACAGGAAGTGGCGGGATGAATCCACCTGGGATGAGGAGGTCCTTAAAGTGGACCGCCCCCAGTCATTCGACATCCACGATCCGATACTGCGCCAGGCCTTCAAGAAGAGCCTGGAAACCACCGCATTCGACACCACGGCTCTTGATATCGCCATCGTCCTCGAGCAGGATGCCAGGGAATTCTATCGCAGAGCCCTCAGGGAAGTGAAGGACGAGGAACTGAAAAGAATCCTCGAATGGTTGTCCCAGTTCGAGGATGATCACTATCACACGCTGGTCAAGATCCAGGAATCACTGCGCGAGGATTACTGGTACGACAACAACTTCTGGCCGTTCTAGGAGTCTGTCGGACTCCTGGACAGGCGGTTCCACATGGCTGAACTCCACCTTCCTCGGTCCGTACCGGCCTGTTTCATTCGCAGAATACGCGCACCTGGGTGTCCTCCTGGTCCACGTCGATCGCCAAGTCGTTCAAGCTTTCCACCAGGTCATCCAGGGCTTCCGGACTGAGGTTGTTCAGGTCCAGGTCAAGTCCACGCTCGTTGATCGCCTGGTTGACTTTCTCCTGGGCATTGCCCGGCATGATGGCGGCCAGCTTGATCCCGGCGCGCAGCAGGCGCAGGGGGATGCGAATGTTGGCCACCTCGCTACCGTGTTCGGTGACTGTGACCCGCAGGTGCTTCGGCAGAACCCTGGGTTGTTCCGTATTCGTCAGTTCCTTCAGGTCCACTACTGATTCGCCGGCTTCCGACGATTTCAGGGCATCCAGCAGGCTTTCGGCCTCTTCCACGCTCAGTTTCGATTCTGCCAGCATCTTCAGGATGCGGCGACGGTCTTCACTCATGGTTCCGTCCTTTCCGGTTATTCGATTCATCCTTCCTGCCTGAGTTGTTCCAGAGCTTCCTGGACTTCGATCTCCCCCGTTTCCAGTTTGCGGATGATCTCCCTGCGCGTCGGCGCCGGATTCGTCTCGATGAAATCCAGCTGATCCGAGATCCGGCGCAAGCGGTTCTTGATGCTCGGATAGCTTTGTCCGAAGAGTCCTTCCATCTTCTTGATGGAACCGTGAGCGCGAACGAAAGCCGCAACGAAGACCTGGTCTTCCGCCGTCAGACGCAACAACGGCGGCGCTTCGAAGCGCCCCTCGATCGCCACATCGGATTCAAGCAGGCGAACACGCTCCACCACCAGCGGGCGACCGCCGGTCATCTTGGTCAGGATCTGCCATTCGAGATTCATCTCCAGGGCTCCGATAAGACAAGGGTCAAGGGCCTACTGCTGTTCGAATGCCATGATAGCATTGTCGGGGACATGAATCAAGATATTTGAGAAAGATATTGATATTATTGAGTAATAAGCCCGGAATAAATTGATAATGACGCAGACTGTCTTAATAATTACTTCCAGGACGGACTATTTCTGATAAATGGACGAAATTGATGATCTTGGGATTCCGGATGTTTTTCTTGCGATTCCAGGGAACTTATTGGAATATTGATTCGATTCCTTTTCGTTTTGGGATATTTTTCAAGTTGAAATGCCGTTCGGACGAGACGATAATAACATTTAACGAGCGAGGTTTGAATGAAGCTCCAGCACGATAAGAGTAAAATTGAACACGTGGATGAGATCATCCGAAAGAATGACGTGCGTTTCATCAACCTGCAGTTCAGCGATATCCACGGGATCGCCAAGAGCGTGGGGATTCCCGTGGCGATGTGGGAAGATGTCCTGGACCACGGGCAGTGGTTCGACGGATCCTCGATCCAGGGTTTTTCGCGGATCGCAGAGAGCGACATGCTGCTGTTACCCGATCTGGATACCTTCTTCGTGGTGCCCTGGGACGAGGATGTCCCCACGGCGCGCGTCATCTGCGACGTGTACCTGACTTCCGGGGAACCCTTCGAGGGCAGTCCGCGGGGCGTACTGAGACGGGCTCTGCTGGCGGCCACCGAGGAGGGTTTCGAGTACTTCACGGCGCCCGAGATCGAGTTCTTCCTCTTCAAACCTCATCCGGACGGCAGGTTGCAGCCGCTGATCCCCCAGGACCGGGCCGGCTACTTCGACGTATCTACGGACCTGGCTCATCCTGTGCGGCGCCAGATAGTGGAAACGCTTCATTCCATCGGATTCCACGTCGAGGCCCTGCATCACGAGGTAGCCGTGGGTCAGCACGAAATCAACTTCCGCTACGATCGCGCCCTGACCACGGCCGACCGCGCAGTGACCTTGCGCCTGGCGATCAAGGCCCTGGCGCAGAAGAACGGGCTCTACGCTACCTTCATGCCCAAGCCCATTGCGGGAGAGAACGGCAACGGCATGCATACCAACCAGAGTCTCTGGCGCAAAGGCGAGAACGCTTTCGTCGACACCAGTGACGACCACGGGTTGAGTTCCCTGGCCAAGCAGTTCATCGCGGGCCAGCTCAAGCATGCCCGGGCCATGTCGGCCGTCATCGCCCCCTTGGTCAACAGTTACAAGCGCCTGGTGCCCGGTTACGAAGCCCCCGTGTATATCAGCTGGGCCAGCGTAAATCGCAGCGCGCTGATCCGAGTGCCCCGAATCAGCCCCGGGCGTGAGCACGGAACGCGGATCGAGCTGCGCTGTCCCGATCCCTCGGCCAATCCCTACCTGGCCTTTGCCGTCATGCTCAGCGCCGGGCTGGACGGAGTGAAGCAGGAGCTCGTGCCACCCCGCGCCTCCGAGGAAGACCTGTTCGCCATCTCTGAGTCGCGGCGCAACCGGCTGGTCTCCATGCCGGGTTCGCTGGGTGAGGCGGTACGGGAATTCCGCAAGAACAAGCTCTTCCGCCGATTGTTCGGGGAATCGCTCTTTCGGAGCTACGCGGAAGCGAAACTCAAGGAGTGGAACGAGTACAGGCTATTCGTCTCGCAGTGGGAGCTGGACCGTTACCTGGAAGTCTATTAGACCAAAAGCAGGGCCGGGAAACCCGCAGGTTTCCCGGCCCTTACGTCGGGGTTCTTCAACTTGTCAGCGGAGCTTACTGGATGTAGTACTTGGTGGCCTTGTAGACCTGGGTCTTCTCTTCGTTCCACTTGGTCACGCCGCAGAGGTAGGCCGCGCAGCAGAGCTTGGTCCCAACCGGGAGGCGCGGGGGCATCATCTCGAAGCTCAGGATGACCACTCCGTGATCGGAATCGAAGAGGAAGGTGCTTCCGTCGAGCTTCTCCAGGATGCTGCCCTTGAGCGGCGTATAGGTCGGATCCAGGTCGTGCCCGGGCTTGGTGGTGATGACGATGTCGTCATCTCCGCCCATGTTGGGAGATCCGTTGCCATCGGGGTTGGCGGGTGAAATTGCAAATGAGCTTCCGGCGAACAGGCTGCAGATCATGATGGCGGCGATCGTGAACAGTTTTGTGGTCTTCATCGTTCTTTCCTTCTGCTGATATCTGATGTTGTCGTCTTCATCTTCAGTTTCCTTCTCAAGCTTCCGCCCGCTGTATCGCAGACCACGTGCCAGTTTGTCGACAGCCCTTTCATGCTGTTGTTAATGCGGAAGATGTGTCGAAGCCCCTTGCCATAGGTGGCACAGGCGCTGCAAGTGAGCCCGTGGAAGGAGTGTTTCTCACCGATTCTCGGTGATTTGGACCAAACAGGGGAGTTTGAAGCCGGATCCGGCGGATCGACCGCGCGTTGCGCGCGCGTTGCGGTGGAAATCACCCGATCGGCAGCGAGAGTGATCGGATTCATTAAGCGCGCACGATTTGCTTCATTTCTAGTCGACGAATCAGAACAGTAATGGAAAGGCCCAGCCATGATCATCGTATTGAAGCCGGGAACCTCGAAGGAACAGGCCGACGAGATCCTGCAGCACATCTCCGAGCTGGGCTTGAAGCCCTTGTACATGCCGGGCACCGAACGGGTCGTGCTGGGCGCCATAGGCGACGAGCGCGTCCTGGGAAACCTGCACCTCGAGAATCATCCGGCGGTGGAGACCGTGACGGCGATCCTGGCGCCCTACAAGCTGGTGAGCCGGGAGCTGCACCCCCACGACAGCGTGGTTGACCTGGGCGGGATTCCAGTAGGCGGCGACCGCTTCATCGTGATCGCCGGACCCTGCGCGGTGGAGAGCCGGGAACAGATGGTCGCCACCGCCGAAGCCGTCGGCAAGGCCGGCGCGAGCTGCCTGCGCGGAGGGGCCTACAAGCCCCGCACCAGTCCCTACAGCTTCCAGGGCCTGGGACTCGAGGGCCTGGACATCCTGAGCGATGTATCACAAGCCACCGGGCTGCCCGCGGTGACCGAAGTGGTCGAGGTGGCCGACGTCGAGCAGGTCACCGGCCGGGCCCACGGGGTCCAGGTCGGCGCGCGCAACATGCAGAACTTCAGGCTGCTGAAGGCCCTGGGTCGATGCGGGAAGCCCGTGATTCTCAAGCGCGGAATGGCGGCCACGATCAAGGACCTGTTGATGTCGGCCGAGTACATCCTGGCCGAGGGCAACCAGGACGTGATCCTCTGCGAGCGGGGTATCAAGAGTTTCGAAACGGCCACGCGTAACACACTGGACCTGAACGCGGTGCCCTACATCAAGCAGAAGAGTCATCTGCCGGTGATCGTCGATCCCTCGCACGGTACGGGCATCCGCGAGCTGGTGGCGCCCATGGCCTGCGCGGCCCTGGCCTGCGGCGCGGACGGCGTGATGGTCGAGGTCCACCACGATCCGCCGGCGGCGCTGTCGGACGGGCAACAGTCCCTGTTCCCCGAGCAGTTCGAAGAGCTGATGCGCCAGCTCGGGCGCTTCGCCGAGGCGATGGGCAGACGGTTGTGAGGTTCGGCGATCTCGAGCAGGGCGAGGTGCTGGCGCTTACCCGCAGCCTCAAGTGCGACCCGGATCCGCTGGAGCTGTTCCGCCTGGCCGCCGCCGGCGGCGCCGGCCGCGACACGGCCCTGCTCGAATCTGCCGACCTGAGCACCCGAAGGGGCGAGCGCAGCATGCTGCTGCTGAGGAGCGCTGTTCGCGTGACTGCGCGGGGCGGGGTGGTCGAATTCTCCGCCCTGACGCCCAACGGCCGCAGCGCCCTGGACGCCCTGGAAACTCGCCTGCCCGGCGCCGAGAATCTGGCGCGCGACGGCGAGATGCTGCGCGTCGCGTATCCTCCGCGCAACGCCGACTGTTCAGACGGGGAGCGCATCAGGGCCGCCTCGCCGATGGACGCCCTGCGCGCGATCGCCACCGGCTGGCGGATCCTGGCGGCCCCGCGGCGCCCGGCGCTGCTCTGCATCGGCTGCTTCTCCTACGACCTGATCGATTCCTTCGAGAGCCTGCCGGCCGCGGCTGCGGATCCCCTGAAATGGCCCGACTTCGAGTTCTGGCTGCCCGAGCTGCTGGTGCTGGCCGATCAGCGCACCGCCTCCGTCCGCGTGAACGCCTTCGTCGTCGGCGGCGCACACGCGGAGACGGCGCACGCGGACGCGGTGGCCGCCCTGGACGAAACCGTCAAACTCGTGTCACGCTGCCCGCGCGCCGGCGATCGCGCGGAACGGCCGCACGGTTCATCGACCGGCCATGCCCGCGAACCGGACGTGGACCTGGACGATGCAGCCTACGGCCGTCTGGTGAGCCGGATGAAGCGGCGCATCACGGCCGGCGACGTGTTCCAGATCGTCCCCTCCCGCAGCTTCTCATCCCCCTGCCCGGACGCGGTCGCGGCCTACGAGCGGCTGCGTGCTCTCAACCCCAGCCCCTACATGTTCCTGCTCAACGGAAGCCGCGGAACGCTCTTCGGCGCCTCGCCCGAAACCGCGCTCAAGGTGGACAACATCGGCGAGGGCGGCCTACGGGTGGAGATCAAGCCCATTGCCGGCACTCGCCCGCGGGGGCGGGACAGGGCAGGAATCGAGGACCCGGATCTGGACGCCCGGCTGGAGGCGGAGCTGCGGCTGAACGACAAGGAGCTGGCCGAGCACATGATGCTGGTGGACCTGGCCAGGAACGACGTGGCGCGCATCAGCCGGACGGGCAGCCGGGTGGTGGAGCGCCTGCTGGACGTCGACCGCTACTCCCACGTGATGCACCTGGTGTCCTCGGTCCGCGGCCTCCTGCAGCCGGGCCTGGACGCCCTGCACGCCTACGTGGCCACCATGAACATGGGCACGCTGGTGGGCGCGCCCAAGCTCAGGGCCGCCGAACTGCTGCGGGGGGCGGAGGCGACCCGGAGGGGGCCCTACGGAGGGGGCGTGGGCTACCTGACGGACGACGGATCCATGGACACCTGCATCGTGATCCGTTCCGCCGTGGTCCGCGAGGGCCGCGCCGTCATACGCGCCGGGGCGGGAATAGTCTACGATTCGGATCCGCAGGCGGAGGCGGAGGAGACTCGACGCAAGGCGGATGCGGTGCTCCAGGCGGTCGAACAGTCGATCGAGGACCTTGCCGACGCCAGTAATGCAGGGGCATGAGCCGATGCACGTCCTGCTGATCGACAATTTCGATTCCTTCGCCTTCAACCTTGTTGAAGAATTCCGGCGACGCGGCGCGCGGGTCCAGGTCTGGCGCAACGATATCGCACCACGGCGGGCGCTCGAGCTGGCCGAGGATCTGCCCCGGCCGCGCCTGCTGGTCCTTTCCCCCGGTCCGGGGCGGCCCGAGGAGGCCGGATGCTGCGTGGAGCTGGTGCGCTCCGCCGCGGGCCGCATTCCCGTCTTCGGCATCTGTCTGGGTCACCAGGCTATTGTGCAAGCCTTCGGGGGCTCGGTCGGTCCGGCGGGCGAGATCATTCACGGGCGAGCCACCATGATTCGGCACGACGGGAAGGGAATCTTCCGCGGTCTGCCCCGGCCGCTGATGGTGGGCCGCTATCACTCGCTGGCCGCGAAAAGCCTGCCCGGCGACCTGCGGGCTTCCGCATGGTCCGGCGAGCTGGTAATGGCTCTGCGCCACCGGGCACTGCCGCTGGTAGGCCTGCAGTTTCACCCCGAGTCGATCCTCAGCCCCTGTGGAGGAGCTTTGATCGACAACCTGTTGGACGGAATCGACGAAGCGGGAGGAAATCCAGGATGAGCGACGTCGAACTTGAAACCGGCCGGCTGGTGGAGCGCCTCTGCGGCGGCAAGCGCCTCGACCGCGACGAGACGCGGAGAGCCTTCCTCGGAATCGTGCGCGGCGAGGTGGATCCGGTGGAGATCGCCGCCCTGCTGATCGCGCTCAAGTCGAACGGCGGGGAAAGCCCGCTCGAGATCGCCGGCGCGGCGGAAGCCCTGCGCGCCAACGCCCTGCCTTTTCCCGCGGTGGAAGGCGGCTGCGCCGACAGTTGCGGGACCGGCGGCGACGGGGCCCACACGCTGAACATCTCCACCGCCGCAGCCCTGCTGGCGGCGGAGGCGGGATTGAAGATCGTCAAGCACGGCAACCGTTCCGTGTCTTCGCGCTGCGGCTCGGCGGACGTGCTGGAACTCTGCGGCGTCCGGGTCGACGCGCCGGTGGATGTGTCACACGCCGCGGTGGAGCGGGAGCGGATCTGTTTCCTCTTCGCGCCGCAGTATCACGCGGGCGTCAGGCACGCCATGCCGGTGCGCAGGGCGCTGGGCCTGCGCACGATCTTCAACCTGCTGGGACCCCTGGCCAATCCCGCCGCGCCCCAGTACCAGCTGCTGGGCGTCTACGATCCGGAACTCTGCCGGACGCTGGCCGAGACGCTGGGCGTGCTGGGTTGCCGCTCGGCGCTGGTGGTCCACGGCGCCGGGCTGGACGAGCTGGCGCTGCACGCCCCCAGCAGGGCCGCCTGGTGGCGCGAGGGAGCCGTGGAGGAACTCGAGCTGGACCCGGCGGGACTCGGACTCGCCAGGCGCTCGATCGAGGAACTGGCCGGCGCGGGTCCTGAGGAGAACGCGCGACTGCTGCGCAACCTGCTGGGAGGAAGGGGGGCGCCGGCCCACCGCGAGGCGACGGCCCTCAACGCGGGGGCGCTGCTCTGGATCAGCGGGCGCGCCGCCGACCTGCGCGCCGGCGTGGAAAGCTGCCTGGAAATCCTCGAGATCGATGCGGCCCTGGGACGCCTCGAGCGGTGGGCTGAGATGACGCGGTCGGCGGAATCCGGGGACGCAAATCCGGGGAGCGGTTGAGTGTCGATCCTGGCCGACATCCTGGCCGTCAAGGCCGATGAAGTGGCGGAACGCAAGCAGCGGCGGCCCACGGCGGAGATCCTGCGCGGCCTGGCGCCCAGCGAGCGCAGCCTGGCCCGGGCTCTTTCCGATCCCAGGCGCGGTTTCATCCTGGAAAGCAAGCGGGCCTCGCCCTCGGGCGGCCTGATCCGGACCGACTACGATCCCGCCGGCATCGCCCGGAGCTACGCGCCCTACGCCGACGCCGTTTCCGTGCTCACCGACGAGCGCTTCTTCGGGGGAAGCCCGGAGCACCTGCGGGCCGTTCGCGCCGAGCTTAGCCAGCCGGTGCTGCTGAAGGATTTCGTGCTCGAGCCCTATCAGGTCTACGAGGCGCGCGCCTGGGGGGCCGACGCCGTGCTGCTGATGCTTTCGGTCCTGGACGACGAGGGATTCGGAGCCTGCCGCCGGGCGGCGGTTGAATACGGCATGGACGTCCTGGCCGAGGCCCACACGCGCGGGGAAGTCCGGCGGGCCCTGGATCTCGGCGCCGGGATCGTGGGCATCAACAACAGGGATCTGCGCACCCTGCAGGTGGACCTGGCGGTCTGCGAGGAGCTCGCCCCGCTGGTTCCCGGAGACAGGCTGGTGGTCTGCGAATCGGGGATCCGCGGCCGGCGGGACCTGCGGAGGCTGGCGCCCCACGCCGACGCCTTCCTGGTGGGATCTTCGCTGATGGCCGAGGACGACCTGGAATCGGCCCTGCGCGGGCTGCTCTTCGGCCCGGTCAAGGTCTGCGGTCTCACGAGTAACGAGGACGCGCGGATCGCCCGGGAACGGGGCGCGAGCTGGGGCGGCCTGATTTTCGCTCCCGAATCTCCGCGCCGTGTGGGCGAAGCCGCCGCGGTCGAGATCAAGTCCGGCGTACCCTTGAACTGGACCGGCGTCTTCGTGAACGAGGATCCGGACACCGTGGCGGAACTGGCCGCGCGCCTGGAACTGGCCGCCGTGCAGCTTCACGGCGACGAAGACGTGGAGTACGTATCACGGCTGCGCCCGTTGCTGCCGGCGTCCTGCGAAACATGGAAAGCGGTGCGCGTGAAGGATTCGCTCCCGAGTCTCGCGGAAACCGGCGCGGATCGGCTGCTGCTGGATGCCTGGACGGCCGGCGCGCGCGGCGGGACGGGCGGGACCTTCGACTGGAGCCTGCTCGAAGGCTGCGACGAAAAGGACCGCGTGATACTCGCCGGCGGGCTGGAGCCGGGAAACCTGGCCGCCGCCGACGCGCTGGGCTGCTGGGCCCTGGACGTCAATTCCGGCGTGGAGAGCGCCCCGGGACGGAAGGACCGGGGCCTGCTCGAGCAAGCCTTCGCCGCGCTGCGCGGGGGAGGCCGGAGGAGCGATGCGTAAGAGCGGACGATTCGGCGAGTTCGGCGGCTGCTACGTGCCGGAGATTCTGCTGCCCGCCCTGGAGCAGCTCGAGGCGGCCTACCTCGATGCGATCGACGACCGGGAATTCGCCGCCGAACTCCGCGAGCTGCTTGCGGAATACGCCGGGCGGCCCACCCCGATCTACCGCTGCCGGAACCTGGGAGCGGAGAGCGGCGCCCGGATCCTGCTGAAACGCGAAGACCTGCTGCACGGCGGGGCGCACAAGACGAACCAGGTGCTGGGCCAGGGCCTGCTGGCGCGGAGGATGGGCAAGCGCAGGCTGATCGCCGAGACCGGGGCGGGCCAGCACGGCGTGGCCACCGCTATAGCGGGGGCGCTCTTCGGCTTGGAGACCTGTGTATACATGGGCGTCCGCGACGTGGAGCGCCAGCGGCTGAACGTATTTCGGATGGAGCTGCTGGGCGCCGATGTGATACCCGTCGAGAGCGGATCGCAGACCCTCAAGGACGCCATCAACGAGGCCCTTCGCGACTGGGCCGATTCCTTCGCCGAGACCCACTACCTGCTGGGTACGGCGGCCGGGCCGCACCCCTTCCCTTCCTTGGTCAGGGATTTTCAGCGCGTGATCGGGGACGAGTCCAGGGAGCAGCTCCTGGAAGCCGAGGGCCGGTTGCCCGAGGCCGTGCTGGCCTGCGTGGGCGGAGGATCCAACGCCATCGGGATCTTCAACGCCTTCCTGGACGATCCCGCGGTTCGGCTGGTGGGCGTGGAGGCGGCCGGTCACGGCCTGCACACTTTGAAGCACGGGGCCACGATCCAGAAGGGTCGGGCGGGCATCCTCCACGGCGCGCTGAGCCTGCTGCTGCAGGACGAGGAGGGCCAGGTCCGGGAGTCGCATTCCGTTTCCGCCGGCCTGGACTACCCCGGGGTGGGGCCCCAGCACGCCCACCTCTGCCGGACGGGACGCGCCGAGTACGTGGGGGTGACCGACGAGGAGGCGCTGGCGGCCTTCGAGCGGCTGTCCCGCGACGAGGGCATCATCCCGGCGCTGGAATCGGCCCACGCCGTGGCCCAGGCGCTGAAGCTCGCCGAAAGCGTGGGTCCCGGTTTGTCCGCGGATCAGCCGCCCCTGCTGCTGGTCAACCTGTCCGGCAGGGGCGACAAGGACATGAGCCAGGTGGCCCGCCGGATGGGCTTCACTCTCGACTGAGAAGAATCCCGGGTGGGCGGATCGGGATCCGCCCGTGTGTGATACACGCGGATCCGCCGAACCGGGGATCCCGAAACGACGGGCGAAGGAATGGACAGATACGAGGCGCTGTTTCGAGACCTGAAATCCGCGGGGCGCGGAGCCTTCGTGCCCTTCGTCGTGCTGGGCGATCCCGATCCGCGTACCAGCCTGCGCATCCTCGAGGCCCTGGCGGCCGGAGGGGCGGACGCCCTCGAGCTGGGAATTCCATTTTCCGATCCCGTCGCCGATGGTCCCGTGATACAGGAAGCGGACATCCGGGCGCTCGAGGCGAGCGTCACCTGCCGGCGGGCATTCGAGATCATCCACGCCTTCCGGGACGGGCATCCCGGGCTGCCGCTGGGATTGCTGGTCTACGCCAACCTGGTCTACAACGGCGGAGGCGGGGGGGAAGAAGACGCGGTCGATCCCCTTACCGGGAAGGCGGCGGCCTTCTACCGCGGGGCGAGCGAAGCAGGGGCGGATTCGGTGCTGATAGCCGACCTGCCGAGTCTCGAGGCCGCCCCCTTTTCCAGGCTGGCGCTCCAGGCGGGCGTGGCACCGGTGCAGATCGTCGCGCCGAACACCCCCCCGGACCGCCTGGAACAGATCGCCGGGAATTGCCGCGGCTACACCTACGTCGTATCCCGCAGCGGAGTGACGGGCACCGAACGGGAATCCGGAGCGGGGCTCGAGGGCCTGTTCGCCCGGCTGGAGAAGGCGGGAGCGCCGCCTCCCCTGGTGGGCTTCGGCGTGTCACGACCGGAACACGTGACACGCATCATTCGGGCGGGGGCGGCGGGAGCCATCTGCGGGTCGGCGATTGTGCAGCGGATAAGCCGCGGGCTGGACGATCGGAAAGGAATGCTGAAGAACCTGGAGCTGTTCGTCCGCGAGATGCGGGAGGCCGCCCTCCGCCCTCAGGAGGAGGCCGAGGAATAGGCGCTCAGCGCCTTGTGCCAGAACCACTTCACGAACAGGAAGGCGCAGACCGTAACGGCGCCGATGTGCAGCAGCAGCGTCGCCGAGAGTCCCTCGAAGAGCGCCCGGGCCGGGTAGGAAGCCACCAGCGCGAAGGGCAGCAGGGTCACCAGCAGCCTTCTCAGGTAGCCGTGGTAGATCCTGTCCGGGCGGTCGCTGTATTTCTCCAGCGCGTAGAACATCTCGCCCAGGCCCCGGTTGGAATGCAGCCAGAAGACCGGGATCAGGAAGCTTATATGCACCAGGTAGTAGATGATCCCACCGTTGATCAGCAGCAGCACGTAGACTGCGATGTCGCCAGTCGCTAACTGCAACTGGACCCGCGTCAGGGCCCAGGCCAGCAGGCCCGAAGCGATCAGCAGGTTGACGAATGAATTGGCGGCGAAGTCGCGCAGGCTCAGAAAGAACAGCGAAGAGACGGGCCGGACCAGGTAGTAGTCCAGGTCGCCCTTGTTGACGAAGAAGGGCAGCCACCACATGTTGTTGGCGAAGACCGTCATGTGGATGGCGTCGATCAGGAAGAAGCCGCAGGTGAAGATCAGCACCTGGTCGAAGTTCCAGCCGCCCAGCAGGGCCGTGTGACGGTAGATCACGCCGAAGAAGGCGATCTGCACGGCATAGAACAGGCTGTCCATCACGATGCGGAAAAAGAAGTCGATGCGGAACTCCATCGCCCGGCTGAAGGAGAAGCGCAGGAAGTAGAGGTAGAGCCGCAAATACCGTTTCATCGTTTTTCCGCGCCGTAGATCAGATGCCCACGCCCGAGTAACTCAGCTCCCCCCGTCGCCAGACGACCCTTGCGGCGAGCGCCAGCAGCCCGCACCAGGCCAGCGAAACGGCCATGCCCGTGATCCATCCCGCCGGCGTGATCCGCCCCAGCAGGAGATTCACGGGAAAATCGTAGAGATACCTGAAGGGCAGGTAGTTCAGCACGGCCACCGCCCATTCGGGGAACAGGCTCAAAGGCAGCAGCATGCCTCCCAGCAGCGCCGCGAGGAAGCGCATCAGGACGGCCAGGCTCCACACGTTGTCCGCCCAGAAGGCCACGGCCTGCTGGGGCAGGTTGAGCAGGAAGAAGAGGATATTGCCTACGCCCAGCGCCGCGGTCGCCATCAGGACGTTCGTAATACGAATGGATTCGCCGGGGGGCAGGTCTATCGCCAGGGGCGCCAGCAGGCCGAAGAAGAGCAGCTGCACCGCCCCCGGCAGCAGCCCGCCCAGGTGCTGTGCGTACTTGAAGCGGAAGTAGCCCGCGGGATAGACCAGGTAGCGGGACAGTCCGCCGTCGTAGATGTCCTGGGAGAGTTCTCCCATATGCTCCCGGCCGCGGACGATCTTGCCCAGCAGGATCACCAGGATGTAATACAGCAGCATCGAATCGAAATCGTAGCCGCCGATGCGCTCGCTGCCCGATTCGCTGAAGATCGCCTGCCAGAGAAAGTACACGATACCCAGCTGGGCGAAGAAACTGACCACCACGTTGATCCAGAAATCGGCGCGGTAACTCATGGTCTTGCGAGCTTCCAGGTTCGCTATGTGCAGGAACAACCTGGGCGTCATGGCCGCTCCGCCGGGTCCGTATCATGCGGAGGATCTCCGCCGCCGCTGCGCTCCGGATGCGTGTCCGCTCGAATCCGCGAGACCGCGCCGTCCTCAGTGGTATCCTCCCGCTCGCTCCCGGCGCCGGCGAGATCCTCCTCCCCGTAATCGGACGGAATCCGTCCCCGCGCCTGCTCTTCCTCAAGGAAGGCTGCCGCGGGAGTCTCGCCCCGCTGCACCAGCAGGCCCTCGATGACCGTCCCGATGTCCACTTCCTCGATGCTCAGGTCGTGCACCGGCAGTCCGCCGATCAGGCGCGCGGCGCTTTGTGTCACGTGATCCCGCTCCACCTTGACGCGGATCAGGTCCCGGGAACGCTCGATCACCTCGCCGCGGAACCCGGCGGGAAGCTCGACCTCCGCCTCGCGTCGCTGCAGATGTACCGTGATGACCTTGTGCCTGGCGAATGTGCGGACGATCTCGTCCAGCGCGCCGTCGAAGACGAACTCCCCGTCGCGGATGATCACGATCCTCCGGCAGAGGCGCTCGATGTCCTCCATGTAGTGGCTGGTGAGGATCATCGCCGGCCGGTGCCGGCGCCGGTAATCCAGGATGAAATCGCGAATCGCCCGTTGGGCGCTGAGATCCAGGCCGATGGTGGGTTCGTCCAGGAAGACCACGCGCGGATCGTGCAGCAGAGCGGCGATCAGTTCCATCTTCATCCGCTCGCCCAGGGAGAGCCTGCGGATCTGGATGTTCAGCTCCGCCCCCACGCGCAGCGCCCCGCTCAGGAAGTCGAGGGTCTCGCGGTACCTGCGCTCCGGGATCTGGTAGATCTCCCTGAGCAGCAGGAAGCAGTCCGCCGCCGGCAGGTCCCACCACAGCTGCGCTTTCTGGCCCATGATCAGCGCGATCTGCCGGCGGAAGTCGTTATGACGCTCCCACGGGCGGTAGCCCAGCACGGAGGCGTCCCCGGCCGTGGGGTGGATGATCCCGGCGAGCATCTTGACCAGGGTCGTTTTGCCGGCCCCGTTGGCTCCCACCAGGCCCACGATCTCGCCCTCGCCGATGCGCAGAGAGACTTCCCGGACGGCCCGCTTCTCGATTTTCTCCCGCTTAACCAGGGATTTCACCGAGCCCAACAGGCCGGGCGCCTTCTTGTGGACCACGAAGGTCTTGGAGAGTCGTTCGACTTCGATCATAGTTCGTTGACAGGTAGGCGGACAATATAGAAATCCGGTCGCCCCGGATTAGTGTTCGAATCGATGTGGAGAGAAGCGAAGCGATCCCGGAGGCGCTCGAGGTGTTCCAGCAAGCTCCTTCCCGCTGGTATTAGTTATAATCGGTGATCAGGTCTGTCACTGCGTAAAAGCATGGATTCAGGTTTGGGAGGTGCAATGAATACACGCATCGAGCAATTCACTTACGACGATGCGATCGTCCGGCGCTTTCTGATGGCCACCCTGCTCTGGGGTGCGGTGGCCATGCTGGTGGGCGTCTGGATCGCCATGCAATTGATCTGGCCGCAGTTCAACCTCGATCTGCCCTGGTTGTCCTTCGGCCGTCTGCGTCCGCTGCATACCAATGCGGCCATCTTCGCCTTCGTGGGCAACGGCATGTTCGCCGGGATCTACTATTCGACCCAGCGCCTGCTGAAGACCCGGCTGTTCAGCAAGGGCCTGAGCGAGCTGCATTTCTGGGGCTGGCAGGCGATCATCGTCTCGGCCGCACTGACCATTCCTTTCGGTATCACGCAAAGCCGCGAGTACGCCGAACTAGAATGGCCCATCGACATCGCCATCGCCGTGATCTGGGTGGTCTTCGCGCTGAACTTCTTCGGCACCATTGCCAGGCGGCGCGAACGGCACCTCTACGTGGCGATCTGGTTCTACATCGCCACCATCGTGACCGTGGCCATCCTGCACATCTTCAACAACATCTGGGTCATCGCCGGGGCCTTCAAGAGCTATTCCATCTATGCCGGCGTGCAGGACGCCTTCATGCAATGGTGGTACGGACACAACGCGGTGGCCTTTTTTCTGACCACGCCGATCCTGGGCCTGATGTACTACTTCCTGCCCAAGGCGGCGGAAAAGCCGGTCTTCTCCTACAAGCTTTCGATCCTCCACTTCTGGGCGCTGGTCTTCATCTACATCTGGGCCGGCCCGCACCACCTGCACTACACCGCCCTGCCGGGCTGGGCTTCCACACTGGGGATGATCTTCAGCCTGATGCTCTGGATGCCCTCCTGGGGCGGCATGATCAACGGCTTGCTGACCCTGCGCGGCGCCTGGAACAAGGTGGCCGAGGATCCGATCCTCAAGTTCTTCGTGGTGGCCGTCACCTTCTACGGCATGAGCACTTTCGAGGGACCGCTGCTTTCCATCAAGAGTGTCAACGCTCTATCGCACTACACCGACTGGACCATCGGGCACGTGCACGCAGGGACGCTGGGCTGGAACGCCTTCATGGCCTTCGCCGTCCTCTACTGGATAGCGCCGCGGATCTTCCAGACAGGCAAGCTGTGGAGCCGCAAGCTTGCCGAAGCCCATTTCTGGATCGGCACGGTGGGCATCCTGCTGTACATCGTGTCCATGTACTCGGCCGGCATCACCCAGGGCCTGATGTGGCGCGCCTTCGACGTTTCCGGACGCCTGGCCTATCCGGACTTCGTCGAGACCGTGCTGCATCTGCGGCCCATGTACATGGTCCGCTTCCTGGGCGGGCTGCTCTTCTTCGGCAGCGTGGTGCTGGGCGTGATCAACCTGCTGATGACCTGGGCCATGCGGCCGGCCGCCTACGATGAGCCGGTGTACGAGGCCCCGGCCCTCGACTGGCCCGGAACGCGCGAAGCCCCCGCGGGCGGATTCCTGAGCATGGCCTGGCACAGGGCCTGGGAGCGCAGGGGCCTGGTCTTCACGGTCTGGGTGGTCATCAGCGTGGTGGTGGCCTCGCTCTTCGAGATCATCCCCACCTTCATGATCAAGTCCAACATTCCGTCCATCGCCGCGGTGAAACCCTACACGCCACTGGAGCTCTACGGGCGCGATGTCTACGTCGCTGAAGGCTGCTACAATTGCCACTCGCAGATGGTCCG
The DNA here is from genome assembly GCA_964568855.1 of uncultured Bacteroidaceae bacterium. Taxonomy (GTDB): domain Bacteria; phylum CAIWAD01; class CAIWAD01; order CAIWAD01; family CAIWAD01; genus CAZMSD01. Next base: position 90,093 of record CAZMSD010000003.1, on the reverse strand, counting down.
GCCTTTCCGCGCCGAGACCGAGCGCTACGGCGAGTACAGCAAGCCGGGCGAGTTCGTCTACGATCATCCCTTCCAGTGGGGCAGTCGGCGCATCGGACCCGACCTGCACCGCATCGGCGGCAAGTACCCCGACCTGTGGCACATCAGGCATTTCGACGATCCGCCCTCCACGACGCCCAAGTCCATCATGCCGCCCTATTCCTGGCTCTTTGAACAGCAGATCGACTTCGAGGCGATTCAGTGCCGGGTTGACGCCATGGCCATGCTGGGCGTGCCCTACGGGGAGGCGATCAACAAGGCCTCCGGGATGGCCCGCCGGCAAGCCGATGAGCTGGCCCGGGGCCTGATGGAGCAAGGCTACGAGCGGGATCTTTCGGACCGCGACGTGATCGCCCTGCTGGCTTACATGCAGCGGCTGGGAAGCGACATCAGGAATTCCGTGGCCGAGGGTGAAGCCACCATGAGCGACGAGAATTCCGCCGGCATGACAGGCCGCCCTGCGGTGGACCGGAACCGGCCCTGATTCGATCGGATGTTTCGATCATAGGGACGAAAATGAGTCTATCCGAGATCATGGGAGCTTCAGGACTGGCCGGGTACGCCATCGCTGGATTGTTGATTTTCCTGGTGGTGTTCCTGGTCATCGCCTTGCGCCTGATGATCCAGTCGCATCGCGGCAAGCTGGATGAACTGAGTTCCCTGCCCCTCGAGGACGGCGTTCCTGCCGGAGCGAGCGGGAAGCAGCCGGCCGGGGGAGAGGGAAGGATCTCGGAGCACGGACCCGGCTTCGTCGAAGAAGAAAGCGAGGCTCAGGCTTCGAAGACAAGGAGATAGCATGAGCGGACAGGAACGCGACACGCTCCGCGAACACTCATACGACGGCATCCAGGAGTACGACAATCCCCTGCCGCGCTGGTGGGTCTGGATCTTCTGGATCACCATCGTTTTTTCTGCTGCCTATTTTGTGTTTTACCATATCGCATCGGGCCCCAGCATCCACGACGAATACGCCGAAGAACTTTCCAACTGGGATGCCCAGCTTGCGGCGGTTCCGGCCGTGAAGGTCACCAACGCCATGCTTAAGTCAGTCCTGGCCGATCAGGGCCGGGTGCAAGCGGGCCGGGCCAAGTTCACGAGCCTCTGCTCGCCCTGTCACCTGAACGACGGCGGAGGCAGCATCGGGCCGAACCTCTGCGACAACTACTGGATCCACGGCGCGGGCAGCCTGATGGACATCCACCACGTGGTCAGCGAGGGAGTGCCGGAGAAGGGCATGCTGAGCTGGAAGACCATGATGAGTTCCGATGAGCTCAACAGCGTGGTAGCCTTCGTGAGCACCCTCAAGGGAACCACGCCGGCCCAGCCGAAAGCTCCGGAAGGGAATCTGGTACAATGAATCCCATCCCGTCCCGACGGAATCCTTGGGCTTTCCATCGGGACGCGGCAGGTCCGGCGCGACGCGCAGAAACGGGTTGAGCCGGTTCGCCGAAGCATTGCACGGCGGACCGCTCCTGCGTGCCCGGATGGGAAAGCACCAAATATCTCCGGGGTACCGGGGAGGTTGAATCACCGAAAGGCGGCGGTTCCGGATGTCATACCGGAAGCGCGGTACCGTGTTACAGGCACGGGCGACGGTGGCCTCCCCGTTCTTTGCTCATGGCGGGCGAGAGGCGCGCCGGGCCGCCGTGCCGGGCGACGGATCTCCAGCTGAAAGGAAGCGCCAGGTGAGTGCAGGACCATTTCTCGAAGCCCCCGATCGGGTACTGTCCACGCTCAACAAGGATGGGTCGCGCCGCTGGCTGCGGCCGAGACTGGCCAGGGGCCGGTTCTACCGGCTGCGGATGTTCACGGCCTGGTTCCTGGTGGTCCTCTACCTGGCCATTCCGCACCTGAGAATGAACGGCAAGCCCTGGATGCTCTTCGACCTGCCCCGGCGTCAGTTCACCTTCTTCGGCACCACCTTCATGCCCACGGACTCGATCCTGCTGATGCTGCTGATGGTGGGCATCCTACTCGGCATCTTCCTGCTCACCGCCCTGCTGGGACGCGCGTGGTGCGGCTGGGGCTGCCCGCAGACGGTCTACATGGAATACCTCTTCCGGCCCTTGGAGCGCCTGATCGAGGGCGACTACGTGACCCAGCACCGCATGGACCGGGCCGGGGGATTCAAGCCCCGGCGCCTGGTGAAGCACCTGCTTTTCTTGTTGATCTCGATCGTCCTGGCCAACACTTTCCTGGCCTACTGGGTGGGCACGGATACGCTGCTGGTCTGGATCACGGGCTCCCCGCCGGATCACCTCGCCGGCTTCCTGGTGATGCTGGTGACCTCGGGGCTGGTCTTCGTCGACTTCGCCTATTTCCGGGAGCAGACCTGCATCGTGGCCTGCCCCTACGGTCGTTTCCAGTCCGTGCTGCTCGATACCGACTCGCTCATCGTGGCCTACGACCGGCGGCGCGGAGAACCGCGGAAAAAGCTACGCAAGGGGAAGCGTGCGGAGGAAAGCGGGGACTGCATCGACTGCAATCACTGCGTCGCCGTGTGCCCCACGGGAATCGACATCCGCGAAGGCCTGCAGCTCGAATGCATCCACTGCACCCAGTGCATCGACGCCTGCGACGATGTGATGGATAAGATCGGCTATCCGCGGGGACTGGTGCGCTACGGCAGCCAGAGCGAGATCGAAACCGGCCGGCGCCGCTTCTTCCGCCCGCGGCTGGTTTTCTATCCCGCGCTGTTGGCCCTGATCTTCGGCTTGATGGCCATGCAGCTCGCGGCCCGGGAGAGCGCGGAAGTGACCATGCTGCGCGGGCTGGGAGATCCCTACGCGGTCCTTAATGACGGCGGGATCTCCAACGCCGTTCGGATCAAGATCTGGAACCGGGCGAATGAAACGCGCAGCTACTGGCTGCGCCTGGATGAACCGGAGAATGCACGGATGATCGCTCCCTTGAATCCGCTGGTGGTGGAAGGCGGGAAAATGGCCTCAGCCGGGGTGTTCGTGGTGGCGGGGCGGGAGGAATTCAGCCGCGGCTTCGCGCAGGCCGTGTTCGCGATCACGGACAGCGTGGAGTTCAGCGAGCAGCGGGAATGCCGCCTGCTGGGACCGGGGATCGGCGACTAGGGCCTAGTAAAACGGGATCTCAAGATGAGCGAGCGGAAGAACTCCGGCGGCGGACGGCGTAATACAGGCTGGTACTGGCCCTGGATCGTGGTCGGTCTGCTGGCGCTGATGGCCCTGATCAACGCGGCGCTGGTCTACAACGCGCACAAGGATCCCTCACATGCCGTGGAGCCGGACTACTACCGCAAGGCCCTCGACTGGGACGAGACCGCCGCCCAGCGGAAATACAACCGCGAACTGGGCTGGCTGCTCGAGCTGGACTTCAAGCCCGTCCCCGAGGGAATGGCCGGCGCGCTGCCGGAAGCCGGACCGCCGAACACGCTGCTGCTCTGCCGTCTGCTGGACGGCGCGGGGACGAGGCTCGCGGGCGCGGAGATCCGCGTCTCCTGCTTCCACAACGCCTGGTCCGGGCACCGGATCGAAGCGGCCTTGCCGCCCCTGGCCGACGGATACGGCGCGGCCCTGCGCCTGGGGCCGCCGGGACTCTGGGAATTCCGCTCCGAGGTGCGCCGGAGCGGCGAGCGCTTCACCAGCGTCCAGACCCGCCTGCTGGAAGCCGCGGCGGGCGGCGGCGCGCCGGAGGAGTGACCGTCGTGATCGCGCTGTACGGAGCCGTTCTGGCCGCCAGCCTGCTGGGCAGCCTGCACTGCGCGGGCATGTGCGGCGGATTCGTGGCTTTCTACGCCGGCGCCGACCAGAGCGCGGGCCTCTCGCGGATCGCGTCTCACACGGCCTACAACGGCGGAAGGCTGGTGGCCTACGGCCTGCTGGGAGCCGCCGCCGGGGCGCTGGGCGCGGCCCTCGACCTGGCCGGAGCGGCGGCCGGGCTGCAGCGCGGGGGCGCGCTGGTGGCCGGCGGCCTGATGATTCTCTGGGGCCTGATGATGCTGCTGCAGATCCGTGGACTGCAGATCGGCGCCCGGCTGCCCTCAGGGATCCAGCGACTGCTGGGTCGCCTCCTGGGAGGGATCGGAGGGAAACCGCCCGTGATACGCGCCCTGACGCTGGGCCTGCTTTCCGCCCTGCTGCCCTGCGGCTGGCTCTACGCCTTCGCCATCACCGCAGCCGGCACCGGGCACCCGGCCCTGGGCTCCCTGGTGATGGCCGCCTTCTGGCTGGGGACGGTGCCCGTGATGCTCGGACTGGGCTTCGGCGTGCAGTTCCTGGCGGGACCGCTGCGCCGGCACCTGCCGCTGGTCAGCGCCCTGGTCCTGATCGCGATCGGCGCCTACACCGTGATCGACCGGGCGGCGATTCCCGTCGAGCGCTTCGCCCGGCTGAAATCGGCGGTGGCCCTGGATCGGGGGACGGAGACGCAGAATCCCTGGGAACTACCCTGCTGCAAAGAGGAGCAGGAGGAGGAAAGTGGCGCCAGTGAACACGGCGCGAAACCCTGAGCGGGGGGCGGAATCCGTCCACTGCACTCACTGCGGACTGCCGGTCCCGCGGGGCCTGGTGGTGGAGGACGCCGGGGAGCAGTTCTGCTGCAACGGCTGCCGGACCGTCTACGAGGTGATTCACCGCCACGGGCTCGAGCAGTATTACGAGGTCGCGCGGACGGTGGGCGAGGAACCGCGAAGCGCCGGCGGAGGCGGGCGCAGCTACGAGGAGTACGACGACCCGGCCTTCATGGAACTCTATTGCCCGCCCGCAGGCGGGGACCTGCGGCGGGTCGAGCTCTACCTCGAAGGCGTGCACTGCGCCGCCTGCGTCTGGCTGGTGGAGAAAGTGCCCCTGGCCGTGCCGGGCGTTCACGAGGCCCGGCTGGACATCGGACGATCGGTGGCGAGTATCACCTGGAATCCCGCTGACACGCCGCTCTCGAACATCGCCCGCTTCATCGATTCGCTGGGCTATCCCGTCCATCCCTACCGGGGAGTCAGAATCCGCGAGATCAGGCGCCGCGAGGATCGCCGGCTGCTGATCCGCATCGCCGTGGCCGCCGCATCGGCGGGCAACGTGATGCTGATCGCCATCGCCCTCTACGGGAGCATTCCCGGGGGCATGGACCTCCGGCACGAGCGCTACTTTCACTGGTCCAGCCTGTTGATCGCCCTGCCCGCGGTACTCTACTCGGCGGGCCTGTTCTTCCGCGGGGCCTGGGGCGCCCTGCGCACGCGGACCCTGCACATGGATCTGCCCATCTCGCTGGGCATCGGCGTCGGCTTCGTCGCCGGCCTGGTCAACACGGTCCGTTCCTCCGGGGAGATCTACTTCGACTCGGTGACCATGCTGATCTTCCTGCTGCTGGTCGGCCGCTGGCTCGAGCGCCGGCGGAAGCGCGAAGCCTCGGACGCCGCCGAACTGCTCTATTCGCTCGCCCCGTCCTCGGCCAGGCGCGTAGAGGAAAGAAGCGACGGGGAGAACGGAATCCCGCGCCGGGTGCGGGAAGTGCCTGTGGAGGCCCTGCTCCCGGAGGATCTGGTGGAGGTTCCGGCGGAGGGCTCCGTCCCCGCGGACGGCGAGATCGTGGAGGGACGTTCGACGCTCGACCTCTCGCTGATCACCGGCGAGTCGCGGCCCGTGGACGTGTCACCGGGAGACGAGGTGCACGCCGGCACGCTGAACCTCGGCGCCCCGCTGCTGCTGCGGGTCCGCGGGACGGGCGAGAACACCCGCGTTGGGCGCCTGATGCGCATCGTGGAAGAGGCCGCCCGGCGCAAGGCGCCCCTGGTCCGGATGGCGGACCGGCTGGCCGGATGGTTCGTGGCGATCGTGCTGGGGCTGGCGGCCTTCACCGGGCTGCTCTGGGCCTGGCTGGACCCGTCGCGGGCGGTGGATCACACGGTAGCCCTGCTGATCGTCACCTGTCCCTGCGCTCTGGGCCTGGCCACTCCCCTGGCGGTCAGCGTGGCCGTGGGCCGGGCGGCCCGCGCGGGCCTGTTGATCAAGGGCGGCGACGTGGTGGAGGCGCTGAGCCGGCCGGGACGCCTGCTGCTGGACAAGACCGGGACCCTGACGGAGGGCCGGATGGCCCTGGTCCGCTGGGAGGGCCGGGAAGAGACCGGGCGGCTGGCGGCGGAGCTTGAGCGCCACTCGAACCACCCCGTGGCGCGGGCCTTCGTGAGACATTTCGCCGCGGGCGAGACGAGGGAAGACGCCGAACCGCCCGAGGATTTCCGGCAGGTCATGGGCGGAGGAGTTCAGGGACTCGTGCGGGGACGGAGGGTGCTGGTCGGATCGCCCGCGTACGCGGCGCGCGAACTCGGTCCGCTGGACGGGGAGAACGCCCGGGCGGTGGAGTCCATGGTGGACGAGGCGTTGAGCCCCGTGGTTGTGGCGGTGGACGGGAGGGTCTGCGGCGTCGCCGGGATGGGCGATCCCCTGCGCCCCGACGCCGAGTCCACCCTGCGCAGGCTCGAGAGTCTCGGCTGGAAGCTGGAGATGATTTCCGGCGATCACCCCCGGGTGGTCGCCCGCGTGGCCGATGCGCTGGGGCTGGATCCGGCGGCCTGCCGCGGCGGGGTCCTGCCCGAGGAGAAACTGGCCGTAGTCGAGGAGGCAGCCCGCCGGGAAACGGTGCTGATGGTCGGTGACGGGGTCAACGACGCGGCGGCACTATCAGCGGCCACCGTGGGAATCAGCGTTCACGGCGGCGCCGAGGCCAGCCTGGCGGCGGCGGACGTCTTCCTCACCGAGCCCGGGATCTTCGCAGTGGCGGACCTGGTCGAGGGCTCGCGGCGGACCGTGGGCGTGATACGCAGGAACCTTGTCTTCTCTCTGTGCTACAATATCGTGGGCGCCGGCCTGGCCGTGGCGGGGATGATCCATCCCCTCGCGGCGGCCCTGCTGATGCCGTTGAGTTCCATCACCGTGGTTACCAGCAGCTACAAGTCCAGGACCTTTCTCGTGAAGGACCGAACATGTCCGTGATCTACCTCGTCCTGCCCCTGGCCGTCCTGATCGCCGCGGGAATGCTGGTCGCCTTCATCCGCTCCGCACGGAGCGGGCAGTTCGACGACCTGAAGACGCCCGCCCTGCGCATGCTCTTCGATGAGCAGCCCGCCAAGGGCGAGCGCGGTGAGGACGAGCCGGCGAAAGAATCTCCCAAGGACGCAGCGACCGGTGATACCTCCGCGGACGACGCGCCGAAGGGGGGATCATCCGGGAATGAAGCACCCTGAAGCGGTCTCTCCGGGCCGCCGGGCCGCGGGTTCGGTTCGAGCTTCAAGCTGCCAGCAATGAAGATCCCTGTCCCCGATCCGCCCGGGGAGGACCGCGGGCGATTCTGAAAATACTCTCCGCCTGCGACCTTTTTCGACCCTCGAGTCTCTTGCTACCAGACTGGAGGCCGCGATCCGATGATGCATCAGCCGACGTCGCGAAACGATGAGCAGTTCTGGCGGGAGGTCGAACCCCTCTACGGCCGCCTGTGCGCCTTCGCGCGCCACACGCTGCCGGAACGCTGGGAGGACCTGCTGCAGGAGAGCCTGCTGATCGGCCTGTGTTCCTTCAAACGGCTCAGGGACCGCGGGAAATTCCGGGCCTGGATCTTCCGCATCCTGGCCAACGAGGCCGGGAGGCAGCGCAAGCGGGAATTCTGGCGCCGCTTCCGCTCGCTCGACGCTCCTCGCCGCGGAGAGGACGGAAGGCCAACGGCGGGCGCCGGGGAGGCCGCCGGACCCGGGTTCAAAGGACGCTTCGAAAGCGCCGATTGCGCGGGTGATCCGCACGAGATGAACCTGCGCCGGATGCACTTAAGGGCCGCGCTGGCCAGGCTTAATCCGGCCCGCAGACGGATCGTGCTCTTGTATTACGTGGCCGGTTTCAGCCTGCCTGAGATCTCCGAAATGCTGGGCGAGAGCCTCAGCGCCTCCAAGTCGCGGTTGAGCCGGGCGCGCCGCGAGCTGCGCGGACTGCTGGAAGGCGGGCTGCCGCTCGCGGTGATCGGCCGGCACAGGGAAAAGGAGCTGGATCATGACATCGAAGAAATCGTCCGGGACGAGGGACTCGGCGGACAGCGGTGCTGACCGGGACCCGCTGAGGGACTGCTTCGAGGATCCGGGCGCGACGGGCACGGGGCCGGATCTCGATGAAATGCGCCGGCGGGTGGAAGCCGAGGTCCGGAAGGGGCCCGGTGTGACACGAAATGGAGTTGCAGCGATGTTCGAACCGAAGACCTGGAAAGTCCTGAAATACGCGGCGGCGGCCTGCCTGCTGGCCCTGGTGGCCGCCTGCACGGTGCCGATGGGCTACGAGCGCGAGACGGGAACGGAAGTCAACCTGCTGGTGGCGGGCGAACTGGAGCCGGCGATCGAGGAATTGCGCGGCGGGCCCTGGACCTTGAGCGCCCTGAACATCAGCACCACGGAGGGGGAGCCGCCCCTGCATGAGATCACCGCCCGCCTGCTCAACGCGGAGCGGAGCGACCTGGGCGATCTCGAGCGCCTGGAGGGACTGCGAGCCTTCGACGCCAGGACCCTGGTCGAAGCCGCGGAGGGCACCCTGTACGACATGATGGTGGACCGCCTGTTCAGCGTCTCGCTGGATGTCGGCGGACTGAACGACGAGGAGATCAACCGCCTGCTGAACGAGCGGCTCGCGGCGAGCGGTTTCGAGGGCGCGGTGACCGTTTCCCGGGGCGCCGGAGCGGAGGGCCTGCAACTCGAAGTGGAAGTGCCTGAAGATGAATCCTCCGCCGGTGCGGGCGAGGCGGGCCTGCTGGAGATCAAGCTCTTCGACGGAGAGGCCGGATCAGCCGGTGCGGGCCGGTTGCAGGACCTGAATCTCGATCTCTCCGTCACCGGCGAGATGTCCGAAGAGCAGATCCGCGAAATGGTCAGGGAGCAGCTGGAGGCTCAGGGCGTGGACGCGGAGTCGGCCCGGATCCTGATCAGGCGCAATGAAGACGGGTCAGGGGATTCCGGCATGCTCGAGCTGGAGGTCCGGGCGGGCGCCGGCGGCGAGTGAGTCCCGCGCCGGGCGGCATTTGTATCACGGAATCCAACCGGGGGTTCGCTGCGGCGGGTCCCCGGTTTCCTTGACTACAACTCGAAACGCAGCTCCCGGCGATATGCGTCCGCGTCCAGGACGACGGCATAGGTGCCGCCGGCCAGACCAAGCACGGAGCAGCCGTAGACATGCGTGCCCGCTTCACTCATCCCGTCCATCAGGACTTCGGTGAATCCGCCGCCCACCAGCGAGATGCTCAGCCGTAGATGGCCGGATTGCGGCAGGTTGACGAAGATAACCAAGGTGTCAAGGTCTTCATCGTGCCAGCAAACGAAGAGGTCGAAGGATTGCGGCACCGTCTCCGAGGCCGCTGAACTGAGCATGAAGCCGTATTCGACCGGAAAGACGGTCGTGGAATCGATCGAGCCGGACAGTTGCGCAGAGAAGACGTAGTAGCCATCGGGTGGGGGAGAACCCGTGGAATCGGTCACGACGGTTTCCAGGGAACGCGTAAAGCTATCCTGGGGCCCCAGGATCAGCTCCCAGGCGATGGAATCGTCTATGCCGCCGCCGCGCCAGCCCAGTTGTTCAATGTTGAACTCCACGCCCGGCGTACCGCTCATCGGAATCGTCAGGGCCACCGTATCGAGATTCTGGATCGAGTAGTGGAACTGGACCTCCTGTTCCGGTTCGTACTCCGGGGCGCCCGCGGCCGCGCAGGACTCCACCGAATTCAGAGGCCACTCTACGCAATTCTCGAATTCCCAAACACCGGACTCCGTCGGCTGATCGCATAGTTCCAGCTCGATAGTCTCGAAGCTGTTGGAGTTCTCCTCGCAGGAGGTGATCAGAAGTAAGGGCAGAAGACTCGCGAGGACCAAGCGCATTGTTAGCCTTGCGCGCATGAACACCTCCTCCCTGCTGTATCACGTGATGCTGTTGATGCAGATCTGTTGATCTATACGGCAATTTAGGCAAAAGCTCCCTGACTTGGAGTTCTCAAGCGGTCAGCAATGATGAACTACACCCCGGACAATGTTAGTTAAACCTTAAATACTTTGACATTCCAGAGATAACATGGCTAATTAGGCCGTTTCAAACGGGGAAGCGGCGGAAGGTCCGGTCTGGGCCCTGACGCCGGGAATCGGTACAGTGATTTCCAAGATGGGAAGGATTCCGGAAATGTCGAATTCGGCCAGGGCCGCGAAGAAAACCAGTGCCGGGAGCGCCGCAGGATCGAAGAGCGCGGGCAGTAAAGGGACCAAGACCGCAGGGAAGCCCGGCAGCGTCCCGCGCGGCAGGGCAGGAACGAAAGCCACAGTCAGGAAATCGCCGGCAGGCGCGGTGAAGGCGGGCGCTGCAAGAGGCTCCTCGAAGCCTCGCCGGACTACGGAGAAGAACAAGGCAACAGCTAAGCGACCGGCGGCACATCGCATCACCCTGATCCAGGGTGACGGCATCGGACCCGAGGTCACGGGCGCTGCGAGGAAGATCCTGAGCGCGGCGGGAGTGAAGATCGACTGGGAAATCATGCCCGCCGGGGCTGCGGCGGTCAAAACCCACGGGAACACCCTGCCCGAGGAAACCCTGGATTCCATCCGGACCAACAAGGTGGCGCTCAAGGGGCCGCTGACCACGCCCATCGGAGAGGGATTCCGTTCGGTCAACGTGACCCTGCGCAAAGCCCTGGACCTCTATTCCAACGTGCGCCCGGTGCGCTCATCGCTGGGCGTCACCCTGCACCACCACCCGATCAACATGGTCATTTTCCGCGAGAACACGGAGGACCTCTACGCGGGCATGGAACACGACGTGGCTCCCGGCGTGGCCCAGTCGCTGAAGATCATCACCGAGGCCGCTTCCTTGCGCATCGCCCGGGCGGCCTTCGAATGGGCCCGCGCTCACGGCCGGAGCCTGGTCCACGCGGTGCACAAGGCCAACATCATGAAGAAGAGCGACGGGTTGTTCCTGAAGTGCGTACGCAGCGTGGCCCGCGATTATCCCGAGATCGCCCTCAAGGAGATCATCGTGGACAACTGCGCCATGCAGATGGTGATGCATCCCGAGCAATTCGACGTGGTGGTGCTGGGCAATCTTTACGGCGACATCATCTCGGACCTGGCGGCCGGCCTGGTGGGCGGACTGGGCGTGGTTCCCGGCGCCAACATCGGCGACGATTACGCCGTGTTCGAGTCGGTGCACGGCAGTGCGCCGGATATCGCCGGCAAGGGCATCGCCAATCCCGTGGCCACGGTCCTTTCCGCCAACATGATGCTGCGACATATCGGCGAGTCCCCCGCGGCCGACCGCATCCAGGCGGCGCTGACACTTTTCCTGGCGGACAAGAGCGATCTCACGCCCGACCTGGGCGGCCATGCCGGCACCGAGCAGCTCGTGGAAGGTCTGATCCGCAAGATTGAATTACTGAAGTAGCGCCGCTGATCCGCCGGCCGTCACGTGGAAGCGCCTCAGGTGCACAAAATCCGGCACTTTGCGCAGTAGATGGAGGTCCGCGAGCTACGCCAGTTCAGGCAACATCTTGTTAATAATGATGATGAATATTGGGTCGGGCTGGCTCGATACTTGCGTTTTCTGTTCGACTGGAATGCAGGTCTCATGCTGCATCCGGTCGATTCGTCCGGAATCGACTGTTCCAACCATGAAGCCAGGCATCCATGGTTTTCAGCGAATCGCAGATCCCCGTATTCACGCGGATCAAAGGGATCTCCTGCATCTTGCAGCAACCTGCAAACGATACTCGACAGGCGGCACGCAACCTCCCGTCTCGCCGAGATGCCTATAAAACTGATACAGATCACCCAGCATGGATAAAGCCGAAAGGAAGCACGGCATGAGAAAGAGAATGAATCTGCTGTTCGCTGTCTGCGCGACCCTGCTTGTGAGCGGGACGGCCCTGGGAGGGCGCATTTCGGACAATCTCGCGGAACAGCTCAGGGACCTGGGACCGGGCGAGTTCATCGACGCCCTGGTCATGATGGACCAGCAGTACCCGGCGGGCCAGGTGGACGAAGCCCTTCGGGCCCAGAGAGTCAGCCTGCAGCAACGCCACGAAATCGTGGTTACCGAGCTGCGCGAGCTGGCCGCCGAGAGCCAGCAGGATGTCCTGGCCCTGCTCGAACTCTACGAGGAGAGCGGGGAGGTCCGCGACCTGCGCAGCTTCCACGTGGCCAACATGATCTACGTGAACGCCACGGTGGAAGTGATCGAGGAACTGGCCGCCCGCGGCGACACCGGCGACCTGTATCCCAACTATCCCATCGAGCTGATCGAACCGGAGATCGCTACCCCGAAGGAAGGTGAAGCCGGTCGCGACAGTCGCACCCTGGGCAACGGCCTGCCCGTGATCAACGCTCCCCAGGTCTGGTACGAACTGGGCATCAATGGAACCGGCACCCTGGTCTGCAACATCGACACGGGAGTTGACGGACCGCACACAGCCCTGACGGACCGCTGGCGCGGCAACCATGCCCCGGCGGCCGAGTGCTTCTACGATCCCGTACTCAGCCAGACCTACCCCTACGACTCGGGATCACACGGGACGCATACCATGGGCACCATCACCGGCATGTCTCCCAGCACCGGGGATACGGTGGGCGTGGCCTGGGGCGCCGAGTGGATCGCCGCCGCCACCATCGACCATCCCAGTGGCGGGGGCATCGAGGGCACCATCGTGCTGGCCCTGCAGTCCTTCGAGTGGGCGCTTGATCCCGACGGCGATCCGGGTACGCTCGAGGACATGCCCGACGTGATCAGCAACTCCTGGGGCATTCCCCACGCCTATCGTCCCGAGTGCGACGAGACCTACTGGGTCGCCATCGACAACTGCGAGGCGGCGGGGGAAGTGGTGGTCTTCGCCGCGGGCAACGAGAGCTTCAGCGGTCTGCGCTCGCCGGCCTCGAGGGCGGCGACGATCTACACCACATTTGCGGTGGCGGCGCTGAACATCGACGACCCGGAGAATCCCTACGTGGCTTCATTCTCCAGTCGGGGCCCCTCTTCCTGTACGGCCGATCCCGTCCTGATGATCAAGCCCGACATCTCGGCGCCCGGTGAGAACATCTACTCCAGCGTGCCCGGCGGCGGCTACCAGGGCGGCTGGAGCGGAACCTCGATGGCCTGCCCGCACATCGCCGGCGTAGTGGCCCTGATGCGCAGCGCCAATCCGGGCCTGGACGTCACCAGCATCAAGCAGATCATCTTCGACACGGCCATCGATCTCGATACCCCCGGCGACGACAACAACACGGGCATGGGCATGATCGACGCCTACACGGCCGTGACGATGGCCATGACCGGTTACGGCCGCGTGGCGGGCACGGTCACCGACCTCGACACGGGCGACCCGCTGCAGGCCGTGGTCAGCGTGGTGGGCGGCGCCCAGCAGGTCCAGGCCGACGCCAACGGCGACTATTTCCTGGCCCTGCCCGGCGATTCATCCTACACGCTTAAGTACAACGCCTTCGGGTACGTTGAACACCAGGAAGCGGTCTACGTTACGGTGGACGATACCACCTGGGTCGACGTGCAGCTGCAGATTGCCGACCAGGGCACGGTGGCGGGCATCGTCAACGACACCCACGGGCACACGGTGGAAGGCGCCGAGGTCTCGGTGCCCGGAACTCCCGTGACGCCGGTCTATTCGGGACCGGACGGCTCCTACAGCATCGATCTTCCCGGCGACGCCAGCTACGATTTCCTGGCCACCGCCGCGGGCCTGGGCTCCGAGCTGGTGGAGGACTTCTTCGTGACGGCCAACACCACGACGCCGCTGGACTTCTACATCCCGGACGACCCGATCTACTCGCCCACCCCGCCGGACGACTACGGATACGTGATCTACGACATCAACGACGTGGGCGGGGTGCCCTACGTCTGGAACAGCATCTCCGGCGTGGGCACGCCCATGTCTCTTTCCGACGACGATTATACGACGGTCGCCACCGGTTTCGACTACGACTTCTACGGTACGACCTACAGCCAGCTCACCGTGTGTTCCAACGGCTACGTGGCGCCGGGAACCACGGGTTACACGACATATTCCAACCAGACGATCCCCAACCCCAGCACTCCCAACGGCTGCGTCTACCCGCACTGGGACGACATCAACCCGGCCAGCGGCGGGATGATCTACACCTACCTCGATCCCGCCACGCACGAGTTCATCGTGGAGTGGAACGACACGCCGTATTACGGCGGCGGCGGCGAGGTGACCATGCAGGTGGTGCTGCAGGATCCGGCCTACTATCCGACCGTCACGGGCGACGGCCAGTGGAAGGTCTACATCAACCACCTGGGGCGCACCAACAGCTGCACGGTGGGCATCGAGAACCCCGCCGGCGACGACGGCATCCAGTACGTCTTCGACAATTCGTATCACGAGAACGCCTCGCCCCTGCAGGACGAGTTCACCCTGCTGATCACCACCGGCTGGCTGAGCGAGGGCCCGCACATCAGCTTCAGCCCCGATCCCATCGACCTGGGCACGATCTACCTAGGCTACTCCTACGACGTGGATTACCAGATCCTCAACCTGGGCCTGGACACGCTCTTCGTCACCGACATCATTCCCAGCGCGGGAATCCTGGTTCCGGAGTACACGAGCTACACGGTGGTCCCCATCGGCTCCGAGCAGAACACGGTCAGCGTGACACCCGTCGCCGTGGGCGCCTTCTCCGAGACCTTGACGCACGTCAATAATTCGGACAATCCCAACGCGGAGCTGATCGTGTCCGGCACGGTGGTCCTGGAACCCGACATCGACGTGGATCCCCTCAGCATCGTGGAGAACCTCGAGACCGACCAGACCTCGACCGTGCCGCTGAACATCCGCAACGACGGGGGCAGCGTGCTCTCCGTCTCGCTGGTCCTGGAGAACGTGGACGTCCCGGCCTCCTCGATCGAGCCGCCCGAGTTGCCCGACCGCAGGCCTGCGCAGGAATTCGGCGCGGCCGCGGCGACCAACGATGAAAGCGTTTCTCAGGTGCCGGCGCGGCGCAACCTGCAGCCCGCCTACAGCCGGACGATCAACGTGCTGCTCTTCCGCGACAACCTGCCCTGGGGCTACGACGTGAATCAGCCCCTGCTCGAGGGCATGGGCGTCACGGTGTCTACCACCGGGTCGTCGGACATGGGCGTCATCGACCTGACGCCCTTCGACCTGATCGTGATCGAATCGCAGCAGGACCAGAACTTCTACAATGCCATGATCGCCAACCAGGGCTGGTTCGAGGACTTCCTTTCCGGCGGCGGCGTGATGCAGATTCACACCGCCACCTGGTCTTCGTACCGCATCAACGACATGCCCCTGCCCGGCGGGCTGGCCATCGGCAACGAGGACCTGGACTACAACAACTACATCAGCGATCCCGGACACCCGATGATGGACGGCATCTCCGAGCCGCTCGACGGCAACTATGCGAGCCACGAGTACTTCAACGTGCTGCCCGATGGAACGCAGATCATCACGGAAAACGAGAGTGGACTGCCCACCACGGTCGAGCACGACTTCGGCCCCGGCAGCGTGGTCGCCACGGGCCAGACCTGGGAGCACGCCTACAGCAACGGGTACGGCGCGGGCAACGTGCTGCCCAACGCGCTGGCCTACAGCGTCGAGCTGGCTTCCGGCCCCGACTGGATCGCCCTGGGCAGCTCCGGCGGAGACGTGAACCCGACCGAGACCCTGATCGTCGACGTGCTGTTCAATTCCGAGGGCCTGGCCGACGGAGAATACAACGCCGACATCGTGATCACCAGCAACGATCCGGACGAGCCCGAGATCACGGTGCCCGCCACGCTGATCGTGGGCGCCGGCTGCGGGATTCACGATATCACCGTCGAGGCGGTGAACAACTACATCACCATCGACCTGGTGATCAACGGCGGCGAGATCGGCAACGAGTATCACATCTATCGCAGCACCGACGCCTACGGCTTCGGTCCCACGCCGGTGGACATCGTGCCGGTGACCGGTCCCGACCAGGTCTGGTCCGACACGGTTGTGCACGGCGAAAAGCGCTACTACCGCGTGGTGGAAGTGTGCGACATCGCCTTGAGCGGCGCCGGGAGCGGAGAAGCGGCGGTCGTTGAGGTGGGCCGCTGAGCATGGATGAATGAGGCGCCGCGCGAACCGGACCGCGGTCCGCAGCGCGTGTAGCACAAAAAAGAAGCGGGAGCTCCCGGCGGAGCCCCCGCTTTCTTTCTCTCGGGTTTCGCCTCAGCCCTCAGCGGGACGGCGATCCAGGGCCTCGCCGAACAGCCGGGCCGCGACCCGCAGCAGCGGCAGCTCGACCTCCAGGCCCTGGGCCGGATCGCCGAGGTTGTCCAGGCCGAGGAAGCCCGCCAGCGCGTCGCCGCTGGTCACCGGCAGCAGCACCTGGGAATGGATGCCGGATTCCCGCAGGGGACCGGGAGCTCCGCCGGCGCTGGTCGTCGCCGCATGGGTGTCGCGGATGACGACTTCCGCCCCGGCGCCCAGTTGCTCCACCTCCTGGGACAGGTCCGCCAATGGCAGACGGGAAAGCCTGTCCTTCCTTGAATTGACGCCCGTGTCGCACCATTCGTGCTCAAGGTCGAAACCGGCGCCGGCCTCGTCCAGCCTGTAGAAGCAGGCCCGCGAGGCGCGCGCGAGCAGGCCCACTTCGCCGATGGCGCGCTCCAGCGCCAGCTCCGGGTCGCGGCAGGTGCTGATGGCGGCGGATACGCTCGAGAGCGCCCGTTCCGCTCTCAGGCGCTGGTCGAGCCGCTGCTCGGTCCTCTTCACGGTGGTGATGTCCTGAAAAACGCCGGCCGCCGAAAGCAGCTCGCCGGAGGGTCCGAAGAGGGGATAGAGCGTGACCTGCAGTTCCAGCTCCGCTCCGTCCTCGCGTCTGACGTGCAGCTGCAGGGAGCTGCAGGTTCGATCGATGAGCGAGCGGGTTTCGCGCAGCAACAGAGCGCGGTTCCGGCGGTCGAGGAAGTCCCAGATCGAGCGACCCCTGAGTTCTCCCTCGTCCGTCCCCAGGATCTTCTCCGCCGCCCGGTTGGCGTAGGCCAGCTGCAGCTCGGGATCCACGATCACCACCCCTTCGACCTGGTGCTCGATCAGGGTGCGGTAGCGGTCTTCGCTCTCTTTCAGCGCTTCCTGCGCCTTCATCTGGTGCAGCGCCTTGCCGATCTGGCTGGCCACGTGCCGCAGCAGGGCCCGCTCCTCCCTGTGGAAGACTCCCTCGGAGTCGTACTCCCGGGCGAGCGAGTGCATTTCGATGGCGCCCGCCGGCTGCCCGCCGCTGCTGATCTCCACATCGTGGATCACGCGGCCCGCCTGGAATCCCGGCGATGAAAAAGTCCTCTCCCCGCAGCGAATCCGCACCGAAGTGTGCAGCGGCCTGAGAAAGGCCACCGGGAGCTTCCAGGCGATGCGCTCGAGTATGCCCTCGAGCGTGGTTTCCTCCTCGACGATTTGTGTCACATCGAAGATCAGGTTCAATTCCCTGAGCCGGATGCCGTAGTCGAGCAGCAGGCGCTCGCGCTCGGCGGCCGCCTGCTTCTCCTGTGTCACGTCCTTGCCGATAAGGAGGTAGCCTACGGAACGGTCGCCGTCTTCCTGCAGGTCTCCCACGGAGAGCTTCAGGTCCCTGCACAGGCCCTCGGTGTCCCGCACTTCCACGTCGAGCTCGCGCGTGCCTTCCGCCGGGATCTCGTCGAAGGCGCTCGACAGGCGCGCGGAGTCCCTGTCCGAAAGCAGCTCCTGAATCCTGCGCCCCACGGCCTGTTCGAGCGGGCGACCGAAATAGCTGGCGGCCTGGTGGTTGTAATAGATCACGTAGTGGTCCAGACCGGTAACGATCACGGCGTGTTCGTAGACCGAACCGACGATCGCCCGCTGCAGGAAATCGGGTTCCGCGGGCTCGCTGTCCCTGACCGGTTCCGGACCGGCGAGACGCAGCAGGTGGTTCTGGCGTCGAAGGCGCCGCAATTCGCCGCGCGTTCGGTGAAAGAACTTCGGGCTGGAACGCATGGCCGTCTCTCCTCGTCTATCCATGTTCAGCCTGGGGCATCGGCGGGTGCACTATTACTCGCCATGTGCGTATCCTTGAAATCGACAATCCAATGGGGCGTCTTTAGACTCGAGGGCCCGGGGACAGCCATTCCGACGGCCTGGATGATGTCCCTTAATTGAAATGTTCAATATCCGCCCGTTTTCCGCGGGCGTCTGTTCAGAATCGGGCTCGGGAAATATCCAGCTGAGTGCAAGTCAATAATCTTAGCTTAACCAAGTATTCTTTGTCTGATTGGCACGAGGCTTGCGGTTTGCAGGATAATTCAGTCGTCACCCTGCCGATCCTGAAGCATGGGGGATGGGTTTCGGGTTGGAGGGCGATGTACCAACCAGCGTCCGCTGATTTCGGTCAGCGGGCGTTTCATATTTTATCAGTCGGCGTTCACTCGAGGCGGTCATGCAAGCGGATCGTACAAAGCTGAAGCGGCGCGCGCGCGCAGCTGCCGGAAGGCTCAGAGAAGCCTATCCGCATTCCGTCTGCGGCCTGGGTTTCGAATCGGCGCACCAGCTCCTGGTGGCCACCATTCTGTCGGCCCAGTGCACCGATGCGCGCGTCAACCAGGTCACGCCGGAATTGTTCAGAAAGTATCCCGGCCCTGAGCATTTCGCCGGCGCCCGCCCGGAGGAACTGGCCGAGGACATCCGCTCATGCGGATATCACAACCAGAAATCGAAAAGCATCATTGGATCCAGCCGCGCCATTGTCGAAGAACACGGCGGAATGGTGCCCGACAGCCTGGAGCGGCTGGTGGCCCTGCCGGGCGTGGGACGCAAGACGGCCAGCTGCGTACTCGGTACCTGGCATGGAATTCCCGCCCTGGTGGTGGACACCCACATGGTGCGGATTCTCAACCTGCTGGGGCTGGTGGCCACCAGGGACCCGGTGAAGATCGAGCGGGAGATGATGGAGCTTTTACCCGAGGAGGAATGGGTGGGCTTCACCCACCGCGTGATCGACCACGGCCGGGCGGTCTGCGTGGCCCGGCGGCCCCGCTGCGGCGACTGCGTGCTGGTCGCGCTCTGCCCGTCCGCCCGCTAGGGCCTATGATGGAATCCGGCATGGCCTTCAGAGACCGTCTGTATCTCGCTCTGGCGGGAATCTTCATCGCCTCGCTGGTGAGCTGCAACCTGATCTTCCAGAAATTCTTCACTTGGACCCCCTTCGGCCTCTACACCTTCGAGATCTCGGTGGGCATTCTGCCTTACCCGGTGACCTTCCTGGTCACGGACATCATCTCCGAGCTCTACGGCCGACGCCGCGCCAACCTGGTGGTGGCCGCGGGATTTATTGCCAGCGTATTCGTGATGGGCGTGATCCTGACCGCCGACGCCGTCAGCGCCACCTCCTGGTCTCCGGTGGAGGACGAGACCTTCCACCGGGTCTTCGGTCTCTTCGGCCCCGCCGTCTTCGCCTCCATGGCCGCCTACCTCTGCGCCCAGTTCATCGACATCCGCATCTTCCATTTCTGGAAGCGCCTGACCCGCGGCCGGCACCTCTGGCTGCGCAACAACGGTTCGACCGTAATATCCCAACTTGTGGACACGGCCTCGGTGCTGCTCCTGCTGTGTATTACGAACGTGCTTCAATGGGAGCGCTTCCTGCCGCTGCTGGAGAATGGTTTCCTGTTCAAGGTGTTGGTGGCCGTGTTCGACACGCCGCTGTTCTACTTGAGCGTCCGGTTGCTGAAGCCGCGGGTGCACGAGGATCCGGAGGAAGCGGCCTGGTCCGCGAAAAGGGTGACCACGCATGAAGGACAGTGATATCAGGATGATCGAGGAATCCACGCGGAACCTGCTGGCCGCCATCGGCGAGGATCCGGAGCGTGAGGGGCTGCTGAACACACCGCGGCGGGTGGGAGCGGCCTGGGAATTCTTCTCCCGGGGCTACCGTATGGACATCGCGGAAGTGACCGGCGGCGCCGTGTTTCACGAGGACTGCAGCGAGATGGTGGTGGTTCGCGACGTGGAGTTCTTCAGCCTCTGCGAGCACCACCTGCTGCCCTTCTTCGGCCGTGCCCACGTGGGCTACATTCCGCGGGGCAGGGTGATCGGCCTGTCCAAGATCCCGCGCCTGATCGAGATGTATGCCCGGCGCCTGCAGGTCCAGGAGCGTCTGACGCACCAGGTGGCCCAGGCCATCTGCGAGGTCCTCGATCCCGAGGGGGTGGCGGTGGTCATGGAGGGCCGCCACATGTGCATGCAGATGCGCGGCGTGGAGAAGCAGAACTCCTACGCCACCACCAGCTCCATGCTGGGAGAGTTCCACGACGACGCCGAGACCCGGGCCGAGTTCCTGAGCATCATCGGGATGAGGAACATCTGAGTATCAGCGGTGACACTGGCGCGGACACAAACATCGAATCACAGACAAACACACAGGTATCACGATGGAATTCAACTACCAGGATCCCTTTCCGCTGGGGGGGGTCGACACGGAGTACAGGCTGCTGACGGACGAGCACGTCCGTCGCGAGGATTTCTCCGGGCGGGAAATGGTGCTGGTGGCCGGCGAAGGACTCGAGCTGCTGGCCCGAACGGCCATGCACGACGTGAACTTCCTGCTGCGTCCCCGGCACCAGGAGCTGGTGGCCCGGATCCTTGACGACCCGGAGGCCAGCGAGAACGACCGCTACGTGGCGCGGGCGATGCTGCGCAACGCGATGATCTCGGCGGAGGGCCAGTTGCCCTTCTGCCAGGACACGGGAACCGCCACGGTCTACGCCAAGAAGGGGCAGCAGGTCTTCACCGGCGGGGACGACGCCGAAGCGCTCTCGCGCGGCATCTTCAGGGCCTACACCGAGGAGCACCTGCGCTACTCCCAGATCGTGCCGCTGAGCATGTACCAGGAGCAAAACTCGGGCAACAACCTGCCGGCCCAGATCGACATCCTGGCGGTCCCCGGCGCGGAGTACCGCTTCCTCTTCGTGGCCAAGGGAGGCGGCTCGGCGAACAAGTCCCAGCTCTTCCAGATGACCAAGGCGGTGCTCAATCCCCGGAGCCTGAAGAGTTTCCTGGTGGAGAAGATGAAGTCCCTGGGCACCGCCGCCTGTCCGCCTTACCACCTGGCCTTCGTGGTGGGCGGCAGCTCGGCGGAGGCCGTGATGAAGACCGTCAAGCTGGCTTCCACAGGCTATCTCGACGGGCTGCCCATCGAGGGCAACGAGGGCGGCCAGGCCTTCCGCGACCTGGAGCTCGAGCAAGAGCTGCTGGAGGAGTCGCGGGGCCTGGGCCTGGGCGCCCAGTTCGGCGGCAAGTACTTCTGCCACGACGTGCGCGTGATCCGCATGCCCCGGCACGGGGCCTCCTGCCCCGTCGGCATGGGCGTCTCCTGCTCCGCCGACCGCAACATCCTGGCGCGCATCGACCGCCGGGGCATCTGGCTGGAGGAGCTGGAGCTGGAGCCGGGACGCTTCCTCAAGGGCCACGAGCGGGCCGCCGAGGAAGGCGTGCGGATCGACCTCAACCGGCCGATGCCGGAGATCCTGGCGGAGCTGAGCGGGCATCCCGTGCGTACCCTGCTGCTGCTGAACGGCAGGGTCGTGGTGGCCCGCGACATGGCGCACGCCCGCTTCAAGGAGATGCTGGACCGCGGGGAAGACCTGCCGCAGTACCTCAAGGACTGTCCGGTGTATTACGCCGGCCCGGCCAAGACGCCCCCCGGCATGGCCACGGGCTCCTTCGGGCCGACCACCGCGCAGCGGATGGATCCCTACGTGGACCTGTTCCAGAAGAACGGGGGCAGCATGGTGATGATCGCCAAGGGCAACCGCACGGAAGTGGTCACCCAGGCCTGCCGGGACAACGGCGGTTTCTACCTGGGTTCGCCCGGCGGTCCCGCCGCGCTGCTGGCCCGCGAGAACATCGTCAGCCAGAAGGTGCTGGATTTTCCGGAGTTCGGCATGGAGGCGGTCTGGGAGATCGAGGTCAGGGACTTCCCGGCTTTCATCCTGGTGGACGACAAGGGCAACGATTTCTTCCGCTCGCTGTAGCACAGCCCGGATTGGGGAGGTCGAGCGGGCGCAAATGTATCACAAAGGAGACGGAATGGAGCGAAGATTGAAGGGGGCGGTCGCCCTCCTGGCGGCCGTCATGGTCCTGGGCTCGGCGGCCTGCCGGTCCGGGGAGCAGCCCCCTAAGCCGGAGACGGCGGACCGGGCCGGCGCGGACGGCGGCCGGCCGGCTGTTGTGGACGATCCCGGCGAGAAGCACTTGAAGAATCTGCGCATGCTGACCGACGGCGGGGAGAACGCCGAGGCTTATTTCAGCTTCGACGAGCGGAAGCTGATCTACCAGACCACGCACGGCGAGCTCGAGTGCGACCAGATCTTCACCATGAACGTGGACGGCTCGGAGAAACGGATGGTCAGCACGGGGCGCGGGCGCACCACCTGCTCATATTTCCTGCCCGGCGACCGGGAGATCGTCTACGCCAGCACGCACGCGGCGGACCCGGACTGCCCCCCGCCGCCCGACTTCTCGAAGGGCTACGTCTGGGCTGTGTACGGCGGCTACGACATCTACAAGGCCGACGCCGGCGGCGGCAACCTGCGTCCCCTGGCGGCCGCGCCCGGCTACGACGCCGAGCCCACCGTCTCACCCGCCGGCGACCGGATCGTCTTCACCTCGCAGCGCAGCGGCGACCTGGAGATCTGGACCATGGATCTCGATGGCGGCGACCTCAGGCAGTTGACGCACGAACTGGGCTACGACGGCGGGCCGTTCTTCTCCTGGGACGGCCGCAAGATCGTCTACCGCTCGTATTACCCGAAGACTCCGGAAGCCCGGGCGCGCTACCGCGCGCTGCTGGCCGACGAACTGATCGAGCCCAACAACTTCCAGGTCTGGGTGATGGACGCCGACGGCGGCAACAAGCGGCAGGTGACGCACAACGAGTGGGCCAACTTTGGCCCCTTCTTCCACCCCGACAACCGGCGGATCATCTTCTGCTCCAACATCGGCAGCGCAGACCGTCGGCACTCGGATTTCAACCTGTGGATCATCGGCGAGGACGGCGAAGGCCTGGAGCGGGTGACCGCCTTCGAGGGCTTCGACGGCTTTCCCATGTTCACGCGCGACGGCAGTCGGCTGGTCTTCGCCTCGAACCGCTTCAACAGTTCGCCGCGCGAAACGAACGTGTTCCTGGCCGACTGGGTGGATTGAGCCCGGGCGCGGCGGGCCTCAGTTGATGATGTTCCCGAAGTCGATGATGTTCTTGCGCAGCGCGAAGACCACGGTGTCCAGCGCCAGCTGCCGCGAGTAGTTGTAGCGCGTGACCAGGTTGTCCAGGACCGTCTCAACCAGGCTGCGGATCTCGCGGGCGTAGTGGTGATACTTGTCCAGGGCGTTGCGTTTCTGGAAGAAGGCGTCGCGCAGGTCTTCGACGTTGATGCCGTCGACGGTCTTCCTGTGTGACAGCAGCGACGAGTATTCCGCGACGAAGAAGTTGACCAGGTTGTCGTTCCGCGAGTAGACGGCGTTCTTGTCGGCCTCCAGCAGCAACTCGCCCGTGTTCTGCAGCTCCAGGAACTTCTCGGCGATCTTCATCCGGGCTTCTGCCGGCTGGCGCTCCGGGGTGATGACCTTCTCGACCGCCCGCATGAAGGTGTCGTCCGGCCGGTTGATTTCGATGCCCGACTCCGGATCGATGAACGAGAAGCGCGGAACCATGATGTGCGCGAAGGCCTTGTTCTCCACGGCCTTGGCCAGCAATGCGTGCTGGATGTAGCGGCGCAGGTCCGATTCGATCTGCTCCGGGTCGCGGTCCACGGTGGCCACCGTGATCTCGCGGCGGATGATCATGAAGTACAAGGCCTGTGACACACGCAGCAGGCCCTTGAAGTCCCCGTAGTCGCCCACCCCTTCCTCGAGCTCAACCTCCCCGATCCGCCGCGGCGGCACGGGCTTGCGGTTCTTGCGGTACTCGGGATCGATGGCCAGCCAGTGGTGCAGCCCGGGTCCCTCGGCGATCACCTTCCGCAGCTGGCTGAAGAAGGTTCCCACGTGGACCTTGTGGCCGTCGGAGGCCGTGATCGTGTTGCGCATCACGTTCTGCAGCTGCCGGATCGAGATGCCGTGGCGCCCTTCGTTGGGGAAGTGCTCGTTCCACAGCGCCCGCATGAATTCGTCGTCCGCCAGCTTGAGCTGCTCGAGCGTGAAGAGCCCCGAGTCCTCCAGGCTGAGCGCGTCGGGGTGCCGCGCCACGTAGCCGGCCAGCTCCTGCGGATCGTTGATGCTGATCCCCAGGCGCAGCGCCTCGTTGCGGAAGGGGTGCCAGTGGGGCAGCCGGCGGATCGTGTTCACCGGGTCCTCGGACTGGCTGGAGTAGATGAAGAGCTTCTGCTCGGGCGTGATGGTGCGGTAGAGCTCGATCTTCTCCACGTTCCACTGGTTGGGGAACTGGTTGCGGCAGGGTGGGAGCAGGCGCGTCAACACTGAGAAATAGGCCGCCACCCGCAGCAGGTTCGGGTCCACGTCGAACTTCTCGCGCATCACGGACATGTCGCGCCGCAGGATGTCGGTTTCCGAGTTGGTGTCCAGCAGGTAGTTGACGGTCACCTTCTCGATGCGGTCCAGCAGCTTCGAGGAAGTCAGCTGCTGGTCCAGCCGCTCCATCTCCTCGATGTTGGTGGTGATCACCACGGTGTTGTCCACCGGCGCCTGGGTGGCTTCGCAGGCCACCCGCCCGCTGCCCAGCAGCATCAGCAGGGGCTTGTAGTCCCGGTCGGTGGGGATCTCGGACTCGCTGCCGCTGCCGAAGGCGTCGTGGATGTGCAGGATGCCGCGGTTGGCCGCCACGATCGCGCCGGTGTAGTTGTAAAGGAAATGGCTGGGCAGGTGCTGGTTGAGGACCTCCAGCGAGGAGGGGCCCAGCTTGGCCGACTGGATTCCCACCTCGAGCTTGGGCATGTCGTCGATGTTGGCGATTCCCCGGGCCTGGGCGTTCGAGAACTCGATCTCCTCGACGCGCACGTATTCCTCGATGATGTCGAAGAGCGACTTGCCCTCGTTGCGCGGGTGCTGGAGAAGGCTCTCGATGATGTCCATGTTGCGCTTGTCGAGCGTGGCGTTCTGGTAGTAGGTGGGGAAGATGATCTGCTCGTCCGCGCTGCGGCGGCTGTTGATGTGCTCGAAAAGCTCCTGCCTCGGACGCGTCACGCGGCCGTCGAGCTGGAGGATCGTCGGGAAAAGCAGCACGGGATTGTGCATGAAGGCGCTGCGCAGCTCGACGGCGCGCCCGTCGCGGTCCGGGAAGCGGAAGAAGCAGGAATAGATCCGCACGTTCTGCTGCTTTGTGTACTCCTCGAGCGCCAGCGAGATCATGTCGATGATGTTCGTCTTGCCCGAGGCCGGCGGGCCAACGAGCACGATGCCGCGGTTGGGGCCCGACTCCTTGCCCACCGATTCGATCACGTCCACGATGTGCTTGATGCAGAACTCCTGCCCGTAGACGGCGTTGATGCCGTTGGAGAAGAGGTCCTTGAAGATGTTGTAGCTGATGGCCGGCTCGCCGCTGCGGATCACGATCTCGAAGCCGAAGTACTTGATCGCCTCGGAGATCAGCGTGGAGGAAGTGTGCAGGTGGTCCTGGGGACGCTCGGTGAAAAGCCCCACCCACTCGGAAAAGCTCATGGTCTGCTTGAGATGGTAATCCAGCAGCTTGCGGTAGTTGAAGTCGACCATTTCCTTCCTCGTTGAATCCAGGATCGGTCCCGCGGATTTGTCACACGCGCAGAGGCTTCTCGTCGCGGCGCATGCGGTCCAGCACGGTGTCGAAACTGCTGCCAGTGACCGTGGTCTCCTTGTAGGTGTTGGCGGCGAAACCGTAGAGCCGGTTGCGGGAGTAGAGCGCCACCGGCCCCTTCCAGATCAGGTTGATGTTGCGCAGGGTGGGCTTGATCCACTCGGTGCGCAGCTCGCGGCCGTCGTCGCGGTGATACAGCAGCAGGCCGCCGTCCTGATAGTCGTCGTCGATGATGTAGATCCGCGGGCGGTAGAAATGGACGAAGAAACCGAGCATCTCGTCCTTGATCGGCTCGGGGTCGATCCAGACGTGCCGGTGGTCCTCCTTGACGACGTCCTTGGGCTTGATGCCCATGCGCTGCGCCAGTTCCTTCGGGAAGCGGTTGAGGTGGAACTCGTGGATCAGCGCGGGAGTCAGGAAACGGCGGAGGAACTCGTAATCCGTCACGGTCGAGACCAGGTGCTCCATCGCCCACACGGGGTCCCGGCCGCCGGGCTCGTTCCAGTCCTCGCGGCGCTTCAGGTCGGTCTCTTCGATGTAATCCAGCGAGACCATCCCCCGCTCGTAGAGGTCGCGGATGTGCTTCCAGAGATTGTAGCCCAGGTGATACGGGTTGCGCTGGAAGAAGGGCCTCGGGTAGCAGACCCCGGCGAACATGCGCGCGTAGTCGATGATGTCTCCCACGGCCTGCTCGGCGAAGAGCTTGTGCATGATCTCGTTCTGCCAGTACATCGCCCAGCCCTCGTTCATGATCTGGCTGCGGATCACGAAATCGTAGGGCAGGTTGACCGTGTACAGGTACTCCAGGATCGCGCGTTCCGAGTTGCTGGCCGGAGCGAAATTGCGCAGGAAGGCCAGCACGTCCTGGCAGGGCGCCCGCAGCTTGTAACCGCGGCGGCTCAGCCGCTCCTGGCGGACGCGCACCCGCTGGTCGTGCTCGAAGATCGAATCGCCGGTTTCTCGGGCCAGCAGCTGTTCGAGCGTGCTCGAAAAGGGTGCGTAGGGTTTCCGCTCGGGCTCCTCGTCCTCGCGCAGCTCGAACTTCTCGCTGATCCTGGTGTCGGTGTCGATGGAGTGGGACAGGTTGAACTGCGAATTCGGCGCGATCAGCGGGACCACGGACTCGCAGGCGTTCCAGTACTCGTGATACAAACACTCGCCCATCTGGCGCCGGCTGAGTTCGGTCTTGCGCACGAGATGCATCACCCGCTCTGTGTGGTCGGGGAAACTGTCGCAGAGCACGCTCAGCTCGGAGAACTCGCAGTGTCCGCAGACGTGCGCCATCACCGTGGCCTGCATCATGGGCGAGTTGCCGTGGCTGAGGTAGGCGTAGGAGGGCCGGCCCGTCTG
Organism: uncultured Bacteroidaceae bacterium; assembly: GCA_964568855.1. Classification (GTDB taxonomy): domain Bacteria; phylum CAIWAD01; class CAIWAD01; order CAIWAD01; family CAIWAD01; genus CAZMSD01. The sequence goes on along the minus strand of CAZMSD010000003.1, from coordinate 62,930 downwards.
CACCACCTCGTAGAAGATGCTCGACTCCTGGCCGGTCTCGATCCGATGGCGCCGGTCGATCATCTGCTTGCCTTCCCAGATGTTCACCGGGCTGACCGGGTAGACGTTCTTCTCCAGCAGCGAGGAGAATTCCATGCCGTCGAGGATGAAGAAGCGGATTTCGGGCAGCTTGCGCCCCAGCTCTTCCGCGTGAGACAGAATGCGCTGCTCGAGTTCGTAAAGCTGCGAATCGGTCCTAATGCTCCTCACGGCCCTCGCTCCTGAACAGCAGCTTGATGATTTCGATGGTCTGCTTCTTCTCGCGGATCTCGCCCACGCGCACGACGCGGTCGTGCTCGAAGGTCTCGTTCAGCTTGTTGGCCAGCTGGCTGATGCGGCTGGGCCGCACTTCCACCACCCCGATGCGGTTGAAGGTGGGGCGCATGGTTTCGGCGATGATGCGCACGATGTCCCCGGCGTCGTTGCCGAAGAGCTCGCCGTCGCCGAAGTAGAAGGCGTAGAAGTTCGTGGACTCGGTGTCGTACTCGTTGAAGGCGATCTGCGACACCAGCTCGAAGATCACGGAGGCCTGCGTGCCGCCCGCGTTCTTGACGGTGTAGAATTCCTCCGGGCGCACCTCGTAGGCCGCGGCGTCGTGCACGAAGAAGCGGTGCTCCACGTTGTTCGGCCCGTAGTTGTAATCCAGCCAGTTGTGGATGAAGTTGGCGATGCGCTTCTCGATCTCGAGCCGCTCGCCGTAGGTCGAGTAGGAGATGTCTCCCATGTAGAAGACCACCGCCTTGTAGCGCGGCCGCTCCACCCGCACCGGCAGCTTGAAGCGCCGGTCGCGCCTGCGGACGAAGACATCGAGCTTGCCCCGGTCGGGGGCGTAGACGCCGGTTCCGATGCTGGTCCTCAGCGCGCGCCGGAAAGTGCGCCGCTTGTCGAGGATCGCCCCGGAAGGACCGAAGGTCTTGAACTCGTAGCTGATCTGCTTGATCCGGCCCTTGCCCTCCTTGGTCAGGTCGGGCAGCTGCAACTTGGCGGCCACGAGATCCATGAACTTCTCGAAGGGCAATCCGAAGCTGATGCGGCCCTTCTCGCCGCCGGGACCCTGTCCCTGTCCGCTCCCGCCGCCGCCCGTATCCCCGTAGACCAGCGTGGGCGGCTGGATGTCGTCCATCTCGACGATGATGTCGCTTCCACGGTTGCCCAGGTCGCCCTCGTTGAGGATGTGATCCACCAGGTCCTCGAGCTGTTCCTCGATGAACTCGTTGAAGGCGCCCTCGGATTCCGAGGAGTCGATCCGGCTGACCTCGACGGTCCGCAGGAGGGTCTCGGGAATGTGCTGCCGCGGCGTGTGGCGTTTCATGTCAGGCCGAGATGCTGGAGGCGTTGGCGGTGATGGTCAGCGCCTGGAAGGCGCACTTCCCGCAGCAGCCCCGGTTTTCCATCAGGTAGCGGATCGTCTCGTTCAGGTGCTCGCGCTCGCGGGCGTGCGTCGTCGCGGTGCTGGTGCCGCTCTTGATCCAGCCCAGCAGCTTCATGTTCTCGCCCGACTTGAACTCGTTCTCGAACACGTAACGCTTGATGGCGCTCATGTAGGAGGGCTCGTCGGCCAGCAGGACCTGGTGGCTGACGGTGGCGATGGCGTCCGAGAGTTCCTTGCGGAAGACGTCCTTCTCGGGTACGCCCAGGTACTGCTCGATGGTCTGCATGAACTTCTCGTCGGGCTGGGCGTCCGCCTGTGTCACGTCGTGCTTGACCGTGGTGTTGTGGGCGTAGGCCCGCACGTGGTCCGTGTACTTTTTCCAGGTGGTCTCGATGACCGAGTCGTCGCGCAGGATGGCGCTGTAGACGTCGCTGGCGATCTGGCCGAAGATCCATCCGCGCGCCAGCGGCAGGACCTTCTCCACGTAGTGGCTGAGGGTCGCCTTCTGGGTGGCGAAGGTCTCCTTCAGCGCGTGCTCCATGCGCACGTAGAGGTCCAGCGGTGTGACACAGGGGTTCTCGAGCGCGATGGAGGTCAGCATCGCCTGGCCGCCGCTGTCCTGCTCGAGCTTCATCAGATTCGCGGCGTACTCGTTGATCTGGAAATGCTCGGTGGTCTCGAAGATGTTCTGGATGAAGCGCGGGTCCAGGCCGAAGGTCCCCTCCGAGGGTTTGACGTATTCGAATTCCTCGAGGATCGTGCGCGCCATGTTGTTGTCCACGCCGCTGTCGCTGCGGCCGGCGTAGATCAGCGCCTTCTGCAGGAGACTCAGGTTCGGATTCTGGTTCGAAGCGTAGAGCCGCGACATCACGGCCACCAGGCTGAGCATCTCGATGGAATGGGGAGCGACGTGGGCCTGGTGCCGGCGCTCCTTGTTCCAGTCCCGGGTATTATTCGAATAGGTGTTGTTGTAGATGAATTCTTCGTCCTTGAAGTGCACCGAGAGCGGCATCTCGATGAAGGTGGTGCGGCTGCGCAGCGCCTCGAAGGTGCGGTTCTCGATGAACATGTTGTATTCGTGGAAATTGGTGTGGCCGATGATCACGCCGTTGAAGGGGATCGGCGGCTGGCCCTCGGGCTTGAAGAAACGGTCCTGGGTGGCGAAGAGCAGCTCGTAGAGGAAGCGGTCGGTGAGCTTGAGGATCTCGTGGATTTCCACGAAGCCGTTGGCGCCGGCGCAGAGTTCGCCCTTGTAGTCGTGCACCAGGGGGTGCGATTCGCTGCCGAAGCGCGGCAGCAGGCTGTAGTCCACGTTGCCCACCAGCGAGCCGGCCTCCTGGCTCTTCTCGTCGCGAGGGGTGTAGGAGCCGATCCCCGCCTTGGTGGTGGCGTTGAAGATCATTCGGCGCACCTTGAGGTAGGGGAAGAGCTCCTGCAGGTTCAGATTCTTGGCCCGCATGAAGTCCTGCAGGACGTAGTCGCTGAAGGGCGAGATGCGCCCGTCGATCTGGATGCGGTAATCGTTGTCGTACTGCGGGTGACGGTGCAGGAATTCCGCCAGCGCCTGCTGGTCGAGGCGCTCGTTCAGGCGGTCGATGAAGCCCGGCCGGACCTCCTCGGGAATCACCTGCAGCGGGCGCTCGAAGAGCGGGCTCTGCAGGTACCAGATACCGTCCTGCTCCAAGACGGCCCGGTCGCGCAGGCGCTCGTCCAGCGAGGGCAGCAGCAGCGTGTAAGTCCGGCCCTCCTCGCTGCGCGAGTAGTTGAACAGGGCCAGCTTGACGGCGTCCATCGACCGCGACTTGGCGGAGCCGGGCGGGCCCAGCAGGATCCACAGGCGTTTCCAGGCCTCGGCGCCCCGGGCGGCATTGTCGAACTTCTCGACGATGTTCTCTTTCGCCTTCTGCTGGCCGAAGACCACGAAGGGACCCACCATCTCCTGCGTCTCGAAGAAATGATAGGTGTGCTTGACCGGTTTCCCGGGCTGGATCGCGTGTTCCACGCCGTGACTCAGGATCATGTCGTGCAGGAGCTGCGGGGTGGTGCGGGTGATCCAGGGAGCGCGCAGGAGCAGATCCAGGTAGTCCTCGAAGTTGAGGGTTTCGTCCTGGGCGATCACGGTGCTCTCGTCGTTCAGCAGGTTGTCGAGTTCCTTCAGCATGGGGCACCTCGGTGTCTGGGCTAAGGGAGCGGGTTGTTCCGATTTATCAGCTACTGGTTCTATCGACCGTCGAGGGGCTGCTCTGAAGCCGCAAGGGGGGATATGTACGGGAAAACGTTGAATCTGCGGCGGAATTCCTTCGCATTGCCGATCAGCGCTCTGGGCCGCCGCTCACCCTGTCCTCCCGGTCCGGCTTGCAGAGCCGGCCCGCTCATGGAGCCCGCCGCTCCGGTTCCGGTTCCACTCGATGAACCCTGGCGCAACCTGTTTGTTCCAACAGACTCCCTGAGGCCTCCAGAGGGGAGCTATAAAAATTCCGGCGGAATTCCCACAGGAAACCCGCCGGAGTGGAATCTTGGACGCCGAGCAGGCGCTTTGCGAAGCGCCCCGCCCCGGCGAATGACCCGGAGCGTGCGACCCGTCGCTCCCTCTGGAACCGGCTACTGCCTCTTCGCCTGCTCGTTCCGGGCTCGCAGGACCTGCTGGACCCGCGCCTCGGGATCCCCTTCGAAACTGACGCGGCACATTTCACCGCAGAGCCGCACCATGGTGCTGCCGTGAACCATGTCCAGGCCGCGTCCATCCTTGAGATGCATTCCGCAGGTCAGGCATTCCTCCAGGGGATAATCCCGGGAGTCGCGCTCGATGACTGCCTTCCTGAGATCGGCCGTGATCTCCGCGGCCCTGGCCCGGGCCTTCTTCTCGCAGCCGTCGCAGCAGAGTCTGACGGTCAGCCCCTCCAGCTCGATGGAATAGGGATCGCCCATGGATCCCAGCTCCAGGCCGCTGATGGGACAGGTGGTCCAGGGATAGCTCTCCTTGAGGACGGGAAGTTCAGCCGGGGCAGCGGGGTGTTCGGGCGCGGCTCCGCCCCGCTTCACTTCCACTGCGGAATGACCGGGATGCTCATGCTCAGTCGCAGTAGCGGACGGGACGCCGGCGCAGCAGGCCTTGTCGCATCCGGGAGGACATCCCGCTTCGGTATCGGGCACCGCCAGGCCCAGCATCAGGCCGAGAGCGGCGAGGAGGATGATCTTCATTCTGTGCTCCTTTTGTTTCCAGTTGTATGTCAGCGGTCGTTTATCGTTTCGGTTCGAATCGTTCATGGTCGGCTTTCCGCGATCAGCGAGTCCGCGTCCCGGACGTCGCGGTCCGGGCCCGGCGACCGGGACCGCAGGCGCCATTCCTTCGCGGCGGAATAGAGCACCGGCACGGTGAACATGGTGACCACCTCCACCAGCATTCCGCCGAAGACGGGAATCGCCATCGGCACCATCACGTCCGCGCCGCGGCCCTGGGAACTCAGGACGGGCAGCAGGGCCAGGACCGTGGTGGCCGTGGTCATCAGGCAGGGCCGCACCCGCCGGCCGCCGGCCTCCTTGACGGCTTCACGGATCTCGTGCGGGCTCCCGGGCCTGCGACTGCGGAAGCTCTGGTCCAGGTAGGTGGCCATGATCACCCCGTCGTCGGTGGCGATGCCGAAGAGAGCCAGGAAACCCACCCAGACCGCCACGCTGAGATGCACGGGATGCACCTGGAAGAGCTCCCTGAACTGGGCGCCGAAGATCTCGAAGTCCAGGAACCAGGGCTGCCCGTAGAGCCAGATCAGCAGGAAGCCCCCGGCCCAGGCCACGGCCACCCCGCTGAAGACCAGGACGGTGGTGCCCAGCGAGCGGAACTGCAGGAAGAGCAGCACCAGGATGATCGCCAGGGCCAGCGGAATGACCACCAGCAGCTTTCGGGCGGCGCGCAGCTGGTTCTCGTAGGTCCCCGCGAAACTCAGACTCACTCCCGAGGGCAGGACCAGCTCGCCCTCCGCCAGGCGCCGCTCGATTTCAAGCCGGGCCTCTTCCACCACCTGCACCTCGGCCAGGCCTTCGCGGCCGTCGAAGAGCACGTAGCCCAGAAGGAAATTGTCCTCGCTCTTGATCATCTGGGGGCCGCGCTGGTAGCGCAGCTCGGCCAGCTGCTCCAGGGGAACGCGACGGCCGTCCGGCGCCGGCACGTAGATCCGGCGCAGGGCCTCGAGGTTGTCGCGCTCCTCGCGCTGGTAGCGTACCCGCACGGCGTAGCGCTCCCGGCCTTCCACGCTGTGGGCCAGGGTGCGCCCGCCCACCGCGGCGGCGATCACTTCCTGCACCGCGCCCATGCTGATGCCGTAGCGGGCGATCCGCTCGCGGTCCACGTGCAGTTCCAGGTAGGGCTTGCCCACCACGCGGTCGGCCACCACCGCCAGCCTGTTGACGCTGGGAATCTCCCGCAGCAGCTCTTCGATCTTCAGCGCGGCGCTCTCGATGCTCTTCAGGTCGGGGCCCTTGATCTTGATCCCCATGGGGGCGCGCATGCCGCTCTGCAGCATCACCAGGCGCGTGGAGATGGGCTGCAGTTTCGGCGCCGAAGTGGTTCCGGGGATCTCGCCCGCGCGAACGATTTCCGACCAGATGTCGTCCGGCCGCTGAATGCCCTCCCAGGCGGCGCGCCCGCGATTCAGCCCGGGATCCAGCGCCGCGCGCCAGTTGCGGAAGTAGCGCCCGCCCGCGTCGGGGATCAGGCGCCCCTCCGAGTCGCGGGGGTAGGCGCCGCGGCTTCGATAGGGCTCACCGTCCGGCGCCGACAGGGGGCGGCCTTCCGCGTCGCGCACCAGGTCCACGCTGTCGGGATCGAAGCGGAAGCGCCGCGGACCGCCCTCGGCGCCCTGCAGGTACTCCGGCAGGTAGTTGATCACGGTCTCGATCATGGACAGCGGCGCGGGGTCCAGCGGCGTCTCCGCCCGGCCCAGCTTGCCCACGACCTGTGATACTTCCGGGATGTTCAGGATGCTCGCGTCCTGGTACTGCAGCACTTCCTGCACTTCACTCATGGAGGCGTGGGGCATGGTGCTGGGCATGAAGAGGTAGGAACCCTCGTCCAGCGGGGGCATGAATTCGTCCCCCGTGCGGCTCCAGATCAGGCCACCCAGCACGAGCATGGACAGGGGCAGCGCGAGGAACACCGTCTTGTGCGACAGGCACCAGTCGAGCAACCCGTCGTAGGAGCGCAGGACCAGCCGGTAGAAGGCCAGCAGCCCGAAGATCAGCAAGGCCACCAGGGCCAGGTTAAGCGCGAAGGGCCGGTCGCCCCCCAGCGGCAGCCAGTGCTCGGCGAGCCAGTATGCGGCCAGGAGCACCACCAGGGCCAGGTCCAGTTTCCTGCGCCAGGGCTCCAGGGCGCCGGGCAGCCAGGGTTCCGCCAGTTTAACCAGGCCGGCCAGCAGCACCAGCAGGCCCGCGGCGGGGTAGGCGCCGAACAGCAGCCAGGTTCCCGCCGTGGCCAGCAACAGTCCCAGGCCGAGGACTCCGCCGCGACGGAGACGGCGGGTGAACAGGAATTCGGCCAGGGGCGGGATCACGGCCAGGGCCAGCAGCAGGGCCGCCACTAGGGCGAAGGTCTTGGTATAGGCCAGGGGACGGAAGAGCTTCCCCTCGGCGGCCTCCAATGTGAAGACCGGCAGGAAGCTGACCACCGTGGTGGCCAGGGCCGTGAGCACTGCGCCGGCCACCTCGCGCGTGGCTTTGAGGACGCGCCCGCGAGGTTTTCCTCCGCCCGCGTCTTCCGCCAGGTGTCTCAGGATGTTCTCGCTGACCACGATGCCCATGTCCACCATGGTGCCGATGGCGATGGCGATGCCGGAGAGAGCCACGATGTTCGCTTCCACGCCGCCCAGTTTCATGGCGATGAAGCAGATCAGCACGGCGGCCGGCAGCAGGCCGGCGATCAGGAGCGAGCTGCGCAGGTGGCGCACCATCAGCAGCACCACGATCAGGGTCACCAGGATCTCGCCCACCAGCGCGTCGTTGAGCGTCGACAGCGTTTCATGGATCAGTTGCGTGCGGTCGTAGAAGGGCACGATGCGGACCTGGCTCTCCACGCCGTCGGGCAGCGTTTTGCGGGGCAGGCCGGGCGAGATCTCGGCGATTTTCCGCTTGACGGCCTGGATGGCGGCCAGGGGATTCTCCCCGTAGCGCACCACCACCACGCCGCCCACGGCCTCCGCGCCGCCCACGTCCAGCGCGCCGCGGCGGGGCGCCGGACCGAGAACCACCCGGGCCACGTCGCGGATCCGCACGGGGGTGCCTCCCTCACTGCGGATCACGGCCTCTTCCACGTCCCCGAGTTCCCTGACGAAACCCACGCCGCGGACCACGTATTCCACCCGGTTGATCTCGATGCTGCCAGCCCCGGTTTCCGCTCCGGCCATTTTCAGGGCGTGCATCACGTCCGCCAGGCTCACCGAGCGCGCCCGCATGGCGTCGGGATCCACGTCCACCTGGATTTCCTGGACGAAGCCGCCCACCGAGGCCACCTCGCTGACGCCCTCGACCGACATCAGGGCCAGGCGGACGTTCCAGTCCTGGATGCTGCGCAGCTCGGCGAGGTCCCAGCCACCGGTGGGATTGCCTTCGGCGTCGGCGCCCTGAAGGGTGTACCAGAAGACCTGGCCCAGGGCCGTGGCGTCCGGACCCAGCACGGGAGTGGCGTCCTCGGGCAGGAGGCCGGGGGGGAGGCTGGCCAGTTTCTCCAGCAGCCGGGAGCGCGACCAGTAGAACTCCACCTGCTCCTCGAAGATCACGTAGATCGTGGAGAAGCCGAACATGGAATAGGCCCGGACGGTCTTGACGCCGGGCAGGCCCAGCAGGTTGGCGCTGAGGGGATAGGTGAGCTGATCCTCCACGTCCTGGGGAGAGCGTCCGGGCCAGCGGGTGAAGACGATCTGCTGGTTCTCGCCGATGTCCGGAATGGCGTCCACTGCCACCGGGTCGCGCGGCAGTCCGCCCAGCTCCCAGTCGAAGGGCGCAGTGCGCAGACCCCAGCCCAAGAGCACCAGCAGGCCCAGGACGACGATGAAGCGGAAATCCAGGGTGAAGCGGATCAGCCGCGTGAGCAGATCCTCGGTCCGCCGCGGCTCCGCAGGGATTTCGGTGATACTTCCGCGCTCAGTGGCCATGATGTCCCGCCCCGATTCCGTGTGTCACGGACGATTCATCCGGTTCGGGCTGCATCATGCTGGTACGGCCCTGGATCTGCAGCGAGCTGTCGATCTTGAAGGCGCCCCGTATCACGACGGCTTCGCCTTCCGCCAGGCCCTCGAGCACCTCGTAGTAGTCGCCGGCGCGGCGGCCCAGTCGCACTTCGCGAGCCTCGTAGCGGCCCACTTCAGCCTCAACATAAACCAGGGCGCGGCGGCCCGTGAACAGAGGCGCCGAGGCGGGAACGCTGAGGGGAAAACCGCCCTCCCGGCGCAACACCGACCTGAGGGTGCCGCCGGCGAACATCTCGGGCTTCAGGAGGCCGGCGGAGTTGTCAACCGCGGCGCGGACGCCCAGGCTGCGCGTACCGGGATCCAAGGCCGGATCCAGGTAGTCGATCGTCGCCTTGAAGCTCCGGCCCGGATGGGCCTCCACCTCGTATTCCAGGGTCAGACCCTCGTGAACCAGAGACAGGTCGGCCTCGTAGACCTCTAACCACAGCCAGAGCCGGGAGAGGTCGGCGATGCGGAAGAGCAGGCTGCCCTCGCGCACGTAGTCGCCCTCGCGCACCGGCAGCTCGAGCACGGTCCCTGCCGCGGGGGCGCGGATGGTCAGCACCTCGCGCGGCGAGCCTTCCTCCTCAATCCCGGAGATCGACTCGGCGTCAAGCCCCAGCAGGCGCAGTTTCTCGCGGGCGCTCTCGCCGCCGTATCCCAGCAGCAGCTCCTCCTGGGCGGCGATCAGCTGCGGACTGTAGATGTCGTAGAGCGGTGCGCCGCGGCGGACCCGCAGCCCTTCGGTCTTCACGTGGAGCCTGGTGATTCTTCCGGCCGTCCAGGAAGTGATGTCCGCCAGCCGGTTATCGTCGACCGTGAACCGTCCGTAGAGCGGGATCTCCGCCTCCAGGTAGCGGCGTCGGACCGGGCTGGTCTCGAGGCGGGCCAGGTCGCGGGCCCGCCGGTCGAGCTCGAAGAAGGGAGATTCCTCCCCGCTTTGTGTGACACCCGGACCGGGACCGCCCACGGGCACCATCTCCATGCCGCAGATCGGGCAGTCGCCGGGTTCGGGCAGGGGCGGCACGCAGTTCATGGCGCAGGCGTAGCCTGCTGCGGCCCCGCCGTCCCGCTCAGCTTCCTCAGCGTGTCCGCCGACTTCACCGCTCTCGACGGGTACCAGTTCCATCCCGCAGATGGGGCAGTCGCCGGCTTCGGCCAGCCGGATCTGCGGATGCATCGAGCAGGTCCATTCCGTCTGGTCCTGTGATACCTGATTCACGCCGTCGACGCCCGTCGCGGGCGCATCGAATCGGGTGGACAGGCGCCCCGCGGCGAAGGCCAGCAGCAGCAGACCGAGGATCAGGATCCAGACGTTCGCTCTTCGCTCTATCATGTTCACTCCTCTTGGCCGCCGGAGCCCATGCTCGAGCTTCCGGCGGCCCCGGTCGATTCAAGGCGGCCGGCGCCGGTCAGCGCGTCGAGCGCCGCGCGGCTGTCCAGCAGCCTGGCCCTGGCCCGGTCCAGCTCCAGGCGTTGGTCGAGCAGTTGCTCGACGGCGCGCAGCAGAACCTCGAAATCCACGCGTCCCGTGGCGTGATCCAGGCGCCTGGCCTCCAGTACGGCCTCGCTCCGCGGGATCAGCTCGCGCTCGTGCAGTTCAACCGTCAGCCCGGCCTCCCGGTGCGCGTAGAGCAGCCGTTCCAACTCGGCCGCCAGCTCAAGCTCCCGGTCCTCCGCGCGGTGGCGGCTTTTTGCCAGCAGCAGCTCGGATCGTCTTACGTCGGCCTTTACGGCTTTCCGCCAGACAGGGATCTTGAGCGCCAGGTTGAGCAGCAGGGGATCCTTACCGCTGTCCTCCACCCCTGGCATGGCGGCTTCGTCCGTCTGGATCCATTTCAGGCCGAGGCTCAGCGCCGGAAGGCCCTCCCGGCGCGACAGGCCGAGACGTGCCCGGTTCTGTTGCAGTTCCGCCGCCAGGGCCGTCAACTCGGGATTGGCGGTCCGCAGTCTCTCGACCAGAACCTTTTCCGCGGGCAGGGTGTCGCAGGCCGGGAGCTCCTCTGGCCAGGCGTGCTCCGCAGACCGGACGCGCCCGAGCAGGCTGTTGAGACGCGCCTGCAGGGCGGGGCGACTCAGGTTCAACCTCGCCAGCTCCTCATCCGCGCGCGCCTGTCGCATCTGGACCTCGAGCAGGTCGGAGTAGCCGTGGGTGCCGTTGCGGTAGCCGGTCTCGGCCGCGCCGGCGTGCTCCGCCAGCAGCTCCAACCGCTCTTCCGTGTTACGGATCGTGCGGCCCAGCAGCCAGTAGTCGGCGTAGGCCCGTGTCACACGGTGTACGAGGTTCAGCCGGAGCGCTCTCAGGTTCTGCCCCGCCAGATCGACGCCCGCCCTCGCGGACTCGGTGCGCAGGTCCAGGATCCCAGGCCAGGGAAGGGCCTGCGACAACGCCAGTGCCTGGCGCTGCGGGCCCACCCGAGTCTCCACGGGGCTGAGATACCCCGCGTAACTGAGCCTGGGATCGGGCAGGACCCCCGCTTTCAGGACCTGTTCCCCGGCCGCCAGGCGATCCGCCTCTGCGGCGGCCAGTCCCGGGTGATTTCGCAGAGCTTCCTCGATGTAGCTGTCCAGGGTAGCCGCCCGGGAGCATGCCGGCAGCAGCCACAGGCAGCCGAGCGCGGCGACGGTCATCTGCAGGAGGAACTGGATGGCGGGGACACGGTACATCGCGGGCTCTTTCTTTGCCGGTTGCCGATCCTTGCGGTCGGCCTGCACAAGGCAAAGAGGATGCCAATCCGGATTTTACGGCCTGGGGCTCTGTGTTACAGGCAATTAGCGATGGAATGAGCCCGACGTGCGTGCCGCCGGCCGGCGGATTCGACGAAAAGGTCGAAACCTTCGACTTGCGGGTCGAAGCTCATCGATAATCGAGGTGGATTGGGATCGCCGCCTCCGAGGATCGCGGCGGGGGAGGGGGTGAGCAAGGGGCGATCAGGGCTGGCGCCGGCAGTGGCGACAGCGGCAGCGCGGGCAGCCACAGGTGCAGGAACAGGATTCCGAGCTCTCCCCTGCGCCGGTCCATTCCCCCCAGCTGCGCCAGGCCTCCGCGGCGCCGAAGGGTCGTGAACCGGCTTCCCACCAGCGGCGGAAGGCCAGGCTGTCGCCGCCAAGGCTGTCCGGAACCGAACGAAAATGGGCCCAGCGGATCCGCTTCGCGCCGGCCTTCCTGTCGAATTCCAGGGCATCGGGGATGCCGTTGCCGTCGGCGTCCGCCGCCGTATCACAGTAGCAGTTCCCGTCCAGGTCGACGAAGCAGCTGTCGACTGCGACGCCTTCCTGCCCAGGCCGGTCCATGCCGGACAGGGAAAATGTCAAGGCCAGCAGCAGGCCCGTTGTCAGTCGCCTGGTATACATCATTTACGCGCTCGCATTAACCAGCGTCGGTAAGTGCAAACCTTGTGCCACATTCGATGCGGTCCGCGAAGATCCCACCGGCGGGACGGCGATTTCTATCCCAGTTGCCAGCGCTTCAGGCGATCGCGGATGTTCTTTTCGCTCAGGCCCAGTCTGCGCGCGGCCTTGCTGCGGTTGCCCCCGCAATCCTCCAGCGCTTTCAGCACCGCCGCTTTCTCGAAGCTCTCCAGGCGCTCGCGCAGGGGCGTCGCGGCTTCGTCCCGGTCGCCGGTATCGTCCGTCGGCCCGGCTGCGCCGCCTGCATGCCGGATCTCTTCGGGCAGGTCCCCGGCGCTGATCAGAGTCCGCCTGGCCAGTACCACGGCGCTTTCAACCGCGTTGGCCAGCTCGCGGATGTTGCCCGGCCAGCGATACTTCATCAGCAGGTCCAGGGCGCGGCGGTCGAAGCCCCGCACTTCCTTGCCGATCGCGTCGCGACACTTGCCCAGGAAGTGTTCCAGCAGCTCGGGGATGTCCTCCCGGCGCGCCCTCAGTGGCGGTAGCTTCAGCCTGATCACGTTCAGGCGGTAATACAGGTCCTCGCGGAAGCGGCCCCCGCGGACGAGCTCCTCCAGGGGCTGGTGAGTGGCCGCCGCCACGCGGATGTCCACGGGAATCGGCCGGCCGCCGCCCACGCGCTCGATGCGGTGCTCCTGCAGCACCCGCAGCAGCTTGACCTGCGCCGACGCGGGCATGTCGCCCACCTCGTCGATGAACAGCGTGCCCCCGTCGGCGCGCTCGAAGCGGCCGATGCGCCGCTCCGCAGCGCCCGTGAAGGCTCCCTTTTCGTGCCCGAAGAGCTCGCTCTCGACGAGCGCTTCGGGGATCGCCGCCAGGTTGACCGCCACGAAGGGGCCCGCGTGGCGGGGCGAGGCCCCGTGCAGCGCGCGGGCGATCAGCTCCTTGCCCGTGCCCGACTCGCCGGTGATCAGCACCGAAGCCTTCGTCGGCGCGGCCCGCGACACGACTCCCAGGACCTCGCGCATCTCGGGAGTCCGCGCCACCAGCTCGGCTTCCTCGATCTCGCCCAGGCGCTCGCGGAGCCGGCGGTTCTCGCGCACGAGTTCCCTCAGCTCCTGAGCGCGGTCCAGAAGCAGGGCCAGCTCCTTGAGGTCCACGGGCTTGGTCAGGTAGCTGAAGGCACCCGCCTGCATGGCCTCCACGGCCGATTCGACCGTGCCGTAGGCGGTCATCACGATCACCGCTACGGAGGGGTTCATCCCTTTCAGCTCGCGCAGCAGGCCGTGTCCGTCGAGCTCCGGCATGCGCAGGTCGGTGAGTACCAGGTCCACCGTCTCGCGCCGCGCCGCTTCGAGGGCCTCCCGGCCGTCGGAGGCTTCCAGCACCCGGTAGCCCGCGCCGCGCAGGAAACCGGCCAGGGTCTCCCGCTGCAGTTTCTCGTCGTCGGCCAGCAGTACGGTGCAGGACTCCTCGCCCCGGTCCGCGTGATTCATCGTTTCGCGCTCTCCTTGCCTCGCGGGAGGACCAGCGTGAAACGGCAGCCCTCGCCCGGCCGGGATTCCAGTTCCACCCGGCCTCCGTGTTCGGCCGCGATCCGGTGCACCACGGCCAGCCCGATTCCCGCTCCGTCCTTTTTCGTGCTGTAATACAAGTCGAAGACGCGTCGCCGCTCCGAGTCCGGTATTCCCGGGCCGTCGTCGGCGACAGATACACGGACTTCCTGCGCCCCGGAAGTGCAGCCCAGTTCCACGCGCCCGCGGTCCCCGCCGTCCGGGGCGGCGGCCTCCTGGGCGTTGCGCAGGAGGTTCAACAGCGCCTGGCGCAGGAGGTTCCTGTCGAAGCGGAAGGCCGGCACGCTCTCCAGGCTGGTGTCCAAATCGACCGAGGCGGCTTCCATGGCGGGCCGGACCTGCACGAGTACTTCCTCAAGCAGTCCGCGCAGGTCGTCCGGACGGAGATCGGCCACGGCCGGCCGGGCGAATTCGAGGAACTCGCGCACTATGCCTTCGATGCGCCCGGCCTCTTCGCGCATGCCGCGCAGGAGCTCCGGCTCGCCCGCGGGTCCTTCGTCCCGCAGCTCCAGGCGCTGCAGGCCCATGGAGATGGTGTTCAGCGGGTTGCGGATCTCGTGGGCCACGCCCGCGGCCAGAGATCCCATGGCGGCCAAGCGCTCGCGCAGCTCGCGCTCCTGCTCGAGCCGCTGCACCTCGGCCTCGATGCGGCGCCGCTCGCCCTCCAGGTAGCGCAGAGTCCGGCGTGATACAAGCCAGGCCACGAGTACTGTCGCCAGTGCGATGAACAGCGCTCCTCCCAGCGCCAGGGACCATAGGCTGCGCCTCAGGGCGGCGTCGAAGCGCGCCGTGCGCAGGCCGATGCGCAGCATGGTGCCGCTGCCCCCGCGATAGGGCAGATAGCTCTCGAAGAGCCGCTCGCCGCCCAGGCTCCTGAAGATTCCGCCTCCCCGGTCCTCCGAAAACGCCCTCTGTCTGAGCGGGTCCCGCGGGCCGGTGACCTCTTCGGGCAGGTCCGCGGTGGCCGCAAGCAGGTCCGTCTTGGTCTCGATCAGAGCGTAGCGCACTTCCTCGTGCTCCTGCAGGTCCCTGAGAGCGGCCCCCAATCCGGTGTTGCGGCGCAGGTCGAGCAGTTCCGCGGCGGCCAGGGTGGCCACCACCGCTCCGCCGCCGGGCAGGGCCACCGCCACCCCGTAGTGTCGCGCACCGGCGCTTTCGCCGGGATAAAAACCCAGGACCTGCTCTCCGGAACCGGCGCCGTAGAGGGCCGGATCCAGCTTCCGCGGCGGCCGGCAGTTTCCCTCGGGACCCGGGGCGCTGCAGATTCCGGACTCCCCGGCGCCGGGGAAGAGGTCCATGTGATGCACGCCGGAGCGCGCCGCGATGCGGGCCAGCTCCCTCCCGTCCAGCGGCCGGATTCCGTGCAACTCGGCCGCGTAATACGCCGCGGTGAACAGGTGATCCTCCAGGGCCTCGAGCAGGGCGCCCTCGGTCAGCGAGGAGTTCAGCAGGGCCTGTTCGAGCTGGCCCAGCAGCTCCTGCGCCTGTCGCAGGGCCAGCTCGCGGACGGTGGTCCGCGTACGGCCGTACTCCCAGGCGGAAAAAGCCAGGGTCAGCAGCACCAGGACCGCCAGGGGCAGGGTGAAGTACCAGGGGAGGACTCTTTGCATCACGGCGGGGCCTTCCTTGCTGGACGGAAATATGGCATTTCTGCGCCTCCCCGGTTGGGCTGAAGCCCCGGCGAGTGTATCTTGGGCAGATCCAAAAACGCTGGAGCAGCCCCGCACGCGGGCCCGGCGGCAACAGACAAACAGGCCCCAACGGAGGACCCGATGGCCATCGTCCTGGACGGCGCGAACCTCAACGTGGAAAACCTCGTCCGCATCGCGCGGGACAACGAACGCGCGGAACTGCATCCCGACGCGCTGCAGCGCATCAAGACCTGCCGGGCGATGCTCGAGGAGAAGATCGAGGCCCGGGAAATCATGTACGGCGTGAACACCGGCATCGGCGAGCTGGCGGAGATCGTGCTCAACGACGAGCAGGTCAAGCAGTTCCAGCGCTACCTGATCTACAACCATTCCGCCGGCATCGGCGAGCCGGCGCCCGTCGAGCACGTGCGGGGAGCCATGGCCGGGAGGATCAACGTTCACGCCCACGGGCACAGCGGCTGCCGCCCCGAGATCACCCTGACCCTGCTGGAGATGCTCAACCGGGGCGTCACCCCGGTAGTCTGTCAAAAGGGCTCCGTGGGAGCCTGCGGCGACCTGTCGCCCATGTCCCAGATTGCGCTGCTGATGATGGGGGAGGGCGAGGCCTTCTACCGGGGAGAACGCCTGCCGGGCGCCGCGGCCCTGGAACGCGCCGGGATCCCTATTCCCGGCCTGCGCGCCCGCGACGGCCTGGCCACGATCAACGGTTCCAACCTGCTGACCGCCATCAGCGCGCTGGAACTCCACGACTTCAACCGCTGGCTCAAGCAGGCCGAGATCGCCGCCGCCATGACCCTGGAGGCCCTGCTGGCCAATTTGAAGCCCTACGACGTGCGCCTGCACGAGGTCCGCGGTTTCGCGGGGGCCGTGCGCAGCGCCCGGGCCATCAAGTCCTGCATCGAGGGCAGCGACCTGCTCAGCGGCAGGATGAAGGTCAAGGTGCAGGACGCCTATTCCATGCGCTCCACGCCGCAGGTGATCGGCGCCGCCCACGACGCCCTGGCCTGGGCGAAACAGCAGGTAGAGATCGAACTCAACGGTGTGGGCGACAATCCCATCTTTCTGCCGGAGCACCGGCTGACGCTTACGGGCGCCAATTTCCAGGGCAGCCCGGTCTCCCTGCCCATGGACATGGTCTCGGCGGCCGTCACCATGGTCAGCGTGCTCAGCGAGCGGCGGCTCAACAGGCTGCTCAATCCCGCCCTCAGCGTGGGTCTGCCGGCCTTCCTGACCAAGGGCGCGGGCATGTTCTCCGGCATGATGCTCAGCCAGTACACCGCAGACACGCTGATCGTCGAGCAGCGCATGCTTTCCGCCCCGGCTTCCGTTGCGTCCATCCCCGCCGCCGCGGACCAGGAGGATTTCGTCTCCATGGGCATGAACACGGCCCTGAAGAACCTGCAGATCCTGGACAACGCCCGCGGCGTGCTGGGCATCGAGCTGATGGCCGCCGCCCAGGCCCTGGATTTCCGCGATTTCAGGAAGGGCGCTGGGGTGACGCGCGCCCGCCAGGTGGTCCGTGAGCACGTGGAATTCCTGGACGAGGACCGGCCGCTCTACGACGACCACAACGCCATGAAGGCCCTGGTGAGCTCCTGCGATCTGCTGGAGGCGGTGGAGGAGGAAGTGGGCTCGCTGGGTTGAGCCCTCACGAAGATCCGGAAACCTTGATCTACTTGCGGTGTAACTCACCGCTCCATGACCCACCTTGTTTCAGGCGCAACGGTTACTCCGCAAGGGGACACCGGCATGGCGCCGACCGGCGATAACCATCCGACCGTTCCAGTTTCAATTCCAGGAGTCCTGCCTGCCGCCGCCTGCCGTTTCGACTTGCAGAATCCGAATACAATTCTAATATTCGAAATATGTCGAATTATAGTATCATCGAACTGAATCAACTGGCCGAGCAGTTCAAGGCCTTGTCCAATCCCCATCGTCTGAGGATCTTCCTGGAATACCTTGACTGCTGCGGCCGGAACGGGGTCTGCCGGCCGGTGGAAGGGCAAGCCTGTTGCGTGGGTAACGTGGTGGATCGACTGGACCTGGCCCCGGCCACCGTATCCCACCACCTGAAGGAACTGCGCAGGGCGGGCCTGATCCGCATGGAGCGCAGAGGCAGGCACGTGGAATGCTGGGTGGACGAGGAGGCGGCGCGCGTTCTGGCTTCCGTTTTCAGCATGCGCGTGGACGAAGACCGGTGAACCACTGATCGTCCACCCGGTGCTTCCGTCGCTGTGCTTGCCAGGGAATCGAATCCAAAGGAGTGTCCGATATGAAAACCAGAAATGAAATCCGACAGGAAGTGCGCGAGAACTACGCTTCGGTGGCTCAGCGGACTGCGGCCGGGGACTGCGGTTGCGGCCCGAGTTCATGCTGCGGGGACGGCGGAGCGGAACTCTCCGAGGACCTGGCCCTCGAGATGGGCTACACCAGGGAGGACCTGGCCGGGATGCCCGAGGGCGCCAACATGGGCCTTGGCTGCGGAAATCCGCAGGCCATCGCTTCGCTGAGGCCGGGTCAGACCGTGCTGGACCTGGGCAGCGGCGGGGGCTTCGATTGCTTCCTGGCCGCCCGGAAAGTGGGCGAAGAGGGCCGCGTGATCGGTGTGGACATGACCCCGGAAATGCTGTCCAAGGCTCGCGCGAACGCCGAGCGCGGCCGTCTCGACAACGTGGAATTCCGCCTGGGCGAGATCGAGCGCCTGCCCCTGGCGGACGGCAGCGTGGACGTGATCCTCTCCAACTGCGTGATCAACCTCTCGCCCGACAAGCCTGCCGTGTTCCGCGAAGCCTACCGCGTGCTGCGGCCGGGGGGCCGGCTGGCGGTCTCCGACGTGGTGGCCGCGGGGGAGATTCCCGCCGAGCTGCTGGAGAAGGCCGAGTACTATTCCGCCTGTATCACGGGGGCCGCGAGCGTCGACGACCTGGAATCCATGATAGCCGAGGCCGGCTTCGTGGAGATCCGCATTCGTCCCCGGGAGGAGAGTCGCGAGCTGATCCGTCGCTGGTCGCCGGGGCGGAACCTGGAAGACGTGGTGATTTCGGCGAGCATCGAAGCCCTGAAATCCGCGGGGTGAATCGCCGCGGGCGGGATCAGACTCGCGGTATCCTCAGTTGCCCGGGGCGCCGATCATCCCTTCGATCGCCCGGAGCAGGGCATCGGGATCGATGGGTTTCTCGATCGTCATGTCGGCCCCCATGCGCCCGGCGATTTCCAGGTAGTCCGCCGCCTTCCCGCGCCCGCCCCCCGAAATGGCGATGATCTTCAGGTCGGGAAAATCCCGGCGGAGCTCCATGATGGTTTCCAGGCCCTCCTGCCGGGGCATGATGATGTCCGTGACCAGCAGGTCCGCAGGCTTCCGCCGGTGGAGCCTCGAGGCGGCGCCGCCCTCCTCGGCGGATTCCACGTCATAGCTGTGATCCGCCAGGGTTCTTGCGATCGTCTCCCGTACATGCCGGTCATCGTCGACGACCAGGATTCTCTGCATGGATTACCTCGGACCTTGGTCTCAGCCGTCAAGCATTTCGCGAACCCTGCCCAGCAGGCGCAGAGGATCGAAGGGTTTGGCGATCAACCGGAGTTCGCCGCGCAGGAGGGTGCGCGAGTGGATGAAATCATCCGTGTATCCGCTTGAAAACAGTACCCGCAGCGATGGCTTGAGAGCCCGCATTCTCTCGTAGACTTCGGTGCCGCCCATTCCCGGCATCACCACGTCCAGCAGCGCCAGCGCGATCTCCTGCGAATGCGCGCTGAAGATCTCGAGGGCCTCCGCGCCGTCTTCGGCGGCGTGAACGCGGTATCCCGCCTCCCGCAGGGTGCGGGCGACCATTTCACGCACCTGGACGTCGTCCTCGGCCACCAGGATCGTCTCGCCGCGGCCTCGCCTCTCTTCCGGCGAGCGCTCTGCGGGTTTTTCGGCGGGCGAGTCCGCCGCGGGCAGGTAGACCCGGAAGGTGGATCCCCGGCCCGGTCGGCTGCTGACGTGGAGCAATCCCTCATGCTGCTTGACGATACCGTACACGGTGGACAGACCGAGCCCCGTTCCCCTGCCCGGTTCCTTGGTGGTGAAGAAGGGTTCGAAGACGCGCGCCCTGGTCTCTTCGTCCATCCCCTGCCCGGTGTCGGAAACGCTGACCAGGACGAAGGAGCCGGTCCTGGCCCAGGGATGGAGCCGGCGGAATTCATCGTCGAGAACCGCCGCAGCGGTCTCGATGGACAACCTGCCGCCCTCGGGCATGGCGTCCCGGGCGTTGAGGCAGAGGTTCATCAGCACCTGTTCGATCTGCGTGGGGTCGGCGTGGATCGCCGGCAGGTCTTCGGCGGCATGGAACTCGAGTGCCACATCCTCTCCGATCACGCGTCTCACGAGCTTGAGCAGGTTGTCGACCAGCGGACCGATCTCGAGATTCTCCGGCTGTATTATCTGCCGCCGGCTGAAGGCCAGGAGCTGGCGGGTCAGCGTGGAGGCTCTCTCGGTCCCCTGCTTGATCTGCTCGATGTCCCGGTAACGCTGCTCGTCCGGGGACAGGTCCCGCATGGCGAAACGGATGTAGCCGAACATGGCCTGGAGGATGTTGTTGAAATCATGGGCGACGCCGCCGGCGAGCTGCCCCACGGCCTCCATCTTCTGCGCCTGGCGCAACTGGTTTTCCAGCTCGATCTCGTGTGTCACATCCCGCTTCACGGCGACGTAGTTGCAGATTTCGCCCGCCGCGTCGAAGACGGGCGAGATCGCGGCCTCTTCCTCGTAGAGCCGTTCATCCTTGCGCTTGTTGATGAAATGGCCCCGCCAGACTTCACCGCCGCTGATGGTCTCCCACAGGTCCTTGTAGAAGGCTTCGTCGTGCCTGCCGCTCTTGAGCACCCGCGGATTCTGTCCGACCGCTTCCTCCCGCGTGTAACCCGTGATACGTTCGAAAGCCGGGTTGGCGTAGAGGATCGTGCCCTCCGGATCGGTAATCACCACGGTTTCGGACGACTGCTCGATGGCCGCTGCCAGACGCCTGCGGTCCTCTTCGGCCCTGCGCTGCTCGGTGATATCATGCAGAATACAATGCGTCCGCAGCTTGCCGTTGTCGTCCACCCCGGTGATGCGGCCGTCGAACTGGATGGTCCGCGTACCACCGTCCTTGTGACGCAGGTTGAACTCGACTCCTTGCACTTCGCCGGAATCGAGGAAACGCTGGAATCCCTCGCGAAAGCTCTCCACTTCGTCCGGATCCAGGTAATCCCCGAACCAGTTTCCCAGGACCTCGCTCCGCCGGTAGCCCAGGATGTCCTGCCAGGTCTGGTTGATATCGAGGAAACGGCCCTCCCGGTCCAGGGACTGGTAGGCGAGGGGGGCGCGGTCGAAGAGCGCGCGATGTTGCAGATCGCAGCGGTCGCGCTCGCCTTCGAGAATTCTGTGTTTCAGCGCGGCGAGCAGGGCGTGGGGCAGGCGGCGCAGTTGAGGAAACGCCTTCACGACGTAATCGGCCGCCCCGCGCCTGAGGCCTTCCAGGGCCGTCTCCTCCGCATCGGTCGCGACCGCCAGCAATACGGGCAGCGATGCGTCATGCACCCGCGTGGCTTCGATGATGCTCAGTTCGTCAGGATCCGGGACGTTCAGGCCGCAGAGCGCCAGGTCGAAGACGCCTTCAGCAAGCCGGGCCGCGAATTGCCCGGGTGTTTCGACCTCGCAGAGCTCGAATCGACCCGCCGCGGATCGCAGGGACTCCCGGACCATTCGCCGGTCGGCGGCGAGCTCATCGATGTAGAGGATCTGGATGGGTTTGTCCATCGGACTTTGCTTCCATTGCTGCAGCGCTTGTGGGGGGATAGTTAAGCGCGAGTGTCTACCCGGCGACGCGAAGAATCAGTCCTGAACCTGCCGCGTCGCTGATCGACTGAGGCTGGGAGGTTCAATTTCCACAAAGAAAAAATCCCATGCTACCAACAGTATAATGTTCAATATTCTTCCATATGTAATGGAATTGTAACAATGTTCTACATGCAAATAGGAGTATTCAGAAAAATACGGAGTGCATGCGAACTGCTACTCTCCGCCGGTATCCAGCAGGTAAAGCTGCATCACCTCGCCGGGATCCAGAGCGCGGTCGAAGACTCTCAAGTCGTCCATTCCGCCGTTGAGGGACTGGCAGGCCTCGAACATGCCGCCGAAGACGTCCTGGTCCTGGCCCAGGAAGCAGCCCCCGTCCCAGGCATCGATCGGCGCCGGTTGAATGCCGCCCACCGAACCGGTCTCCCCGCCTTCGTAATACAGGGTCACTTGCCAGCCCTGGCGGACGAAGGTCACGTGATACCATTCTTCCGCGGGCACGGGGAAGATCTCCAGGAAGTGGCTGCCGTAGACGTAGACGATCCAGCCGTGGGCGGGAGGGTGATACATCAGCCAGAGCGTGTTGACCTGCATCGGGGTTCCGCAGTTGACCAGGCTGTGGCCGGGCGTGAATCCCGAGGGACAGCTCGCGTGCAGGGAATTGAAGCGCAGGCTCGCCGCGATGGTGAAATCCTGCAGCCCGTCGAACACGG
Source organism: uncultured Bacteroidaceae bacterium (assembly GCA_964568855.1). Classification (GTDB taxonomy): domain Bacteria; phylum CAIWAD01; class CAIWAD01; order CAIWAD01; family CAIWAD01; genus CAZMSD01. The sequence continues at coordinate 41,191 of CAZMSD010000003.1, read as the reverse complement.
CCCCCGGAAGAGCCACCGCGTCTTCGTCGTTGTCGCCGATTTCCAGCGTTCCCTGGGCGCTGGCTGCTCCAAGCAGCTGGCCGTGATACCCGTTGCCGCCGGCGTCGTCGGCGTTACCCTCGAAGGGATACCAGGCGACCTGCCCCGAGAGAAAGGCGTGGCCCTCGCCCTCTACCACCACGCGATAGAAGCGCCGGGGAGGAAGGTCCCAGGACATCGCGTCCGTCCAGGAAGTTTGCACGACTTCGGCGCGCAGCGTACCCGTGTCGGGTTCGAAGTGCGGATCGGGGGAGGAGTGCACTAGGTAGCGGTCCACCACGAGGGGATTGCCCTCCGTGTCCAGCGAGGGAGCGTTCCAGCTCAGGACTGCGTCCCCGGTCGGGAGGAAATCGATCTGCAGGTCGTCGACCGGCAGGGGAGGCGCGGCGAGGCAGGGCGCGGCCCACAGTGCGGCAAGGAGCAGAACGGAAATCGCGAAGCGCATCGGTTGATCCTCATCGTTGTTTCAGTACCTCAACAGCAAAGAGTAATGTGACATTTGGCGCGGGGCGAAGCCGCTTCAAATCCGCCTGTACCGGAATTTCCTCCATCTAGCCGAAACCGACGGACTCCCAGTGGCTGCCGGGCGCACGAAGGCCGCCGCTGCTCGCCTGATGGTGACGCATGAATCATCATCGGTGCAGGAGAGCGCTCATCACACGATGTGAGATCGAGTGCCGCCATGTCGTGACACACAGTGCCGCACGGTACGTCGCTTGTTGATTCCGGATACATGCTTCGTGTCACCTCGCCCACACATCTCCGATATCGGAGATCATACCTTTGAAGCCGTTTTAGAACGCGTCGCGGGCCGCGATGCGCGGCTGTAGAGCGGGGAGTAAAGTGCCGATAATGCGTGCTCAACCACTGAAAGGATCCATCATGCGCATCTCGACCTCGAATTTCACGGCGAAGCGGACGCGCCGCCTGTGGACCGGTTCGCGGAGCGGCTGCTGCTGCGTTCCTCTCGTCGCCGGCCTGCTGGCCTTGCTGGCGGCTCCCCGTCCGCTCATGGCCGACCTGGGCGGACCCGAAGCGGAAAGCGTCTACGGCGGCAGAGTGAACAACATCGACGCCGTCGCCACGGGAGCGTCGTCCTCGACGGTCTTCCTGGCCACCGAGAGCGCCAATTCGCTCTTCTGCGCCGACGTGGATCACAGCGTGGCGCCGCCCCTGACGGCGGCATTCCAGACCATTCCGGACGTGGACGCCGATGACGGTTACGGCTCCGGAATTCAGCTGCTCGCCGCCGACGAGGCCTCCGGCTGGCTGTTCTTCGTTCACCAGTCGGGACTCTACCGTGTTACAGACTCCGCGGGCAGCCTGACGCTGGTGGACGGAGCTCCGGTCGCCGCGCTGGAGGTCCACGGAGGCATGCTGTTCTACCTCGAGAACGGCGACCTGCACTTCGGGACGATCGGCGGCGCCAGCGGCGCCTTCCTCGAGCACGCCGACTCGCCCATCGCCGCACCCGCATTCGGCGGCGACAGGCAGGCCCTGTTCACGGGCGCCTACGGCGGCAGCGACCATCTGTTCATTCTCGACGCGAAAAGCACCGCGCCGCTCTACCGCTCCTCCGACGCCATGGGCTCTTTCAGCGCGGCGACCACTTTCGGCGCGCTGAGTGTCACGGGCCTGTCCACGCCCGAGGATTATTGCGCCGCGGGAGCCGGACCCGACGAGCGCGTCTTCCTGGGCGGAGTGATCGGCAGCGAGCCCTTTCACGGGAAGGGCATCGCCTACCTGGACAGCGGAAGCGCCGTGTGGACCGAGCTGGACACCGGCATCGGCGGAACCGCCGGTAACGAAATTCACTGCGCGGGCGGGGCCGCTTCGTATTACGTCTACTTCGGCACGGCGATGAGCGACGACCGCGGCGACTCCGGAACCTGGAGTTCCATCGGCGACGCCGGTTTCGAGACCCATCCCAACGACGGCGCGGTGATCTCCGATCCGCTGGATGCGACTGTGATCTACATGACGACCGACCAGGGCATCGGCTCATCCCTCGACAACGGAGCCACGATCTTCGAGATCGACGATGGACTCGAGGCGGTGCAGGTGCGTGACCTGGAGATGGACAGCGACAAGAACATCGCCTGGGTGGCCTCCAAGTCGGGTATCCGCCAGGTCACGGACTACCAGACTTCACCCGTCTGGAGCAACGCCGTCTTTCCCAACAACGACGGCTCGCCCTACTACTCGATCGCCATGGATACCACGGATCACACGGGCAACACGGTCTTAGCCGGGAATTGCCGGGTCTACGCGACCGACGACGGGGGCGGCACCTGGACGCAGACCCTGGACGCCCAGCAGGCTCCCTGGAACCTGGATTTCTTCAGCTGGGTCAGCAGCATCGAAGTGGATCCCTACGATCCCGCCCGGGTGGCCGCCGGCTACTACGCCCAGGACGAGTCGATGAAGGGCATGCTCTTCGCCAGCGAGGACGGCGGAGCATCCTTCAGCGAGATCACCGGCGGGGCCATGCCCGTGGACGGCGGGGACATCAACGACATCCTGTTCCTCGAGGAATCGGGAACCAGCGTCTTCTACGTGGGGATGGACTACACCTATTCGCTGGGCTACGGCACCAGCTACGCCGTCTGCCGCGTGGAGGGCAGCGCGATGTCCGGCTGGACCGTGACGCAGGACATGACCCACGCGGTCAGCATCAAGGACATGGCCCTGGACGGCGCGGGAGGCATCTACGCCGTGGGCTGCGACAACTCGGATCACCCTGTGGTGTACTACAAGACCTACGGATCGGGTTCCTGGACGGTCATGAGCTGGAGCGGCCTGCCCGCGAGCGGCTCGGCCCTGGCAGTCACCGTGGGCGACGACGGGACCGGGGTCGAGGCGCCCTACGTTGCGGTGAACACGGGAATATACCTGTACGACACCGGCGCGGCCTCCTGGTCGCTGGAGGCGGAGTATCCGGATGGCACACAGATCAACGTGATCTACTACGACGACCTGCTGGTGGGCACGGGTACGGGTCTCTACGGGCATCAGCAGCTCGGAGACGCAGGTGTCGGCGCGCCTGGCGCATCGTCTTACATGCTGGGGATGAACTATCCCAACCCCTTCAACCCGAACACCTCGATCGCCTTCAACCTGCCCGCGGCGCTGCGAGTGCGGCTGACGGTGTACGACGTGCTGGGGCGGAACGTGGGAGTGCTGGTGGACGGCCGCCTGGGCGCGGGAGGGCACGAGTTGACCTGGCGCAGCGATGGAAAGCCCTCCGGCGTCTATTTCTACCGCCTGGAAAGCAGCCTGGGAACGCAGACCCGCCGGATGATCCTGTTGAAGTAGCGACTGACGCAGGCCGCGCCGGCGGGGGCCACTCGCCGGCGCGTCAATCCGCTTCGCAGAACCCGGCCCTGCAGAAGTCGCGGTTCATCAGCGCGATGTTGCTGATCTTGATTTCCTTGGGACAGGCCGCCTCGCACTCGTAGAGGTTGGTGCAGTTGCCGAAGCCTTCCGCGTCCATCCGCGCCACCATTCTATGCACGCGCTCCATGCGTTCCGGCTGTCCCTGCGGCAGGTGCGCGAACTGGCTGACCTTGGCGCTGACGAAGAGCATGGCGCTGGCGTTCTTGCAGCTCGCCACGCAGGCCCCGCAGCCGATGCAGGCCGCCGCGTCCATTGAGAGCTCGGCCTCCTTGCGCCGGATGGGGATGGCGTTGGCGTCGGGGATCCCCCCGGTGTTGACGCTCACGTAGCCGCCGGCCTGGACGATCCGGTCGAAGGCGCCGCGGTCCACGATCAGGTCGCGCAGCACGGGAAAGGCCCGCGCCCGCCATGGTTCCACGACGATGGTGTCGCCGTCCTTGAACTCGCGCATGTGCAGCTGGCAGACCGTGGTGGCCTCCCAGGGACCGTGGGCCAGCCCGTTGATCATCAGCGAGCAGGTGCCGCAGATTCCCTCGCGGCAGTCGTGGTCGAAGGCGACGGGTTCCCGGCCCTCGCGCTCGAGCATCTCGTTGACCACGTCGAGCATTTCCAGGAAGGACATGTGGGTCGAGATGTCGGGCGTCTGGATGGTCTCGATCCGTCCCTGAGCATCGGCGGAAGCCTGCCGCCAGACTTTGAGTGTCAGCTTCACTTGTAGCTCCTCTGACTGGGGATGCAATGCTCGAATTCCAGGGGTTCCTTGTGCATCACGGGCCGCTCGCCCTCGCCCTTGAATTCCCACACCGACACGTGAGACATGCCCTCGTCGTCGCGAAGTGCCTCGCCCTCCTCGGTCCTGCTCTCCTCGCGGAAATGCCCGCCGCAGGACTCAGGGCGCTCCAGGGCGTCGAGCACCATCAGCTCGCCGTGCTCCAGGAAATCCGCCAGGCGTCCGGCCTTTTCCAGGCTCTGGTTCAAGGACTCCGCGGCGCCCGGCACGCGCACGTCCTTCCAGAATTCCTCGCGCAGCCGCGGGATCTCTTCCAGCGCCTTCTTCAAGCCCTCCGCGCTGCGGGCCATGCCGCACTTCTCCCACATGATCTTGCCCAGCTGGCGATGGAAGTCGTCCACCGTGCGCGACCCGGCGACGCCCAGCAGCCTGTCGATCTTGCGCCGCACGGCGGATTCAGCGTCGCGGCAGGCGGGATGCGACTCGTCGGCCGCGGGCAGCTCCCGCACGGTGCCGAGGTAGTTGCCGATCGAATAAGGTATCACGAAGTAGCCGTCGGCCAGGCCCTGCATCAGCGCGCTGGCGCCCAGCCGGTTGGCCCCGTGATCCGAGAAATTCGCCTCCCCGGCCACGAAGAGGCCCGGGATGGTGCTCTCGAGGTTGTAATCCACCCAGAGCCCGCCCATGGTGTAGTGCACGGCGGGGAAGATGCGCATGGGCGCTTGGTAGGGATTCTCGGCCGTGATCTTCTCGTACATGTGGAACAGGTTGCCGTAGCGGGCTTCGATCACCCCCTTGCCCAGCCGCTTGATGGCGTCGCGGAAGTCCAGGTAGACGCCCAGGCCGAACTCGCCCACCCCGCGCCCTTCGTCGCAGACCTGCTTGGCCGCGCGCGAGGCGACGTCGCGAGGCACCAGGTTGCCGAAGGCCGGGTAGCGGCGCTCGAGGAAGTAGTCCCGCTCGCTCTCGGGGATGTCGTTGGGCGCGCGCTGCTCGCCCGTCGCCGCGGGCACCCAGATCCGGCCGTCGTTGCGCAGCGACTCGCTCATCAGGGTCAGCTTGGACTGGTAATCGCCCGAGACCGGGATGCAGGTGGGATGGATCTGGGTCATGCAGGGATTGGCGAAGCCGGCCCCGCGGCGGTAGGCGCGGTAGGCCGCGGTGACGTTGCAGCCCATGGCGTTGGTGCTCAGGAAGAACACGTTGCCGTAGCCGCCCGTGGCCAGGATCACCACGTCGCCCAGCACGGAGTAGACGCGGCCGTCGACCATGTCGCGCACCACGATCCCGCGCGCGGTGCCGTCGATCACCACCAGGTCCTGCATCTCGCTGCGCGTGTAGACCTTGACCGTGCCCGCCGCCACCTGGCGGCTGAGCGCCGAGTAGGCTCCCAGCAGGAGCTGCTGCCCCGTCTGGCCGCGGGCGTAGAAGGTGCGTGATACCTGCGCGCCGCCGAAGGAGCGGTTGTCCAGCAGGCCGCCGTAGTCGCGGGCGAAGGGCACCCCCTGGGCCACGCACTGGTCGATGATGGCGTTGCTGACCTCGGCCAGGCGGTAGACGTTGGCCTCTCTGGCCCGGTAGTCGCCGCCCTTGACCGTGTCGTAGAACAGCCGGTAGACGCTGTCCCCGTCGTTCTGGTAGTTCTTGGCGGCGTTGATTCCGCCCTGGGCGGCGATGGAATGCGCCCGGCGCGTGGAGTCCTGGTAGCAGAAGACGCTCACGTTGTAGCCCAGTTCGCCCAGGCTGGCGGCCGCGGAAGCGCCGGCCAGGCCGCTGCCCACGATCAGGATGTGATACTTCCGCTTGTTGGCCGGGTTGACCAGCTTGTTCTCGAAGCGGCGGTTCTCCCACATCTTCTCGATGGGGCCGCCGGGGATCTTCGCGTCGAGGATCATCGAGCATCCCTTCCTTGTGTTCTTGCGGCGGATGCAGCGCTAGGATAGTCGCACACCGCCGGTCGCGTATCCGTTCCCCTCCCGGGCGCTTCCCTGGTCAGCAGACCCAACCGGCCAGAACCGCCACCGGAATCAGGATGTTGCCCAGCGCGATCACGGCCGCGTAGATCCATCCCACCGCCAGGATCAGCGGCGTGTATCTCGCGTGATTCAGACCGAGCGTCTGGAAAGCGCTCTGGAAAGCGTGGGTCAGGTGTAGAAAAAGAAAAACCTGGGCCACGATGTAGATCAGCGGGATCCACCAGACCTCAGCGCTGAATCCGTCCACCACGGCACGGAAGACGTCGGGTCCGCCGTGAACCTGGTGCAGTTCCGGTCCCACCGAGTGGGCGGTCAGGTGCAGCAGGTGGTAGACCAGGAACAGCACCATCACGATGCCGCTGTAGATCATGGTCCTGGAGGCCAAGGTGGCTTCGAGGGTATCTTTCTTGTGGTAAGCGACAGGACGGGCGGCCTTGTTTTCCAGCCACAGCACGATGGAAGTGACGATGTGCACGACGAACAGCGCCGCCACGATCAGCCTGAAGATCCAGACCACGGCCGGCTTGGAATGCAGGAAATGGGCATAGGCGTTGAGCGCATCGGCCCCGATGAAGATCTGCAGATTTCCCAGCAGGTGGACTAGAAGAAAAAGCAGCAGCAGGATGCCGCTGCCGGCCATCATCAGCTTCTTGCCGATGGACGATCCCGCGAAGGTTTTCAGCCAGCTCATGAAAAGTGTGGCCTCCAGGATTCGATTGGGGAACCGCTTGTCGTAATATCAGGAAAACAAAGCGCTTAGCTCTCATAACCCGGATTTCCGGGCTTCCGGTTGCCATTTCCTTAACAAGCGCTGAATGCAAGTTACGGAGACTTGTTCAAAACTGGAATTAATGCCCCGTGGGCGAGTAAGTGGGTGGTACCTTGGGAAAGACCTCCGCCGCGGATTTCTCCGGAGCTTCGACAGGATGCCTGGAAGATGAAGCAATCGTCTCGATTATCCCGGAACCATGAGGACTGCTAGCTTATGGTTTTTATTGAATATCCTGGAGGAGGAAGCATGAAGGAAACGATCATCCGGGTGGAAGGCATGCACTGCGAAGGCTGTTCTTCCACGGTTTCCCATTTCTTGCGGAACCTGGTAGTCGGACTCGAGGTCAGCGTCGACCTGGAAGGCGGGAAGGTCCGTCTGCGATCATCCGGAAATCTGCCCGAGGAGCAGCGGGTACGCGCGGCGGTGGAGGAGGCCGGCTTCAAGTACCGCGGAGAGGCGGAATGAGCCCTGCCCGTGCAGGCAGGCATCGCGCTTAGGAATATCCTGGAACCAGTTGAGTGTTTATTCTGTAGAATATTGCAAGGCAATCCTAAGTGTGTTAAGATACCATGCTATTTATTGCCTTGAGCAGAGCCTGCGGCTGACTCTTCCCCTTGATCCTCACCAAGGCCGCGATGTCGCTAAAGGCGGCACCGCCGCCGGCCGCGCCGGGCCTGGATCGAGAAAACGAACAGCAGATCATTCGTTGGATAACCAGAAAGGAACCCTCCATGCACAAGCTTCCTGACCTGTCATTCGACTTCGGCGCTCTGGAACCTCACCTGGACGGGCGCACCATGCAGATCCACCACGACAAGCATCACCAGACATACGTGGACAAGCTCAACGCCGCCCTCGAGCAGGCCGGCGGCGGGCTGGCCGAACTCGGCCTGCACGAACTGATGCAGCGACTGGAGCAGGTGCCGGAGAACCTGCGCAGCGCCGTGCGCAACAACGGCGGCGGTCACTACAACCACTGTCTCTACTGGCAGATTCTGTGTCCAGGCGGAAAATCCGTGCGCAGCGCCGAGCTGGACCGGGCCATCGAGCGGGATTTCGGTTCACTGACCGGGCTGAAGGAGAAGTTCAACGCCCTGGCCGCCGGGCACTTCGCCTCGGGCTGGGCCTGGCTGGCGGCCCGGGGGGATCGCCTGGAGGTCATCAGCATGCCCGGCCACGACAATCCGCTGATGACCGGACAGGGTCGCCCGCTGCTGGTTATCGACCTCTGGGAGCACGCCTACTACCTGGAGTACCAGAACCGGCGCCCGGACTTCATCCGCAACTGGTGGGAAGTGGTGAACTGGGAGGAAGCATCCCGGCGCTTCGGAAGCGAGGACATCTCAGTTCGCTGTTAAGCATTCCTCGCGCTTCAGGACTCACCCGCCGGCACGCTATGGAGCGGCGGCGTCCGCTCTTTGAGCAGCTTCGCGGCATCGCGGGACAGATCGAGATGCGTCACCAGGCGAATGGTCACCGGATCGACCGTCAGGGCCCGGATGCCGTGATCGTTCCAGGTCTTCAACAAGATCTGCGCCTGGTCCGCATGTTTCATGCGGACCAGGACCATGTTGCTCTCCGGTTCGGAGATCGAGACCGCGTCTCCCAGCAGCGATCCCAGGACCGCCGCCAGTTCGCGCGCCAGGGCGTGATCCTCGGCCAGCCTATCGACGTTGTGCTCGAGGGCGTAGATTCCGGCAGCGGCCAGGATGCCCACCTGGCGCATGGCGCCGCCCATCATCTTGCGCAACCGGCGCGCCCTGTGGATCTGCTCCGCGTCGCCCACCACCAGCGAACCCACGGGACAGCCCAGGCCCTTGGAGAGGCAGCAGGAGAGACTGTCCACCTCCGCGGCGTATTCCTTAAGGCCGGTTCTCGATGCCGCGGCGGCGTTCCAGATCCGGGCGCCGTCCATGTGCAGGGCCAGGCCGCGTTCGCTGCAGACGCTCCGCAACTCGCGGATGCGCTCCAGCGGAACCACCAGCCCGCCGGCGATGTTGGAAGTGTTCTCGATTATGGCCAGCCTGCTGACGGGCATGTGCACGTTGCGCGGGCGGATGGTCGCATCCAGGGCTGCCGCCTCCAGGAAACCCGAATCGCAGTCCACCGGGTTGACCAGCACTCCCAGCAGCGCCGCGGGACCGCCCACCTCGAAGGCGAAGGAGTGGGTGCGCCGCTCGAGGATCAGCTCGTCGCCCCGCTCGCAGTGCAGGGCCACGCCGATCAGGTTGGCCATGGTCCCGGAGGGCACGAACAGCGCCGCCTCGCGACCGAAGCGCTCGGCGCAGATCGCTTCCAGCCGCCGGACCGTGGGATCGTCCATCAGGACGTCGTCGCCCACCTCCGCTTCGGCCATCGCCCGGCGCATCGCCGGGCAGGGCTGCGTCACCGTGTCGGAGCGGAAATCCAGGATCGTGTCGTGGTCTTGTGTCACGGGTGCATGCGCTCCTCGGGTTGTGTCACGCCTGGCAGCCCGGGCACCAGAAGGTGCTGCGCTGCTGCTGGCTGTAGCGTTTTACGGTCTCCCCGCAGCGCGGGCAGCGCTCGCCTTCCCTGCCGTAGACCTTGAGCGCGGCCTGGAATCCGCCCTCGAGGCCTCGGGTGTCCTGGAAGTCGGAGAAGGTGGTGCCGCACATCCTGATCGCCGCACGCAGGATTCGCCGCAGTTGCCGGTGCAGCCGCCTGACTTCGTCGTTCGACATGGAACCGGCCTGCCGCGCGGGATCGATGCCCGCCGCGTACAGAGCTTCGGCCGCGTAGATATTTCCCAGACCCACCAGGCGGTCCTGGCGCAGCAGCCAGGACTTGATCTGCTGCCGGCTTCCCGCTATCAGCCGCTTCAGTTCCCGGGCGCCGAGTTCCGCCGACAGCGGATCCGTCCCGGCGGGCCTGAACGCCTCGGGCGCGAAGAGCAGTCGCGCCGTGCCGAAGCGCCGGGTGTCGACGAAATAGAGCCGTCCGCGGTCCAGTTCGATCTCCATCCGCAGGTGGCGCCGCTGCTCCTCGGACAGGTCGGCCCGCGATTTGTGATACAGACGGCCGGTCATCCGCAGGTGGATCGCCAGCCAGGCGGCTTTCCCGGTCCTCAACTCGGTATGTATCACGATATGCTTGCCCGCCCGGAAGACCTCTTCGATCGCCGCGCCGCGCAGCATGGTCTCCCCCCGGCGACGCCCTTCGACAAGCGGCCGGAGCTTGGGATCGACGATCCGCGCTCCGTGGATCACGCGGCCCTTGAGGGCCGGCCGCAACTGCCGGACCACCGTTTCCACCTCTGGAAGTTCAGGCATGTCTCCACCTGCTGGAAAAAACCCCCGGCGCAAGGCCGGGGGCTATGATTTCTGGCAGCCTTGGCTGCCGGAATAGGCTCACGCCCATTCGCGGGTTCCGGTCTCCATGACCGGCTCCCGTGCGTTACTTGCGAGTTTCCTCGTAAACCTCGTCCATATAGCGCCCTCCTCCATTTAACAATGGATACTATTCAGGGGAGCTCACCCTCATCCAAGGATAATGAATGCGGGGCTCCGCGCAAAGCGGAAAATGGTTCAGGTGCCCGGTCCCGGTCGTCCGAACACCCGGTAAAGCGCCGGCAGCACCACCAGGGTCAGCAGGTTCGCCGACAGCACGCCGCCGATCACCACCGTGGCCAGCGGGCGCTGGACCTCGGCGCCGACCCCGGTGTTCAAGGCCATGGGCACAAAACCAAGCGCCGCCACAAGGGTCGTCATCAACACGGGCCTGAGCCGGGTCAGGGAGCTCTGCGTGATGGCCTCCTCAAGAGGCGCCCCGTTCTTCAGGAACCGCTGCATGGTGGAAACCAGGACCAGGCCCGCGAGCATCGCCACTCCCGAGACAGCGACGAAACCCACTCCGGCGGAGACGGTAAAGGGCATGCCGCGGATCAACAGCGCCGCCAGGCCGCCAATGGCGGCGAAGGGCGCTCCGGTGAAAATGATCAGTGCATCGCGGACCGAGTTCATGCTCGCGTGAAGCAGGAAGAAGACCAGCAGCAGCGCCAGCGGCACGACGATCATCAGCCGTTGCCGGGCCCGCTCCATGTGCTCGAACTGCCCGGAGAAGCTCAGGTAGTATCCGTCGGGGAGCGTGATCTCGGCGGCGATGCGCTCCCGGACATCATCCACGAAACCTCCCACGTCGCGACCGCGCACGTTGCACTGCACCACGATCCGGCGGCGCTGCCACTCCCGCGTGATCGTCGACGGGCCCTCGATCTGCCGAATCTCGGCAAGACGCTCCAGTGGAATGCGGCCGCCCTCCGCAGTCGGCACAAGGATCCTGCCCACCATCCCGGGGTCGTCCCGGTGGCGCTCGGGCAGGCGTACGACAAGATCGAATCGCCGCTGATCCTCGCGGATTTCCCCTGCCGTAACACCTCCGATGGCCTCGACGATCTGCATCACCTGCCTGGCCGCCACCCCGTGACGCGCCGCCGCATCCTGGTCCACGCGCACCTGGAGCAGGGGCTGCCCCGTGATCTGTTCCACGTAGAGGTCGGCGGCGCCGTCGATGTCGCCCACCATGTCGCCCACCCGCGTCGCCAGGTCCCGCAGTCGCTCCAGGTCGTCGCCGAAGATCTTGATCCCCACGTCCGTGCGAATGCCGGCGATCATCTCGTTCACCCGCATTTCGATGGGTTGGGTGAAAATCAGCCGCATCCCCGGGAGCCCGGAGAGTTCCTCGCTCATCTGCGCCACCAGTTCGTCCTGGGTCCGGGCGCGCGTCCACCGGTTCCTGGGGTGCAGGGTCACAAAGGCATCTGAGAGCTCGATCCCCATGGGGTCCGTGGCCACCTCCGCCGTACCAGTGCGGACCCATACGTCGCGCACTTCATCGGGGAATTTCTCGATGATCACTTTTTCGAGCTGTGTGCCGTAGCGCACGGATTCCTCCAGGGAAACCCCCGACAGGCGCACGGTGTTGATCACGATCCCGCCTTCCGACAGGCGCGGGATGAACTCCGAGCCAATGCGTGTGGCGAGAACTCCGCCCCCGGCCAGCAGGGCCAGAGTCGCGGCGAGCACGACCCGCCGGCGGCGAATCGCGAAGGCGACTACGGGCTCGTAGATGCGCTTCGCCCCGCGCACGAACCAGTTCTCCCGCTCGCGGATCCCGCCCTTGAGCACCAGGCTGGCCAGCACGGGCATCAGGGTCAGCGAAAGTACCAGGGAACCGGCGAGGGCGAAGAGCAGCGTCAAGGCCATCGGACGGAAGAGCCGCCCCTCCAGGCCCTCGAGGGTGAGCACCGGCAGAAACACGACCGCGATGATCAACTCGCCGTACATGGTCGGCTTGCGCACTTCGAGCGCCGCCTCGCGGACCGTTTCCAGGACGGAGGAGCGCCGCGCGGAAGAGGCCAGCCGTCGCACGCTGTTCTCGATCATGATCACCGAGCTGTCCACGATCAGCCCGAAATCGATCGCTCCCAGGCTCATCAGGCTGCCGGCGATGCCCAGGTAGAGCATTCCCTGGGCGGCGAAGAGCATCGACAGTGGAATCGCCGCGGCGACGATCAGTCCGGCGCGCAGGTGTCCCAGGAAGGCGAAGAGCACGGCGATCACCAGCAGCGCTCCCAGCAGCAGGTTCTCCCGGACCGTGTGCAGCACCTTGTCGACGAGTTCGGTCCGCTCGTACACGATCGCCACGTCGACGCCCTCCGGCAGCGTATCACGAATCTCCTCCATGCGCAGGCGCAGGCGCGAGCTCACATCCCGGCTGTTCTCGCCCATCAGCATGAAGCCGAGACCGAGTACGACCTCGCCTTCCCCGTTGGCCGTCACGGCGCCCCGGCGGATCTCGTGTCCCTCCTTCACCTCGCCCACGTCCCGGATGCGGATGGGGATTCCATTCTGCGCCGCGATGACGATGTTGCCGATCTGCTCGAGGTTTGTTGTGAGACTGATCCCCTGCACCAGGTGCAGCTCGCCGGCCTGGACGATGTAGCCCCCGCCCACGTTCAGGTTGTTCGCCGCGAGAGCCCGCAGCACGTCGTCCAGGGTGAAATCGTGCTTCACCAGCCGCAGGGGATCGACCAGCACGTGATACTGCTTGCGCTCGCCGCCCCAGGTGTTCACCTCGGCGACGCCGGCCACGGAGCGCAATCGCGGCTTGATGACCCAGTCGTGAAGCGTTGTAAGCTCCATCAGGCTGTGCCTGGAACTGGTCAGCACGTAGTGGAAGATCTCGCCCAGCCCGGTGGCCACGGGACCCATTTCCGGGCGTGGAACGCCCTCCGGCAGTTCGACGGCCTGCAGACGTTCCATGATCAACTGGCGGGCGAAGTAGATCTCCGTGCGATCGTCGAAGGTGGTCGTGACCTGGGACAGGCCGAACTTGGAGATCGAGCGGACCTCCTCCAGTCCCGGCAGCCCCGCGATGGCCTGCTCAACCGGAAACGTGATCTGCTGCTCGATTTCCAGCGGAGCCAGCGACGGCGCCACCGTGTTGATCTGCACCTGCACCGGCGTCGTGTCGGGAAAGGCGTCCACGGGCAGGCGCATCAGTGTCAGCACACCCGTCGCCAGCAGCGCGAGAGTCAAGGCGATGACCAGGAAACGGTGGCCCAGGGACCAGGTGATGATAGCGTTAAGCACGAGTCGATTCCTCATTCGAACTTGCAGCACTCAAGCGCGGCCGTGAAACGACCTCGGTGCGCTCGATCCGGACGATCCTCAAGCCCCGGGATCCACCTCGCAGCAACCGGCGCCGATGCTGCCCTTGAGGATCTCGGTCTTCAGCAGGAAGCTTCCCTGTGTGACGACCTGTTCGCCGGCGCCGACACCGCCGAGGACTTCGTAGAGCGTCCCCGTGGCCAGACCCAGGCGGACCTTGCGCGGTTCGTAGACCGTCTCGGACCGCCTGACGAAGACCACGTTGCAGCAGCCCTCCCACTGCACGGCCGAGACCGGTACGACAAGCGCCGGGTGACTGTCCCTGAGCAGCACCTCGGCCCGGGCGAACATGTCGGCCCGCAGCAGTCCGCTCGCGTTGTCCAGTTCGACCTTGGCGCGGAGGGTGCGTGTTCGAGGATCGACGCGCGGATCGACCCAGTCGATTCGGCCCCCGAAGGCCTCCCCGGGCAGTCCTTCCACGTGGATCACGGCATTCTGCCCGGGTTGCAGGTGGCGAGCGTCCGTCTCGTAGACATCGAGCATGGCCCACATCCGCGAGACGTCGGCGACGGCGAAGAGTGGATCGGCGGGATCCGCCCGCTCGCCGATCACCGCGTGTCGCTCGACCACGACGGCGGGGAAGGAAGCCCTGACGGTGTACCGGGCGCTCGTGTCACCTGTGCACAGGACATCGTCGATGCCGCTTTCGCTGAGACCAAGACCGAGCAGCGCGTGCTCCGCCGCGGAGAGCGAGATCCGGCTTTCCTCGAGCCGGGTCTGCGCCTCCAGCAGGTCTCTTTCCGTGGACACCCCGCCGGCCAGCAGTTCGGACTCGCGGGCGTGGTTTCGCCCCCACAGGTCGACCGCGGCCTGGGCCCGGAGCAGAACCGCTTTGGCCGCGCCCAGGTGGGCCGAAGCTATCGTGGCCAAGGCCTCACCGGGCGCCACCGCTTCTCCCAGGTCCTTGTGCACTTCCTCGACGACACCGGGCACCAGGGACGAGAGATGCGCGAAACGGTTGCCGTCGTAGGCGATCACGGCCCCGCATTCGACGGTCTCGGTGATCGGCCTGGTCTCGACGACGGCCAATTCGATGCCTGTATCACGGGCAACGGCCGGGGTCTCGAAGCGCACAACCAGGTCCTGCTTCGAGCACGAGATCGAAGGCGGCTGCTGCACACGTGCGGGGCGGTCTCCCTGCGGCCCCAGGATCGCTGTGTGATCCTCCTTCAGCGAGCGCAGGTCGCCGCCGCCTTCTTGCGTGCTCTCCTCAAGCGCAGGGTCGAGTCCGGGATTGCAGATGTAGCACTGGGATTCCGGCCGGTCGTGCCCGGCGCACCAGTCGCCGACCGCTTTGAAGGCTGGAATCAAGGCCGGGTTGCACCGGTAGCAGAAGGCCTCGGGCACTCCGTGGCCGCGGCAGAAACCCAGCGACTCGATCAGCCCTGGATTGCACCAGGCGCAAATGGCTTCGGCAACCTGGTGCTCGGAGCAGAAGGCGGCCGTTTCGTCCCCGGCGGGCTCCCGGGTTTCCGTGCTGCTCCCACCGCAACCGCAGACCAGGGCGATCAACAGCACCGGGAGCGTCTTCAATGCGTGGGATTGGATCATTGTTCTTCTCCGTTTTTCGATTCGTTCTCAGCATAGGCGCCCGCACCGGCCAAGCTCATCAGCTCCGCCGAGGCAAGGACGAGGTCCCTGCGCAGGGTCAGCGCACGTTGTTCGACTGTTGAGTGGGTTCGTTGCGCGTCGATGAGGTCGAGGAAAGGCAGGCGACCGGCGCGATATCCTTCCCGGGCTTGGTGAAGTCCCCGCGCGGCCGCCGGCTGGACGGCCTGCAGGAGGGCCTGCAGTTCATCGCGGATGGTCTTGCAGCGCGCGCGTACGACACAGAGGGAAGCTTCCAGGCGCTGCTTCACCATCCGCGCCTGGTGTTCCGCTTCGCTGACCCTGGCCCGGTTCCGTTCCACCGTGCCCTGGTTGCGGTGAAAGAGGGGCAGCGGGATGGATACGCCGCCCTCCAGGACTTCGTGGCCGCTGGCCTTGTGCCTGCCGTAGCCGAGAAACACGTCCAGCCCCGTTATCCATTCCGCCCTGGCCAGGCGCAGATTCGCCTCCGCCGCTTTCACCCGCTGGGCCGCCGCGCGATTCGCCGGGTGCTCACGGTTTTCCGTGTCAAGGTTCTCGGCGTCTGCCAGGACTCCATCCTCCGGCAGCATGCCTGCCAGCCGCTCGATCGGGATCCGCAGGCCGCCCAGCAGCCGGGTCAATTCCTCGCCGACCCGGGATCGCTCCAGCGACAGGTTTCGTGTTTCGCTCTCGAGGTCCAGAACCTCCACCAGCGCCCGTGTCACATGGGATTCGGGCGCCGCCCGCGCCTCGAAGCGGACCTGGGCCAGCCGGTGATTAAGTCTTGCTTCCTCCAGCAGAACGCGAAGCGTCTGTTCAAGCTCCCGGAGATAGAAGATCCTCGCCGACAGGGAATGGATCTCGAATCGCACCCGTCGCCGGATCTCATCAAGACTGAAAGCCGCCTCCGTCTGCTCCGCGCGGGCGGAGGCGATGGCTGCCCGCCGCCGTCCAGGACTAGCAAGCGGCTGGACAAGCTTCACCTTATCCATGCGGTCCAGGCGGTCGCTTGTAGACCATTCCTCGACCTCGATGCCAAGCTGAGGGTTGGGAATCCGGCGCGCCCGGCGCAGGCTTCCCGAGCCGGCATGCATCCGGCTGCGCGCCGCGGCGATGGCGGGGCTGCTCTCCTCGGCGATACGAAACAGGTCCTCCAGTTGAAGTTCTTCCTGTTCGACGATTGAAGCAAGCTCCTGCGAGATCTCCGGATTCGGGCCCGCCGTGGCGGCATTCAGAAGGGCCGCCAGGAAAAGCACCAGCAATGGGAAAAGGGATCCCCGTTTAGACATGTTCCGATCCTCAGCAAAGAAATGGTTTACGATGCCCCCAATGGCCGGATCAGGGCGATGCTGCGAAACATTCCAGAGTGCATCATCGAGGTGGCGCGGTTCGCCTACAATGCTCGGCTGCGGCGGGAGATGTGGCGAGCGCCCGCCGGTGCTTACTGGATCTGGATGGGAAAGTGATGCGCCTGATCAGGCCGACCGTGCGGCGCCGGGGATGCGAGGAGGGTGGAAGATCTCCCAAGGGTGGGCGGACGGCGGGTCATCGTGAGCGAAGGAAACGAGCGTGGCCCCGGCCGGTGCGGGCCCGCAGACAACCCGCGCGACAGGCAGGAGCACCGGTCCTCCGCAGCAGGGCAGGTAGCAATCCATGCAACCATCGGGACAGCAGTCGTCGGGAGCTGAACTGTCGTTTGGGCCGTTGTCGGAGGTTGCCGGGCATTCGGAGCCGGCTTCACAGCAAGGGTCGCCCGCGTCGGCGACGGCGCCGGGGGGCTCCATGCCTGGCTGCGTGAACGACAGGGCCGGCAGGGCGAGCGCAACCGCGAGGACCAGGCAATGCCAGGTTGAGGCTTTATCCGTCAAGGTTGCGCCGTCCACGTTGATTCGATGACGATGGATCCAACACACCCTTTAGTATCGGGATTGGGCCGTTATGGTTCCAGCCCCTGGCGCGTGATCATTTTAACAGGACCATCTTCCCTGTCTCACGACCCCAGGGCGTCTCCAGTGAATAGATGTACACGCCGGAAGCCAGCCGCGAGGCATCGTAGCGCAGCCTGTACCGGCCGGCCGCCTGCGGACCATCCACCAGCGTTTCCAGCAGCTGCCCGCGCAGGTTGTACACCTTCAGGCTCGCGCGCGCCGGCTCGGGCAGGCTGAACTCGATGGTCGTGGACGGATTGAAGGGATTGGGGTAGTTGTCCGACAGGCTGAAACCCGGCGGAACCACGGCGGTTTCAACGGCGACGCCCGCGTTCACCAGCGTGATCAGGTCCACGGCGTAGCCCAGGCTGGCCGCGTCGTTGTCCCCGTCGGCGGTCAGGTGAAAGCGGAAGTAGACTTCCGGCTGGCCCAGGTAATCCGAGAGATCCGCCTGCACGTGGCTCCAGTCGTTCTCCCCGGTGGCCGTGTGATGCACGGTCCAGTTCTCGCCGTCTGCGGAAACCTCCAGCATCACCAGGTCGTCACCCTCCTCGAGGCTGTAGATCTCGTAGAAGTCGAGCGAGGCTCCGTCGGCGTACTCCAGGTCGATGGGCCGGTCCCAGGCGGCCGTCCAGTCGGCCCAGAAGGGAATCCCCGCCGGGCCGCCCGCCGCCAGCGAGTAGGCGCCTTCGTAGGCGATGAAGTCCGTCGCCCCCCAGCCGCCGTCCACGGTCCAGTCCACCAGGGTCGAGCTTGGGAAATTGTCCACGAACTGGTACTGGCCCGCCGTGATCTGTGATACATCGCTGTAGCCCTCGTTGGACTGGCTGCCCGAGTCCACCGCCCGCAGGCGGAACTCGACCAGGTCGGATTCCACGTGGATGTAGAACTCGGCCCAGAGGATCTCGCCCGCCAGGGTGTCCATGGGCGCGGTCGCCGACCACTCGCCGCCCGCCGGACGGTACTGGACGCCCAGTTCGGCCACGCCGATGTTGTCCAGCGCCCGGCCCTCGGCGCGCACGACGCCCGAGTGGCCGATGATGTCCCGCGGCTCCAGCGTGAACCAGGCCTGGGGCGGTTCGACGTCCACGCCCACGTAGAACCCGTGCCAGGCGTCCTCCTCGGCGGGATGGCTCATGTAATACTCGGGACCGAAGGCCTCCAGCCGGTAGGAGATCGACTGCTCGTCGAAGGGACCGGGGATGAAGGCCTGGTAGGCGTCGGGCTCGCCGGTCTCTTCCATCTGCAGCGTCTGGATCTCGCCCTCGTCGATCCGCCAGCGACAGAGGAAGCTGTCGATCGCCGCGCCGCCCGTCAGCAGCGCTTCCACCGGGAACTCGGCCGTTTCAACGTCCTCCGTGTCACCCAGCGGAATGTGCACGATGTCCGTGGCGCCCAGGAATCCCAGGAACTCCACGTCGTCCACGTACCAGCCCGCGTCGGTGACGTAGCCGTCGCTGAACAGGCTCAGGCGGAAGACCACCTCGTCGCCTGGCAGCACCCATTCGCTCAGGTCGAAGGAGGCCTGCTCCCAGTCGCGGAAACCGCACCAGGCCGGTGTGCCAGGGCGGGTGTTGTTGTCGGGTGTGACGAAATCGTAGCCGCCCAGCGGCGCGATCAGCTCGAATTCCCCGCCGTTGATGGAGATGTCCACGGCGGCTCCGTCCCAGCCCGCCTCGATGCTCATCCAGTGCCAGAAGCGCAACACGGCCACGCCGTTGTTGCCCACGACCTGCGGCGGGAAGTCGAGCATGTCCCAGACATTGTCGGGATAGTTGCCGTCCAGGTTGGTGGCCCAGAGGTTGACGCCGCTGTGGGCGCCGCCGGGCCCGCTCTGCGGGGCTCCCCATTCCCAGCTTCCTTCGGCCTCCGCGCCCCCGTCGTCCAACTCGAAATCGAGCGTCTGTCCGGACAGCACAAGGAAATAGGAACGATAGCGTTGATCCGGCGCATCCGCCGGGTCCTGGATCACGAAGCCCTCGGGGTTGAGCACCCGGGCGTAATACTCCACCACTGTGCCCTCGGGCTGGGCCGGAATAGCGCCGGTCCAGACACCCTCGCCCTCGTCCTCGAGCAGCATGGCCTGATCGTCACCGCCGTCGATCGAGTAGAGCACCTCGATGCCCTCGACGGTCAGCAGCGGCGGCACGTCCAAACTCGCGGCCAACTGCAGCTCCTCGTCCGGAGTGGCCAGAAGTTCGAGATCCAGGAGGGCGAAGTTCGCTCCCAGCCAGAGCAGATCGGTGCCGATTCCGTGCAGGTTGAAGGTCGAGTCGATCTCAGCGAAGTGGGGGGTCAGATCGCCGAGATCGCCGTTGTCGTCGTCGGCCACCAGCAGCTCGATGAAGTAGTCGAAGAAGGCTCGCCCGGTGTCGACGTCGTCGGGAGTGCCCCAGCGCGCGAAGTGGTGCAGCGGCCGGACGATCTCCAGCCCCAGCGTCTCGCGCAGGTCCCACATGGCGCCGCCGATGATCAGGCCGTCGTAGTGCACCTCGCCGATGATGTCCTCGGGGTAGCTGTTCGAATTGTCCAGGTCGCGGATGAACCAGCCCGGCGAGACGTAGTTCACGTCCTGGATGTAGACCGCCGTCACGTCCGCCAGGCCCTCGTGCAGCGCGCCGTTGATCATGCCGAAGGGCGAGCCCGCCTGGACGTACTGCAGGTCGTTGATGCCGTGGCCGTATTCGTGATACACCACTCCCGCCACGCGGGCGGTGTTGGGGCAGCCGTCGCCCTCGCGGAAGAAGTTGATCGAGGAACCGTTCCAGAAGGCGTTGCAGGTCTGGTCGATGTTGATGTTCACCGGCAGGCTCCAGTCCAGGCCGGTGAAGCTCGGATCCATGCCCCTGATGAAGTCGTGGACCAGGTTGGTGTGAACATAGGCGTCGCGTTCCTCGATCAGCGTCCCGTCCGCGTCGGTGATCTCGAAAACCTGGCCGTCCTCCTCGAGCGAGAAAGCGAACTCGTTGTCGGCGCCGTCCTGCCGGTTCACGTCGGCGTAGAGCCCGGCGAAACCGCCCTCCAGGTCCCAGGGCCCCTCGCCCTCCAGGTCCACAGTGAAGGAACCCGCGTCGTCCAGCGTGACCGGCTCGCCGTCCACCGTGATCCAGGCGTGATCCAAGGGGAAGAGTTCCTGCATGTCGTCGGGCGCCTGCGGCTCGGCCCAGCACTCGACGGCGCCCGAGATCTCCACGTGGCGCACGCGGTTCCAGCTCCAGAGGATCTCTCCCGTCTCGCCGGATAGAAATACCTGGTAGTCCAGCTCCGGATCCGCGGGATCGACGCGGCAGGGCCAGGCCGTCTCGAAGCGAAAGCCCTTCCCGGCCAGGATCGGCAGGACCACCCAGTCTCCCACTTCGCAGCGGCCGGTTCCCGGCTCGCCGGAAGCCAGCTCATCGACGCGGGCCCTCACCGAGCCGCGGTCCAGCCGCGACTCAAGGCGCGGAATACCGGCGTGGGCGTCCGAGCCCATCATCATCAGGCCTCCGCCGGAGCCCACGCGGAACTCGGTCTCGCTCAGGAGCACCGGCCGGCCGTTCGACGACTGGCGGTAGCGGGCGTACCAGACACCGCCGTGCAGGCCGAGGTGGAGCGCCTCGAGTTCGTGCTCCTCCACGGGCATCAGGCCCCGGTGCGCGCGCAGGAAATCCCGAATCCGGCGATCCAGGTCCCCGGCGTCCAGCACCGGTCCCTCGCCCAGCCGCAGTCCGCCGCCCAGCGCGCGGTGCGGCGCCGGATGGTGGCGGTCCCAGTCGGCGATCCACCAGTCGTGATTGGTCTCAAGGAAGTCGCGCCAGGCGGGCGCAGGCTGCGCGCGGTCCGCCTCCAGAACTCCTCCCCGCGGAAGGGGCAGGTCCACCTCGGGCAGAGCTGCCCGCGCCCCGCTGATCCAGCAGGCCAGCAGGACCAGCGCGAATCCGAGCTTCGCTTTCATCGTGAGACTCCCGGGTACGGACGACCCTCTTTACATAACAGCCGGTGTG
Source organism: uncultured Bacteroidaceae bacterium (assembly GCA_964568855.1). GTDB lineage: Bacteria > CAIWAD01 > CAIWAD01 > CAIWAD01 > CAIWAD01 > CAZMSD01. The sequence continues at coordinate 20,109 of CAZMSD010000003.1, read as the reverse complement.
TTGTCCAGCGTGTCGATATCTGCTACTCGTCCATCGCGGTATCGACTCTCTGACCGGCCATTCCCTCGAGTTCCTTGTCGATCCAGAAGAGCCTCGAAGAATCGCCGCCAATCATCTCCAGCTTGTCGAGAATGGTCTGGAACAGGCGCTCCTCTTCGTGCTGCTCGCTTAAGAACCACTGGAGGAAATTCATGGTGGCGAAGTCCTTCTCGGTCATCGCGAGACTGGCCAGCTCGTTGATGCAGGACGAGATATGCTTTTCATGCTGCAGCACCTGTTCGAACAGCACCGCGAGGGACTCGAACTCATCGGGCGGCAGCTTAGTTTCCGTAAGACGTGCATGTCCACCGGCGTCGTTGAGGTAATGGAAGATCTTGATCATGTGCGAGCGCTCCTCTTCAGAGTGTCCGTAGAGGAATTTCGCCGCTCCCGAGAATCCCTTTGTATCGCACCACGACGCCATCGCCAGGTAATACAGCGACGAATAGTGCTCCTCGGCGATCTGACTCGTCAGCGCATCCTGGACCGTCTTGCTGAGCATGTTCCGACTCCTTCCTTCCATTTGACAGACCGATCAACCACTTACTCTAGCAATTAAAGCCACCAATTGGGAGATCCGGGGGCTATCCTGGCGGATCGAGGCGCCGGCCATTTCAAGCTTGAACCCCATCCTCCGGGTTGCCGATATTGCAGCAGGCGTAACAAGGGCCTGAGGAAGGAGGCGGAATGGAACGCAAACCCGGCAGATCCGTTTCCGGCAGAAAAGGGCGTGGTGGAGCCGTGTACGGCCGGAGGCGCAAGTCGCGCCGCATCGTCCCCACCGAAACTCCGGGATCGCGCCCCCCGGATTCCGCGGATGGTCTGGACGGCGCTTGCGCCGAGTTCCCGGCCGGAGCGGATCCCGGCGCGGGCGAAGCGCAGGATCACAGCCAGCCCCTCTCCGATCACGTGCCGGAGCCTTATCAGGACCGGCCGCAACCGGTAACCGGGTCCAGGGAACACCGCCAGTACAAGCGCTGCCGCTTCCTCAGCGCCCGGACCCGTCTGAGACCGCGCAACGAATCGCGGGACGGATCTTGACCGACCTGACCTGGCTGGATCACACGGCGGATGCGGGGCTCGAGATCCGCGCTCCCGACTTCAGCGGCCTGCTGGAAGGCTGCGCCGAGGCCCTCTACGACCTGGTCTGCGACCGCGCGGGCGTGGCGGAGCTGCTGGGCCTGCGGATGCGACTCCCGCCGGCGCCGCCGGAGGAGCGCCTGCGATACTGGCTCGAAGAGCTGATCTTCCTCGCCCACGGCGAGGCCCTGCTCCTGCACAGGTTCCAGGTGCGGCCGGCGGGGGGTGAATCGGCCGACGAGTCCACTGAATTGACGGCCGAGATGTACGGCGAACCGGCCGATCCGGTGCGCCACGAGTTGTATCACGAAGTAAAGGCCCTGACCTATCACCGCTACGAAGTAAGGCGGAAAGCGGGCCTGTGGACCGCGCGCTTCGTGTTCGATCTATAAGTGCGACGATGAAGTCCCTGAAGCGGATCGACAGCCATCTCTGGGAAATACCGCGGGAAGGCGGCATGCGGGTCCCCGGACGGATCTTCGCCTCGCCGGAGCTGATGCGGAACCTGGGCGAGGATCCCTGCATCGAGCAGGTACGGAACGTGGCGCACCTGCCGGGGATCGTGGGCTGGTCTCTGGCCATGCCCGACATCCACTGGGGCTACGGCTTCCCCATCGGCGGCGTCGCGGCCACGGACGCCGGGGAAGGCGTGATTTCGCCCGGCGGCGTGGGCTACGACATCAACTGCGGCGTCCGCCTGCTGGCCACCGGGATCCGGCGCGAAGGACTCGCGCGACGTCTGCGTGAGACATTGACCGAGTTGTTCAACAGCGTGCCCACGGGAGTCGGCAGCCAGGGCGCCATCCCCGACCTGAGTCGGACAGACCTGGAGCGGTTTCTCGAGGGCGGGGCGCGGCGCGCCGTGGAGCTGGGCTACGGTTCAGGGCGGGACCTGGAGTTCATCGAGGAAGGGGGCCGCGAGCGGGGCGCCTACGCGGGATGCCTGAGCGATCGCGCGCGCCAGAGGGGCGCCCGGCAGATGGGCACCCTGGGTTCGGGCAACCACTTCCTCGAGCTGGGCTACGTCGAGGAGATCTACCTGGCGGAGGAGGCCCGGCTGCTGGGCCTGTCTCCCGATCAGGTGGTGGCGATCATCCACACCGGGTCCCGGGGCCTGGGCTACCAGGTCTGCGACGACCACCTCAAACAGGCGCGGAAGGCTGTGTCACGCTACGGGATCCGCCTGCCCGACGCCCAGCTGGCGGCCATGCCCCTCGACTCTTCCGAGGGACGGGCCTACCTGGGGGCCATGCGGGCCGCCGCCAATTTCGCCTTCGCCAACCGCCAGATCATCAGCGCGCTGTGCGAGAAAGCCCTGTGCCGGGGCCTCGGGGTGGACGCCGGCGAGTTGCGCATGCGGCTGATCTACGACCTGTCGCACAACATCGCCCGGATCGAGTCGCACGAAGTCAAGGGGAAAAAGCGCAATCTCTGCGTGCACCGCAAGGGCGCGACACGCTCCTTCGGGCCCGGCTCGAAGACGCTGCCCGAAGCCTATCGCGCCGTCGGGCAGCCGGTGCTGATACCCGGCGACATGGGCCGCTATTCCTATCTCTGCCTGGGTAGTGAAGAGGCCATGGCCCTGAGTTTCGGCTCGGCCTGTCATGGCGCGGGCCGCCTGCTGAGCCGGCGCGAGGCCCAGCGCCGTTGCCGCGGGCGGGATCCGCTGGAGGAGCTGCGGGGGATGGGCGTGAGAGTGCTGGCCCGCGGCAAGCGCAGCGTGGCGGAGGAAGTACCCGAGGCTTACAAGGATGTCAGCGCCGTGGTGCGGGCCGTGAGCGAGGCCGGGATCTGCCGGCCGCTGGCGCGCTTCAGGCCGCTCGGGGTTATAAAAGGCTGAAATCGCGGATGCCGCGAGGCGGCACTGCGATTTCAGCCGTGTCTGGAGCGGACCCGGCTGCACCTCGCCGCTCAGACACGGCTTCCGCCACGGCATGGCCGTACCGCTATTTCAACCGTGTCTGGAGCGGACCCGGCTGCGCCTCGCCGCTCAGACACGGCTTCCGCCACGGCATGGCCGTACCGCTATTTCAACC
>CAZMSD010000003.1:0-16854 GCA_964568855.1 uncultured Bacteroidaceae bacterium | reverse complement strand
GTGTCTGAAGCGGACCCGGCTGCGCCTCGCCGCTCAGACACGGCAATCGTCAGCTCACATCGGCACCACGATTCAAGCCGCGTCAGGAGCGGACCCGGCTGCGCTTCGCCGCGGTGATGACCGAGAAGTTATGGACCGGCAGTGCATGAGAGTCGTTGTTCAGCCCGTTGATTCCCTTCCCGCCGACTTGACAATGCTGATTGAGGCGAGTATCACCGAGGGTTTCCAGTTCCTTCGGCGCCTGCAGCAGGATTGGGAATCTGGAACAAACCGGTTCGACCGCGATGGCGAAGCCCTGTTCATTGCGCGCAGCGGCGGCCGGCCGGCTGGAATCTGCGGGCTGAACATCGACCCCTACGAATCGGACCTGCACAGCGGACGCGTTCGCCGGCTGTACGTCGATCCATCGATGCGCGGGCGCAGTGTGGGCCGGCAGCTGGTCGATGCTGTCCGCAGCGCGGCGACAGACCGGTTTCGAGTTCTCCGCCTCAGGACGGACAGCGCGGCGGCAGCCGAGTTCTATGCGAGAATTGGCTTTCGCCGGATTGACGGGTATTCCTCGGCAACTCACGTGTTACTCGTTGATGGGAGCAGCACTCATGAAGTACGTTCTACTCGCAACCGCCCTTGCACTGATCGTCCTGGGTTGCTCGATGCAGGATGACTCCGGGATCGTCTCGGAGCTCACGCGGATGGAGCGGGAATTCGCGGCCGCCGCCCTAAGCGGAGATGTCAACGCGATCGAACATCTTCTGGCCGATGACTTTATAGGGATCGGTCTGGACGGTCGGAGACGCGGCAAATCGGAGGTGCTCGCTGACATGAAATCCGCCGGCCGGTCCATTCTCGCCCTGAGTCACGAGGACATCCGGATCGCCGTCCACGGCGACTGCGCCGTGGCGACCGCGCGGACCTTCGTGAAGTGGTCGCACGAGGAGGAGGAACTGGAGGGGCGGTTTCCCTACCTGCGCGTCTGGATCAGGCGCCATGGGCGCTGGCTGGCAGTGGCGACTCAATCCGGCGGTCAGGCTCACTGATCGAATCACAACGCATCACATCGTATCACGTGGGGATCTTCACGCGGATCGGTTCGATCACTCCGATGCCGGCGGCGAAGTTGCTCAGCTTCTCGAGCAGCGCGTTGTTGATCTCGCGGTCCTTCTTGAAGATGACGTAGCCGTTGGCGGCGCGTACGTCCTCGGCCAGGATCATGAAGGTGCGCAGCTCCTTGACCCGCAGGGACTTGACGACCTCGGAGCCCTCGCTGCGGCGGTAGTCCTCGAGCGCGATCAGCAACTGCTGGTCGTATTTCTCGCTTGATTGCAGCTGCCTGGCGGCCACGTGCACCAGTTGTCCCTGTGTTACAAGCAGATCCACCGCCTGGGCGGCCTTGAGCATCATGGCGCCCGTTTTCACTTCTTCGGTGCAGGGACCACCGGCATCCAGGTCGTCCTGGCGGCGGATCATCTCAGCGATGGGCTCCAGGCGCGGGATATTGCTCAGCAGCCGGTAGCCCGTTTCCGGGTGCGCCTCCAGCATCTTCTGTTCGCTCTCGCTGATCTCCCTTCCGGCATAGACCCTGTCGAGCGTGTCCGTCGGCAGTGTGATACAACCGATCTGGGAGAGCATGGCGGCGAGTTCGAACTTCCACCCGCCCTTCAGCTCGAGGTACTTGACCATGTGGGAAATGTAGCTCTTGAGCGGCCCGGCCCGGCTGAAGGCCACCGGCGCCGCGAGGCTGAGCACGTCGGTCAGCACCTTCACCGAGCCCTTGAGGGTCTTCTCCAGCAGGTCGCGCTCGGCGGTCACCAGGCGGAAGAGGCGGATCGCCTCTTCGAGCGTGTCCACCAGCTGGTCCTGCGGGCAGGGCTTGCAGAGGAAGCGGTAGATGTTTCCCCGGTTGACGGCCGCGATCGCCGCGTCCACGTCGGCGTGGCCCGTGAGCAGGATCCGGACCGTGTCGGGGGCGTTTCGCTTGACGGCGGACAGGAAGGCCGCGCCGTCCATTTCGGGCATGCGCATGTCCGAGACGACGGCCGCGAAGGGCCCTTCGGCGCGAATCAGGCCCAGACCGTCGGCGCCGCTTTTGGCGGTCAGCACGTCGAAGCTCTCGAACAGGCTGCGCTCGAGACCCTCGAGCACGTTGGTCTCGTCGTCCACGCAGAGAACTCGCCGGTTGTCGTACGATTCAGTCATCGGATTGTATCACTCCGTTGCCCTGATCCAGGACCTCCGCCAGCCTGCTCCAGTCGGCTAGCTTGTCCTGCAGTTCCAGCTCTTGAGTTAAGAAGGGATTCAGGGGGTTCCCGCGCACCAGGCAATCGGCGACATGCACGGCTTCCAGTACTCCCATGGCCGAGCGCAGGGGCACGCGCTCGGGTGCATGGTGGCTGGCCACGGCTTCGACGATCGGGTAAGGCAGGCCCCACACACCGAGCAGGCAGGCGCCGATCTCGGCGTGGGTGATGCCCAGCATCTCCTTTTCCACGGCGTGCAGGGGGCGTCCATCCGTCCGGGCCAGCGACAGGCACTCGGCAAATCGCGCGGGAAGTTCGGCCGCCAGGATCAGCTTGCCGATGTCGTGCAGCATGCCCGCCATGAAGGCGTCGTTGGCCGCGTGCCTGTCGTCGAGGATCAAGGTCGACAGGGCTGCCGTGTGCAGCGAGTGGTTCTGGAGCTCGTCGATGGAGAACCCGCGGATTACGCCGGCGGCCGGGGGATTGACGAAGACTTCCACGGACAGGGCAAGATTCTTGACCATGCGGAAGCCGAGGCAGACCACGGCCAGCTGGATGCTGGTGATCTTGGCCGGCCTGCCGAAGAACGAGGAGTTGACGAGCTGGAGGATCTTGGCGCTCATTGCCGGATCGCGACCGATGATGTGCGACACGGTCTTGGCGTCCGTCCGTGGATCGGCCAGGGCCTGGGTCAGTTCCGTGTAAACCCTGGGTGCCGAGGGCAGCGAGTCGATGTGTCCCACCGCCCGCTTGATCGCCTCGTCGCTCAACAACTCCTGCAGGCTGCAGGCCCGCCGGATGACTTCCTCCAGCACTTCCGCGCTGCAGGGCTTGGTCAGAAACTGGTGAGCCACGGGAACCGCCCGCGCCGCGGCTTCCAGTTCGGTATAGCCGGAGAGCACGATGCGGATGAGCCCGGGGTAGCGCTGGTGGACCTCCCGCAGCACGGCCGCTCCGTCCATGCCGGGCATGCGCATGTCGGTGACGATCACGTCGTAGCGGGCGCTCTCCAGCTCGGCCATGGCGGCCTCACCGCTCGTGAGACAGATGATCTCCCACTCGTCGGCCTTGTGGAAGAGCATGCGCTCGATGCCTTCGAGGATCCGCGGTTCGTCGTCTACGAAGAGGATTCTCATGTTTCCTCCCCCTGCGGCTCCTGCTCGAGCGGCAGCATGATCACGAAAACGCTGCCCGAGCCCGGTTCGGACTCCACGAGCAGTTCCCCGCCGTGCTTTTCGACCACCACGTGCCTAGCGATGGCCAGTCCCTGGCCCGTGCCCTTGCCGACCTTCTTGGTCGTGAAGAAGGGCTCGAAGATCAGTTCCCGGATCTGCTCGGGAACTCCAGGACCCGTGTCGCCGATCCTGATCACCGCCAGGTCGTCCTCGCAGCGGGTCTCGATCGTGATCCTGCCCTTGCCCGCGCTTCCGCCGTCCGTGAGCTCGGCGATGGCCTGGGCGGCGTTGACAATCAGGTTCAGCAGGACCTGGTTGATCTCGTTCCGCCGACAGGGGACCGGCGGCAGCTCGGGATCGAAATCCGTCTCGACTTCCGCCACGTATTTCCACTCGTTGCGTGACACGGTGACCGTGGTCTCGATGGCGTGAGCCAGGTCGAGCGGCTGCATCCGGCCCTGGTTGGGATGGGAGAACTCCTTCATGGCGCCCACGATGTGCGCCACCCGTTCCAGGCCTTCGATCGACTGTTCGACGGCGCGCGGCACCTGTTTCAGCAGGAAATCCACCTTGGTCATCCTGGCGGCCCGCTCGGCCTCCCTGAGCGCCTCCGGAGTGAGGGTATCACGGCCTGCGGCCTCCAGCAGCTGCTCGAAGCCGTGCATGGCGTTGATCAGCAGGCCGAAAGCGCGCTTGAGAAAGACCGTGTTGTCGCTGACGTACTGGATCGGCGTGTTGATCTCGTGGGCGATGCCGGCGGCCAGCCGCCCGATGGATTCCAGCTTCTGGCTCTGCTGGAACTTGGCCTCCAGGTCCAGTTTCTCGGTAATCTCCCGCTTCACGGCGACGTAGCTGACGATGCGACCCCGGGGATCCTTGACCGGGGAGATGGCCGTTTCCTCGATGTAGACCGTGCCGTCCCTGCGGCGGTTGCTGAAGCGCCCTTTCCAGGGTTTCCCGCCGGAGATGGTGTTCCACAGGTCCTCGTAGAAGGCCTGGTCCTGCAGGCCGCTTTTCAGGATCCGCGGGTTCTCGCCGAGCGCCTCCTCGCGCGTATAGCCGGTGATTGCCTCGAAAGCGGGATTGACGTACTGGATGGCCCCTTCAGCATCGGTGATCACCACGCTCTCGTGCGTCTGTTCGACCGCCTCCGCGAGCCGGCGCAGGGTCTTCTCGACCCGCCGGCCGTGCGTTGTATCACGTGAAACCAGCACCAGGGAATCCAGCCGGCCGTCGAGCGAGACGGGACCCACGCTGTTGGAGAGGTGAACTGCCCCGCCCTCCGTTCCCGGCGCCTCGCAGTAGAATTCCACGTGCTTGAGATCCTCGGCGGCGCTGCGCAGCAGGGAGCGAAGCTCGTCCTCCTCGACGCCGGGCAGGATCTCCCAGAGCATCCGGCCGGCCAGCTCCCCGCGGTCCAGGTTCAGCAGGCCCCGGTTGGCCGTGCGCACCCTTCCATCTAGGTCCAGCAACAGGACCAGGTGGGGAATGTTCTCCAGGATGGCCTGGATCCTCCGCGAGGCCTCGGGAGGTGGCTCTTCCCGGTCGGCCAGCAGGAAATCGGGGCTGAGGCGGGCGGCGTCCGCCGGAGGAGAATCCGCGCTCATGCAGCAAAGCTCCCTTCCTCATCGAGAGGATCTGCCGGACTTACCGGCATATGGAACAGATCGGCAAGCCGGGAGGCGAGATTTAGGTGAGCCTGCGGTGATTCGGACGGCCCGGGCAGGGAACCCGGCGGATGGCGAAGACAACTTCGGGATTTGCATATTCAGGGTAATCAGCCGAAGCAAGGAGGAACCCGATGAGCAAGACCGAAGAAAACCTGAAAGCCGCCTTCGCGGGAGAATCGCAGGCGAGGAACATGTACACCTTTTTCGCGGCCGTGGCCCGCAAGGAAGGCTATCACTACATCGCCAGGCTATTCGAGGAGACGGCCGACAACGAGCGGCGGCACGCCAAGGATCACTTCCTGCTGCTGGGGAAACTCGGGGACACCGCGGCCAACCTGAAGGAAGCCATCGCCGGCGAGGACTACGAGACCACCACCATGTACCCCGACTTCGCCCGGGACGCCGAGGCGGAAGGCAACAAAAAGGCGGCCAACCTGTTCCGGCAGATAGCCAAGATCGAAGCCCGCCATCGAGACCGCTACCTGAAGCTGCTCGACATGGTGGAGAAGGGCACGGTCTACAAGCGGGACGAGCCCATCGCCTGGAAGTGCTCGGTCTGCGGCTACGTGCACGAGGGGACCGAGCCGCCGAAGAAATGCCCCTCCTGCGCGCACCCGCGGGAGTACTACGAACCGGCGGATCTGAGCTTCCTGGACTGAGTTCGGCCGCGGGGGAAGCGGTCTGTCAGAGATTGTGGCGAACCAGGACGCCCTCGACCATGTAGATCACGTCCTCGGCGATATTGGAGGAGTGGTCGGCGATCCGCTCGAGGTGCCGTGAGGTGCTAACCAGGTGCAGGGCCCGCTCGGCGGCCTCGGGCTGCTCGCGCACCACCTTCAGCAGGCGATCGAACATCTCCCGGTTGGCGTCGTCGATGTCGTCGTCCATGGTCAGCACGTCGCGAGCCGGCTTGGAGTCCGTGTGGGTCAGCGCGTCCAGGCTCGTACAGACCATGATGCGCACGCCCTCAGCCATGGATTGCAGGTCCCCGACTTCAGGCAGCGCGTCGTGAGCCGCGAGGAAGGCGGCACGCTCGGCGATGTTGACGGCCTTGGTGAAACAGTCGAAGGTGCCTGAATCGGTGCCCGGGCCGTAGGGATTGATGGGGCGATCGGGCCAGCCCCGACGCACGTCGCTCCACTTGTGGACGGTGCTGCCCGGCTGCCAGATCTTGCGCAGCTCCTCCACGCTCAGGTAATCCACGATATCGTTGCGCGGATTGACCAGGACGGAGATGCCGTCGAAGGCCACGGGCATCTCGATGAAGCCGATCTTGTTCTCCGCGGCGCGCTGGAATTCCTCGGCCACGGCTTCGGTGATGGGGAAAACGGTGCTGGAGCTGTCGACGCTGACGGTTCCGGACAGTCCGCCGGCTTCCCGGCTGCTCTCTTTTCCACAACCCCCCTTAAGCAGCAGCGCCGGAAGCGCCAGGCAGGCGACGATGGATGCGATCCTGTTCATGCGGTCCTCCATGGATAAGAGGACCATTGTATGAGCTCCATGTTAGGAGACGGTTAAGACGGCGGAATTCTCCTGGAAATCACACGGTCCGGTGATACCGGCAGGCTTACTCTGAAGGTGCTTCCCGCTCCGGGAGTGCTCGAGACCGTTGCCTCGCCGCCGTGGGCCAGGACGGTGTTGCGCACGATGGAGAGGCCCAGGCCCGTGCCGGCGAGTTCGCGGGAGCGTGCCTTGTCCACGCGATAGAGGCGTTCGAAGATCCGTTCCTGGTCCAGGGATTCGATTCCGATGCCCGTGTCCGCGACCTGTATCACGGCCTGATCGCCCTCCCGCTTGAGTTCGACGTCGATCCGCCCCTCGGCGGGCGTGTACCTCAGGACGTTGTCCAGCAGGTTGGAGACCGCCTCGCGCAAGGCTTTGGCGTCGCCCGTTACCTGCAGCGGTTCCTCGGGCAGGAGCTGTCGCAGTTGCCGGTCCTGGGCCTCGCAGGCGGGAGCCAGCGCCTGGACCTCGCCGCCGACGATCTCGCACAGGTCGAGTGTCTCACGCTCCAGGCCGGCCACCTCGCTCTCCGCCCGGGAGAGGACCAGCAGGTCCCGCACTATGGCGGAGAGGCGCAGGGACTGGGAGGCGACCCGCTCGAGGAAGTGCCTGCGCTTCTCGGGGAGCATTCCGGGGTCTTCCAGGAGGATCTCCACCATGCCCCGGATCACGGAGATGGGGGTCTGCAAATCATGGGAGGCGTTGGTTACGAAGTCCCGCCGGATGGTCTCCAGGCGCTGCAGCTCCGTCATGTCGTGCAGGACCGCCACTGCGCCCGCGAGCTCCCCCCGGCCGTCGTGCAGGGGCGAGGATTACAGCTCGATCGAGCGTTCGCCGGAGGGCCCGATACTGCGCAGCAGGCCCTGCTGCTCTGCATCCGCCCCCAGGGTGGCGCCAAGGATCTCGCTGAGTTCGTTCAAGCGCGTAAGGGCATCCGCTGCCCGAAGTCGCCGCGGGTCATGGATTCGGCCATGCCGGTCATTGAACTCAGCGGCTGGATGAAATGCCGGGCCAGGAAGAAACCGAGGACCAGGGCCAGTAGGACGGCCAGTCCGCCGGCCAGGACCACCACCGTGCCGAAGAACCTCAGCCAGTCCTCGATGGCCGCCAGCGACAGCGAGGTCCGCACCTAGCCCAGGCGCCCGCCCTCGCCGTGGACGGGCAGGGCCAGGTACATCATGCGCTGACCCAGGGTGTTCGAGTAGCGGCTGCTCAAGCCGCGCCCGTGGCTGCGCACCGAGATGATCTCCGGGCGATCGGCGTGGTTGTCCATCCGGGCGGGATCCTCCTCGGAGTCGGCGATCACGGAGCCGTCCTGGGCGATCACCGTCAGGCGCGTGGAGATCTCGCGACCCAGGGCCCGGATCCGTTCCTGGAAGCCAGCGCCGGATGGTTCCGCCAGCGCCGGTCCCGCGAGATCACGCAGCAGCACCGCCCGGACGCCCAGGTCCTGCTCGATTTCGCGCAGGGCGTCCGCCTCGATGCGCCGGGTGACCATCACGCCGAGCAGGATCGTGGTCAGCAGGATCAGGGCCGAATAGGCGGCGTGGATCTTCCCAGCAGTCGGGAGCGGAGCATGGCGATCCTCGGGCGAATCTCGTGATACGCCAGGTCGTGGCCCGGGCGTACCGTGATTCATGATTGCCTTAGAAGCTTAGCGATTTGCGGGGAAAGGGGAAGGAGAAGGGGAAGGGGGGAGTGAGGATAGTCCTGCGGTTCCACCCTTGCAGCCTCAGCATTGGCGGGAGATTTGTATCACGGTTCCTTTGAGCTTGTCGGTTACTGAGGTTCTAAGGAAATTAGTACGACCAGCACAGGATCCACGCAGTATTATGTACATAACTCACTTCCCACACTTGCTGGAAATCCGATGAGCGAGTACCTGGCTCACAGCAAGAACAGCGCGGGGCAAACTGAACCGCTGGCCGTTCATCTGCAAGCCGTAGCGGATCGTGCTGCCGAATATGCATGCGCCTTTGGAGCGGAAGAAGAAGCGCGGATAGCGGGTCTGCTGCATGACCTGGGGAAATACGGGGACCGGTTCCAGGATCGACTCAAAGGGCTGGAATCAGGAATCGATCATTGGACGAATGGGGCTCGCGAAATACTTAAGCGATACCAGAAGAACGGACTCGCTGCTTCCATCGCGGTAATGGGACACCATGTCGGACTTCCGAGCTTGGGTGATCTGAAACAGCTAACCAAAGCCGCAAAGCCATTTCCTTCCAACCTTCGGCTCTCGCAATCCGATTCTGAGGACCTGATTCACAGGTTCATAAACGATGGTTTACGATCTGGAGAGATCGAATCCAGCCTCCGACCGGCCCTTCTGCAGGAGGGCGAAGCCGCCGCGGCCATGCTCGACCTGCGCATGCTCTTCAGCGCGCTCGTTGACGCCGATTTCGTGGAAACCGAAGCTCATTTCCAGGGCACCGCGGACGAGTTGCGCAGGTACCGTCGTGAAGGAACTGAACTGCGGGCTGCGGAAGCGCTTCGATTGCTACAAATCGAACTGGAGCGCCTTCAAGCTTCAGGGAACGCCTCTTCCCCCATCTCCAAGCTTCGTGCGGACCTGCTGAAGGCCTGCTATGAGGCGGCGGATTTTCCAAAGGGCATCTTCACGCTGACGGCTCCGACGGGCGCGGGGAAGACCTTGGCCATGCTTGCCTTCGCCTTGAAGCATGCTGAGAAGTGGGACCTGCGCCGGATAGTGGTCGTAATCCCCTACCTGAGCATCATTGAACAGACTGCCGCAGTGTACCGCAACCTTTTCCAGCCCACCTTCGGCGATTTCTACGTTCTGGAGCATCACAGTATGGCCGGCACCCGAGAAAGCGGCAGCGTGCAGGACAACGAAGACGAAGCTGCGCGCGTTCATCGACTCCTGTCGGAGAACTGGGATGCACCGCTGGTAATCACCACCAGTATCCAGATGCTTGAATCGCTGTTCGCGAATAGATCTTCCGCCTGCCGAAAACTGCATCGCCTGGCGAGGAGCGTCATTCTATTCGATGAAGTGCAGACGATTCCACCGAAACTCGCCGTGCCAACTCTCGCCACCCTGTCATGGTTGTCGGAACGCTTTGGCGGTAGCGTCGTCTTCGCCACAGCTACGCAGCCGGCCTTTGCAACTCTCGACCGCCCCGTGCGCGCCATGAGTCCGGTGGGCTGGCAGCCACGGGAAATCGCAGATGAGAAATTGAACCTGTTCAAGCGATCTAAGCGGGTCAACGTATCATGGCCGGATGAATCACAGCGACTGTCGTGGGACGAGCTGGCGGTCGACCTTGCCGAGCACGATCAAGCGCTCTGCATCGTCAACACCAAGCGCCAGGCCTTGGACTTGCTTGGAGCACTTGGCGATGAGGACCGTAGCCGCTTGCATCTCTCCACCAACATGTGCCCGGCCCATCGCGAGCGTGTTTTGCGCGATGTTCATGCGCGCCTGGAGAATGGAAGTCCGTGCCGCCTGGTTGCCACTCAATGTGTAGAGGCCGGTGTGGACATCGACTTCCCCGTGGTATTTCGTGCTCTTGGGCCGTTGGAAGCCATCGCCCAGGCGGCTGGCCGCTGCAACCGGGCGGGTAAGCGAACCCGGCCCGGGGAAGTACGCGTTTTCCGGCCGGCGGAAGAGAGCTATCCACCCGATGTGTACGCGAAAGCCGCGGACTGCACAAAAACACTCCTTAAAAGTGCTGGTGAAAAAGGCATCGATATTGACGACCCTTCGATATTTACCGGGTACTACGAGCTGCTTTACAGTCTTACACATTGTACGGACAATCAGAAGTTGGTCGAAGCCGTAGCAAACCTGCATTTTCCGGAAGTCGCCCGGCTGTATCGTCTGATTCCCAACCGCAGCGTCAACATTCTTGTCCCCTTTGACCAGGATGCTTACACCGCCCTCGCCGGGGAAGTCCGCGATCCCCACCGCGGGTTTACGGGCGACTGGATCCGCCGCACTCGCCCGTACACGGTTAGTGTATTCGCAGGTAGGGCGATCGACCGATTGCGTGAACATGTTGAATCCGTGCCTCTGCGCCGCGGGAGCGTGGTGGAAGACTGGTTCATTTACCTGAGAGAAAAGCACTACGACGATCTGAAAGGGTTGGATCCACCGGATTCGCCGGAGTTCCTTCTAGTATAAAATCAAGTCTCAAGAACCAAGGGGACGCGCTCCCACGTTTGTCACAGAATCAGTCAGGCACCCTGGTAACAAGAGCGCCATCTACGTTCTAGAGATGTTGCTTGCCGAATTCCGAATAGACTTTTCGTCGTTGAACAGAAAGGGGGTTTCATGACACGAAGATCACACATTCTTGAAGTCTGGGGCGATTTCGCTTGTTTCAGTCGCCCAGAACTGAAGGTCGAACGTTTCAGTTACCCAGTCATCACGCCTTCCGCGGCGCGCGGCATCTTCGACGCGATCTACTGCAAACCCGTCGAGTTCCGCTGGCAAGTCACATGCGTCGAGGTGCTGAGTCCGCCCGGCTACATCGCCTTGCGCCGCAACGAAGTAAAGGAAAAGGTCAATGCCAGGGCGGTGGCCGAGTGGATGGCGGGCAAAAAACCTCCCGAGCCCATTTTTGCCGACGTGGACAGAACCTTCTGGGGAACGGATGTCCGCGGACGCACGCAACGGCAAACCATGGCTTTGAAGGACGTGCACTATCGCCTGCACGCCCGAATTCATCCGTGGACGGAATTCCAAAATCGCCAGGCAGCCCTGGATAGCCAGTTCCAGCGCCGGGCGCGCAGCGGAAAGTGCTTCCAGCAGCCCTACTTCGGCTGTCGCGAGTTTCCCGCCTACTTCCGTCTCGTGGAAGAGGAAATACCGGCGCCCGCCCCCATACAGCGCGATATGGAAATCGGCTGGATGCTCTACGACGTCTTCGATCTGAGTCGCCCCGGAAAGAACAGCGACGAGCCTGCAATCAGCGTGTTCCGCGCCGACCTTCGGCAGGGGGTGCTTGAAATACCTTCCTACGCGGATGATGCCGTGCGCAAGCCGAAAAGGAGGCCCTCCTGATGCTCGAGCTGGTAGTCGACTACGCACGCGAGCGCGGCATTGCGCTGGAGCCAGGTTTCAAGTCCGAGACCGCGCGCTGGGCCCTGGTGTTCGACGCACGGGGGAAATTCCTCAATGTAGCCGACGCTGCGCTGGACTTTCCCTGCTGTCCGGAGATGAGCTTCACGCTATTGCGTGCCGGGTCGGAACCGCGCAGCCATGTCTTCATCGAGAGCGCGGAAACCGCAGCCCTTTTCAGCAAAGACGACGACGATGAGCGGGCGCAGCTCAAGCGGCAGGGCAAACATACCTGGTTTGTCAAGATGCTTCGCGAAGTCACCGGGATCATACCCGAACTTGTGCCCATAGCCGATACCCTCGACGATCGCGACGCCCTGGAGTCCATGCGCACACAGCTCGTGGAACACAAGGCCAAGCCCGGCGACAAGGTCACTGTGGCCATCCTCGGGCGCGACCCGATCTATCCGGTGGAAGACTGCGTCTGGCACGACTGGTGGCGCAAACGCCACGCAGAACTTGTTGCGGAAGCCGAAACGGGCAGAGGCGGCAAACGCGTAAAGCCGGGCACCGTGCCTTGCCTTGTCTCCGGCGAAGTTGTCGTGCCCGTTCGAATTCAACCGAAGATCAAAGGTCTGGCGGACGTCGGAGGTTTGCCCACCGGCGACGCGCTGGCTTCGTACAAGCAGGACTCCTTCTGCTCTTACGGCCTCAAGCAAAGCGCCAATGCCGCCATGTCGGAGACCGTCGCCGCGGACTACAAAACCGGTCTCGACGACCTGATCCGAAACCACGGCCGCAGGCTGGCCGCAGCGAAGGTCGTTCACTGGTACAGGAGACCCTTGGAAAATCCCGACGACGATCTTGCAGAGGCGATATTCGGACGCGAAGATACAGGGGATGAGTTTGATGCACGAGTAAGGGCCAGGGCACTCCTCGGCGCCATCCGCGCCGGGAAGAGGCCCGACCTGGCGGACAACGAATACTATGCCCTCACCCTGTCGGCCAACTCCGGTCGTCTCGTAATGCGCGATTTCATGGAAGGACCCTTCGAGCAGTTCGTGGGCAACGTCACCGAATGGTTCGACCACCTGGAAATCGTACGCCGCGACGGCGCCGGAACTGCTCCCGTCCCGAAGTTCCTGGCCGTACTGGGAGCCACCGTGCGCGATCTGGGCGATCTGAATCCGCCATTCGTCGCCAAGATGTGGCGCATTGCCGCCCGCTGCGAAGCCATTCCTCGCGAGGCCCTGGCGCAGGCCCTGGCGCGCGTCAAGGTGGATATCATCGACGACCGGCCCGCCAATCATGCCCGAATGGGTCTCTTGAAAGCATTTCACGTTCGTCAAAGTGGAGGAATACCGATGGGTCCTTACCTATCCGAGGATCATCCGTCGCCGGCCTATCATTGCGGCCGGTTGATGGCAGTTTATGCCCGGCTTCAGCGAAGAGCCCTTGGAGATGTTGGGGCGGGCGTAGTCCAGCGCTATTATACCGGCGCCTGCGCGACGCCGGCGTTGATCCTGGGGCGCTTGGCAGCCACGAGTCAGCACCACCTCAACAAGTTGGAGGGCGGCTTGCCCTCCTGGTTTGAAAGGAAGCTGGCCGATATCTGGGCGCGGATCGAAGGAGGACTTCCGGCAAGTCTCTCTCTTGAAGAGCAGAGCCTTTTCGCGCTGGGGTATTACCAGCAGATCGCCGCCGATCGCAAACCAAAAGAGACCGGCGACACCGCCGGTGCTGAGGAAGCCAACGATTGAAAGGAGGGCTCATCCCCATGCGTAATACAATCGAAAATCGTTACGAATTCCTGTTCCTCTTCGACTGTGAGAACGGTAATCCCAACGGGGATCCCGACGCGGGAAACGCGCCGCGCATCGATCCCGAGGACATGCGCGGCCTGGTGAGCGACGTGGCCGTAAAGCGCCGCATCCGCAACTATGTGCAGCTCGCGCGTGGCAACGAGATGCCCAATTCGATCTTCGTGGAACACGCCACAAATCTGAATACCAAGATCATCAAGTCCCATGAAGAAACGGATGGCGGTTATTCTGGGAGCAAAGGTGCGGGGAAAGCCAAGGTCGAAGCGGCGCGCAGGTGGATCTGCGACAATTTCTTCGATGTACGCGCGTTCGGCGCGGTCATGAGTACCGGTCCCAATGCCGGTCAGGTACGCGGGCCGGTGCAGATAGCCTTTGCCCGGTCGCTTGATCCCGTTCTCCCGCTGGATGTATCAATTACGCGGATGGCCGTGGCAGAAGATGTGCGGGCAGCCAAGAGCAGCGCGGATTACCTGAAGTGGGAAGGCGAGCAGCCCGAGGACAAACTCCGCACCATGGGCCGCAAGGCCCTCATCCCCTACGGCCTTTACATGGGCAAAGGTTTCATCAGCGCCCACCTGGCTCAGCAAACGGGCTTCAGCGAACAGGACCTGGAACTGCTCTGGGAGGCCATCCTCAACATGTACGAACACGATCGCTCAAGCAGCAAGGGACTGATGAACCTGCGTCTCCTCGTGATCTTCAAACACGAAGGGACCGACAGCGATAGCGAGCAGCGCAAACGCCAGGCCATGCTGGGCTGCGCTCCCGCGCATGTTCTCTTCGATCTTGTCAAAGTCGAGAAGCAGAGCCGGGAGACTGTCCCGAGGGCTTTCAGTGACTATCGTATCACGCTCCATCGTGACGGTTTGTCTGCTGGAGTACGAGTGGGCATCGCCGACTGTGATACGGGATCACTTCGTATTCACTGGGATGAGAAACCGGCGGGCGTAGAGTGGTTGAATGTTGTGGAATAGCGAGGTTGCCTCAGGTCCTGGCGAGTGATACGCAAAGCCATGGTACCGTTGAAGAATACGAATGATCGAGTGATACATGAGTGCCGCCGCAACGTTCAACGACGACGAACTTCTGCCGCTTTCGGCCCTGCAGCACCTGGTGTTCTGCAGGCGGCAGTGCGCCCTGATCTACCTGGAGGGGCAGTGGAAAGATAATCCGCTGACCTTGGAAGGATCGCACCTGCACCAGCGGACGGACGAGTCGGCGCCCCGGCGCGAGCTGCGCGGTGATACCGTGATCCTGCGCGGCCTGGAGTTGAAATCGGTGCAGCATGGCCTGTCGGGACGTGCCGATATCGTCGAACTGCATCAAGCGGACGATGGCAGGCCTGCCAAGCAAGGATCGCGCGATTGCGTTTCGTTTCCCGGGCTGCAGGGCCTGTGGTGCCCTTTTCCCATTGAGTACAAACGAGGAAAGCCTAAGACCGGTCCCTGTGATCGGGTGCAGCTCTGTGCTCAAGCGCTCTGTCTCGAAGAGATGCTCGATGTGTGTATCCCCTGCGGCGCGTTGTTCTACGGCAAGCAGCAACGGCGTGAGGCGGTGAACTTCGATCCGGAGTTGCGGCGGTTGACGGCGGAATCGGCGAGGAATCTCCATGCGCTGATCGATTCCCGCGTGACGCCGCTGCCAAAAAGAACCAAGGCCTGCGATAGCTGTTCTTTGCTGGAGCTGTGCTTACCGGATGCAGCAGGCGGATCCCGTTCCGTTCGACGATACATCGATCGCTGCAGTAAATAGAATCCGAGAAATTGTCTGATGAAGAGACACGGAAACACGCTCTATGTGACCACCCAGGGAACCTATCTCGCGGTGGAGGGTGAGACCGTATCCGCCCGGGTCGAGGGCGAGTCCAGAATGCGGGTGCCCCTGCACATGCTCGCGGGCATCGTCTGTTTCGGTCGCGTCTCCATGAGCCCGCAGCTGATGGGCAAATGCTCTGAATGCGGAATCGGAATATCGTTTCTGAGCGAGAGAGGCCGTTTCCTTGCCAGTGTCAGGGGCCCCGTTTCCGGTAACGTTCTCCTGCGCCGGGAGCAGTATCGGCGAGCGGACGATCCAAGGCGATCGATGGAACTTGCGCGCGCATTCGTCCTTTCGAAGGTGGCCAACTGTCGCACGGTGATACAGCGAGTGCTACGCGATCGGGGGAACAATGAGCCGGAGCTGCGTGCTGCGGTATTGAATCTGGCCAGCAGCCTGGAATCGCTACGGAAGGCGACCTCACTGGATTCCGTGCGGGGGATCGAGGGCGAGGCCGGCAAGACATACTTCGGTGTCTTCAACCGTTTGATCACAATTCCTGAGACGGAATTCCGCTTCGCACGGAGGAGTCGACGACCTCCAACCGATGCTGTCAACGCCTTGCTCTCCTTTCTTTACACGCTGCTTCTTCACGATACGCGGTCCTCGCTGGAAGCGGTCGGACTGGATCCCCAGGTCGGATTCCTTCACCGCGATCGGCCGGGGAGACCCGGCCTGGCGCTCGACCTGATGGAAGAGTTCCGACCAGTACTGGCCGATCGACTCACATTGTCCTTGATAAACAGGAGGCAGGTACAGCCCTCGGGCTTCGAAACGCGAGAGACGGGAGCGGTGCTGATGGACGACGGAACGCGGAAGACCGTATTACGGGCCTACCAGGAAAGAAAGAACGAGGAAATCAAGCATCCATTCCTGGAGGAAAAGACCACAACGGGAATGCTGGTCCATCTGCAGTCCATGCTCCTGGCCCGACATCTGCGCAGCGACCTGGATGGGTATCCGCCGTTCTTCTGGAAGTGATACGCGAGCCTGTAGGTGACACATCACAAAAGCGAGGTTGCCGATGATGGTCGTGGTCAGCTATGACGTTTCAACAAAGGAAAAGGCGGGTCAGAGGAGGCTGCGACGCGTGGCGAAGATCTGCGAGGATTACGGTCAACGAGTGCAGAACTCGGTCTTCGAGTGCATTCTCGATCCCGAGCGATGGACGCGGCTCAAGCTTCGACTGCTTGACGAGATTGTCCCAAAGGAGGATAGTCTGCGGTTCTACTTCCTTGGAGCGAATTTCAAGCCAAGAATCGAACATCACGGGTGCAAGAAGGTGCGGGATCTGCAAGGACCGCTTGTAATTTGAGGAATTCCGCGAACCAGAAGCGATCGTACTCGGAAGTTGAGGCTCGCGATGGCTGAATGCGCCTGTGAGACAATAACTTCGGTGATACATGGATTCGGTCACCGCACTTGAAATGATCAGAATTGAGAGGGTTCGCGGAAACAGCATTATTAATGCTGTAATAACAGCTTGTTACAAGCTGTACAGTCGCCCCCTGCGCGGGGGCGTGGATTGAAACGAGATCGACGTCGGCGAGTCCGCTCGACTCAACGTCGCCCCCTGCGCGGGGGCGTGGATTGAAACGACTCAAC
>CAZMSD010000002.1:191845-192252 GCA_964568855.1 uncultured Bacteroidaceae bacterium | reverse complement strand
CCTTTCTTGTTTAACTCACCCCAAATGTATGTGTTTCATGCATTTGGGAATGAATATGAGGCCACTCGATTTCAACTAAATATGTGACTCACCCCGTCTCCGATCCAGGTGCTGTCAGAGTTGTTGACGTAGACGGCCGTCGCGTTGTCCGTAAAACCGCAGTTCCTCACGGTGGGATAGGCGCTGTTCAGCGACAGGCCGCGCGTGTCACAATGCTGGATCTGCACGTCCTGCAGGGGCGGCTGGCTGGTGTTCGAGCAGTACAGACCGGTTTCGGCGTACTCTACGCGAATGTGTTCCACGGTCGAGGTGGCGCCGCCGTAATCACTGGAGTTGAAGAAGCGCAGGCCCTGCCAGCCGCCCGGACTGCCGTTGTCGGCGGTGAAGACGATGGGTTCCGGATCCGT
>CAZMSD010000002.1:189563-191745 GCA_964568855.1 uncultured Bacteroidaceae bacterium | reverse complement strand
TCGTGTCGAAGCGCAGTTCGCTGCCCGCCGTCAGGGTCAGTCGTGGATTCGCGCCACCGATCACCTCTGTGTAACTGATAAACAGCAGGTCCATCGGGTAGGCGACAATGTCCAGCGTCAGGTCCTGGACGATGGTGCCGGTGTAAGCGAAGCGGCTCCTGCCGTTGCCGCTGAGCGTCAGGCCCGAATACCCGGGAAGCGACGAACCCGCGAGCAGCACGGGGAAATCGGCGCAGTTGCTGATTTCCACATCTTCCAGGAAGGAGGGCGCGAAACACTGCGAGAGGATCAGGCCCTCGTCGCTCGCCTGGTCGATCAGCAGGTTGCGCAGCGTGTCCGGCTGGCTCGTATTGTAGAGCTGCAGGTTGTCGTCGGCCAGCTCGATCACGCAGTGCTCCAGCTCGGACTCGGCGCCGCCATAGTCGCTGGAGTTGTAGAAGCGCAGGCCTCGCCAGCCGCCCGGACTGCCGTTGTCGGCGGTGAAGACGATGGGTTCCGGATCCGTGCCGACTGCGGTGAGTTGGCCTCGGTAGTTGTTGCCCTCGTTGTTGTTCGACCAGGCGATGTCCAGCCGGGCGTTCGTGTCGAAGCGCAGTTCGCTGCCCGCCGTCAGGGTCAGTCGTGGATTCGCGCCGCCAATCACCTCTGTGTAACTGATAAACAGCAGGTCCATCGGGTAGGCGACGAGGTCCAGCGTCAGGTCCTGGACGATGGTGCCCGTGTAAGCGAAACGGCTCCTGCCGTTGCCGCTGAGCGTCAGGCCCGAATACCCGGGAAGCGCCGAACCCGCGAGCAGCACGGGGAAATCGACGCAATTGCTGATCTCGACATCTTCAAGGAAGGATGGCGTGTAACATTGCGAGAAGATCAGGCCCTCGTCGCTTGCCTGGTCGATCGACAGGCTGCGCAGCGTGTCCGGCTGACTCGTATAATAGAGCTGCAGGTTGTCGTCGGCCAGCTCGATCACGCAGTGTTCCAGTTCGGACTCGGCGCCGCCGAAGTCGCTGGCGTTGTAGAAACGCAGGCCTCGCCAGCCGCCCGGACTGCCGTTGTCGGCGGTGAAGACGATGGGATCCAGCTCGGTCCCTACGGCGCTGAGCTGCCCGCGATAGGTGTTGCCTTCCGCGTTGATGTACCATGCGATGTCCAGGCGCGTGCCCGGCTCGAAGCGGACCTCCACGCCGGGGTCGATGGTCAGGCGCGGATTTGCAGCCCCGAAGACCGACAGGTTGCCCTGTACGATGTATGGACTGCCGGCCAGGGTCCAGTGTTGATCGGTGTCGAAGGTGCCTCCGGGCACGTAGGTCTGTGCCTGAACGCAGGCGGCCGAAAGGAGCATCAAGGGAATCCAGGTTCTCATGGTAACTCTCCAGGATACGCAGATAGTACGACAAGTCTTGGATACAGCAAGTCCCATGCCCTTCCGTAAATGGAATCAAGCCAATGGAGCAACTGTTTCTGTAGGAGTTATCACAATGGGAAAAGGACAAGATACGGACCTGGAGTATCCACTGCCGGAAATTAGACAGGTTTGGAAATCAAGAATGGCAACTGCATGAAAAACCCGCGGTCCGCCTGCCCTCTCGGTACGAATGGTCAGGACCTGGAACAACTTCGGGATTCGCATATTTCTGGTTAAGCCGCTGTACCGACCCTGAGGCGGAACAGAGATCATCATGATTTATCGCCTGCTGGCCGACACCCTCGTGCTGGCGCACTTCCTCTTCATAGCCTTCATGGCGCTGGGAGGTCTGTTCGCGCTGAGGTGGCGCTGGTTTCCCTGGCTGCACCTGCCCGCCGCGGCCTGGGGCGTGCTCGTCGAATGGAACAACTGGTACTGTCCCCTGACTCCACTCGAGTTGCGCTTGAGATGGATCAGCGGAGAGCGCGGCTACGAGGGCAGCTTCGTCGAGCAGTACCTGCTCCCTATCATTTATCCGGCGGAGCTGACGCGGGAGATCCAGGTGATACTTGTTCTTCTTCTGCTGGGAAGCAATCTGCTGGCATACCTCGCCGTTTGGCGCCTGCGTGCACGCCGCGCCGCGAGCTAGTCCGCTAAGTGTGCAAGTCCATGGACGGAAACCGGATTCGTCTCTCAGATCGTCCGCTCGAGCATCTCGATGCAGCCGGCAGGGCAGGCAGCCGCAGTTCGAGATCCAGTTTTCCGGGCACCGTCGATCGG
>CAZMSD010000002.1:145134-189463 GCA_964568855.1 uncultured Bacteroidaceae bacterium | reverse complement strand
TCGGATCCCGGCCTTGAACAACACCGTGGTGATCAGCTCGATCAGCAGTCCATAGACGCCTCCCAGGACCAGCGTCCCGAAGAACATCCCGCCCTTGCTGTACTCCGCGCTTTCCGGGGCCATCAGCCCGCTGAAGGCCAGCGGCAGGCTGAAGACCAGGCCCAGCACGAAACCGTGCAAGGTCCAGTGCCCCAGGCGCAGGGAGCTGAGGCCGATGGCGATCCCGATCAGTGTGCGGCTGCTGATGATCTGCCAGGCCACCGGCCAGGCCAGCGCTTCCGGGCTGCAGCAGGCGAGTCCGAAGCAGGCCAGGCCGAAGAGGACGCCGGAAAGCGCCGCGATGATCAGTCGTTTCGTACTGTGCATTTGTCCCTCCTGAGTGGGGATAACCAGTTGATACCAATGTACATAAGCGTGGCAGAGAGATCCCGAGCGGACACGGCCGTCGAGGAAGCAGAATCCGATGTGTCACGCGCGATGAGCGCCGATGTGTGCTGATCGGTATCCGGGTATATGAAACATGACGAATCGACCGCGCGGATTTCCAGCGGTC
Source organism: uncultured Bacteroidaceae bacterium (assembly GCA_964568855.1). GTDB lineage: Bacteria > CAIWAD01 > CAIWAD01 > CAIWAD01 > CAIWAD01 > CAZMSD01. The sequence goes on along the minus strand of CAZMSD010000002.1, from coordinate 188,910 downwards.
GAGTTCCCGCGGATTGTCTTCTGCCCGGGGCTTCTGCTATGTTTGAGCAGCACGAAGCGCATCGGCGAAGGTGTTGTTTCGGTATTGGAATACAACGTGAACATGTCCAATCGTGACGGCGAATGGAAGATCCTGCCGGCCTTCATGGCGGTCTTCCTCGCTTTCTACTTTCTACCCGACGGCTGGGATCGTCTCGATCGGGCCGTGATGGAGGCCCTGTTCCTGGCGAAATCCTACGCCCGGGAGCACGTCCTGCTATGCCTGGTTCCCGCCTTCTTCATCGCCGGGGCGATCGCCGTGTTCCTCAGCCGGGCGGCGGTGATGAAGTATCTCGGGCCCAGGGCCTCCAAGGTCATGGCCTACAGCGTGGCCTCCGTTTCGGGATCGATCCTGGCCGTCTGCTCCTGCACCGTCCTGCCGCTCTTCGCGGGCATCTACCGCATGGGCGCCGGGCTGGGGCCCGCCACGGCCTTTCTCTACGCGGGCCCGGCGATCAACGTTCTGGCGCTGATCCTGACGGCCCGGGTGCTGGGAATGGAGATCGGCGTGGCGCGTGCCCTGGGCGCCGTTCTTTTCAGCATCGTCATCGGTCTCGTGATGCACTTCATGTTCCGCCGGGAGGAGAATGCCAAGGCGGAGGCCGAGTTGGTCATGCCCGAGTCGGAGGCCGTCAGACCGCTCTGGAAGAACGCGCTGTTCTTTGCCGGCCTGACGGCGATCCTGGTCTTCGCCAACTGGGCCGAACCGGGTGATACATCGGGATTGTGGCACACGGTCTTTTCCCTCAAGTGGTTCCTTGCGGGGGCCGCAGGTCTGGCCCTGGCCGTCATGCTTGTCCGCTGGTTCGGGGCGGGTTTCTGGGAAGTGGCGCTGAGCGCCTGCGGGGTGGTCCTGCTGGCGCTGGTCTTTCCCGCGACTCCCGCGATTCCCTTCGTCGCCGGGACGATCGCCCTCGCGCTGATCACCGGCCGTGGAGGATCGGAAACCCGGGAGTGGCTGGGCCAGAGCTGGGGCTTCGCGAAGCAGATCCTGCCCCTCCTGCTGCTGGGCGTGCTGATCTCCGGCGCCCTGCTGGGAAGGCCCGGTCACGAGGGCCTGATCCCCGCGGAGTGGATCGCCCGGGCGGTGGGCGGAAACTCGCTCTCCGCGAACTTCTTCGCGGCCTTCGCGGGCGCCCTGATGTATTTTGCCACCCTGACCGAGGTCCCCATCCTGCAGGGTTTGATGGGCAGTGGCATGGGCAAGGGGCCGGCCCTGGCCCTGCTGCTGGCGGGACCCGCGCTGTCGCTGCCCAACATGCTGGTGATCCACAGCGTGCTGAGGATTAAGAAAACGGTCGCCTTCGTGGCGCTGGTGGTGGCGATGGCGACGCTCAGCGGCCTGATCTACGGCGGCCTGTAGGAGTTTCCAGTGCGGCGCGGGGCCGGCCAGGCGCGGCCGGTCAGGCGCGACAGGCATGGCCGGGCAGACCTGTCACGGCGAGAGGAGGTCACACATTGCGAAAGATCCAGATCCTGGGCACCGGTTGTCCCAAGTGCGAAAAACTGGCGGCCAACGCGGAGTCCGCGGCAAAGGAATCGGGAAAAGAATACGAGCTCGAAAAGGTCACCGACATCAACGAGATCATTGCGCACGGCGTGATGATGACCCCGGGGCTGCTCCTGGACGGCCGCGTGGTTTCCGTCGGGAAGGTGCTGTCGGTGCCCGAGATCGTGGAGCTGCTGGCCTGAGTCGTGCAGCCGCCGGTTCAAGGCGGCGCCCCGTTGGCGTACGGCGGCCATGCCCTGCATCACCTGTTACGCTTGGATCGGTTCGAACCATGTGAGACGGCGCGGTGTCGTCCTCAACCGTGTCTTGCGGAGGAGGAGCAAGTTTGAACATGAAGAAGGCGGCCACCCTGGTCCTGGCGGCCTTTCTGGGCGCCTGCGCGGCCTACATCGTGATGCAGCGTACCGATTCGGGTGACGGCTCCGAGCAGGCCGGTGGTTCGACGGAATCCGGAGTCGAGGTCGTCGCCCCGATCGTGGAAGACTGGGAACAGGCCGCGGCCGAAGAACGCAAGGTCATCGCGTATTACTTCCACGGCGATTTTCGCTGCGCCACCTGCCGAAAGATCGAAGCCCTATCGCACGAGGCCGTTTCGGAAGGCTTTGCCGATGCCCTTGCGAAGGGCCGGCTGGAATGGAGGGTGGTCAACACGGACGCGCAGGAGTCGCAGCATTTCATCGAGGACTACCAGTTGGCGTCACAGTCCCTGGTGCTGGCTGAATTGACGGGGAGCGAGCGCAAGCGCTGGAAGAACCTGGAGCGCGTGTGGCTGCTGGTGGACGACCGGGAGGGTTTCATCGACTACGTCCGGCGTGAGACGAGCGCCTTCCTTGGAGCGCGCCCATGAGCGAACTGTCGGCGGGACTCGTCACGGCGCTCTGGCTGGGAATCCTGACTTCCATCAGCCCCTGTCCCCTGGCCACCAACATCGCGGCCGTCTCCCTGATCGGCAGACGGATCGGCAGCCCGGGTCGCGTGCTGCTGACCGGGTCGAGCTACACGCTGGGCAGGATCCTGGCCTACGGACTGCTCGCCTTCCTGCTGGTGGCCGGACTGCTCTCCGCGCCCCAGGTCTCGCAGTTCCTGCAGAAGTACATGAACCAGCTGCTGGGGCCGATCCTGGTGCTGGCCGGGATGGTCCTGCTCGAGCTGATCCCCCTGAGGCTTCCATCCACGAATCTGGGCAACCGGCTGCAGGGAAAAGCCGAGTCATGGGGCGTCTGGGGAGCGGGACTGCTGGGCCTGCTCTTCGCCCTTTCCTTCTGTCCGGTCTCCGCCGCCCTGTTCTTCGGCAGCCTTATCCCCCTGGCCCTGCGACTGGAATCGGGCCTGGCCCTTCCCGCGGTCTACGGCCTGGGCACCGGTTTGCCCGTGATGGTCTTCGCCGTTCTGATCGCGCTCGGCACCGGATCCGTGGCCGCCGCCTACAACAGGCTGGTCGCCGTCGAGAAATGGGCGCGGAGGATAACCGGCCTGATCTTCATCGGCGTCGGCGTCTACTACTGCCTGGCCTACATCTTTCGCGTGTTTTCGTAGAAATTCTTCCCCGCGAGGAACTCGCCGGACAAGCATGCGGTGAAATCCGTTACACAGGATCGTTCTACTTCTTCAGTCAAGGTCAAGTCGCGCCCCTGACGGATCGCGGATCGAGTGGCAGGTGTTTCCAGGCCGGACTTGAGTGCTTTGGAATGTCAGTGACCGGGATCCAGGGTGCCGCGAGATTCGTAACACGCCGTCACACTGTAGAACAAGCGTTCATGCGAATCGGTCGCGCCGAGGTGCACGTATGTTGTGTCCTCCACGAAAGCGTGGAAGACGAAATCCCCAGTCCACACGGATTCGCTGGTATAGACACGGTAGCCGATCAAGCCATCCGGGAAATAGCCAAGTTCGCCGAAACTAACCGGCGACCAGCTAAGCAGCACGTCCGGCCTGTAGACCGTGATACGCAGATCGCTTACCCGCGGACCGCCGAGGGCGCTCGCATCCGCATCCATATTCGGTTCCGGTCGATCTTGCGAAAGGTCGTTGCCGTCCCCGGACAGGTGGGCGACCGCAGTCTGGATGGAGACGAACCAGTCGTCCGTGATGCCCTCCGTGTTCGCGAATCCGCTGTAGCAGTAGAGTTGCGTGGCCAGGTTCTTCGCCCGGAACTCGAAGGCCAGGCTGTCGCCAGGCTGCAGGTAGTCCGCTTCTGCGAGCACGTGCAATCTTCGCGAGTCGTGCAGGGAGGGCACTGAATTCCAGTCCTCGCCTGCTCCGTCGTCGTAGTCGCCGTCGCCGTTGGCGTCGATGCGCAGTTCCACGCTGGATCCCATCACGCCCGCGGGGTGCATGAAGGTGCAGCCCAGTTTGCCGTTCAGCGAAGTCCAGGGATCGGTGAGCGTCTCCCCGGGGACCGGCGACACGGCGATGGCGCGCAGGGGTTCGCCCCTGACCTGGAAGTCGTCGATTCGCCAGGAAGAACCGCCGGACTCGGACTCGTCCGTGAAGACGAGCGCGAAAACGACGCTCGATTCGTACTCGGCCCAGCGGGAAATGTCGATCGTGATGCTCTTCGAAGTCGTCGCGTGAAAAGTGGCATCCGTGTTCCAGGTGAGACCACCGTTGGTGCTGTGCTTTATTTCCGCCCTGCCCGCCGCGTGAACGTAGTCGCTCTCGAAGACAAGCTCCTCGCCGGTGTAGCCGCTCAGGTCGATGGCGGGTGAGATCAGCCACTCCTCGCGACAAGGCTCGAGGTAACGCCGCCCCGCGACGACCGACCAGTCCCCGCAGTCCTCGTGCACTGGTGACCAAGCTTGCGCGTGTCCGGCGGAATGAGACTCAACTGTCCAGTCCGGGGGTAGTGCTTCGAAGTGATTGAAGTTCTCGAAAAACGGAACCATGCAGGGATGTGCAAAGGTCTCGGGGAAGTAAACTCTCAGGGGCGGGGGAGGAGGGTACGGGAAATACCAGAAATCGGTGCCGATTGTCTCTACCCAGAGCGAACCCGCCATCAAGCCCAGCAAGGCGATCGAGTGGATGGGAAAAGGCGAAAATATCTCATCCAGGTGGCAGATGAAGGTATAGTTCCCAGGGTCCTCGTAGGGAGTTGATAGCACTGCCGTGTAATACGTTCCTGGAAACAAGCCGAGTTCGACGTTCGCTTCGGTGGGCTCGAAGCAGTAGGGCGCGTCTTCGACTGGAAAATAGATGGTCAGATCGGCGAATGCGCCCAGGCACGTGAGACACAGGATGAGTGGGCGGATCAGGATATTGTTCATGAGTGCATCCCCCTTCATGGAGTCTTTGTGACCCAGGGTTGAGTTCATCCGACGCTACCGTGTGGTGAAACATCCTCGCAAGCATCCATTACAGCAGGGTGCGGTTCGAGTACACACGCTTCGAGATCAGCCACTGGAGGGATTATCGAAAGTCTTCGGTGATGGCGTGTTGCGCTGAATCGGCGTGATTCAGCCTTGTCGAATGGATCGTGACTCTCGGGAATCCCTGCAGAGATTCCCGGTGGAACCGGGATGGGTCTCATGCCTCCATGACGACCCACCCCGGTTCCCATCCGGCAAGTTATGCTCAACTACGATCTATGTCTATTACTATTTCCAGCCGCTCTCGATTCTGCCTGGCCGTTCGAACTCCCTTAGCTTCGGCAACATCGTATCACGGTAGGGCAGGGAATCGCGACGTTCGCGTTGCGTGTCGCGCAGCAGCGACTCGCTCAGCGCCACGATGCGGTAGAACTTCAACTCGTCCACCACGCTCTCGCTCCAGGTGGTTTCCGTGATACCCTCGGGAGCGGTCTCCAGCGTCCATCCGCCCGGGAAGGTTGCCCAGGCTTCGGAAGCGCTGTAGACCAGGTAGCGGTCGGCGCCGGGCACGGGATCCCAGTCGAGGGTCACCTCGCCCTCGCTGTAGCTGATGCTCAGCGCCGGGCTCAGGCCGAGGCAGTCGATGGAGAAGATGATCCGGTGGGGGCCCTCGCTGCAGGGATAGCCCTCGAAGACCTGGGGCGCCATGGCCAGCCAGTAGGTCCCCGCTGCCGTCAGATCCAGTTCCAGTACGCCTTCCTCGCAGAGATCCACCAGCAGCTCGGGTGTCACGTAGCCGGTCATGCTGTCGCAGTGCGCCACTCCGGGAATCAGCGGTTCGATCAGCCCGAAGCGCATGGGCAACTCAGCCACGAGGGTCCAGGTCAGCCGCGTGGGTTCGGTCACGCTGATCTCGAACCAGTCGGAGTCGCGCCAGCTGGTGTCCGCGAAGCTCTCGGCGCAGAACGTATCACCGCAGCTGACGTACTCGAAAGCCGGCGGATCCAGGTTGCAGCCGTTGTTCAGGCGCTGCCCGCAGGGCTCGCTCTCCTCGCTCGATCCGCCGGGGCAGGGCGCGCAGCCGACTTCCATGGTCACCAGGTAATCCTCCACCTCGCCGTCCGAAGCCGGTCCGCCGTAGCCCAGGCTGCCGCCGCTGCTGTTGAAACGGAAGCGGGCGAAGGTCTCCTCAGCGTCCGCGTCCGGCGGGACGTCGAAGCTCAGGTAGTTGATTCCCGCCGACAGGGGCCGGTCGTTGAAGATCCGCTCATCCGCGTCCGCCCAGTCCTGGTCGCCGTTGAAGTCGATCCAGGCGCTGAGGAAGCCCGTCGTGGAAGCCGTGACCTCAACACCGGCCGTCTCGCCTGGCACCATGGGCATGGTCATCGTCACGCCGTCCTCGTCGGCGTCGCCGTTAAGGTCGTCGCCGGTGGCGGTGGCGTTGGGCTGGCCTTCTGGTTCGCTATCGATCAGGGAACCGAGATAGGTCTGGTTATCGTTGAGGTGGCGCGGACCCCCGCTGGCCAGCAATGTTGGGTACCCGGGATCCGGCGCGTCGCCGAAGTCCACGTCGGTGGTGATCAGCAGTTCCACGTGGGCCGCCGCGTGTTCGCCGCCGCTGTCGGTCACGGTGAGCGTCACGGCGTGTTCGCCGGTGCTGAGCGACGAGGTGGTGAAGCTGGAATCGCTGCCCATGTCGCCGTCCTGGTCGGATTCCCAGCCGTAGGTGTAGGGCGCCGTGCCGTAGAGACCGCCGCCCAGGAAGGCAACCGATTCGCCGGCGACGAAGAAGGCGTCGTTCAGTGGATTGAGGATCTCCGAGACCAGCGGCAGGAACATCTCCGCCGCCGGAATGAAGACGATGTCGGGATGCTCGAACTGCACGCTGTCGACGTGGAAGTCCACGATCAGCGTGTAGACCGGGAAGATATGCTCCTGGTCCACTCCGAAGCCCTCTTCGTAGTACGCCAGGTCCATTTCGGTGATGTCGTAGGCGGTGTGATACGGCAGGCCGCCCAGGGCCACCTTGTGCCCGTGCTGCTCGAAGAGGTCCATCACCTCGGCGGAATCCATGATGGAGATGGAATGGGAGCTTCCCAGGCTCCGCCAGACCTGCATGTGTCCCCCGATCGTACCTCCTTCGCTGACGTAGGTCAGGCAGCTCGATCCGGGACCCACCACCGGGTAGCCGTTGATCTGGCGCTTGTGTCTCACGGCGATATCCGTGGCGAAGGAGTCGAGCACCATTTCGGTGGTCTTGTCGATTTCGAGCTGGTGGTCGCTGTGGAAGACCGTGGGACCCTGCAGGGCGTCGCCCGGCAGCAGTCCGTTGTCGCCCAGGAAACCGTCGGCGTAGGCTTCAGCCTCCCCCAGTGACGGCAGGTAGGGCGCCTGCTCCCAGGGAACCCACTGCAGCGCGGGATAGCCGTAGTCGATGCCCGCGGTCTCGCTCATCACGAGGTACTTGCCGGAACCGGCCATGTAGAAGTTGCCGTCGCCGTAGTGCTCGACGTCGCCGCCGATTCCGAGCAGCGCGCCCAGCTCCTCCACGTCCGCGGTGTCGATAGTTGTCGGTGTCACATCGTAGTAGGGCATATCGGTGCGGAATCGGTGGGAACGGGCCATCTCGGAAACGGTGTAGGTGGTGTCGCCCTTGAGGTGGTCCCAGCGCGTGTAGTAGTTGTCGTTAGCGGGGTCGGGCTGCACACCGCCGCCCTGGCCCCAGAGGTAATCCCAGGACATCTGGTAGGTCTCGCCCACTATGCGGGCCTGGTAGTTGTCAGGTTGAGTGATATCACAGGTCTTGAACCAGGACCAGGCCACGCGCTTGGCTGGGTCGGCGGGTCCGTTGCTGAGCATGTGCTTCAACCACTCGGCCATGCGGTCGTAGGCGCGCGAACAGTTGGTCTTGTAGCCGAGGACCAGGTGACCGCCGTCCAGGGTCTTGGACCAGTAGCCACCGCCCTTGCAGAGCAGTTCGCAGCAACTGAAGGCGAACCACTCGGCGTCGTCGTTGCCCCAGATACCCACTGCCTCCCCGGGCAGCAGCGTGCTCTCACGGAAGGAAGGACCGTGCATGGTCTTCTGATAATGCCAGTCGAAACTGGAAGTGCCGTGTCCCGAGAAGAAGACCAGGTCCACGTCGTCCACGTAGTCGTTGTTGTGATCAGTCCAGTGGCTTTCATCCGCATTCGTGTCACCGTTGTTGAAACCCTTGCTCCAGCCCTGGGCGTTCAGACCGCTCTCCATGCTGCCGGCCTCGGTTTCGCCGGCGTCGCCGCGGTCGTCCTCCGTGCCCTTGTAGTTGTCCACCCATTCCACGCCGTAATCGAAGCTGTCGTCGTCGTCCTGCGAACCGCAGCCTTCCGGCCAGGCGCCCATCCTCCCGCAGGTCGGCTGGTTCGCCGCCGTGCAGGGCGAGTTCGAGGCCAGGGTGAAGTCCTCGAGCGCGGGCGAGCAGTAGACGGGATCCATCCAGATGTTGTTGTACTGAGGAGGCGCGAAGCTCAGCAGGCAGTCCGTCCAGTCGCCGCCCGTGTTGTTCCAGACGTCGCTGCAACGGATGAAAATCACGCCGCCGTTGACGCAGCGCACGGCGCCGCCCTGGGTGCCGTCGGAGATGATGCAGTTCTGCATCCACTGCCAGATGTAGGAATTGTCCAGGCAGATGCCGCCGCCCGTGGGGGCGTCGTTGGCGTAGAACGTGCAGCGGTCGGGACTCGGCGTTACTTCCGAGCTCTCCGCCAGGTAGACCGCGCCGCCCTTCGATTCCGCCGTGTTGCCGATGAAGGTGCAGTCGTAGAAGGTACCGTTGAAGAAATGCCCCGCCAGGCCGCCGCCGTTCTCCGCGGCGCAGTAGGAGATGATGCAGTCGTGGATGGTGGGCGAGCTGGCCAGGCAGTAGATTCCGCCGCCGTTTTCCGGCCAGGGCGCCTGGGCCCTGGTGATCGTGATACCCTGGATTTCCGCGTTGGAGTTCTCGCCGCTCTGCAGGATGAAACCCCGGCCGTAGTTCTGGCAGTCGACGATGCAGGCCTCGGGGTCGTAGCTCTGCGAGTGCAGGTGGACGTTCTTGCCCTTGAAATCCACGTTGCGGTTGCCCCAGCCGGTGTAGGTCCCGTCGCTGAGAATGATCTCGCCTCCTGTATCACAGATCAGGTCGATGGCGCTCTGGATCGTAGTGATGTTGTAGACGGGATCGGGCACGGTGATGGTATTCAGCCAGACCGTCAGCAGGGCGTGGTTGCTGGTGGCCGAGCCGAAGGCGTTGCTGACCACCACCCAGTAGCTGTTGATGTCAGCCATTGAGACCGAGGGGATGGTGTAAGTGCTGGAATTAGTGCCGATCGGACCCGAAGTGTCGTGCCACTGGTAGTTCAGGGGCGGGGATCCCGTGGCCGTGACCGAGAAGGTGTGGGGATTGCCCACGCAGACCTCCGCGTCCTGCGGATGCGAAGTGATCATCACCGTGGTGTTGACCGTCAGCGTGGCTGCGTCGCTGGTGCGGGTGGAGTTGCAGCCGTCGGTGACCACCACGTCGTAGTCGGCCTCGTCCGACAATCCGCAGTTATAGATGGTGTAGAGGAATCCCAGTGCGCCGTCAATGTTCGCACCGTCCTTGCGCCACTGGTAGCTGAGCGGCGGTGTGCCCGTGGCGGCGACCTCGAATACGGCGTTGTCCCCGTTGTTGACGGTCAAGTCCGCCGGGTGCGACGTGATCAGGGGACTGTTGGCGCTGGTGCTGACCGTGAGGGTGGCCGTGTTGCTGGTCACCGAGCCGAGGACGTTGCTCACCACCACGTAGTAATCGCCCGCGTCGGTTCCTGCCACGGGGTAGAAGATCAGTTGGTCATAGACCTCTCCCGGCATGGAACCCGATTCGTCGTACCACTGGTAGCTGATGGGGTCGGTGCCGCCGGCCGTCACGCTGAAGGTGGCCGAATCTCCCTCGCAGGCCAGCCGGTTCGCCGGCTGGGCGTCGATTCGCGGATCCTGCAGGCAGTCGCCTCCGCCGCAGACGCGGAAGTTGTCCACCGCGAAGTCGTCCGTAAGTTCGCGGCAGTCTCCCAGCAGCATCACGCCACGCAGGTAATCGAACTCGAGCGTGTCGAAATGCGTCAGCTGGCCGTCCAGGGAGATGTCGATCCAATCGCTCCAGAAATCCAGATCGATCTCCATGAACACGGACTCACCGGGAGTGTAATTGGCCACGAAGTTCCACTCGGGATAGGTCCGGATCTGGTTGTCGCTGACGATGATCGCGAATTCCGTGGCGGTGCTGTCGTCCAGCCAGATCTGCAGCATGGATTGCGGGCCCACGCTGTCCAGCAGGAGGTCCATCTCGATGTGGTAGTACACCCAGGTCTCGTCGAAACCGCCGTTGGATCCCTCGCCCACCCCGAAATAGGCCCGTTCCCAGCCCAGCGTATCGTTGCAGAAACCGCAGGGCTGGCTGTTCAGGGCCCCAAGTTGTGATACGACATTGGGGGTACGCGGGATACTGGTAGATGAACGTCGGCCGGGCGCGCGGCGGATCCCCGGTGCCGGTCACCGGTGGATCGCCCACGGTGTGCGGCGGAGTGCCGAAGTCCACGTCGTAGAGCAGGACCTCATCCCGGTCCTGGCGCACCTCACCGGCTTCCCGAACCGGGCTGTGGGCCACCTCGGTCATCAACCGCGCTTGCAGGTTCTCCCCGGCCTTCGTTTCGCCGTTCTCCGCCGCGCTGATACCGTCGTGCCGGCTGAACGCCAGGAAGGCGCCCGCCACGGCCAGCATCAGGATCGGCTTGAGGAAGCTGCGGCGGAAACCGAGCTGCCCGCCGTCTTCATTACTTTGCATCGTGTCCCCCCTTTTCGTGATGTGGTTCCGTCAGCAATGCCCGTCGAGGCAAGTCCTCCTGAGGGATCAGCCGGTCTTTCGATGTCCATCGACGATGGCCGCGGACATCACCGCTTCTCCAGCTTTCGGGCTGGAGGGGATTCTTCGAAACGGACCACGTTTAAACTGGCGCTCATGAGGATCGGTTACATGCTGTGTTAGGGCCTGTTCACACTCTCTCGTGCGCCGCGCCGGAGGCCATTTTCTGCAAGCTAAGGCGCCGTAAGCGCCGTGTAGTGTGTCTACACAAGTGAACGGCAACGCAGGATTGCGGAAATAGGGCCCCGGCCCTCGGGTTGCGCCTGAAATCGCGCCATGCGGCGTTGCGTGTCGTTCGCTTAGAAGCACTAAGCTTCACTCCGCGCGCCTTGCCTGACCCGATTTCAGGCAGCAACGCGACGTACGCGAGAGTGTGAACAGGCCCTCGCTGTAGCAATTCAATAGTGCGAAATTCGCGGCAATGTTGCCCGGGGTTTTTGGGGTGGGTGAATTCCTGTTGGATTCGTGTTTGAATTCAGCTTGGTCTTTGGCTGAGCGGATGCAGGCAGGAAGAGATACCGGATAATGCAGGGGAATTCCGGAGCGGCAATCCACGACCTTCATAAAGGTGTTGATAACTTGTTCCATATCCACACGGGAAAACATCACCTGATGCAACGACCGGTATTCCAGGGCACCATTCTTCTACTTCTACTCCTTGCTGCACCAGCTTTCTGCGAGGGCGATCCCGGCGCTACGCCCCTATGCAAACCATCGCGCGGCCGACAGTCTGCTCGCCCTGGCGGATTCCCTGTGGGGGGCGGGCAGCTTCGACAAGTCCCTTGAGATTGCCAATACCGCCTTGGATGTCTGCGCTGATTGCGCCTCGAAATCCGGCCGGGCAGAGTCGCACAGGCTGATCGGTTTGAACCTGTACTACCTGGGGGACCCGCAGGGGGCGCGGGAGGAATTCGACAGGGCCTTCGGCCTGTTCTTCGAACTGCGTGATTCATCGCGCGCCAGCGATATGCAGGGGAATCTCGGCCATGTCGCCAGGGATCTGAACGACCATGTCCTGGCCAAAGAGCATTTCACGATGGCGCTCGAACTCAGGCGCGGTCTGGGAGAGCGACCTGTGGAACTGCGGATCCTGAACAAGATCGGCGTAAAGGACGTGAGACTCAGCGACTTCGATGGCGCCTTGAGGTGTTACGAGCGCGCTCTCGAGCTGTGCAGGGAAACCGGCGACCTGAGTGAGGAAGGTTGGACCCTGTCCCACTTCGCCAAGGTTCATGAGATCCTGGCCGATTACGACCGGGCGCTCGAGTATTACACGCTGCAGCTCGAGGCTGCGATCGACGCCGGCGACGCACACGGACAGGCCTGGAGTCACAGGTCGATCGGACAGGTCCATTCCTTCCGCTCCGACTTCGATCGGGCCAGGAAGCACTTCCTTGAAAGCCTGTCGGTATCACGCAGTTCCGGCAACCGGCGCGACGAGAAACACGCCCTGATCGCCGTCGGCGGTATTTACGGGGAGCTGTCCGATTTCGGCACGGCGCGCAGGTATTTCGAAGAAGCCCTGGAGATCGCGACCGAACTCGGCTACCGTTTCGATGAGCTGGATCCGCTGAACAGCCTGGGTATGCTGTGCCTGGCCGCCGCGGACCACGCTCGCGCGGCGGAGTACTTCGAGCGCTGCCTGGAAATCGCCCGGGAAGTCAATAACCTCATCGCCGAGGCGAGCGTTCTAAGTCGGCTGGGACACGTTCAGCGGGAACTCGAAGGGCCCGCGGAGGCTCTTCAGTATCACGAGCAAAGCCTCGTGCTGAGGCGGAAACTGGCCAACCCGCGCCTGGTCTGCGAAGGCCTGTGCGACCTGGGCGCCGCGTACGGCGAACTGGGCGAGTACGACCGGGCGGAGACGGTCCTCGAGCAGGCCTTGGCCGCGGCGGTGGAGTTGAACCTGCCCCAGGAGATCATCTTCGCGGCCGCCGAGCTGGGCGTCCTCCAGATGAACGCGGGCAGGGATTCGCTGGCTGTCCGGTACTTGCGGCAGGCCGTGGAGGCGGCCGAGAACGTCCGCGGCGGACTCGACGTAGAAAAACACCGCGCCGGCTACATGGAAGGGGCGGCCCATGTCTACAGAAAATCGATCCAGGCGCTGCTCCGCGTGGGCAGGCCGGAGCAGGCCTTCGAATACATTGAGCGGATGAAGGCGCGGGCGCTGCTGGACATCCTCGAGTCGGGAAACGCCGACTTCTCCCAGGTGATGAGCGAGGACGAAGCCCGGCGAGAGAGAGCGCTGGCCGCCCGGCTGGAGAACCTCAATTCGGCCCTTGCCGAGTTCCCGGAAGACCGGGGGCGAGGCAGGATTCGCTCGTTCAGGTGCGTAATACAAAGCGGCACGAGCTGGAGGCCTTCCGCGAGGAGTTGTATCTCAAGTATCCCGACCTGCTCGAATTGCGCGGGCAGGCGGAACCATTGAACCTTCAGCGCGCCCGCCGGATGCTCAGCCGCGACGAGGCGGCGGTCTGCTACCTAGTCGCGGAGGACAGCCTGTTCTGTTTCGTGCTGACGCGAGACGGCCTGGACCTGCGTTCGAGTTCCATCACGAGGAGCGAGCTCGAAGGGGCGATCGAGGAACTGCTGAGCGGGGGCGTGCAGGACCTCTTCACCGGCGACTATACCCTGTTGTGTCTGCTTCACGAGCGCCTGATCCAGCCCCTGCTTCCGCTGCTGGAGGGAAAAAGCCGCCTGTGCATCGTTCCCGACGGCGCCCTCAACCGGCTTCCATTCCAGGCCTTGTGGGACGCATCAAGCGAGCGCTACCTGGCGGAGGATTTCGCCCTGTACTCGGCCCCTTCCCTCTCCACCCTGGACTGGCTCAGGCGCATTGGCACCTACGGCCGGCGGGAGATCCTGGCTTTCGGCAACCCGGTTTTCGATCGGATGTCGTCAACCGGCGATACGGCTTCACTCCAGGGGGATCTGGTCTCCTTACCCGCCACCGAGCAGGAGGTGCTGGCCCTGGAGGACGTCTACCGCCCCAACGCGCTGGTGCTGAACGGGCAGGCCGCCAGCGAGCGCAACTTCAAGAGCCGGGGCGGAGGCTACGGTGTGATACACCTCGCCACCCACTCACTGCTGAACGAAGCCAGCCCGCTCTACTCTTCCATCGCCCTGACCGCGGACGAGCAAGAGGACGGATTCCTGGAGGCCTGGGAGATCATGCGCCAGGAGCTGAACGCCGACATCGTGGTACTCAGCGCCTGTGAAACGGCCCTGGGAAGGCTGCAGGAGGGCGAGGGCATGCTGGGCCTGACGCGGGCCTTCTTCTCTGCCGGCGTGCCCTCGGTGGTGGCCTCCCTGTGGAGCGTGGAGGACCGGGCCACGCGGCTGCTGATGGAACGCTTTCACACCGGGCTGCGCGACGGCCTGCGCCCCGCCGTCGCCCTCCAGCAGGCCCAGCTTTTCCTGCTGCACGAGACGCATTACTCCAATCCGGCCTACTGGGCGCCCTTCGTGCTGATCGGGGACTCTGAATGATTCAAGGTAAGCGTAGATAATTCATCGAGTTACACTTGTTCAAAGGGCTGTACCTGCGCTGTCCGGGTTGCACTCTGCCAAATTGTTCACTCGCAAATAGTAAACACATTAACTACATTCTCGAGCCACTATCCGGGATGACCTCGATTCGCGGAATCGGACACAGCGCGGATCACCCTATCTGACGGAATAACAATGGCTTCCATCGATCAGAGCACCGGCTTCCTGCTCGTGCGGACCGCCCGCAGCGTCAAGAAGGCCCTCGACGCGCGCCTGGCGGAATACGGCGTCACTTCCTCCCAGCACACGGTCCTCAGCGCCCTGGCCGCGGACGACGGGCTCTCCCTTTCGGAAATCAGCAAGCGGGTCCACCTGGATAAGCCGGCCATCACCGGGCTGGCGGACCGTCTCGAGAAGGACGGCCTGGTGGAGCGCCGCCGGATCTCCGAAGACCGCCGTGTGATCCGCCTGCACCTCACGCGCAAGGGACGCGACCTGCTGGGGCGCTTCGAGGAGATCGCCGGGGAAGTGGACCGGCGGCTGGTGGAGGATTTGTCTCACACGGAGCTGGACCGGTTCCGCAGGATGCTGGACCTCGTCCGGCGCGCTGCGGCTGGAGCGGGAACGGGGGAATCCGTTGCAAGTGTGTGATACATGCATCCGGGACGACATGCCTGCCCAAGAGAGGAGTGTTGGAATGCCTTTCAAGCAGTTCCAGGAATGGTATGACAAGCGCCACGAATACCAGACGGACTGGAAGAAGCGGACCGGCGGAAAGATCGTGGGCACCTTCTGCACCTACGTTCCCGAGGAGATCTTCTACGCCTTCGACGTGCTGCCGGTGCGGATCCTCGGCTCCCACGAGATCCAGGACGTGACCGAACCGCACCTCTTCGCCATGTTCTGCCCCTTCTGCCGCGACGTTCTGGCACAGGGCCTGAAGGGCCGCTACAGCTACCTGGACGGGATCGTCCTGGCCCAGTCCTGCATCCACCTGCGGCAGGCCTTCACCTCCTGGGACATCCACAAGAACCCGGGCTGGAGCTACTTCCTGCCCATGCCCAACCACGTGCAGAGCCCCAGGTCGGTGCCCTTCCTGGCGGGCGAGTACAAGCTGCTGATCGCCAGGCTCGAGGAGCTGACCGGCCGGAGTATCACGGACGACGACCTCCGGCGCGGCATCGAGATCATGAACCGCATGCGGCGGACGATGAAGTCCATCTTCGAGTACCGCAAGCAGGACTCGCCACCCGTGACCGGCGTCGAGGCCATGTACCTGGCCTGCTCGCAGTTCTTCACCGACGCCCGCGAGTGGATCCCCGCGGCGGAGGAGACCCTGGGCGCGCTGAAGACCCGCAAGCTGGACCGCGACCCGGGCAAGCGGCTGCTGCTGGTGGGCAGCGAGAACGACGAGATCGACTTCATCCAGATGGTCGAGACCCTGGGCGAGCGCGAGTCCGTGGGCGCCACCGTGGTGATCGAAGAGCACTGCACCACCACCCGCTACTTCTGGGACGAGGTGGAAGAGAACGGCGGGGATCCGCTGACGGCCATCGCCGCCCGCTACGTGAACCGCACCGCCTGCCCCACCAAGGACTGGCCTCAGCGGACCCGGCTGGAGCGGATTCTCCAGTTCGCCCGCGACTTCAAGGTGGACGGCGCCATCGTGATCCAGCAGAAGTTCTGCGATCCCCACGAGGCGGACATCCCCTTCGTGAGAAAATTCCTGGAAGAAAACGGCATTCCCACCTATTTCCTGGAGTTCGACGTCACCACGCCCGTGGGACCCTTCTCCATTCGCGTGGAGGCCTTCCTGGAGACGCTGGACACGGAAGACGACCTGTTTTAGACCGGGGAGACGCGATCCATGGCAGAGTATCCCACCGAACCGCTGAAATGCTGGCAGAAGGCCAAGGAACTTCGAAACGAGTATTACAGGTCGTACGAGCAGGCCAGGGACAAGGGCGGCCTGCGCTGGTCGGGCAGCGCCTGGGCCTTCGACGCGGTGCCCGTCGGCCTGGGCCGCGACGTGCGCTGTATCACGGGCGAGCCCTACGGCGCCTCCTGCGCCTTCGACAAGCCCCTTTCCAGCAAGTACCTCAAAGCCGCCGAGAACTACGGATTCGCCCGGGACCTCTGTTCCTACATGCGCAACTACTGGGGCTCGATCATCCTGGACGAGTACGCCTTCGGCGGCAAGTTCCCCAAGCCGGACTTCTCCTGGTCCCAGCACATCTGCTGCTCCCACGCCAAGTGGTACCAGAACGCCTGCGAGCTCGAGGGCGGCGACGTGCCGCTCTACGTGGTGGACGTGGGCGCGGGGGCCTGCCCGCCCTTCGAGAGCGAGATGCATCCACACCGGATCGACTACGTGGCCGGGCAGCTGATGGACGGCATCGACTGGCTGGAAAAGGTCACGGGCCGGCAGTTCAACGACGAGCTTTTCCTCGAGGCGGCCTGGAACGACATGCGCTCCACCAGCCGCTGGGCCGAAATCTGCATGCTCAACCGCAATACTCCCGCGCCGCTGGACGAGAAGTCCATCTACTCGCTCTACGTCTTCGGCGTGCTGGAGAAGTCCAACGGCGACTTCGCCGACTTCTACGACGAGCTCTACGAGGAAGTGAAAGACCGCGCGGAGCGCGGCATCGCCGCCGTGCCCAACGAGAAGGTGCGCTGGATGAGCGACACCCAGCCGCCCTGGGGCTTTCTGAAGATCTACCGCTACATGGAAGAGTGGGGCGCCGTTTCCGTCGGCTCGCTGTACACCTACGGCCTGACGGGCATGTGGATCTACGACGCCGAACGCAACGACCTTAAGCCGCGCCCCCTGCCCGAGCGCAGGCCGCGGACGCGCGAGGAGGGCTGCCGGATGCTGGCGGACTGGCACCTGGGCAAGCCGGAGTACCAGCACTTCTACCACCCCGAGTACAAGACCAAGATGATGGACGCCATCGCCAAGAACTGGAACTGCGACGGCATCATCCTGCACTACAACCGCGGCTGCGAGGGACTCTCAACGGGCATCGCCGAGAACCGCCTGGGCCTGCTGAAGAGGGGCAACAAGGTCATGACCTACGAGGGCAACATGGGCGACGAGCGGGAATTCGACGAGACGGCGACCATCAATCGCATCGACATTTTTCTGGAAACGCTGGGACTCAGGAGGCCCGCGTAGCGGTGATACATCCCCCCGTGTGTGACAAGGAGGACGCGTGATGACAGTCGCCGGCATCGATTGCGGTGCCAAGAACACCAAGACGGTCCTGATGCGCGACAGCCGGATCATCGGCAAGGCATCCGTGCCCACCGGCTTCGACCAGGAGCAGGCGGTCGAGCGCTCGCTGACCGGCGCCCTGGAGGCGGCCGGGATTGAGAGGGCCGAGCTGGGCCGCATCGGTGGAACGGGCTCGGGCAAGAACTCGATCCCGGGCATGGACAGCAACGTCAACGATATCAACGCCATGGCCCGGGCCGCCAACTACTTCTTCCCCGCCGGCCGGACGGTGACCGACGTGGGCGCCGAGGAGGGCCGGGCGGTCAAGATCGACGAGGCGGGCGCCGTGGTGGACTTCGCCATCAACGAGAAGTGCGCGGCGGGCGCCGGGGCCTTCATCGAGGCCATGGGGCGGGCCCTGGAGGTCCCCCTGGAGGAAATGGGCCCGCTGGCGCTCAGCTCGGAGCGGGAGATTCCCATGAACGCCCAGTGCGCCATCTTCGCCGAGTCGGAAGTGGTGGGCCTGATCCATTCCAAGACCGAGGTCAAGGACATCAGCAAGGCCATCCACGACGCCATGGCCAGCCGGATCGTCTCCATGATCCGGCGGGTGGGGGTCAACGAGGACGTGGTGATGCTCGGCGGGGTGGGCCGGAATCCGGGCTTCGTGGAGTCCATGCGGCGCGAGCTGAACCTGGAACGGATCCACATCCCCGACGAACCCGAGTACGGCGCCGCGGTGGGCGCCGCCGTGGTGGCCGCGGCCGAAGCCGAAACGGGGGACTGAGTGATGGCGGAAGCACAACAGGAATTCTGGCGCTGGACGGAGAGCAACTGGTCCGATCCGGAGCTCGACTGGCGCGGCGCCGAGTACGTCACGGCGGGCATCGACGTGGGCTCGGTCAGCTCCCAGGCCGTGATCGCGGTGGACGGCAGGATCTTCGCCTACGGCAACATGCGCACCGGCTCCGACAGCCCGGACAGCGCGCGCAACGTGCTCACTTTCGCGCTCGAGGCCACGGACCTGGCCGCGGACCGGGTGGACTACTGCATCGGCACGGGCTACGGACGGGTGAACGTGCCCTTCGCCGACCGGACCATCACCGAGATCGCGTGTCACGCGCGGGGGGCGAACTTCATCTACGGGCCTGAAGTGCGCACCGTGCTCGACGTGGGCGGACAGGACATCAAGGCCATCCAGTGCGACGAAAAGGGGAAGGTGACCAACTTCCTGATGAACGACAAGTGCGCCGCGGGCACCGGCCGGGGCATGGAGGTCTTCTCGGACCTGTTGGGCATTCCCATCGTCGACGTGGGCGACCGCTCCTTCGAAGTCAAGGAGGAGCCCGAGGCCGTCTCGAGCACCTGCGTGGTCTACGCCAAGTCCGAGGCCACCGGCCTGCTGCGCAAGGGCTGGACCACCGAGGAGGTGCTGGCGGCCTACTGCCGGGCCATGGCCGAGCGCATCTACTCCCTGGTGGAGCGCATCGGTGTCACACCGGCCTTCGCCGTCACCGGCGGAATGGCCAAGAACCGGGGCGTGATGGAGCGGCTGATGCCGATGATCGGCCTGGACCGCATGCGGACTGAGTGGGACACCCAGATCGCCGGCGCGGCCGGGGCCGCCATATTCGGCCACGCGCTGTGCAGGAAGGGCAAGGGCCGCAAGTAGCGCGGGGGATCGCGCCGCGGCCGGTCCGGAAACGCGGTGCGTGGATCGCGGGAGAATCGAACCATGCTGGCGAACTACGGTTACAAGGACGCCTCGGGCGATTTCTTCATCACCATCGACACGGACGTGTGCGACGGCTGCGGCGATTGTGTCACGGCCTGTCCCGCGACGGTCTTCGCCGTGGAGGACGAGGATCCCAACGACCCCCTGCGCGAGGAGCCCGTGGCGGTGGTGGCCGAGGACAAGAAGAAGAAGCTGAAGTACGAGTGCAATCCCTGCAAGCCGGGAGACGGGACCCCTTTGCCCTGCATCGCGTCCTGCCATGCCGACGCGATCAGCCATTCCTGGTGAGGCCGATCGAGATCCCATGAGTGATGTGACACTCAGCATCAACGGCGAGACGGCGAGTGCGCCGGCCGGGTCCACCATCCTGGTGGCCGCCCGCGCCGCCGGGGTCTACATCCCCACGCTGTGCTCGCATCCGGACCTGCCCCCGGCCCGCGGAAGGGAACCCGCCGCGGCCGTGTTCCAGGGCGACCGGCGCATCGAGAACGCCGGGCCGCAGGGGAACGGTTCGGACTCCCCGGCGAGCGCCGTTGACGACGACTCGGGCCTCGAGTGCGGCCTCTGCGTGGTTCAGGTCGAGGGACTGAGCGAACCCGTGCGGGCTTGTATCACGGAGATCGAATCCGGGATGTCCGTCCTCACGGAAAGCGAAACACTTGGCGCCGCCCGGCGGGAGAAGCTGAGACCGGTGCTGGCCCGCCACCGCCACGCCTGTCTCACCTGCGCCCAGCAGGAAGGCTGCAGCCTGAGCCAGTGCTCGTCCAACGTGCCCGAGAACGAGCGCTGCTGCCCGCTGTTCGGCAACTGCGAGCTGCAGAACCTGGCCAACTACGTGGGCATCTCGGACTCCACGCCCAAGTGGATCCCCACCGATCTGCCCGTGGTGAAGGACGATCCGCTCTTCGAGCGGGATTACAACCTCTGCATCGGCTGCACGCGCTGCGTGCGGGCCTGCCGCGACCTCAAGGGCGTGGAAGCCCTGGGTTTCGTGTATGACGAAGAGGGCCTGGTGCAGGTGGGCTGCCTGGCGCCGAGTCTCGCCGAATCCGCCTGCCGCTTCTGCACCGCCTGCGTGGAGGTCTGCCCCACGGGCGCACTCGTGGATGTGGCCCTGCGCGCCGGCAGGAAACGGGAGGACCTGGTTCCCTGCGTCGAGGCCTGCCCGGCCCGCATCGACGTGCCCGGATACCTGCGCCTGGTGGCCGAGGGGAGGGGGCTCGAAGCGGCGGCCGTGGTGCGCGAGAAAGTGCCTTTCCCGGGCATCCTGGGTCGGGTCTGTTTTCGTCCCTGCGAGGAAGTCTGCCGCCGCGGGGAACTCGACGACCCGCTGGCCATCTGCGCCCTCAAGCGCTACGCCGCGGACCGGGAGGCGGACTCACCGCCGGTCCCGATCGAGACGCCGCCCGACACCGGCAGGACCGTGGCGATCGTCGGCGCGGGACCAGCTGGCCTGACGGCTACTTTTTACCTGCGCAAACTGGGCCACTCCGTGAGGCTCTTCGAAGCTGCCGACGAAGCGGGCGGGATGATGCGCTACGGCGTTCCGGCCTTCCGCCTGCCACGGGAGGTCCTCGAGCGGGAGATCGGCGAGATACTTTCGCTGGGCGTGGACTTCCGGCCGGGCTGGCGTCTGGGGGTGGATTTCAGCCTTGACAATCTCCGGGATGACGGCTGCGACGCAGCGTTTCTTGCGCTGGGTGCAGGGCTCAGCCAACGCATCGCACTGCAGGGCGCGGATCATTCGGAGGTGCTTTGGGGCGTCGAGTTCCTTGCCGAGATCGCCGGCGGAAGGGTTCCCGCGCTGAAGGACCGGGTGATTGTGATCGGCGGGGGCAACGTGGCCGCCGACGTGGCCCTGAGTGCACTGCGCTGCGGCGCTGGGACGGTCGCGATGGTATGCCTGGAAAGCAGGGAGGAGATGCCCGCCGGCGAATCCGAGGTCGAGGAAGTCCTCGAGGAAGGTATCACGCTGATCACGCGCTGGGGCCCCCACCGGGTTATCATCGGGGGAGAGCGAGTCACCGGGGTGGAGCTTCGCCGTTGCACCCGTGTCTTTGACGAGCAGGGGTGCTTCAATCCCGAATTCTGCGACAGTTTCGAAACTCTGGAGGGCGATCAGCTGATCATGGCCGTCGGCCAGCGGCGCGACCTGTCCTTCCTTGAGCGCGAGGGATCGATCCGCACGGCCGGGGGACTGATCGTCGTGGATCGCGAGACCCAGGAAACCGGGCGGGAAGCGGTCTACGCCGGTGGCGACCTCAGCTCCACGGCGGGCAGCATCATCGACGCCGTCGCCTCGGGACGCAGGGCCGCCGCGGCCATCGACCGAGCCCTGGGCGGCGGAGGCTCCATCGACGAGGCGCTCTTCGAGCGTGACACATCCGGCCAGTTCATCGGTCGCGTGGAAGGATTCGCCTCGCTGGGCCGGGCGCCGGTCCCCCGCCTGGACGGATCGGCCGCGGAGCTGGGTTTCCGTGAGACCTGCACCGGGTACACCGGCGAGCAGGCCCGCGGCGAGGCGGCGCGTTGCCTGCAGTGCGACCTGCGGCTGCAGATGGAGGCCGTTCCGGCGCCGCCGGTCCACTGGCTGCCGTTAACGAGCGAGGGCCTCGAGCGCGTGCCCCGGGCCGAGGGCGTGTTCCGCCTGCTGGACGAGGCCGGCGCGGTGCTGGCCATCAAGGGCACTGCGGACCTGCACGGGGCGCTCCGGGATGAGCTGGCAGGCGACACGGGCGCAGCGCGGTTCGATTTCGAAGAAGACAAGATGTACTCCAAGCGCGAGAGCGAGTTGATCCAGCAGCATCTCAGGGAGCACGGCGAGATGCCGGGCGCGGGCGCTTCCGACCTGGACGACCTGTTCTGAGGGCGAGACAACGAAGGGCTGCGGGCGGATGATCAAGATCGACGAAGAATACTGCAAGGGCTGCAACATCTGCATCGACTTCTGCCCGCTGGAGGTGCTCAAGGTCTCGGAGCGCATCAACCGCAAGGGCTACTATCCGCCGGAGGTGGAAGTGGAGGAGCAGTGCATCGGCTGCCGCTTCTGCGAGTTGCTGTGTCCCGAGTTCGCGATCATGATCATCAATGAGTGAGACACGATGAATCCGGTCACCGCGGAATGGGCGGGCCAGAGCGCCTTCCTGCTGGGCGACGAGGCGGCCGCCCACGGGGCGGTCTGGGCGGGCTGCAATTTCTTCGGCGGCTATCCCATCACGCCCGCCTCGGAAATCGCCGAGCTGCTTGCGCGGCTGCTGCCCCGCTGCAACGGGTTCTACGTCCAGATGGAGGACGAGATCGCCTCGCTGGCGGCGGTGGTGGGGGCGGTCTGGTCGGGCGCCAAGGGCATGACGGCCACTTCCGGGCCGGGCTTCTCGCTGATGCAGGAGCACATCGGCTACGCGGTGATGACCGAGACGCCATGCGTGATCATCGACGTGCAGCGCTCGGGGCCCTCCACAGGGCAGGCCACCAAACCCGCCCAGGGCGACGTGATGCAGGCCCGCTGGGGCACGCACGGCGATCACGAGGCCATCGCCCTGGCGCCGAGTTCGGTTCAGGAGTGCTTCGACCTGACCATCGAGTGCTTCAACCTGGCGGAGCGCTTCCGCCATCCGGTGATCCTGCTGATGGACGGCGAGATCGGCCACATGCGCGAGAACCTGGACTTTCCCGCGGATGCATCGCGGGTCGAGCTCGCGGAGCGCGTGCGGGGAAGCGCGGGCGAGTTCTCCTTCGGCGGGGCGGAGATTCCCCCCATGCTCGAGTTCGGCACCGGGTGCTACACGCACGTCTCGGGCTCCACGCACCGCAAGGACGGGATGCGCGACGTGTCCACCCAGTCGGTCCACGACGAGCTGGTGCGCCGATTCTACCGGAAAATCGACTCGCACCGCGAAGAGATCGCCAGGGTGGAGAGCCGCTTCATGGAAGACGCCGAGGCGGTGGTGATCTCCTACGGCGCCTCGGCCCGGCCCAGCCTGGGCGCCGTGCTGCAGGCCCGGGAAAAGGGCCTGAAAGTCGGCTTTCTGCGCCTGGTCACAATCTGGCCCTTTCCCGGCCACGTGGTGGGAAACCTGGGATCCGGCGTGCGCAGGATCTTTGTTCCCGAAATGAACCTGGGCCAGCTGTCCCGCGAGATCGAGCGCTACGTCGACTGCCCGGTGGAGTCCGTCTCCAAGATCGGGGGCGTCTCGCTGACCGTCGGCGAGATCCTCGAGCCGATCGAGGCGTTCCTAGCGACGGGGAATGTATCACGAACGAGCGATGAAGTCAGCAACTGAAGGAAAAGCGACCTTGCCGGACGACCGGACCGTATCAGCTTCCATCCCTGAGGATTTCTTCCGGGACCGCAGGCACCGGCTGCACCACTACCTGCGGCAGGAGGTCCTGCCCACCAGCTTCTGCTCCGGCTGCGGCTGCGGCACGGTGCTGGGGGCCTTCGCCCAGGCAGTTGACGAGCTGGGCCTGCCGCCCGAGGAGATCGTGACCGTTACGGGAATCGGCTGCAGCTCCTGGATTCCCAGCCCCTACTTCAAGGCCGACACGCTGCACACCACCCACGGCCGGCCCCTGGCCTTCGCCACCGGCGTGAAAGTCATGTTGCCGCGGATGAAGGTGATCATCATCGCCGGCGACGGCGACATCGCCGGTATCGGCGGCAACCACCTGATCCACGCCGCCCGGCGCAACATCGACCTCAGCGTTTTCATGGTCAACAACTGGAACTACGGCATGACCGGTGGCCAGGTTTCGCCGGCGACCCCGGTGGGCGCGCGGACGACGACCACGCCCTACCGCAACGTGGAGCCGCCGCTGCGGACCGCCGAACTGGTCGCCGCCGCGGGAGCGAACTACGTGTCGCGCTGGACCACGTATCACGTCTTCCCGCTGACCGAGGCCATGCAGTACGCGATCACCAAGAAGGGCTTCTCCTTCATCGAGATCGTGTCGCAGTGCCCGGTGAGCTACGGCAAGCTGACCGGCCTGCCCACGGGCACGGATTTTCTCAACCTCTACCGCGACACTTCCATCCGCGCGGACCGGGCCGCCGGATTGAGCGAGGAGGAGCTGAAGGACAAGATCGTGGTGGGCAAGATCGTGGAACGGGACGAAGAGGAGTACGTGGACAAGCTGCACCAAGTCAACCGCGAGCTGGAAACGCAGGATACCGGGGAAGGTTCGCGATGAACGTGCGCTTCTGCGGCTTCGGCGGCCAGGGGATCGTGCTGGCCGGGTACATCCTGGGCAGCGCGGCCGTGCACCAGCGGCTCAACGCCCTGCAGACCCAGTCCTACGGCAGCGAGTCGCGCGGCGGGGCCTGCAAGAGCGACGTGATCATCTCGAAGGGCGAGATCTACGAGATCGAAATCGACCGGCTCGACGTCCTGGTGGCCTTCTCGCAGCCGGCCTACGAGATGTACGTGGACCGCTTGAAGCCCGAGGGTACGCTGATCATCGAGGACGACCTGATCGTCCCCGACGAGGATTCGCCCTTCGAACCCTATCGGATCAAGGCCACCGACATAGCGCACAAGCGCTTCGGCCGCAAGATCATGGCCAACTCGGTGATGCTCGGATTCTTCTCCTCAGTCGTGGAGGCCGTATCACGTGAATCCATGGAGCACGCGGTGGGCGGCAACGCTCCCCGGGGTACCGAGGAGGCCAACTTGAAAGCCTTCGCAGAGGGCTACCGCCTGGGCCGGGAGGCGCAGGAACAGCGGAGTTGAAAGGGGGCGGTTCGGCGCCGCTCGCTATTCCGCGTGATACGAACCAGTCGGCCGGGTAATCGGGACCGGGAGAAATGCGAACCGAAATACAGGTGGCAGGCTTCGGCGGACAGGGCATCGTCCTGGCCGGTTTAATCCTGGGCGAGGCCGCGGTCCTGGACGGCGTGAACGCCGTGCAGACCCAGTCCTACGGCCCGGAATCGCGGGGCGGCGCCGCCCGCTCCGACATCATCATCTCCGCGGAGGAGATCGATTATCCCAAGGTGCTGCGCGCGGACATCCTGGTGGCTCTGTCCCAGCCGGCCTTCGACAAGTACGTTCCCGGGACCTCGCCGGAAACCGTGGTGGTGGCGGACGCCGACCTGGTGCACACCGAAAACGACCGGCACCTGCGCGTGCCCTTCACGCGGATGGCCGACGAACTGGGCCGCAAGATCGTGGCCAACAGCGTGATGCTGGGATACGTGACGGCCGCCACGGGAGTGCTCTCACGCTCGGCCGTGGAAGGGGCCCTGAAGAAGAACGTCCCGCGGGGCACCGAGGAACTGAACCTGAAGGCCTTCGAAAAAGGCTGGGCGAAGGGCGTGCCGGAAGGCTGAGCGGCTGTAAATGCGACGCAGCGGCCCGTCCATCAGACCGGCCGGGCGTGCGACAAAGACGGGAGAGCGAATGCCTGTCCCGCGAAAAGGGCGCTGATTCATGGATCGAGCGGCGTACGACGACATCCGGCGCGTGCTGCGGGAGAAACGCTATTTCCTGCAGGGCGACGTGGCATGCGCCTACGGGGCGGCCCTGGCCGGCTGCAGTTTCTTCGCGGGCTATCCCATCACGCCCGCCACGGAGACGGCCGAGGCCATGTCCTACCTGCTGCCGCGCATCGGCGGCACCTTCGTTCAGATGGAGGACGAGATCGCCAGCATCGCGGCCGTCATCGGAGCCTCCTGGACCGGTTCCCGTGCCATGACCACCACCTCGGGGCCCGGTTACTCCCTGATGCAGGAGAACATCGGCTACGCCTGCATGACGGAAAGCCCCTGCGTGATCGTGAACGTGCAGCGCTCGGGACCCTCCACGGGCCAGCCCACCGAACCCGCGCAGGGCGACGTGATGCAGACCCGCTACGGCTCGCACGGGGACTACGAGATCATCGCCCTGTCGCCCAACAGCGTCCAGGAATGCCTCGACCTGACCATCCGCGCCTTCAACCTCGCCGACCGCTTCCGCAACCCCGTGGTCGTCCTGACCGACGGCGAAGTGGGACACATGCGCGAGAAGGTGGAGCTGCCCGAGTACGCTGAGATCGAATACGATCGGCCCCCGGCCCCCGGCGACCCGCCCGGGGCCTACGTGCCCTTCCGCGCGGAGCAGGACACGCTGGTGCCGCCCATGGCGGCCTTCGGTTCCAGCTTCAGGACCTTCGTGACCGGCCTGACGCACAAGGAGTCGGGGCTGCCCTCGACCGACGACGCCGACGAGCACACGCGGCTCGTGACGCGCCTGGTGGAGAAGATCAGCAGCCGCAGGGAGGAACTGACCCTGGTGGAGGAGCTGTTCCTTAAGGACGCCGAGGAGGCGGTGGTGTCTTACGGCATCAGCTCGCGCGTGGCCCTGAACGCCGTCAAGGCGATGCGGGAGCGGGGCCGCAGGGTCGGCTATCTCCGCCTGGTGGGCATCTGGCCCTTTCCCGAGGCGCGGCTGCGGAAACTGGGGGAGCGGGTACGGCGAATCGTGGTGCCCGAAATGAACCTCGGGCAGCTGCTGCACAAGGTAAGGGAACACGCGCCCGACTCCTGCGCCGTGTCGGGGATTCCCAGCATCGGGGGCAGGATCCACCACCCCGACGAGATCGTGCGCGCGCTGAACGGGGCCTTCGACTGACCGGCATGTAACACGGGAAACTGTCGCAGATGTTCAACAAGGCGGTCAACATCCGGAAGTACCTGCGGGAGGAGATGTATCCCTCGATCTTCTGCGTGGGCTGCGGAATCGGCAGCGTGCTGAATCACACCCTGCGCGCCGTCGACGAACTCAAGCTGGACATGGACCGCATGGTCTTCGTCTCGGGGATCGGCTGCTCTTCGCGGCTTCCGGGATACATCGACGCCAACGGCCTCCACACGACGCACGGGCGGGCCATCGCCTTCGCCACCGGCGTCAAGCTGGCCAATCCCGAGCTGAAGGTGGTCGTGTTCACCGGCGACGGGGACTGCGCCGCCATCGGCGGAAACCACCTGATCCACGCGGCCAGGCGGAACCTGGACCTGACCGTGATCGAGATGAACAATTACAACTACGGGATGACTGGCGGCCAGGCCTCGCCCACCACCCCCGAGAGCGGTTACACCACCACCAGCCCTTACGGGAACATCGAGGAACCTTTCGACCTGGCGGACCTGGTGGTCGGGGCGGGGGCGCCCTTCGTGGCCCGCTGGCCGCTGGGCTTTCCCTACGAGACCATCGCCAGCATCAAGAAGGCCCTCGACCATGCGGGCTTCTCCTTCATCGAGATCCTGCTGCCCTGTCCCACGGGCTACACGGACAAGAACGGGCTGAAGGAGAACAAGCAGATCTGGGAGTGGTACCGCGGCAACACGATCCTGCGCAGCAGGTACCTGCGGCTGAACGAGCAGGAACGGCACCAGAACCGCAAGATGGTCATCGGGGAGCTGCGTAACACACCGAGAAGGGAATACAGCCGCGAGTGGGCCGGGCTGGTCGACAGGCTGCGGCAGGAAGGGGACCCGCCGTCCGCCTGACCCACTACAGCCAATTCCGGGAGAAACCATGGCAGAGCAGAAGAAACCCTCCATCAAGAAGATCCAGGCCACCGGCATGATGCGCAAGATCATGGCCGACTACTTCTACGAGTTGAACGAGGCCTCGAAGACCGGGTCGCGCAAGATCGCCTGGTGCACCAGCGTCGGTCCCGCCGAGCTGCTGCTGAGCATGGGCTTCCTGGTGTATTACCCCGAGAACCACGGGGCGATCCTGGGCGCCACGCGCACGGCCAACAACTACATCCCGGTGGCCAACGCCGCCGGCTACTCGCCGGACATCTGCTCCTACCTGACCAGCGACATCGGCGCCTTCATGAAGAAGGAAACGCCGCTCTCCATGGCTTACAAGGGCATCGAAGGGGTTCCCAGGCCGGACGTGCTGGTGTTCAACACCAACCAGTGCCGCGACGTGCAGGACTGGCTGGCCTGGTATTCCCGCGAACTGGAGGTGCCCCTGCTGGGGATCACCACCTACCGCAACATCGGCGAGATCCGCGACTACGAGCTCGAGGGCATCGCCGGGCAGGTCAGGGACCTGATTCCGGCGCTGGAAAAGATCTCCGGGAACGCCTTCGACATCGACAGGTTCCGCGAGGTGCTGGCCCTGTCCAGGAAGTGCACGGCACTGTGGAAGCGGGTGCTGGAGACGAACACCGCCGCGCCGGCCCCCTTGAGCTTCTTCGACGCCACGATCCACATGGGTCCGGCGGTCGTGTTACGCGGGTCCGAGACGGCCGTCGAGTATTACGAAACGTTGCTGGCGGAACTGGAAGCCCGCGTCGCGGAGGGCCTGGGCGCGGTGGACCAGGAACGGCACCGGCTGTACTGGGAAGGCATGCCCATCTGGGGCAAGCTCCGGGACCTCTCGGAGCTGTTCATAGGACTCAACACTGCGGTGATCGCCTCCACCTACTGCAACAGCTGGATCTTCGATGATTTCGATCCCGCCGATCCCTTCATGAGCCTCGCCCGGGCCTACACGCAGATCTTCATCGTGCGCGACGAGCAATACAAGCAGGCCTACATCGAGGACATCGTCGAGCGCTACAGACTCGACGGAATCGTGTTCCACGACGCGAAGACCTGTCCCAACAACTCGAACAACCGCTACGGCATGCCTGGCAGGCTGGAGCGGAAGCTGAAGCTGCCGACCCTGACCATCGACGGCGACCTGAACGACCTGCGCTGCTACTCGGAGGAACAGGCCAAGACCAACATCGAGGCCTTCATCGAGCAACTGGAGGCCTGAGGACGCCCGCTTCGCCGCAGGCGACAAACGTACGGGTGCGGATGAACTATTCCGTGGGCATCGACATCGGCGCCTCGACCACCAAGGCGATCATCCTCGATCACCGGGGGAAGGTCCTGGGCCACTGCGTCACCGGCTCGGGGGCCGATTTCAAGGCGGCCGCCGACCTGGCCTTCGACAAAGCGCAGAAGGCCGCGGGAGTTCATGTAGCACGCGACTGCCGTATCACGACGACCGGCTACGGCCGCAAGAACGTACCCTACGCCGACGGAACGGTGACCGAGATCAGCTGCCACGCCAGGGGCAGCTACCACTACTTCCCGCGCGAGCACACGGTGGTGGACATCGGCGGGCAGGACAGCAAGATCATCAAGGTCGCCGGCTCCGGGAAACGCCTCGGCTTCCGGATGAACAGGAAATGCGCTGCCGGCACGGGCGCCTTCCTGGAGGAGATCGCCAACCGCCTCGAGATCGAGCTGCCGGAACTGAACCGGCTGGCGGAACGGGCGGAGCGCGAGGTACAGATCGGCAGCTACTGCACCGTCTTCGCGGCCTCCGAGATCCTGTCCAAGATCCGCGAGGGCGCCGGCGTCCCCGATATCGTCAAGGGCGTGTTCTTCTCGGTCTTCAAGCGGGTGGTCGAGATGGCGCCCCTCGAGGGCGAAGTGGCGCTGAGCGGGGGCGTGGTGGCCCATTTCCCCTTCCTGGTGGGCGTGTTCGAGGAGCACCTGGGCCGGAAGATGCTGGTGCCCCCGCTGCCCCAGTTGACCGGCGCCTTCGGCGCGGCGCTGTATCACACACAAGCTATTGGAGGTCATGATGCTTGACGCCCTGTTCAAGCCCAGGTCGGTGGCTATCATCGGCGCTTCCGCGAACCCCTTGAGTATCGGCCACATCGTGATCCAGAACCTCGTGGATCACGACTACAAGGGACCCATCTACCCGATCAACCCCAAGACCAAGGTCATCAAGAGTTTCAGGACCTACCCCAGCATCAGAGACGTGCCCGACGAAGTGGACCTGGTCAACATCTCGATCAAGAACACCCTGGTGCCGGCAGTGCTGGAAGAGTGCGGCGCCAAGGGAGTCAAGTTCGCCATCGTGCATACAGCCGGCTTCAAGGAGGTGGGCCGGGAGGGCCTCGAGCTCGAGCGGCGGATCGTCGAGACGGCCCACAAGTACGGCATGCGGATCTACGGGCCCAATTCGCAGGGAGTGCAGAACTCGGACCCGCAGGTCTCGGTCTACGCCAACTTCACCTTCGTGCCCCAGCGCCCGGGATCGATCTCCATCGTGGCCCAGAGCGGTGGGGTGGGCGAAACGCTGAAGCTGCAGCTCTACCGCATCGGCCTGGGCACCCGGATGTACGCCAGCTTCGGCAACGAGGCCGACGTGAGCATGAACGAGATCATCGAGTATTACGGGCGAGACGAGGAAACGCGCGTGATCATGGTCCACATCGAGACCCTCAGCGATCCGGCCGGATTCCTCGAGACGGCCAGCCGTATCACGCCGCACAAGCCGATCCTGGCCCTCAAGTGCGGCAAGACCTCCGAGGGCGTGAAGGCCGTGGCCTCCCACACCGGGTCGATGATCGAGCAGGACACCATGGCCGAGGCGCTCTTCCGCAAGGCGGGCGTGCAGCGCTTCCACTCGCAGGAGGAAATGATCGAAGCCGCCGTGGCGCTGTCCTCCCAGCCCGTGCCGAAATCGGAGAACATCGTCATCGTCACCAACACCGGCGGGCCGGCGATCATCGCCGTGGACGAGTGCATGGCCGCGGGCCTGAAACTCGCCGA
Organism: uncultured Bacteroidaceae bacterium; assembly: GCA_964568855.1. GTDB lineage: Bacteria > CAIWAD01 > CAIWAD01 > CAIWAD01 > CAIWAD01 > CAZMSD01. Next base: position 158,145 of record CAZMSD010000002.1, on the reverse strand, counting down.
GTTGAGCCCCAAGACCGGGGAAGCGCTGGGGAAGCTGCTCTTCACCGAGGCGATCATCTCCAATCCCGTGGACGTGATCGCCACGGCCGGCGCGGAACAGTACGGCGGCGCCGTGGAGGCCCTGCTCGAAGATCCGAACATCGATTCCCTGATCCTCAATTTCGTGACGCCTCCCTTCGTGGACTGCGAGGCGGTGGCCCGGAGGCTGGCCGAGATCAGCAAGACCGCCGCCAAGCCCATTCTCTGCATCGTCCTGACCATCGAGGAGCGCTGGGGCGAGGTGATCCGCCTGATCAGGGAAAGCGGCATCCCGGTCTTCGACTACGCCGAGTCGGCCTCACGGGCGCTGGCGGCGATGATCGAGTACGGACGGATCCGTCAGCGGACCGCGCCTGAGTTTCCGGAGTACGAGACGGACCGCGAGCGGGCGGAGGAGATCGTATCACGCAGCCGGGGCCGGGAGTCCTTCCTGTCCCAGGCGGAGGTCTTCGAACTGCTGGGCTGCTACGGCATCGCCGCCGTCCGGACGCTGCCCGTGGCGGACGGCGCGGGAGCCAGGGAGGCGGCGCGGGGCATGACATATCCGCTGGCCCTCAAGGTCGACTCGGCGGAAATAGTCCACAAGAGCGATGCGGGCGGAGTGCGCCTGAACATCGCCGACGAGCGCGAACTGGATTCCGCCTTCGAAGAGCTGAGCGCGCGTTTCGCCGGGAAGAACGCGGGATTCGTGCTGCAGGAATGTCTCACACCCGGCCGGGAAGTGATCATGGGCCTCGCGGGCAACGAGGGCCTGGCTCCCACCGTGATGTTCGGCCTGGGCGGCGTCTTCGTCGAGACACTGCAGGACGTCCAGTTCCGCCTGGCCCCGCTATCCCGCGGGGAAGCCCGGGAGATGGTCCGCGGCATCAAGGGCTATCCCCTGCTCGAGGGAACCAGGGGAGAGGAGGGCGTCGACCTGGAAGCCCTCGAAGAGCTGCTGATCCGCCTGTCCAGGCTGGGAGCGGATTTCCCGGAAATCACGGAACTGGACCTGAATCCCGTGTTCGCCTACTCGGCCGGAAAAGGAGTTGCGGCGGTGGACGCCCGGCTGAAACTGAAGTGAGGGTAGCGTGTTACGCGGCCGGCTGATCGGCCGCCTGCGATCATGAACTGGATTCCCTTCAGCATCATCTGCATCTACATCGTCCTGCTCTACGTGTTCACCTGGACCACGCGACGACTGAGCCGGGGCGGGATGATCGCCTATCTCCTGGCCGGCCGCAGTCTGCCCTACTGGGTCGTCGCCCCGCTGCTGACGGGACTCGCCATCGGGGGCGCCTCCACGATCGGCGTCGCGGAAAGGGCCTACGCTTCGGGGATCTCCGCCGGCTGGTACAACGCCGCCTGGGCCGCCGGGGCGGTCCTGGTGGGGCTCGTTGCCGCCAGCCGCTACCGCAGGATGGAGGTCAGCACGCTGCCCGAGCTCTTCGAGCGGCACTACGACGTCTCCGGGCGGGTGATCGGCGTGATCGGCCAGCTCGTGCTGCAGCTCGTGATCACCTCGCTGCAGTACGTCGCCGGAGGCGCGATCCTGTCCTCGCTGCTCCCGGAGGTCTTCACCTTCCAGACCGGCATGCTGGTCACCGCGGTCGTCTTCGTCGGTATCACGCTGATCGGCGGCTTCTGGGCCGCCGGGCTGACCAACATCGTCAACGTGGTCTTCATCTACGCCGGCGTGCTGTTGGGCGCGGTGATGGCCGTGGGCAAGGTGGGCGGACTGGAGGAACTGGTGGCCCGGCTGCCCGCGGAGCACGCTGGTTTCGACCTCGGCGCCATCGGCTGGGGCCTGATTGTCGCCTGGTTCGTGGTGATGTGCACCACGATCTTCTCGGTGCAGTCGGTGGTCCAGGTCAGTTTCGCCGCCAGGGACTCGCGCGACGCCCGGCGCGGCTTCATTCTCGGCGGGCTGATCATCCTGCCGGTGGGCTTCATCAGCGCCCTGATCGGGCTGGCGGCCACAGTGCTGCACCCGGAGATCATCGCCACGGAAGCCCTGCCGCGCACGGTGCTGGGGCTGAGCCCGGTGGTGGCGGGCCTGGTCCTGGCCGGGCTCTGGGCGGCCGACGTCTCCACGGCTTCCGCGCTGCTGATCGGCAGCGCCACGCTGGTGGTGGGCGACATCATCAAGCGTTTCTTCGCTCCGGAGTTGAGCGAACGGGACGAGCGGCGGATCTCGCGTATTTCGGTGCTCGGGCTGAGCGTGCTGACCTACCTGCTGGCGGTGACCGTCTCGGGCATCCTCAAGACGCTGCTGATCGGTCTCACCCTGACCACGGCCTACACGCTGCTGACCCTGATGACGCTCTTCTGGCCGCGGATCTGCAGGCGCTCCCACGCCACCTGGACCCTGCTGGCGGCGATGGCGGCCCTGGCGCTCTGGCTGGTCTGCCCGTCCGTTCCCGGATTTTTCGCCTCGATCAGCCTGCCGCACCCGATCTACTTCTGCTGGATGGTCAGCCTGGCGACTTTCGCCCTGGTGGCTCTGGTGGACAAGCGGGGCATCCTTGCAGCACGAAACACGAACAGCGAAAACAACCCATAGAACACACTCAAGGCAGGATTTAAGCCATGACTAGAGGGAAAACGAACAACGAGCAGTTGCGCGTCGGCGTGGTGGGCATCGGCCCCGTCGGCGGCATCCTGGCGGCGCACCTGGTGGAGGCCGACGCCTTCGTCGTCGCCTGCGACATCATCCAGAACCGGATCGCCAAGATCAAGGACTCCGGCCTGCGCCTGTCTCACGTGATGGAAAAGCGCGTGGTGATCGAGAACGCCTGCTATTCCGTGCAGGAACTGGCCATGTACGACCTGGACGTGGTCATGATCGCGGTCAAGACGCCGGCCCTGTCCAAGGTGACACAGCAACTGGCCGAGATCGCCACGGACAAGATGTACTTCTGTTGCGTCCAGAACGGGATCGACAACGAAGTGGTCCTCGCCCGGACATTCGGCGAGGAGCGCAGTCTGCGCATGGTGGTCAACTACGCCGGCAACATGAGCGACCTGGCCTCGGTCCACGTGAGTTTCTTCAATCCGCCCAACTACGTCGCCTCCCTGATGCCCCAGGGCGCCGAGATGGCCCGGCGGATCGCGGACCTGCTCAACGCCACCGAGCTGGCGACGGAGATCCCCTCCGACATCCAGGACCACGTCTGGGAGAAGGCCATTCTCAACGCCGCGCTGAGCGCGGTCTGCGCCATCACGAAACGCACCATGAAAGAGGTCATGGACTTTCCGGACACGGTGGAGGTGGTCGAGGCCTTGATCGACGAATCCGTGCAGGTGGCCGAAGCGGAGGGCTTTGAACTAGGCAAGAAGTTCAGGCGCTCCAGCGTCCGCTACCTCAAAAATGCCGGGCACCACAGGCCTTCCATGCTGATCGACCTGGACAACGGCCTGCGAACCGAGATCGACCGGCTGAACGGCAAGATCATGGAGTACGGACGCAAGCACTACCTGCCCACGCCGTTGAACCAGGCGGTCACCGCCCTGGTCCACTTGCTTGAAAACACAGGGAGGGATTGAGCATGGTGATCCAAGCCTACCAGATGAGCGCCCTGAAACAGCCTTTCGAAGAAGTAGAGCTGCCCCTGCCCGAGATCGGACCGGACCGGGCCCTTGTCGAAGTGGCCGGCTGCGGGGTGTGTCACACGGACCTCAGCTTCTGGCATTTCGGCGTTCCCACGCGGCACGAACTGCCGCTGGTCCTGGGTCACGAGATCAGCGGCACGGTGCTGGAAGGCCCCGCGGAGCTGAAGGGCAAACCGGTGGTGATTCCCGCCGTCTTGCCCTGCGGCGAGTGCGACCTGTGCAGGGGCGGCCGCAGCAACATCTGCCGAAAGCAGTTGATGCCCGGTAACGACTTCCACGGCGGCTTCGCCAGCCATATCGTCGTGCCCGCCCGTTTCCTGGCGCCCGTGCCCGAGGCCGTGCTGTCCGGTCACGAACTCGCCGAGCTGGCGGTCATCGCCGACGCGGTCACCACGCCCTACCAGGTCATCGTGAAAAGCGGACTCAAGCCCGGCGATTTCGCGGTGGTCATCGGGGTCGGCGGGGTGGGCGTCTACGCCGTCCAGCTGGCGAAGATCTTCGGCGCGCAGGTCCTGGCCCTGGACATCGCCCAGGAAAAACTCGACCAGCTGGACGACCTGGCCGCGACGCTGAACACCGGCGGGATGGAGATCAAGGAGATCAAGGGCCGGGTCAAGGAAGCCTGCAGGGAAATGGGCGCGCCGTCACACAGCTGGAAGATCTACGAGATGTCCGGCACCCGTCCGGGCCAGGAGCTGGCCTACGCCCTGCTGGGCTTCGCCGGTGTCCTCTCCGTGGTGGGATTCACTCTGGACAGGTTCGAGCTGCGCCTGAGCAACCTGATGGCCTTCGACGCCCAGGCTGTGGGCACCTGGGGCTGCAAACCCGAGCTCTATCCGGAAGCGCTCGACCTGGTGGGCAGCGGCAAGCTGCAACTCAAGCCCTACAGCGAGACCTTTCCCATGTCCAGGATCAACGAGATCTTCCAGCAGACCTTGGAGCACAAACTTGTCAGGCGCTCGGTCCTGACGCCGGATTTCTAGCGGACCGCGACGGTCCTAACGGGAGAACGCGACACAATGGATACCGCTCTTTTCAACCACGACCTGGTGGAGGTCGATTTCAAGGAGATCATCTACGAGCTGCGCCCCTGTCTGGATCACAAGGGCGAGCCGGTCGAGGGACTGCACAACGCCTGGATCCATCTGAACAATCCCGGGCAATACAACTCCTACACCACCGCGGCCGTCAAGGAAGTCATCCTGGCCTTCCGCAAGGCCTCCAACGACCGCTCCGTGGTTACGGCGGTCTTCACGGCGGTGGGGGACAAGGCCTTCTGCACCGGCGGCAACACCAAGGAGTACGCCGAGTATTACTCAGGGCGGCCCCTGGAGTACAAGCAGTACATGCGGCTGTTCAACGACATGATCACCACGATCCTGATCTGCGATAAGCCCGTGATCTGCCGCGTCAACGGGATGCGCATCGCCGGCGGCCAGGAAATCGGCATGGCCTGCGATTTCACCGTGGCCAGCGACCTGGCGGTCTTCGGCCAGGCGGGACCCAAGCACGGCAGCGCGCCCGACGGGGGCAGCACCGATTTCCTGCACCTCTACGTGGGCATCGAGCGCGCCATGCAGAGCGGCACCCTCTGCGAGATGTGGAGCGCCTACGAGGCGCAGCACCTGGGCCTGATCACCGAGGCCGTGCCCGTGCTGTCCGTGGACGGCCGCACGGTCAGGAATCCGCTGGTGGTGACCGATCGCTGGCTGGACGAGGGCGGCGCGGTGGTCTACGGCAGGAGGAAGCGGGGCCAGGACCTGCAGGAGGGGAAGGAGCTGCTCGCCCGGGGCGAGATCGACTTGGCGCCGTTGGACAAGACGGTAGATGCACTCTCGACCAAGCTGCTCTACATGATGCCCGACTGCATCAGCAAGACCTTGAACAGCCTGCGGAAGAAGAAGCTGGAGCACTGGAACCAGAACCAGCAGAGCAACCGGGACTGGCTGGCGCTGAACATGATGACCGAGGCCAAGGCCGGGTTCAGGGCCTTCAACGAGGGGCCCCGCGGAAACCGCGAAGTGGACTTCATCAAGCTCAGGCGCATGCTGGCCGAGGGGCATCCCTGGGACGACGAGTTGCTCAATACCATCCTGCCGAGGTGAGACGATGTCCGAAGTACTTGTGACACAAACCACGCACGACGCCCGGGTGCTGCGGCTGACGCTCAACGCACCCAAGGGCAACGTACTCGACGGTGAAATGATGGAGGCGCTCGCGGGCGAACTGGACCGCCTGCGGCAGGACCGGAGAGTCAAGCTGCTGCTGTTCTCCGGCACCGGGGACCATTTCAGCTTCGGCGCCAGCGTTCCGGAGCACACCCGCGAACAGGCGGGCAAGATGCTCAAGCGCTTCCACGGCCTCTTTCGCGCGCTGGCCGAACTGGCGATCCCCAGCGCCGCCGTGGTTTCGGGCCAGTGCCTGGGCGGCGGCCTGGAGCTGGCCCTGATGTGTAACTTCCTCTTCGCGGACCGGTCGGCGCGCCTGGGGCAGCCGGAGATCAACCTGGGCGTCTTCGCGCCCCCGGCCTCGCTGATCCTGCCGTTGAAGATCGGCCAGGCCCGGGCGGACGAGATGCTGCTCAGCGGCCGCATCCTCAAGGGCGCCGAAGCCGCCGAGGCGGGTCTTGTCACACGATTGTACGAGGACGGGGAAAGCATGGAAGCCGGTCTGGAGGAATGGATCGGCAGGTTCATCCTGCCCAAGAGCGCATCCTCGCTGAAGCACGCGGTGCGCGCCGCGCGCTGGCAGTTCAACGAGGTTCTGCGCGGCCAGCTGGAACGCATCGAGAGGTATTACATCTACGAGCTGATGTCCAGCCACGACGCCAACGAGGGGATCGCCGCATTCCTGGAGAAGCGCACCCCCCGGTGGGAAAGCGAGTGACAGCCACTAAGGAGATCGATCGATGGATAAACTGCTTGACGGAAAAGTAGCCCTGATCACGGGAGGCAGCTCGGGCATCGGCACCGCCGCCGTGAGACAATTCGCGGGCGAGGGCGCGCGAGTGGCCTTCACTTACCGCAGCGGCCTCAAGGCGGCCGAGGAGCTGACGGCCGAACTGGGTCCCGCGGTCCGCGCCTACCACGCGGAGATGTCCGATTTCGCAAGGTCGCAGGAAGTGGTACAGGAGGTTCTGGGGGATTTCGGCACCCTGGACGTCCTGGTGAACAACGCGGGGGCCAACCAGGACAAGGTGATCTGGAAGATGACCGAGGAGGCCTGGGACGACGTCATCGCCACCGATCTGAAGGGCGTCTTCAATTACACCCGGGGCGCGGTGCCCGCCATGAGAGAGAAGAAGGGCGGCCGGATCATCACGGTGTCCTCGATCAACGGGCTGCGCGGTAAATTCGGGCAATCGAACTACGCCGCCGCCAAGGCCGGCGTGATCGGTTTCTCGAAAACGCTGGCCAGGGAGCTGGGCCGGGCGGGGATCACGGTCAACGTCGTCTGCCCCGGGCTAATCGCCACCCAGATGATCCTGGACATGCCCGAGGACTTCAAGCAGAAGGCCCTGGAGGAGATCCTGCTGGGCAGGATCGGGACCCCGGAGGACGTGGCGGACCTGCTGGTCTTCCTGGCCAGCGACAGGAGTCGCCACATCACCGGCGAGGTGATCAAGATCGACGGAGGGCAATACGTATGAAAACGCCAGGCATCGTCTGTGTCGGGGCGCTGAGAAGCCCCATGGGCCGCTTCGGGGGCGGATTCAGGAAGATTTACGCCTACGACCTGGCCGCGCCAGTGATACGCGGCCTGCTGAACACGGCGGGTATTCCGGGAGCCAAGCTGGACGAAGTGCTGATCGGTCACTGCCGCCAGGCCGGCAACGGTCCCAATCCGGCCCGCACGGCCGCGGTGCGGGGCGGGGTGCCCATCGACGTGCCAGTGACCACCATCAACATGGCCTGTCCCTCGGGCATGAAGGCCCTGGAGACGGCGGCCATGCGCCTGGGCACGGGGTCGGCGCGCTTCATCCTGGTGGGCGGCATGGAGAGCATGAGCACCATGCCCTTCCTGCTCAAGGACTGCCGCTGGGACGGCTTCAAGATGGGCAACCGCCAGCTCCTGGACGGCTGGGCCGACAGCACCGATCCCCTGATCGGCCAGGGCATGGGGCAGACGGCCGAGAACCTGGCCGACAAGTACGGTATCACGCGGGAAGAGCAGGACGAGTACGCGGCGCTTTCGCAGGAAAAGGCGCACCGGGCCTGGGAGGCGGAAGCCTTCGCCTCCGAGGTGCTGCCCGTGGAGACGGACACGGATCCCGTGGCCAGTGATGAAACCATCCGCTACCCGGTCAACCGCGAGAAATTCGCCAAGCTGCGTCCGGTCTTCCGCAAGGAGGGCACTATCACAGCCGCCAACGCCTGCGCCATGGCGGATGGGGCGGCCTTCATGCTGCTGACAACCGCGGAGACCGCCAAGGCGGAAGGCCTTCCCGTGCTGGCCGAGCTTCCGGGATTCTCGCAGACGGCCGTGGAGCCCGCCACCATGGGCGAAGGGCCGGCCCGCGTGATTCCTCTGCTGCTCGAGGAGCAGTCCCTGGCCCTGGGCGACGCCGACCTGCTGGAGGTCAACGAGGCCTTCGCCGTGCAGGTCCTGGCCAACGAGCACGAGCTGGGCTGGGATCGCGCCAGGTTGAACGTTCACGGCGGGGCCATCGCCCTCGGGCATCCCACCGGTTGCACGGGCGTCCGCATAGTGGTGACCCTGATCCACGCCCTGATCACGCACGGGAAAGAGCAAGGTGTGGCATCGCTGTGCGGCGGAGGGGGAGTGACCATGGCGACGCTTGTGAGACGGGTATAGGGACCGAATCGAAGGCTGCACGGGGCGAAGATGATCAGAGATTTCGAATACCACCGGCCCGGCGACCTGGCCGAGGCCGGCCGCCTGCTCGGGGAGCTGCCCCATGCGCACATCCTGGCCGGCGGGACCGACCTGCTGGTGGACGCGGAGTCCGGGATCCGAGACGTGCGACACGTGGTCTCCCTGCGCGGTATTACTGGGCTTGACGGAATAGAGGAGCGGGAGGGCCTGGTCTCCATCGGATCCGCCTGCACGGCCGCTTCGATCCAGGCTTCCACCGTGTTACGGAACTGCTTTCCCGAACTGGTCGAGCTGGTGGGCGTATTCGCCTGCCCCCAGGTGCGCACGGTGGCCACGGCGGGCGGCAACATCTGCAGCGCGGTGCCCTGCGGAGACTTTCCCGCCCTGCTGATGGCCCTGGACGCGTCGGTGGAGCTGGTCTCCCCGAAAGGGAGCCGCCGGGTGGCCCTGCGTGATTTCTTCACCGGGCCGCGCGAGACGGTGCGCGATCCGGTCGAGATCCTCACCCGGATCATGGTTCCCTTGAAGGCTCCCACCGCCGCGGCGTGCTACATGAAGTACCAGCGGCGAGCCTCCAACTCGCTCGCGGTGACGGGTGTAGCCGCCCTGCTGGACCTGCGCGACTCCCGCTGCCACACGGCGAGAATCGTGCTCGGGGCGGTGGCCCCCGTGCATCTTCCCGCCGACCGGGCCGCGCTGCACCTTAAGGGAAAGGAGCCCACAAGGGAAACGATAGAGGAAGCCGCGGAGCTGGCGGCGGCGGCGGCCCGGCCGATCACCGATATCCGGGGCGGCGATGATTACCGCAGGCAGCTGGTCCGGGTGCTCTGCCGGCGGGTGCTGCTGAGAATCGTGGAACAACTGCGGAAAGAGGCGAGATGAGCGGCAGGCGCTTTGTCGAGTTGACGATCAACGGGGACCGTCACACGGTACCGGTGACGGGTACGACCACGCTGCTGGAGGTCCTGCGGGAACGGCTCGACCTGACCGGCGTCAAGCTGGGTTGCGGTGCGGGCGATTGCGGCGCCTGCACCGTGCTGCTGGACGGCGAGCCGGCGAACTCCTGCCTGCTGCTGGCCCTGGAGGCCGAGGGTCGCGAGATCCTGACCATCGAGGGTCTGGCGCAGGGCGGGGAACTGCACGCCGTGCAGCGGGCTTTCATGGAGCGGGGCGCGATCCAGTGCGGCTACTGTACGCCGGCGATGGTGCTCACGGCCGTCGCGCTGCTGAACAGGAATCCCGATCCCTCCGAGGACGAAATCCGCGAGGCCCTGGGCGGCAACCTCTGTCGCTGCACGGGTTACACCAAGATCGTCGAGGCGATCGGGCATTGGCGCAAGTACGTTGCTGGGAATACTAACGCGAAAGCGTCGACTCCGGAGCCCGGCGACACGTCGCACGCCGTGATCGGGCGCAGCCACCCCCGCGTGGACTCGCGGGACAAGGTCACCGGACGGGCCAGGTACGCCGACGACCTGAAGCTGCCCAACATGCTCCACGGCAAGATCCTGACCAGCCCGCTGGCCCACGCCCGGATCGTGAGCATCGATGCGAGCCGCGCGGCGGCACTGCCGGGCGTCAAGGCCGTGCTCACGGCGCGGGACGTTCCCGGGACGCTCTACGGAATAAGCCCGGCGCGCTACGACGAGCGTATCCTGGCGAGCGACAAGGTGTGTCACGTGGGGGACGAAGTGGCCGCGGTGGCGGCCGTGGACGAGGTCACCTGTATCAGGGCGCTGGAGCTGATCGAAGTGGAGTACGAGGAGCTTCCCGCGGTCTTCGATCCGCGGGAGGCCATGGCGGAAGGCGCGCCCTTGATCCTCGAGCGCTATCCCAACAACGTCAACACGCGAGTTGAATGGAACTTCGGCGACGTGGAGCGGGGCTTCCGCGATGCGGACCTGGTGCGCGAGGAACGCTTCGAGGGCAACCGCACCTACCAGAGCCCCATGGAACCTCACTGCGCACTGGCGGAATGGAACGGCAACGGCAGGCTCAGGGTCCACACCTCCACCCAGGTGGTGCACTACGTGCGCTACCAGTTGGCGCGGCTGCTGGACATGCCCCAGGGGGACATCCAGGTGATCGGCCCCCACTGCGGGGGCGGCTTCGGCGGCAAGGCGGGCCTCAACCCGCTGGAGATCCTGTCCGCACTGCTGGCGAAGAAAACGGGCCGGCCCGTGAAAATGCGCTACAGCCGCGCGGAGATGGTGCACCATTTCCGCGGCCGCCACAAGCAGATCGTCGATCTGAAGATCGGCCTGAAGAAGGACGGCTCCATCACGGCCCTGCAGCAGCGCTCGGTGCTCGACGGCGGCGCATACAGCTCCTACGGGGTGGTGGCGGTGTATTACTCCGGCGCCATGATGCCGACCCTCTACAAGCTTCCCAGTTACAGGTACGACGGCTTCCGGGTGAACACCAACCTGCCCGCCTGCGGGGCCATGCGCGGTCACGGATGCCCCCATCCGCGTTTCGCCTTCGAGAGCCTGCTCAGCGACATGGCCGCGGAGCTGGGACTGGATCCCATCGACGTGCGGCTGAAGAACGCCATGGATCCGGAGAGCCGGACCGTCAATTCTCTGGACGTGGGTTCCTGCGAATTCAAGGCCTGCCTGGAGGTCGTGCGCGAGAAGAGCGGCTGGAAGGAGAAGAAGGGCCGCCTGCCCTTCGGCAGGGGGATCGGCATCGGCTGCGGCGGATTCGTCAGCGGAGCGGGCTATCCCATCTACCGCTCGAAGTTCCCGCACTCCAACGCCCTGATCAAGGTCAGCGAGGACGGCGAGCGGGTCACGCTCTACACCGGCGAAACGGACATCGGCCAGGGATCGATGACCGTGCTGGGCCAGATCGCCGCCGAGGCCATGGGCATCGACTTCGGTCGTATTACGGTGGTCTGCGCCGACACGGACGTCACGCCGCTGGGGCTGGGCTCCTATTCCTCCCGTGTGACATTGATGGGAGGAAACGCCTGCAAGATGGCGGGCGAGGATGTGCGGGGACAAGTCCTGAGGGCGGCTGCGGCCATGCTGGAAACGACGGTGGAGGACCTGAGCGTCACCGCGGGCAGGATTCGTGTCGCAGGCGATTCGCGGCGGGAAGTGGAATGGCGGGAGGCGGCCGCCCGCAGTTTCGCCGAAAACGGGCCGCTCGTCGGCCGGGGCCACTATTCACCGCCGGAAGGGCTGGGCGGTGATTTCAAGGGCGCCACGGTGGGCACTTCGCCGGCCTACTCCTTCACAGCCTGCGTCTGCGAGGTGGAGGTGGACGTGGAGACGGGGCGGGTCAGGGTGCTGAAATTCACCGACGCCCACGACGTGGGGACGCCCATCAATCCCATGGCCGTGGAAGGCCAGGCCGAGGGCGCCATCGCCATGATGCTGGGCGAGACCCTGCTCGAGGACATGCAGTTCGACGACCGGGGACGCACGCTTAACCCCAACCTGCACGACTACCTGCTGCCCACGGCGCGGGACGTTCCGCCCATCGACAGCTGCACCGTGCCCTCCTTCGAGCCGAGGGGACCCTTCGGCGCCAAGGAAGTCGGCGAGGGATCCACCCTGCCGGTAATCGGCGCCATCGCCAACGCCATCGAGGACGCGGTGGGAGTGCGCATCCGCTCCCTGCCCATCACCGCCGAAAAGGTGCTGCGGGCCTTGCGGGTGAAGCTGGCCGAATAGGCCTGCGTACCGGCGATCCTGAAATGTCTCACCGTTGTTCCCGGCGAGTGGTTGGAAATCCGCTGATACAAAGCTGCCGGCATCTTTTCAGCACCGGAAGAATAACCTGGACTTGCTGATCCGTTTGTCTATTTTCTAACGATCCGATCAGAACGTGTGCCCGAAACCGCGTTCACACAGCTGCATATCCGATAGTTTGCCGGGAGGATGACCACCATGACTCCACTCGCCCGAATCGCCGCCGCCGGATCTCCGAGTCCCGTGCCGCGTGACACAACATCGAAGCCGGTCCGCTTGCCGGTCCGGCTGGTCGTCTGCCTGCTCTGCGCCTGCAGCGGTGCCTTGCGGGCCGAGACGCACGTGAGCGGCATCATCTCGAGCGACGAAGCCTGGACCTCGGCGGGCAGCCCCTACATCGTCGACGGAACGGTTACCGTGTACGGCAGCGCCAACCCCCGCCTGACCATCGAGGCGGGCGTGCTGGTGCAGTTCGAGGCGGGCACCATGCTCAACATCGGGTCCACCAACGCCGGCGAGAACGACGCCTACCGCGGGCAGCTCAACGCCCTGGGCACGTCCGACAGCCTGATCACCTTCACTTCCCTGAGCGGCGCCGTCGGGGACTGGAGCGGAATCCGCTTCCGCACCAGCAGCGACTACAACGGCGCCGAGTCCGAGATGCGGCACTGCCTGGTCGAGAAGGCCGCGTATTACAACGTCTACTGCACCGAGACCTCCCAGCCCCACATGGCGCGCTGCGTAATCACCGATTGCGGAGGGGACGGGCTCTATCTCAGCAGCAGTCCGGTAACGGTCGACAGCTGCCAGATCCACGACAACGGCGACGACGGCGTGTTCTGCAGCA
>CAZMSD010000002.1:91253-145034 GCA_964568855.1 uncultured Bacteroidaceae bacterium | reverse complement strand
CAGCGACTACAACGGTGCGGCGTCGACGATGCGCCGCTGCGTGGTGGAGCGGGCCGACAACTACAACCTGCTCCTGAGCGCCACCAACCAGCCCGAACTCGAGGACTGCACCATCCGGGACGGGGCCGACCGCGGCCTGTATCTCTCGAGCTCCTACCCGGTCCTGCGATCCTGCACCTTCCAGGGGAACGGTTCGGACGGCGTCTACTGTACCGGCCCGGAGCAGACGGTCATCGGGGATTCGCTGGGCGCAAGCTGCTTTTTCATCGACAATGGAGGGCACCACATCCGTAACGTGGGCAGCGGGGAAGTGCTGGCGCGCCACAACGTCTGGGACCAGCGGGACAGCGTGGGTGTGGCCGAGCGGATCTACGATCACTGGGACTACGCCGCCTACGGAGAAGTGCGCTTCATGCCTTTCTACAGCGACGAGCTGACGCTCTGGCTGCGCGTCGAGGAGGGCCAGGTGATCCTGAACTGGAGCGCGCCGATGGGCGCGGAACTCTACCGGCTATACGCCTCCGACACCCCCTGGTTCGACGTCGACGGAATGGATCCGCTGGTGGAGACGACCGAGCAGGTCTACGTGGTGCCCGATCCCCAGTCGCTGGGAATGCAGTATTACATGGTGACCATGGAAATCGCGGAATGAAGAATTCGTGATTCGGGCTGTTGGAGGTGAACCATCCATGAACGAGCTGGGCGCGTCTCACGAGTATCGGATCGTTGGAACGAGTCGAAAGTCGCTCCTCGGCACGGCCGTCTGTCTTAGCATCGTCCTGATCGATTCCGCTTACGGAACACTAAGAACGAACGACCCGGACTACGACCTGCTGTGGGGTCTGCATAACACGGGGCAGCACATCGAATTCGACCTGCTGGGCGGCGTGGAAGTGAATGTCGATTGCGTTCCGGACGCAGACATCGATGCTGAGGAAGCCTGGTCGATTACGGAGGGCTCCATTAGCGTGCTTGTGGCCGTGATCGATACCGGAATCGACGTCGGCCATCCTGACCTGGAGGATAACCTGCTGCCGGGATGGAACACTATCGAAAACTCGAGCGACACGGATCCGGACTTAGCGGAGAATGCGGATCACGGGACGAAAGTGGCTGGGATCATCGCGGCCGTGGGCGACAACGCTGAAGGAATCATCGGAGTCGCTCCCCTAGTAAAGCTCGTTCCCTACAAGGCGGTTGCGCCAGGAGGCGGCCAGACAATCGAGGACCACGTCGTCGCCGCGCTGGATTCCTGCATCCAGCGACCGGTCGATGTCATCAACATCAGTCACCGCTTCGAGAACGACCAGGGCCAGTACTTCGTTGAGGTCGAGCAGAAACTTGAAGAAGCGCTGTCGGCGGGTATCGTCGTTGTGTGCTCCGCCGGTAACGACAACGACGAGCATGTCTTTTTCCCCGCAAGCATGCAGGGAACCATCGCCGTAGGGGCGTCCACCATGTGTGACGAGCGAAAATCACCGACAAGCTGCGACGGAGATCAGGCCGGGTTCGTTGGTTCGAACTTCGGTCCCGAGCTCGATCTCATGGCTCCGGGAACGGCCATTAGAACGACCGATCCCTGGATTTGGTCAGCCTACGACTGGTTCTGGGGCACCTCTTCCGCCGCGCCCTTCGTATCGGGTGCGGCGGCCCTGCTGCGCTCCATCGACGCTACGCTTAGTCCCGGGGAGGTCAAGACCATCCTGTGCAATACCGCCGATCAGGCTGGAACTTACGTCTATGATCCGCTGACCGGAAAAAACCCCGAGATGGGACACGGGCGATTGAATGCGTATCACGCCGTACTCATCGGTCACGGCAGCGGTGATCCAACGGTTTATCTTCACGCTTACGCATCGATCAGCGACGGCGGCAGCAATCCCGAGCGACCGCTGTCCGAAGTAACACAAGCGGAATTCACCGCAGAACCTTTGTACGAACAGCAGTCCTTCAGCAACGGCGCAATCCTGCGCAGAACCTACGAGAACCAGGCCTATTGGCTTGGGCAAGGCATCTGGGATGCTTACGTATCAGCCAATGGCGGCGATCCTTTGTGCCTGGTCGGTTTCCCACAGTCCTCAGAGTACTCGGATAGCCTGTATAGGCGTGTTGACTGCGAGTACGGGTACATCTGGTGGGACGGAATCGATGCGCACGTCGAAGTGGACGCGACGCTGTCGATCGACTATCCGATCTCGACAACTGTGTGGTGCAATGCTCTACTATGTGGTGACGAAGTCGGTGAACTCTACGATGTCACCTGGATGGCGGAGAACGTTGCCTGCGAGATCAAGCTCGATCTGCTGTTGGACGGGCAATTCGCAGCGAGCTTGGTGGAATGCGGCAGCGATCCTGCGGACGCGGGCATTGTCAATGTATTCCTTCCAAGGGAGGACTGGCAGGGGCAAGAGCTGGAGGGATCCGATCTGTATCAGCTCCATCTCCAGGCCTGTAACGGCACGGCCGAGTCTCTGTCCGAACCTTTTTCGATCAAGATGCTCGAGATCGAGACCCCGGGAGTGCTGCATCAGGGGGAGGAATTCACGGCCACCTGGAACCGCTCGGAAAACATGCACGATCCGGTGAGTATTCAGTTGGTCGATGAATGCCAGTGGGCGCCTATCCTCGCTGTCGGTGTCCCCGTTGAAAACGGCAGCGTACAATGCACCGTTCCTCATGACCTGCCGCCGGGAGACATGTACCGACTCAGGATCTACAATACGGGCGTGGAATCGGTCTGGGATTTCAGCGACGGCGCCTTCAACATCTTCGAAAGTCCTGCCGATTGCAGGCCCGCGCCGGTCATCGATCTCGATATCAGCATCGCAGCGGACCAGGCTGTATTACAATGGACCGCACCGGACACCACGATGTCCGGTGACCCGATTGAGATCTTCGGATTCAGCGTCTACGCGGCTCCTGAACCGTTCTTCTCACCGGAGCCGCAACACCTGGTCGGCAGTACGACGCAACCCGACTTCCAGTATCAATTGAATTACGAAACGCAACCGGTACTGTTCTTTTCCGTTGTGACCGCAGGGGATTGCGCAAGTCAGGATCCTGATATGGTGCTGGTGCCTGCGGGCACCTTCATCATGGGGCAGGACGGCGTTGCCGAGCCTGAGCACCAGGTGACCTTGACCCGTGACTTCAACATCGGAACCTGCGAGATCACGAACCAGCAGTATGTCGATGCACTGCAATGGGCCTTCGATCAAGGTCATGTGAGCGCAACCGCCGGTTCTGTTCAGGCATACGGGGAGGAACTGCTGGATCTGGATGCAGTCTATTGCGAGATAGCGTTTACCGATGGAACGTTCGCTATAACAGAATCCGAGAGCAGCTATGCCCAGAACGCATATCCCGACGGATACGACCCGGCAAGCCATCCGGTGAAAGAAGTCACCTGGTACGGAGCCGCCTGTTATTGCGATTGGCGCAGCCAGATAGCCGGTTTGCAGCCGTTTTACCTGGGCGAGTGGACTCAGACCGAGGAGCACAATCCATACACCGCCCCGGGATTTCGCTTGCCGACCGAGGCTGAATGGGAGTATGCGGCGCGTTACAACGATGGTCGAATCTACCCCTGGGGAAATCTACTACCGGATTGTAATACGGCTAATTTCAGGCCCGGTTCATATTGCATTGGCTGGACGACGCCGGTTGGAAGCTATCCACTCGGCATAAGTGAATTGGGGCTGTACGACATGGCAGGTAACATCAGAGAGTGGTGCGGTGATTGGTACTATATCTACAGCGGGGAGGCGCAGATCGATCCTCTGGGTCATCCAAGTCCCACAAATGGTATTTGGCGGGGCGGCAGTTTCTATAACGAGGCGGATGATCTTCGTTCCGCTTACAGAGGCATCAGCTACATGACATATTCGAACTACAGAATGGGATTCCGCGTCTGCAGAACGTCGAATCCCTGATGTGTATCACACACGGATAAACATCGATCGAATGGGACGTTCAACACCGTCCCGCAATTGCCCGATCCCCAGTTGCCGGGCGCAAGCTTACACCGTGTGACCACGGAGAGTTCCGGGGAATCCGTCTCCGGATCCGGATGTATCACACGTTCATCACCCGGGCACACTCCGCGCCGATGATTCCCTCCCGGCAGGCCCGGGAGACCATGAAGTCCGCCGAGAGCCGGGCCTGGATCTCCAGCGCCTCGGAGGCCTTCGCCTCGCAGGAGCGGCGGATGCTTTCGGCGATGGCTTCCACGGCTGTCTCCATCGCCCGCCCGGTTGAATCCGACCGGCTGAGCGCGGCGGCGATGTCTCTCAGTCCCCCGCTCTCGAAATCTCTTCTGCGCAGGCCGTGCTCCCCGCCGGTGGCAACGCTCCAGGCCGTGCGGATGGATTCCTCCAGGGGGCCGGCGTAGTCGACCAGCCAGCCCACGGCCTCGGCGGCGGCGACCGTCCGGCCGCCGAGCAGCAGCTGAATCAGGCGCGGCCAGCCATCGGGACCCGTCTTGCGGAAGGGCCAGTGGCAGCCCTCCATGCCGGGAACCACCGGCAGGGTGACCTCGGGCATTCCGAGCCTGGCGTCCTCGACGGCCACCAGGCAGTGGCAGTGCAGCATCAGCTCAAGAAACCCGCCCAGGCAGCGCTTGCCGCCGACGCATCCCACGGAAACCCGGAATTCGTCGTGAAGTCTCCTGGCGGTCTTCGACCAGCCGGCGGCGATTTCATATCCCGCGTCCCGGTCTTCGAGTGCCGGGAAGAACTCGCTGGTGTCGGCTCCCACCATCTGGGTCGAGAGATGGAAGTCGCCGGTGAGGATCAGGCTGTCGACGCCTCCCGCCTTCAACCAGTCGATGGCGCGGTTCAATTCGGCGTCCACGTCGCCGTTGTAGCTCTCGCGGCTGATGCTGATCACGCCGGTGCTGCCGTCGTGTTCCGCATTCACGTAGAGTTGCCGGCCCTCGGGTCCTTCCACCTGTTCGAAGGCCTCCGGGTGCCAGGCGCCGGCGGCCGCCCCGGGATGCAGCCTGTGATACGCTTCCACCCGCTTGATCGCCGCGTCGCAGCCCGCTCTGCGGACCTCTGCGATCGCGCCCCGGCGGAACTGGGCGCAGAGCTCGCCGATGGAGTTGGCGTGCGACAAGTGGGCCCGCTTCTCGTGCAGCAGCAGGCCGGCCATCTGGAAGTAGGGCCCCTGGATCCAGCTCAGGAAGTCCTCCTCCTCGTCGGGTCCCATGCTCCAGTCCACCAGCGGACGGAAGTGGTTGGGCGGGTACCAGTTCTGACCACTGGCCTTGCGCTCCTCCAGGGCGGGCGTCGGCTTGAACAGATCGCCGTAGCGCCGGCTCAGGTGATGCAGGCAGGACCAGGTGAGGAAGTTGGCTCCCTTGGCCCCGATGGCGTCGTGCGCCCGGAAGGGATTCGGACCCACCAGTTTCCGGATGAACTTGTCGACCTTCCAGAAAGGCATGTTCGTGGCCTGGTGATACCTCAGCCCCGCCAGCGTGATACCGCAGAAGAGCACGTCCAGAACGAAGGACCAGTCGTCGCTCACCGGCACGGGAACCATTCCCAGGGCCCACAGCAGCTGGGTGACGGGCGTAGGGCTTTCCTCGACGATCTCCCAGATCTTGTTGATCTCGTGCGGGAAAGCCGGGTGAGCCACTCCCACGCCCAGTTCGGAGCTGGGGAATCCGGAAGTGACCGAGCGGATCTCGATCCCGGGGAAGCTCCGCCGGAAGAGTTCGTAGTGCGCCTGCTTGACCTCCAGCAATTCGGGCACGGCCTCCAGCAGAAAGCGCGGACGCAGCTCCCCGAGCAGCGGGGGCAGCCGCCGGCCGTCGTAGCTCAGGCGGATGAAATTGGACATGATCCTGGCGGCACCCACGGCGCCGAAGGCGCGTTCGAGTCCCGGGTACTGCCCGCTTACGCCGTCCGGCGCCCCGGGGAAATCGAGTCCCACGACGGGCACGCCGTAGGGCTCCAGGCGCGAACCGAGTTGCATGGCCTTGCCCGCGCCGACGATGCCGCAGACGCCGGAGATCACCAGCGACCCGCGTTCGCTCGAGGATCCGAAGACCTGGTCCGCGAGATCCCCGGCGGAGACCGGCAGGCCTCCCTTCCGGAAAACGTCGAAGACCGATCCCAGCCCCAGCGTCAGGAGAGTGGAATCTCTCATGGACTTGATCATCGTGCACTTCCTCCTTCCGCCACCTCGAGGATCGCCGCGATCCCCACGTCTCCCGCGGCGCAGCCGAATACCAGCACGTAACCGCCGCCCAGCGAAACGGCTTCCTCCAGGGCCTCGATCACGATCCGCGTCAGCGTGGGGCCCTGCGGGTGGCCCCAGACCAGCGAGCTGCCCGTGGTGTTCATCCGCCGCCAGTCGTACTCGCAGACCTTGGCGAAGATGGCGTCGTTGACCGCGAAGGGGTTGTGATCCTTGACCACGGCCATGTCGCTCATGCGCAACCCGGTCCGCTTGAGCAGTTTCAGCACCGCCAGCGCCGGGGCCTCGGGCATCAGGGCCGGCGTCGTCCGGTGCTCGGTCTTGCCCACGAAGCGGATCTCGATCTCCGGCCGGGAACTGAGCCGGCGGGCCTGCTCCTCGTTCGTGACCAGCAGGGAGGCCATGCCGTCGGATGCGTGGGTTTGCGTCCCGGCCGTGACACAGGTATCGAGTTCCCGCATGGCGCGCAGCGCGTCGAGGTCCAGCGGGCGGATGCCGGTGTCCTCCTCGATCCGGCCGAGGGAACGTCCCTGCAGGTTGAGCACCTCGAGAGGCACGAGCACCCGGTCCAGGAAACCGGAATCGCGGGCGTCGAAGTACTGCGCGTAGCGGTGGTGCGCGATCTCGTCCACCTCCCGCCGGTCGATCTTGTACTTGCGAGCCGCCAGGCCGGCCGTGGCGATCATGGCCCCGCCGGTGGCCGGGTCGAAACCGAAGTTGTCCCAGACGTCGGCGATCACTTCCGTCCGGCGGTAGGCGCGCCGCTCGGGAAACACCCCGGCCGGGGAGTCGCTGGTGCGATCGAAGGTCAGCACGCCCGCCGTAGCGCAGGAACCGCTCTCCACCTCAGCGGCGGCCAGCAGGATCGCCTGCAGTCCCGTGGCGCAGGCCTGTTCGACGTGATACCCCGGGACGCGGTGTCCCAGGCAACTGGCCACCAGCGGCGAATTCCAGAATTTCCAGTGCCAGGGGACGGTCGACCCCGTTACCAGGTATTCCAACTCGTCCTGGGGAATCTTCCTGAGCCCCAGGATCCTGTTCATCGCCTCGCCGGCGAACTGGCCGATGTTGACCTCGGCCAGCGGCGAGGTCTGCCAGGCGGGGAAGTAGCTGCTGCCCCAGGCGCCGTAGGGAATCCGCGCCCTGGGGAAGATCCGTAGTTCCGCACTCTTCATCGAAGCCTCCCTGAGGAAACCGGAGTGTGATACATGATAGTTCCGTTCATGATTCAGCGTGTCACGCGGTAGGGCAGCGCGGACTGCGTGCGGCGATCGGCGGGCACCTCCGCCAGCCAGCGATTGATCGCCTGCAGCGCGTCGCCCATGGAGATCAGCTCGCTCCCGGCGGGGCCGGCCCGCGCCTCGAAGGCGAAGGGCAGGTCGTCCTTCAGGGCCACGGCCAGGATCAACTCCTCGTCCTCCGAGCGTCCCGGCGACAGGCGGACCGGCAGGCTCCACCCGGCCTCATCCGGCGGGATCCTCAACGTGCCGCCCGCTTCGAGCCGACTGTCCGGTTGCATGAAGTTGGGCAGGATCACGCTGAGCGAATCGTTGGCGTAGAGGTTGAACAGGGTCAGGTGGCAGTCCTGCGAACAGTGCAGCTCGATGCGCACCGGTTCGCCCACCCGGTAGCTCTCGCGGTTCAGTCGCAGCGAGAGCCTGAAAGAGGGATCCGCTTCCCTCTGCTCGGGATTCACTTCCGCTTCTAGCTCGATCCGGTACACGGGGACCGGCCGGCCCTCCGGATCCCGGTCGATTTCCAGCTCGTCGACCAGGATGTTCTCTTCGGTGATCCTGCCGCGGGCCACGCTGCGCGTGAACCGCACGAAATGGTCGTAGATCTCTCCCCGGCTGCCGCTCTCCGAAATCAGGCGCGAGGTCGTGCCCGTCACCTGCAGGCTGGCCTGGGCCAGCGCGTCGCTGCGGGCCAGTTGCAGCGCCTGTTCGCGGGCCTCTTCGGGGCTGATGTGCGCCACGGTGACGCGGCCGGCGCCGCGATACCATTCGCCGGACCGCACCGGACCGCAGGCGACGATCAGCAGCAGCGCCGCAGCGACCGCCCATGCCCGTGAAGATCGTGCGGGGCGCGCGGAAAGGACCTGCGAATCAGTCACCGCCCGCCCGTCGATCTTCGTAGCGTGTTACGTCGCTTTCCAGCTCCTGGAAGATCTCGCTGGAGCGGAAGCGGGTGAACAGCTCCTCCTGCTGCTTCAGCCGCTCCAGCAGGATCTTGTTCGCCGCGCCCAGCGGCAGTTTCAGCAGCACGTAGGCGCGGTAGACGCCGTCCTCCACCAGTACTTCCGCTTCTTCCGTGCTCAGGCCCACCAGGGTCGTGGAGACCACCGCCTTGGTGGCCTGGGTGAACTGGTCGAGGAACTGGGCGTCGGCTTCCGTGCCCACTTCCTCCTGGAACCGCTTGGTCAGGGAATTGAAGCGGGTCTCGAGGCTCCTGGCGATGTTCAGCCGGGCTGCGTCGGCGGCCTTGTCCCGGCAGACCTGCAGGTCGCGCGAGGTGGCCGTGCCGGATTCGAAGATGAAACCCTCCTCTCGCGGCGGCTCGAGGACCCACTCGGGCATCTTGCGCAACACCTTTTTCGAAGCCTCCTGCGTGGTGGTCACGGGCTTCTTCGAGCCGCATCCCGTGTGGACGATGCCGGATCCCGCGATCACGACCAGCAGGGCCAGGATCCAGGCGATCTTCGCTCTCATTGCATTCTCCCTTGTTGTGGGCCGGACGGCGTTTTCATCGGTCATTTTCCCAGCCTGAGCAGCACGCGCTGCTTGTCGCGCGAGATCACGCAGGGCGTCTGCACGCGGTTGCGCAGGCTGCGGGCGGTGTAGGGCACGTATTCCTCGAGGTAGTCGTCCAGCTCCTGCACGGTGATGCCGCCGTCGCCGTCGGCGTCGGCCTCGCCCTTCAGGCCCTTGAGGAAGAAGTAGGTGAAGAGGCTGTGCTTCTGCTCGGTGAACCAGGTGCTGACCTGGTCACCCGTTGATGAGGTGAACACGGTGAAGCGCTCGTCCGGGACCACCGGGTTGTCCACCTGGATGAAGACGGGGCTCACCGCGCCCAGCAGGGAGCCGCCCTCGCTGCCGCCGCTGAAGCAGGCGTCGATCACGACGGTCACGCCGCCCGTCTTCTTCTCGCGGCAGATCCCGGCCAGGTTGTCGTAGAACAACTGCAGCGGGTAGCCCTGCAGCTTGACCAGGCTGGGTGATACGTCGCTGGGCACGAAGAAACCCTGCTGCCTGTCGGGATCGGGCGCCCCGTGGCCCGAGTAATACACGAAGACCTCCGAGCCCTCGCGAAGCATGTTGTAGAGCCGGCCGTGAAAATCGCCGCGCACGCCGAAGATCCCGTCGAAATCCGACTTGCGGGCGTTCTCGACGAAGATGATGTTGGCCTCGCGGTAGCCGAAGACGCCGGTCAGGTAGTCCTTGAAGGTGGCGGCGTCGCGCAGCGCGAAGTCCACAGGCGGCACGTCGGGATTGTCGTACTCGGCGATGCCGATGATCACCGCCACGGCGTCCGGGTTCCTGGTGCCGGTGGAGGGGATCCGGTCCACGTCGCTGACCAGCATGATGTCCGCCGCGGTCCCGCCGGCCTCGGTGCCCACGATCACCATCTCGGCCGGGCGCTGCTGCACGATGTTCAGCTTGAGGTCTATCCCGGCCTCGGCGTGGAAGCGCGGCCGCCTTTCGGCGATGCGCAGGTGGATCGGGATGCTCCCGGGCTGGAAGCGCTTGTTCGGGGAGAGGGCGAAGGTCAGGGTACGGTAGCCGCCTGCCTCGATGTCGCCCAAGGCGAAGCGGTACTCGTCGTTCAGCAGGCTGAGGTTGGCGTTCCGCCCGGGGAACGACACCTCCACTTCGACCTGCTGCGCAGGTCCCCGTCCGCCGTTCTGGATCGCCGCGGTGACCTCCACCGACTCGCCCAGCTCGACCCGGCCGTTGTTGTTGCCGTAGGACAGCCCTTCCTTGTCGTCGTCCACCGCGAACTGGGCCAGGGCGAGACTCGGCAGCCGCAGCGATCTCGTGGAAAAACTGAGCTGCGCCGAGTCGGCGTCGTAGCCGTTCGCCTCGAGCACCTGGACCAGGAAGCGCAGGTCCTGCCGTGTCACATCGATATCGGCGCTGATGTTGAACAGCACCTCGCGGGAATCGCCCACCGGGATTCCGCCCAGCCGGACCTCCTCGTCGTGTGTCACTCCCTGAACAGGCCCCAGGGCCGACAGCCTGGCCGTCACCTCCGACGCCGGACCGCCCCCCCGGTTGTGGATCACAAGCTGCAGCGCCCCGCTTTCCTCCGCGTCCAGGAAGTTGTTGCCGGAGCCTTCTGTGAAGCGCATCTCGAATTCCAGGCGGGGCGGCAGGCCGCCGGGCTCTTCCGGCACCGCAGGCCGCTTGCCGTCGAAAAGCGATCCTGTGTTGCTGCGACCCGTAGCCTTCGATTCCGCGTGGGCGGAAAGGCACAGTGCAAGCAGCAGGATGCAGCTGGATATTCCTCTTCTCATGGCATTATCTCCACGCCGCGATCATGGACGGCCCGGCGGCTGGGGAAAATTCCCCTGGGATCCGCCGCCGCCATCGCTTGATCCACCACCGCCCAGCGCCAGCACGCCACCGGCCAGGGCGATCCCCGCGCCGGCCAGGATCCACCCCAGGCCGCCCTTCCGGAGTTCGGCCTCCACTTCGAAATAGAAATCCCGGCCCTCGAGCCCCTTGGGGAATTCACGGGCGATGTCCCAGCGGATCTCCAGCTCCTTTCCCGCCCTGCAGCGCCCGCCCACGTCTCCCGCGACGTATTTCGGCTTGTAGCGGTACCCGGGGTCTCCCTCGCGCCGCAGGACCAGGCGCACTTTGCAGACCTTGTCCGGCGGCCCCTCGAGGTCGTAGCTAACCACCACCTGCTCGTCCAGGGCCGCGAAGCGGACGTTGAGCACGCGGACCTGATCCACTGCCTGCGCCAGGGGCGCCCACAGCAGGTGCAGGACCAGTCCCGCCAGCAGGAGCGGGCTCGAGTGTTTCCAGCAGTCGGTTTTCACTTTCCGTCTCACGCTATCTGGCCAGAATCATCTTGCGCGTCCTCGAAAATCCGTCGCCGGTCCGCAGCCGGTAGAAGTAGATGCCGCCGGCCGCGGGAACGCCCCTCCCATCCGCGCCGTCCCAGTGGAACCAGTGCATGCCCGCCTCCAGGCGCCCCTCGTGCAGCAGCGCCACCCGCCGGCCCAGCAGGTTGAAGACCTCGAGCCGGGCGTCCTCGTCCCGGGGCAGCGATAGCGGGATGGCGGTCCGCGGGTTGAAGGGATTGGGCACGCAGGCGCCCAGTTCGATGTCCTGCGGCAGCAGGCCGGCCAACTCGCCGCTGAAATCACCGGCGCCCGCCAGGATGCCGAACTCGCTCAGGGTCGTGGGCGGTGTGAATTCGAAGACCGGGTCAGCGCGCAGGTTCCGGGCACGGGCACGCTGATGGTCCAGGAGCCAGAGGGCCCGGTCCGCTGGAAGATCCTCCAGTCCCGTGAACTCCAGCCGGGCCGGAGCGCCGGCCGCCGCGCGCACGTGAAAGGTCCATGTATCACGCTCTGGATCCGGGGGCCGGATGGACGTGGCGTATTCCCGGACGACACCAGCCGCATCCTCCTGCTTGAAATACACCTTGGGCTGCGAGCCCAGGCCGCGGGGACGCAGGTAGTCCAGCTCGTCCGGACCAGGGCAGGCCTTGTCCGACACGCCGAAGGAAGCCGCGCGATCCACGATTTCCCCACTGCGCAGCGTGATCCCGACGCGCCAGTCGGCGGGGTCCTCGGACTGTATTGCCGATTCCTCCTGGACGGCGCTGTAGGGCACGGCGAGCTGCGACAACGAAACGTCATTGTTGTAGTAGTAGCCCGCCATGGGCGACATGACCTCGGACATGCTGAAGCCGTCGCTCGAATAGCCCCAGATCGGCTGTGACACGCCGTTGCGATTCTTGACGATCGTCCAGGACAGCGGCCGGCCGAAGGGATTGGTTATCAGGTTCCAGCCCTCGTGCAGATCGATCGGCACATACTCGCCGTCGATGAGTGAGGCGCTGTGTACGGACATGTCGATTTGCAGCGTGTCCGCACTGATCACCCAGAAGGCCCGGCCGGGCTCGAGAATGAACCGGTCTCCGCCGTCGAATTCCACGAAGTAGTCCAGGTCCGCGCCGTTGTCCCAGTAGGCCTGCCAGTCCGGGATCTGGGCCTCCTGGAAGAGGACGTCGATGTCCATCTCGGGATCGCCCGGCAGCCCGAAGATCCGGTAGTCCTGGGGCTGGAAATCGGTCGGATCATTGTGCGCGGGAAAACCCAGGGAACCTTCCAGCACGAAATCATCCGGGTAGACGCCGGGGCACTCCAGCGTGAGCCTGTAGCTCCGGGGATCGCTCTGCAGGATGTGCCAGTAGTCGAAATGCGCCACGAAGATGTAATACACGCCCGCGGGCAGATCGGCATGGTAGATCACTTCGGTTCCGCAGTAGGTCTCCTGGTCCGCGACCGCATGCGTGCCGCCATACAATTCGAAGTCCATCACCCGCAGTTCGGGATCGAAGAGTCCGGCCTCGCAGGTGACCGTCAGAGGCCCTCCCGAGTGCTCGAAACGGTACCAGTCCTCGTCCCGCGCTCCGCCCTCGGCCCAGACCTCACCGCAGTAGACCTCGCCGCAGGAGATCTCTTCGTAGCTCTGGTTATCGTCGCTCCACCCCTCGTTGGGTTCACTCTCCGCCAGCACGCCGCCGGTGCAGTCGACGGGCTCGCAGCAGCTCAGGGTCAGTGAATAGTCCTGGTCGCCGAGTACGCCGACGACGTCGTTGTGGGCGATCACCGCGTAGTACTCGCCCGGCGCGAGGTCCTCGAGGACCAGGAGTTCGTCGTCGCAGAAGGCCGTCTCGTCCGCGTAGGCCAGGATGTCCCCTTCCGGTTCGATCACGGTGAGAGCCAGCTCGGGATCGAAGGACTCGACCCAGGAATCGAGCACCAGACCTCCCCCGGGGTGTGCGAAGTAGAACCAGTCCTCGTCGCGCTCGAATTCCGGCGTCGACAGCTCGCCGCAGATGGTCTCGCCGCAGTGGATCGTGTCGGCGCTGGAATTGGGCGGGTCGGCGCTCCAGCCATCGTTGGGTTCCTGCTCCGCCGTACTGTCGCAATCGACGTTGGCAGTGCATTCCGCCAGGTAGAGCTCCATTTCGTACTCACCGGACTGTTCACAGCAGCCGTCGATCACGATGTAGTACTCTCCTGCGCTCAGCGTGCACTGTAGAAAGGATCTGAAGGGCTGACCTTCGGCATCGTCATTGCCGGCCAGGATGGTAGTCTCGTCGTCGGCGACATAGGCGATGCTGCTGTCGTAGTCGGTGCCGGGAAGCCGGGTGCTCGTCACCACCGTGTACTCGTCGTCCAGAACGAGTTCGTACCAGGCGTCGGGACCGTCCATGCTGAAGATATCGGACCAGTAGTACAACTCGCAGAACGATGGATCGTCGGCGGCGATGTCGTCGCCCTTGCCCACCGTCGTGCCCGTGTCGTAGAAATAACCGTTGCCGTCGACCGCGATGGGCGTGGCGTTCTCCGCGTTGCTGCCCCCGTCGAGCAGTGGAGTGTCCGCCGGTGATGGATTAGTCTGCGAGAGAAAGTCCTTGGTGGCCGCCTGCACGCTGAATACCTCCGCAAGCAGCAGCAGGGAGCCGCAGGCGAGGGACAGAAGCTTCCGCGGAGCCGGGGACATGGAAGGCCTCCTCAACCGATGCGCGCCGGAAATTCGGCTTCGACTCATGTACCAGGTCGCTGCCAAGTGAATACTGTGACGGGGAAGGATGAACGTCCTGAAACACGGGCGCTGTGTATTCGAGATCCCCTTCCGTGTGCAATATGACGTTTTAAACGCTGGCTTACCGGAATTTAGGGATGGATGGAGAAGAATGCCCGGCTTTGCGCGAGTGGACCGATTCGCATGGATCGAGTTGTTCTGAGCGCGTCCAGGCAGTTCAATGCAAGGCGCGCCGCCGCAGGAATAGCCCCGCTATTTCAAGAAGGCGCAACGCCGCAGTGGGCTGCCTGGACGCGCTCCCTTCGAGCTTGCCGCAAATGCAGCCGCGCGCACGCACTGCGTGCGCGTCTTCTTCGTCGCACCTGCCTTGGCAGGTGCGCAGCATCCTGCTTGAAGTAGGCAAACTACGTCTGCGCAGATGCGCCTTGAATCTGACCACTTTGCGGCAAGCAGAACCCGTCGATCCATGCGAATCGGTCCACTAGTTCCGCCGGCGGGCGTCCAGCTTTGCAGGGGAATCCGGCTTCCCGGCCGCTTGACTGCCCTGAGGCGTCGATCGCCTGGAATCACTATGCTTCACGGTGCACGCCTTGCCTGACATGATTTCAGGCGGACACGCGACCTGCGCGAGAGTGTGACGGACCCAGGCTTTTCATGTATCACGCAACGCACGACGGCAACACGAGCGTGACCAGATCTCAATCCACCGCCAGCGCCACGCAGAGGCTTACCCTCGCCGCCGGGGCGGCCGCCGTCACGCTTGTGGCGGTCCTGGGGATCCTGGGCCTGTTCGACCGCTGGGAGCTGACGGTCCGGGACGCCTATTGCCGGGCCACCGCCGGGTTCTTCCGTCCCGACGAACGCATCGCCCTGGTGGCGGTGGACCAGGCCGGCCTGGACTACTTCGTGTCGCAGGGACTGCCCTGGCCCTGGCCGCGCGACCTCTGGGCCCGCCTGGTCGAACTGGCCGGGGATGCCGGAGCGCGTGGGATCATCCTCGACGTGCTCTACGACGAACCGGGCCTGGACCTGCTGAACAGCGACGGACTGGTCTCCGACATGGTCTTCGCCCGCGAACTGGCCGGCGGGACGCCCACGGTGATCTCCGCGCTGCTGGTGGCCGACGGCAGCTATCCGGACAGCCTGCCCCCGGGGATGCGCTGGACGGGAGCGGCCCTGCGGGCGGGAGGCTTCGAGCACTCGGCGATCCGCATGCCCCACCGACGCTTCCAGGGCGCCCCCATCGCGCTGAGCAACGTCACGCCCGACCCCGACGGCGTGATACGCGCCGTTCCCCTGCTGTACGAAAGCCGCGCGGGAGCGATCCCCGCGCTGGGCCCGCAGTTGCTGGAGCGGATCGGCGAGGACCTGCGCGAAACACCCCCGCTGGACCGGCAGGGCCGGCTCCAGCTGCGTTACTACGGACCGGGGGGTCCGCGCGGGGCCTTTCCCTACATTGCGGCCTCGCAGTTGATCCGGGGCGCGGTTCCGCCGGATTCACTGCAGGGCAGGCTCCTGATCGTGGGCGGTTACGCCGCCGGTCTGCTGGATTACAAGGCCACCCCGGTGGCGGAGAGCAACCTGCCCTACCCCGGATTCGAAATCCACGCCACCATGCTGTCCAACCTGCTCAAGGGCGACTGGTTGAGAACGCCCGCCCGCTGGCAGGAGCTGTCCCTGACCCTGTTGTGGGGACTGGCGGGCGTACTGCTGATGCGGAGTTTCAGGGCGCTGTGGCTTCCCTTCGCGTTGCTGGCGGGCCTGGCCGGCGTGGTGCTGGCCGGCGGGCTGGGCGCCTACGCCGCAGGCTATCAGCTGCCCGTGGTCGGTTCGCTGAGCGCCTGTTTCGCCGGCGCCGGCGCGCGCTTCCTGACCGGCTGGCAGCTCGAGGGACGGCGGCGCGCCGAATTGCACCGACTCTTCAGCCGCTACCTCGACACCAGCGTGATCGATGAACTTCTGGTGCGGCGGGGAGGCCTGGAAGTGGGCGGCGAGGAGCGGCGCGTCACGGTGCTCTTCGCAGACATGGTCGGCTATACGAGCGCCACCGAAGGGCTGAACCCCGTGGAGACGGTGGGCATGCTCAACGCGTATTACAAAGAATTCGTGGACGTGATACTGGCCAGGCGGGGTCTGCTGGACAAGTACATCGGAGATGCGGTGATGGTGCTCTTCGGGGCCCCGGTCTCCGGACCTGACACGGACCGGCAGGCGGCCCTGGCGGTCCTGGAATTGCAGGAACGTCTGGAACGGTTGAGCGCCGAGCGGGCCCGCCGGGGGCTCGCCACAGTCGCCCTGCGGCTGGGAGTGCATACCGACCGGGTGGTGGTGGGCAACATCGGCCACCCGCGCCGCATGGATTACACGGCCATCGGCACGGGGGTGAACATCGCCAGCCGGCTCGAGAGCGCGAATCGCCACTTGCAGACCCGCAACCTGGCCAGCGGCACGTTTTGCGAGGGACTCGCACCCGAGATTCTCCGGCGCGAAATCGGTCGCGTAGTATTGAAGGGCCTGCACAGGCCGCTGGAGGTTTTCGAGCTTCTGCCGTCCGGGTGTGATACGAACATGCTCGCGGAATGGAAGGGGGCCTGGGAGAACTGGCGCGGGGGCCGACGGCGGCAAGCCCTGGAGGTCTGGCGGGCCCTGAGTCCGGCCTACCCCGGCGACGAGGCGCCGGGCACGCTGGCCAGCCGGTTGGAGATTCACCGTGAAGGCGAAGGTGAGGCGGATGATGTGCTCGTACTCGAATCGAAGTGACCGGAACAAGCGCTCATTGAAGATCGTCGCGCTGCCGGTCCTGGTCCTGCTGGCCGGTGCGCTGGCGCTGTCCCTGGCCCAGGCAGGTTCCGAGGACACCAGGGAGAAGGTGATCGAGCGCGCCGGGGCGCTGTTGCGCAGCGGTCCGGGGAACTACCACTCCCTGCTGGAGGTGCTGGACTCGGGAACCCGCATCGTGCCCGAGGACAGCGCCGCGGGCTGGATCAAGGTGCGGGCGCTCGGCGTCGGTCAGGGCTGGATCTCGGCCAACGTGTTACAAAGACCCGGCGGGGGCGGCGAGGAGAGGATCTTCGAAGTCGCCCAACGCGAAGGGCTGCGCGAGGTCAGCCGCACGGCCATCGGGGCCACCATCAAGGGGCTCAGTCCGCGGATGGGACTCGATCCAGAGCGGGTCGCCGAACTCGTCTGGGTGCCCGGCTTCGAGGAACGGGAGGTGGATGAGTTCCGCGGGAGCCTGGAGCCGCTCGACGAGGGACGCCCCCTCCCGGCCCGCGAAAGGGGACTGGAACTGCTGCCGCGCGCGCTGGCCGCAGCGCCCCTGCTGGCCGCGCAGCAACTGGAACTCTGGGGCGGGGAGCGAGAAGAGTTCGAAGCCTATACGACGCAGGTGCTGCTCTGGCTGGCCGAACGCGCGGGAGCGGGCGAACTGGCGCCGCGGGTCTTCGTGGCGCGCCGGGGCGATACGGCCCTCAGCTTCCCGGGAGGCTGGATCGTACTGGGCGCCGAACTTTTCAAGCGTCTCCGGGACGAGGCGGAGCTGGCCGGCGTGCTGGGCCATGAGCTGGCTCACGCCATCCTGCATCACGGCCGGGCCACCCTGGACCGCGAGGCCTGGCGTCGGGGGGCCGAAGATTTCTTCGAGGAGCTGGATCGCGAGACGGGCGGTCCAAGCCGGGAGGAACTCGAGCTGGAAGCCTTCGCGGCGGAAGCGCTGGAACGCTCCCGCCGCCGCTGGGAGCGCGGATTCGAACTCGGCGCCGATTCGCTGGCCACCGTCTGGCTGGCGCGCGCGGGATACGACGCCGGCGCCCTCAAGCGCTTCCTGGAAAGACTGCAGGACGAGTTTTCGGGCAGGCTGACTGGACGGGGAAAGCTGGACCTCGGCTGGCTGGGAACGCGCGAGGAGCTGCAGGAGCGGATAGAGCGGCTCGATGAAGTACTGGATGGACTTGGCCGCAGGGCCCTACGGGGACGCCGGCACGCTCTGCGTTTCGCCGAGCGGACGGGCGAGTGAGGCCAATCGCGATCGTTGAACGGGACCCGCCTTCCCGGACGGTGTGACGCTTGCCGACCGGCGGCGAGACGCATGGAAAAGCAATATGCAACCGCAAAGGAGGCCGGAGTGATGACTAGCAGGAATGTACTGGCGGGGCTGGTGCTGGGAGCCGTCCTGCTGCTGGCGGGGACCTTGGTGGTGATACAAGGTCCGGCGGATGCGGCGGCCGATGAATCTCCACCCGCCGAGATGGTGCGCGACATGTTGCCCGTGATGGGCGACATGGTGGGCACGATGATGAACGGAATGTTCAAGGAACTCGCCAGGCCGGAGTCCGCGCGGCGCCTGGCCGCCTTCACCCGGAACTACTACGAAGCCCTGCTGGAGGAAGGTTTCACGGAGGGCCAGGCCATGGAAATCGTGACGGCATTCAGCGTTCCCAACCTGCCTTCGGGGAAGTAGGAGAAACAACAAATTAGAGGTGCGAAATGACGGCTGGATACGGATCTGTATTACGTCGCGCTGGGGGCTATTGCGAGTACTGTGGCAAGGATCTGCGCTAGCCTAACTGGAGTGGGGACGTTTACTCCGTGGAGGTTGCAGGGATGAGTTCCACGTCATCGAAATTGGATGAACCAGCGGCTGAAGCGGCGCGGGGCAAGAGAATTGTCCTCATCGGACCGCCCGGCGGCGGCAAGGGCGCCCGCTCGGCGGACCTGGGGGAGCTGGGACTGGTGCACGTGGCTTCGGGTATCGCCCTGAGAGCCCGGGTGCGCGAGGCGCCGGAGTCGGAGCCGGCGCGGAAAGCGCTGTCCTACATGCGGCGGGGAGCGCTGGTTCCCGACGAGATCGTCGTCCCTATCGTGCTCGAGTACATCGGACGGCCGGAATGCCGCGAACGCGGTTTCGTGCTGGACGGCTTTCCCCGCAACAGAATCCAGTGTGATACACTGCTCGCGAAGATCGACCTCGACCTGGTGCTGCTGCTCGAGGTTCCGCGGGAGTTCCTGTTCTTCGGGGTAATCGGCTGCAACAGGAGATCATGCGTCGCCTGCGGCGCCGGATTCAGCGACTTCGATCCCCCGCGGGAGGAGGGCCGCTGCGGCAACTGCGGCGGCGCGCTCGAGCGGCGGCTGGACGACACGGAGGAGACCATCGCGGAGCGCCTGGCCCTCTACGAAGACTCCACGCGGACTTTCCTGCCGGAGCTGCGGCGTGGTCCACGCTTCGCGCGGATGCCCATAACGGTGGACGAGGACGAGGAGGTGGACGAGGGCCTGCTGCTTAAGCTCAAGGGAGAGATCTACTTCGTGAAGGAGGGCCACCGGCGCCTGCGGATGCTCAACCGGGAGGGAATGCGCAAACGCCTCTACGCCCTGCTCGCGGGACTATTGGGCTAGCGCCTGTCCAGCCAGTTGGGCGCTTCCAACTCGGCTGCCCGTGATACAAATTCCCGGAAGTACTCGGGAAGGATCCTTCTTTCCTCAGGAAGCCTCGTGTAGCGATCGGCCACCAGGATCGCCAGCATGTCCTCCCGGGCCTTCACCAGGTCGCCCGAGTTGTCCACGATGTAATCGAAGCAGGAAAGATCCCCGGAGCCCAGGATCGAGTCGTACTTCTCCTGGGTCTCGCGCGCCAGCTCGATCCGGTGCAGCAGATCGCGGTACATTCCCTCATCGGGCAGGGCGGCCAGGGCCTCCAGCACCCGGTCAACGTCCGTGTCCCCGGGACCGGCGGGAAACGCGGAGGCGATCTCCCGTCCCAGGATGCGCTTTTCGCGCGCCTCCACCAGGGTCCGGAAAGTCAGGCGGCTGACCGTCGACCGATGGTCCACGTAGAGGCAGATCTTCAGGCTCTCCTTGAAGGCGGACGACCGCTGCAGGAATTCGCTCCAGATCCAGGAATGGATGACCAGGTAATAACCACTGTTGAGTAGCCTGCGTGACTGGCCGAGATCTACGATGTAACCCTTGCTGCGCCTGCCGTGACTATCGGCGGAGGAGGTCTTGATGTAACCGGGATCCTCGTCGGCGATGCGGTCGAATTCCTCCCAGGGCATCTCGTACTGCGCGAAGGGATCGCCGATGCGCTCGTTCTCGCTCAGGCGCAGCTCGCGCGTAGTCCGCACCACCAGCCATTTCAGCCGCAGCCGCTCGAAGAGGTAATTCGTCACCGCGGACTTCCCCGCGCCGGGACCGGCGAAAATCACCGCCAGCCTCCTGGACGGCGACGCAGCAGGATCGAAACCCTCCGCAAGACGTGCGAATTCCGCCTCGCTCAACGCTGCCGCGCACTCCGCGGCCGCTTCCTCCCCCAGGTTTCCGCACAGGTCCCGTATCACGCTCCGCTCCGCGCGGAAAATGCCCAGGGACAGGAGCCCTCTGATCACGTCGATGGTGCCGTCGCGTTCCATTCGCAGCCTCCCTGCTCGTCTCGAACCTGTCCGGTCCTCCCCGGCCTGCCTCTCAAGCAAACGAATTCGGTGCAAAGTCGCTTCGCCGCTTCCCGCCGTGGGGCGGCTTCCCTCCCGTTAAAACCGGCCGCGTCCTTTGTCGATGAAGTGAGTGATAGAATGGAATGGAACACCCGGGTGGTGCGTAGCGCCCCGGGCAAGATGTTCAACGGAACAAACGGATGAGCGAGGATCGGCGAAGAGCGGAATCCGCCAAGCGGGCATCGAAGGAGCACGAGTCTGTGGCGAAAGGGACCGGCCGGACTCCGCGGAACATGGCGGCCGCGCTGAAGTCCGCAGCGGCCGAACGCGTACGGACCGAACGGACCATGCAGGAAGTACGCGAACGCTCCGAGTACATCCTGCGCTCCATTCAGTGCGGCGTGCTGATCATCGACGCCACGACCCACCTGATCCTGGAAGCCAATCCGGTGGCCATGAAAATGCTGGGGGCCGAGCAGGAGGAAGTGATCAGTCACCTCTGCCATCGCTTCGTCTGCCCGCGGGAAGAGGGCGCCTGCCCCATTACGGACCTGGGTGAAGAGGTGGACAACCGCGAAACGGTCCTGCTGGGCAAGGGCAGCGGAGAGACGGAGATCCTCAAGACCGTGGTGCCCATCACCCTGGAGGGGCGCAAGT
Organism: uncultured Bacteroidaceae bacterium; assembly: GCA_964568855.1. Classification (GTDB taxonomy): domain Bacteria; phylum CAIWAD01; class CAIWAD01; order CAIWAD01; family CAIWAD01; genus CAZMSD01. Next base: position 123,955 of record CAZMSD010000002.1, on the reverse strand, counting down.
GCCTGCTGGAGACCTTCGTCGACATCAGCGACCGCAAGCGGGCGGAGGAGGAAACGCGCCGGGCGAACAGGCGCCTGCAGCAGCAGACCGCGCTGGCGGAGAAGATGGCCGCCGAAGCCGATCGGGCCAACCAGGCGAAAAGCGAGTTCCTGGCCAACATGAGCCACGAGATCCGCACGCCCATGAACGGAGTGATCGGCATGACCGGCCTGCTGCTGGACACGGAGCTCAGCGAGGAACAGCGCCGCTATGCAGAGACGGTCAGGGCCAGCGGCGAGTCGCTGCTGGGCATCATCAACGATATCCTGGATTTCTCCAAGATCGAGGCGGGAAAGCTGAAACTGGAAGCCCTGGACTTCGACCTGCGAGCGCTGCTGGAGGATTTCGCCGAGATGATGGCACTGAAGGCCCAGGAGAAGGGACTGGAGTTCATCTGCGCCGCCGCCCCCGAAACCCCCTCGCTGCTGCGCGGGGATCCGGGCCGGCTGCGCCAGGTGCTCACGAACCTCGCCGGCAACGCCGTCAAGTTCACCCACGAGGGCGAAATTGTGGTGCGCGCCGAACTCGTTTCGGAAACGGAGCAGGACGCTCTGCTGCGCTTCAGCGTCCGTGACACAGGCATCGGCATCCCCGAGGACAAGCAGTACAGCCTGTTTAAACAATTCACCCAGGTGGACGCCTCCGTCACGCGGGTCTTCGGCGGGACGGGCCTGGGTCTGGCCATCTCGAAACAACTGGCCCGGATCATGGGCGGAGAGATCGGGGTGGACAGCAAGGAAGGCCGAGGTTCGGAGTTCTGGTTCACGGCCCGTCTGAACAAGCAGCCGGAACAGGTCCGGGACGAGATCGCACCCGCGGACGTGCGCGGAGCCCGCATCCTGGTGGTGGACGACAACGCCACCAACCGGGAGATCCTGCAGGTTCTCTTCAGGGCCTGGGGAGCTCGACCGGAGGAAGCGGAGGACGGTGAAAGCGGCCTGCGCATGCTGCGCGAGGCGGCGGCTGCCGGCGATCCCTACCCGGTGGCCGTGCTGGACATGCAGATGCCGGGCATGGACGGGGCCACGCTGGGCGAAGCCATCAAGGCGGACCCGGTGCTTAGGGATACCCGGCTGGTGATGATGACCTCCATGGGCCGGCGTGGCGATGCGCGTCGCCTGGAGGAGATCGGTTTCGCGGCCTACCTGCCCAAGCCCGTGCGGCAGTCGGAGCTCTTCGACAGCCTGGCGGTGGTACTCGCGGGGGCGGCGCCGAGATCCGGGCGATCCCTGGTCACGCGCCACTCGATCCGCGAGATCCGGCGGGGGAACCTGCGCATCCTGCTGGCCGAGGACAACATAGTCAACCAGCAGGTGGCCCTGGGGATTCTCAGAAAGCTGGGGCTCTCGGCTGAAGCGGTGGCCAACGGCGCCGAGGCGCTCCAGGCCCTCGAAACGATCCCATACGACCTGGTGCTGATGGATGTGCAGATGCCGGAGATGGACGGCATGGCGGCGGCGCGTCGGATCCGCGACCCGCGCTCGGCGGTGCTGGATCACGACATACCCATTATCGCGCTGACGGCCCACGCCATGGTGGACGACCGCGAGAAGTGCCTGGACGCGGGCATGAACGATTACCTGTGCAAGCCCATCGACGCCCAGGCGCTGGCGGAGAAACTGGAGCGTTGGCTGCCCGAGCGCAAGGACTCGGCCCCGCCGGCGTCCGCGATCGAGAATGCAGGCTCCGGGCCTAGCGGCGCCGGGCAGAGTCCGCATCCCGTGTTCGACAAGGCGGCCCTGCTGGAGCGCCTGCTGAACGACGAGGAACTGGCGCAAACGGTGATCGAGGAATTTCTCGAGGATCTTCCCCGGCAGATCGAGGAACTGAGAAACTGCCTCGAGGCCGGCGACGCGCCGGGCGCCCGGCACCGGGCTCACAGCATCAAGGGCGCCTCGGCCAGCGTGGGCGCGGAAGCCCTGAGCCGCGTGGCGTTCCGGATGGAGCAGGCGGGCAAGGACGGGAACCTGCAGGCCGACCGGGATGGCATCCCGGATCTGGAAGCGCGCTTCGAGGAGCTGAAGGAGGCGCTGGGAGCCGCAACGTGATTTAGTGGTATTGTTAGTTTCTTGCTTCAGCTGGTGGATTTTTCCGGGGATAGAGTAAGCTTAAGGGAGTAGCCTCATCGCAGATCCAGATAGGATGAAGGCCTCAGCACTGATCCGGTTTGCTAGTGATTCCATCGCCACCGTGGTCGTGTTTGGCTTGCTTTATCTAATTTCCTATTTGCTGAAGCTTCTGTCAATCCTCCCGCCCACTCGCCAGACCACCATTCTTTCCATTATCATTTCACTGCCCGTTTCCATCATCGCAGTACTGTATATCTCTCCAGTTTACAGGAAGTATCTCTTGTATTCCGCCTTTCTTATATTCACAATTGAAACCTTACTTCAACTGTCTGCTTTTCTTGGCATCCTGCCAGGCGTTTCTTTTTTCAACAGCATACCCTATGGTCGTGTTTATTGGACGAAGGAAGGTTTTAGCAATTCCCGTATGAATCGGTATGGCTGGCATTACCCTACGCCTGAACTCAACCCGGAATCGGAAAAAATTGTTATAATCGGCGATAGTTTCATCCAAGCAAATCAAGTATCACCGCAAGATAATATTGGGATGAAGTGCCAACAGCTGCTAAATGAGATTGCGCCTACTGCACAGCGAAAAGAGGTTCTGTCGATTGGTATAAACGGCTGCGGGCCCGCGCAGTACCTGGAAATTCTGAAACACGCCGACAAACACTTCGGAATTGATCAAGCCGTGATATTCATTTTTGTTGGGAATGATTTTCGCAATGTTTGCTACGAATTGTATTCTGATCAATCACCAGAGAGCTATTTTTATTATGAATTTGACGAAAATGATCGCTTCGTGCTGCATCCGCAGAGTGGTTCAGGTTACGAGAAGTTTAACAATAAAATGAATGAGAACTATAATCTTTCTTCTTACATTCTAGTCAAATCATTATACAGCAATATTATGATCCCACAGGTAATAAGATCCATCGTCAGTTCCTGGCAAGTGATGAAAAGACAGAAACGAACCCGTAGGATGCTGGCTAAAAACCCAGAACAGAATCGCATTCCATACTTAGGCAAAGAGAATTTCATTTTTCGCACTTCGATCTCACAGGATGCTAAAACAGCTTTTAAAATCACTTCCGAAATTCTGAAAACATGTCAGGATTACGCTGCGGGGAAACAGATTGAGTTGCTGCTGGCAACTATACCTGTATTTCCGTCGGAGTTTTATCAAGACAGGGATCCGGATCGTTCAGATTGGAACCTGCGATTCGACGAATTCGATTTCCTGCTGCCTGAAAAGCTCCTCACGGAGTTCGCTGCTACCAACGGAATCGATTTCCTGGGCATGGGCCGTTATCTGCAAGAGCATGCCTATTCACCCGACGATATTATGCAGCTCTACTTCCTGGAGGGTCGCGGGCATTGGAGCGAAAGAGGTCATGAAGTGTTTTCCCGAGCAGTATGTGAACGTCTCGCTGAGCGCGATGGAGGGTAACAACGATCATTGCTTTCGTGGATCGAGCTGGATCCGGGGGGCCGGGTCTTTCCGAGCAGGATGGCTGGTGTAACAGTTGAACGATCCAAGCATTCCATGCAGTATCGTTCCGTCTTCAATGATCCAAAGTGATGTGACACAATAATGCCTGCAACATACATCCTTGGAATATCGGCTTTCTACCATGATTCGGCAGCTTGCCTGGTCAGGGACGGGGAGCTGGTAGCCGCCGCCCAGTTGGAGCGGTTCACACGTAAGAAACACGACCATCGGTTTCCGATGGCGGCGATCGAGTATTGCCTGCGCGAGGCGGGCATCACCGTTGAGCGACTGAACCACGTGGCTTTCTACGACAAGCCCTGGATCAAGTTCGAGAGGCTGCTGGAAACCTACCTGGCCTTCGCGCCTCGCGGGATCGCCTCGTTCATGATGGCCATGCCATTGTGGCTGAAAGAGAAGCTGTGGATGGAGGACATGATCCGGAAACAACTTCAGGGCTACGAGGGCGAGATCCTGTTTCCGGAGCACCACCAGTCGCATGCCGCCAGCGCCTTCTTTCCCAGTCCCTTCGACCGCGCCGCGATCGTGACACTCGACGGGGTCGGCGAATGGGCGACGGCATCCTGGGGCGTGGGCCGCGATCACCAGGTCGACTTGAATTTCGAAATGCACTTCCCACACAGCCTGGGTCTGCTGTATTCGGCGTTCACGTATTACACCGGATTCAGGGTCAATTCCGGGGAATACAAGGTGATGGGGCTGGCGCCCTACGGGGAACCGAAATACGTTAAGACGATCCTGGATCACCTGATGGATCTGCGCGAGGACGGCAGTTTCCGCCTGGATATGCGGTACTTCAACTACTGCCAGGGCCTCACCATGACCTCCAGGCGCTTCGATGACCTGTTCCAAGGCCCTCCCCGGAGACCGGAATCGCGGATCACGCAGAAGCAGATGGATCTGGCGGCCTCGGTGCAGGCGGTGACCGAGGAGGTGATGCTCAGAATCGCGCGGCATGTGAAGCGCGAAACGGGCGAAGCAGACCTCTGCTTGGCCGGCGGGGTGGCCCTGAACTGCGTGGGGAACGGGAAGATCCTCCGGGAGAACATCTTCGACAGGGTCTGGATACAACCCGCCGCCGGGGATGCCGGAGGCGCCCTCGGGGCCGCGCTCTTCGCCTGGCACCAGGTTCTGGGGCATACGCGGGAGAGCGGCCTGGACGGGCGGGATCGTCAGCAAGGCTCCTATCTCGGGCCCTCCTGGACCACCGACGAGATCGAAGAGTGGCTCAGGCAGGAAGGCTACGCCTACCACCGCTTCGAAACCGACGAGGCCTTGGACCGGATAGTCGATGCGATGGTCGGTGAGAAAGTAGTCGGCTGGTTCTCCGGTAGAATGGAATTCGGTCCTCGAGCGCTGGGTGGCCGCTCGATCATCGGCGACGCCCGCAGCCAGCAGATGCAGTCCAAGATGAACCTGAAAATCAAGTACCGCGAATCGTTCCGGCCCTTCGCACCCTCCTGCCTGCAGGAAGACGTGGCCGAGTTCTTCGAGATGGATGTCGCCTCGCCCTACATGCTTCTGGTGGCGCCGGTCCGCGAGCAGCGCAGGAAGAAGATGACCGAGCAGCAGGAAGAACTGTTCGGTATCGACAAACTAAACATAGCGCGTTCCGATGTCCCCGCTGTGACACACGTGGACTACTCCGCCCGCGTCCAGACAGTCGACAGCAAGGACAATCCCAGGTATCACAAGCTGATCTCGCGGTTCAAGGACAGGACCGGTTACGGTGTGATCATCAACACCTCGTTCAATGTTCGCGGCGAGCCGATCGTCTGCTCGCCCCAGGACGCCTACCTGTGCTTCATGCGCACGGAGATGGATCTCCTGGTGCTCGAGGATATCCTGCTGTTCAAGGAAGAGCAGCCGGTCCTGGAGGACGACAAGGACTGGCGGTCGATCTACGAACTTGACTGACCTGCAGTGCGACGAGGGGATGATCGACTTAGAGGAGTGTCCGTTCATGGGTCTTCAGAGCAAGTCGAACAGGGAACTGAGGAAGTTCGGCTTCACTATGGCCGTGGCTTTCGCGCTGGTTTCCGGGCTGTTTTTCTGGCGAGAAGTTGAGGCTTGGCGCTACACCGCTGCGATTGCCGGAATCTTCGCCCTTGGTGGAGCCCTCCTGCCGCGGATACTCGCGCCTGTCGAATGGGCCTGGATGAAGCTGGCCCATTACCTGGGCACCGTCATGACATTCGTGCTGCTTACGCTCACTTTCTTTTTATTGATCACGCCGCTGGGAGTGATCATGCGGCTTTTCAGGGCCGACCTGCTGGCTCTGAAATTCAATCCGCAGATCGAGAGTTACTGGGTGAAAGTGGATCCCGAGGGTCCCGTCAGTCGTCCCGGCAAGCCCTATTGAGAAGTATTCGCGGAGGACTCGCCTTGATATCCAAGTTATCGCTCATCTGGGATTTTCTGAAGGTCCGCAAGAAGTGGTGGTTGACGCCCGTGGTACTCTTCCTGCTGGTGCTCAGCCTGCTGATCGTTATTTCGCAGGGATCGGCCCTTGCCCCCTTCATCTACACGATCTTTTAACTGCACCTCCCCGGGTGCCCGGCTCAGGGCTCATCACACCAAGCGAATCTCGGCCAGGGCAGGTGCAGGATATTCGCCCCGGGCAGGCTTCCTGCAGGTTCAGCGCCCCAGCTCGAAGCGAACCACCTGCGACATCCTGACGGCTACGGATCGGTCCCGCTGGAGGCCGGGTTTGAATGTCATTTTCCGCAGCGCCGCGATCGCCGCCTCGGCGAAGCCCAGGCCCACCGGATCCTCTTCGAGCACGGTGAACTCCCCCGGCAGACCCTCCAGATCCACCACGAACTCGATGCGTGTCACACCTGCCGCGCCGACGTGCAGGGCCAGCTCCGGATACTCGATCCGGCTGTACAATGCCGTAACTCCGCCCTGCATTTCGGGCTTCCGCTCGACCGCATAGAAGGGGACGATCTCATCCGTCATGTCCGCCAGCGGCGGTGGCGGGGCCAGGGGGACCGTCCAGTCGTCCTGCTCCATCGCCAGCAGCAGCTCATCGTCGACGGGATCGGCGCTTCCTTCCTGCGGCACGAATACGGGGCGCGGCGGACGTGGCCGAGCTTTCGTCTGGCGTGTTATGGGGATAATCTGAACTGTGAAGTCGGGAACTACCTGTGGGCGGATTGAAATCCGCGGCCGGTGTTCTTTCGACACCACGAACAATACGATAAACGCAAGCAGAACAAGAACGAGACCCGTTTCGCAGTACAGAGGATACTTCAGCCGTAAATCGGCTTCCGGACGTTTCGAGTACTCCATTCTTGACCTCCCGTTAAGAAAACGATTCCAAGGAGCTGGGAAACCGCCTGGGACGGAGGTAATTCGGCCCTCGCCGGAAGGAGCTGCAATCACCGTGCCACGGGAAACGCAGGTACTCCGGAAGCGATCGGTCGTACTTGGGGGGTGACACGACTTGCCGGACGCAACCGAACAGGCGGAGGGGAACAAGCGGCCTGCGCGGTCGGTTTGAGGCGATCAGCTGGAAGCGCTGGGCTAGAGGTCTTCCGCTACACGTGATCCGGGGGCCGGATGGCCTCCACTTTGCCGGCCGTCAGCCTGTCCTGGTACTCGCGCCAGGTCATGCTGGGGATTCCCGAGGGACGTTCCACCATTGCGATGCAGTCGCTAACCGGGCAGACCAGGGAACAGAGATTGCAGCCCACGCAGGTATCCTGGTCGATCTCGTAGACGTTGACGTAGCCCCCGCCGGCGCCAGGTATCACGCGGACGCCGCCGCTGTGTAATACCTTGTCCCGGCCTTCCCAGTTCTCCGCGCCGGCCAGGAATTCCTCCTCGCTCAACTCGCGGCGTTTCACCGACTGGTGGGCCCCGTCCTCGCAGGCTATGTAGCACACGCCGCAGTGGATGCACCTGTCCTGGTCGATCTCCGCCGCCACCTTGTAGCCCAGGTCCAGGTCGGCCCATTCCCCGATGCGCGGCGCGGAGAGGCCGATGAAGTCCTCGAGTCGCTCGAAGCCGTGCTCCCGCATCCAGTTCTCCAGCCCGCTGACGAAATGCTCCACCAGGCGGAAGCCGTAGTGCATCACGGCGGTGCAGACCTGCACGCTGCCGGCGCCCAGCAGCATGAACTCGACCGCGTCCTGCCAGGCCTGGATGCCGCCGATGCCCGAGACGGGCAGGCCGATCCCGGGGTCCGTGGCGATCTGGTGCACCATGTGCAGGGCGATGGGCTTGACGGCGGGCCCGCAGTAGCCGCCGTGGCTGCCGCGTCCGGCCACCTGCGGCCGGGGGGCCAGGGTGTCCAGGTCCAGGCCCATGATCGAGTTGACGGTGTTGATCAGGGCGATGCCGTCCGCGCCACCCGCGCGGGCCGCCCTGCCGGGGTAGCGGATGTCGGTCACGTTGGGCGTAAGTTTCACCAGCACTGGCGTGCGCGCCGCCTCCTTGACCCAGGCCGTGACCTGTTCGGTGTACTCCGGCACCTGGCCGACGGCCGAGCCCATGCCGCGCTCGCTCATGCCGTGGGGGCAGCCGAAGTTGAGTTCCAGGCCGTCGCAGCCCGTGTCCTCCACGCGGCGGACCATCTCGTGCCAGGACTCGCGGACGCTTTCCACCATCAGCGAGACCACCACGGCGTGCTCCGGGAAGCGCTCCTTGACCTGGCGGATCTCGCGCAGGTTGTCCTCCAGGGTCCGGTCGGTGACCAGCTCGATGTTGTTGAAGCCCATCACCTTGCGCCCGTCGTAGTCCACCGCTGCGTAGCGCGAGCTCACGTTGACGATCGGCTCGGGACTCAGCGTCTTCCAGACGGCGCCGCCCCAGCCGGCCTCGAATGCCCGCATCACCTGGTAGGCCGAGTTGGTGGGCGGCGCGCTGGCCAGCCAGAAGGGGTTGGGCGATGTGATACCGCAGATATCAGCGCGGAGGCCGGGCTTATTCATCGTTCTTCCCAGTATCACGGCGTTTCGTTTTAATGTACTCGTCCATGCCGCGGGCGGCTCGCTTGCCTTCCTCGACGGCGTTGACGATCTCGGCGCCGCCGCTGATGCAGTCCCCGCCGGCGTATAGGCCGGGAATGCCGGTGGCCCCCGTGGCGGGATCAACCACGACCCTGCCCCGGTCGAGTTCCAGGCCCGCGAGGTTTTCCAGAAACTCGCACAGGGGATCCTGGCCCAGGGCCTTCACCGCCATGTCGCAGGGCAGAACGAATTCGCCGCCCTTGACCGGGCTGAGCCTGCCCCCGCGACCGCCCGGGGACTGCCGCATGCGCTGGAGTCGAACGCCGCTGAGACGTCCGTCCCGCGCTTCGAAGGCCAGCGGACTCACTCCCCAGAGGAATGAAATTCCATCGGCCTTGGCCAGTTCGTACTCGTAGGCGAAGGCCGGCATTTCCGCGGCGGTCCGCCGGTAGGCCAGCGTGACGCGCTCGGCCCCCAGCCGGACCGCCTGCGTGGCCACGTCCACGGCCGTGTTGCCTCCCCCGATGACCACCACTTCGCGGCCGACCGGGCACTCGCTCAGCGGACCGGTGTGGCTCCGGAAGATGAAATCAAGCGCCTCGCAGACGCCCTCCGCCTCCTCTCCGGGAACGCCCAGGGCGGCCGTTGCTCCCAGTCCGACGCCCAGGAAGACGGCGTCGTGGCTCTCGCGCAGCTTCTTCAGCCGCCGGGCGTCCACTTCCGTTTCGAGCCTGAGTTCGATGCCCGACTCGCGGATTGCCGCGAGTTCGCCCAGGGCGTACTCGGTGCTGACCTTGTAGGCCGACAGTCCCAGCGTCACCAGGCCCCCGGGCAGCGAGCGCGCCTCGAAGACGCTCACCGCGTGACCCAGCTTCCTGAGCTCTACGGCGCAGGTCAGGCCGGCGGGTCCCGCTCCGACGACGGCGACCTTGGCGCCCGTATCACGCGCGGCCTCGAAGAAGCGCAGGCCCCGGGCCTCGGCGAAGTCCGTGGCGTAGCGCTGCAGGCGGGCGATCTTCACCGGTTCCTCCAGCAGGCTGCGGTGCACGCAGGCGCCCTCGCAGAGCACCTCCGTGGGACAGGCCCGGGCGCAGGACCCGCCGAAGGGATTGGCGCCCAGGATCGTCCCCGCCGCGCCCGCCGGGTCGTCGTGCAGGATCTGCCGAATGAAGCGCGGCACGTCGATCTCCGCCGGGCAGGAGCGGCTGCAGGGCGCGTCGTAGCAGAACAGGCAGCGCGAGGCCTCGATCGCCGCTTCATCGCGGTCGAGGGGAGGATGCAGGTCCGCGAAATTCCGGGCGAGCTGCTCTTCCGATAAGCGTGTCTTCTCAATCATTGCGCGCGTTGTCTTTCGGTATCACGGGGATCAGCTCATCCAGTTGGTGCTGTGCTCGCTGGTCCACTTGGTGGTGACCTTCTTGGGCCGGGACCAGAAGTCGACGGCGCTCGCCCCGGTGATGTCGCCGCCGCCGAAGCGGCTGTCCTTCCAGCCCCCGAAGGCGAAGGGCTCGCGCGGCACGGGGACGCCGATGTTGACGCCGATCATGCCCGCGTCGGCGCGGTCGGCGAAGAGCTGCGCCACGCCGCCCGAGGAGGTATAGATCGCCGCCGCGTTGCCGTAGGCCCCGGAGTTCTCGATCTCGATGGCCTCATCGAGGGTCCTGCAGCGGATCACGGTCAGCGTGGGACCGAAGATCTCGTCCACCGCCGTCTCGTGGCCGGGCGGCACCTTGTCGAAAATGCAGGGTCCCAGGTAGCGTCCGCCGGAGGGAGCGTCCTCCGCCACCAGGCCGCGCCCGTCCAGCCTGAGCAGGCCCTCGACCCGTGCCCGCTCAACGTAGCCCGTGATACGTTCGTAGGCCTCATTGCTGATGATGGCGCCGATATCCCGGCCGGCGATCACCCGCGACATCTTCTCGTGGATCAAATCGAGGATGTGTTCCGTCTCGCCCACCGCTAATAGGACGCTGGCGGCCATGCAGCGTTGGCCCGCGCAGCCGGTCACCGAGGCCGTCACGTTGGCGGCGGTCATTTCGGGATCCGCGTCGGGGACCGCCACCAGGTGGTTCTTGGCCCCGCCCAGGGCGCGCACGCGCTTGTCGTGCCGCGTGCCGAGCTGGTAGACGGCCCTGGCCGCCCGGGTGGAGCCCACGAAGGCGATTGCGCGGATCTCGGGATGGCTGCAGAGGGCCTCCACGATCTCGCGGTCCCCGTGGATCACGGAGAAGGCGCCGTCGGGCAGTCCCGCGCGCTTGAGCAGGCGGGCGATCTCCAGCGAGCTCAACGGCGTCTGCTCGGAGGGCTTCAGGATGAAGGCGTTGCCCAGCCCGATGGCCAGCGGTATCATCCACAGCGGCACCATGAAGGGGAAGTTGAAGGGGGTGATGCCGGCCACGAAACCCAGCGGATGGCGCACTTCGCGGCACTCCACGCCCGGGCTGACCTCGAGCACGCGGCCGGGAGCGATCTGGGGCAAGCTGGAGGCGTACTCCAGGCACTCCACGGCCCGCGCCACGCTGCCCCGCGACTCCTCGAGGGTCTTGCCGTTCTCGAGGGTGATCAGCTCCACCAGGCGCTCGCTCTCCGCCTCGATCAGGGACTTCACGCGGAAGAGCACCTGCACCCGCTCCTTGAGCGGAGTCGCGGCCCAGGCCTTCCCGCCCTCCCGGGCCTTCTCGACGACCTCGTCGAGCTGCGAAGCGCCGCATAGCGGCACCCGGGCGATGCGCTCCCCGGTGCCCGGGGCGACGACCGGCAGGCAGCGCGCGGAGGCCAGTTCGATCTCCCGCCCGCCGATGAAGTTGGGAACCATTGTCCCCTGCGTGTCCTGTTTCATGAGTGTCCTCGCTGCTGCTGATGTTTTCAGGGCATGAAGGGTTCCAGCGCGCGGGGCAGCCACTGCCCGCGGCCCTCCTCGCCGACCACCACATAGTCGTCCACGATCACCTCGCCGCGCGAGAGCGTGGTCCGGGCGAAGCCGGCCAGCTCCCAGCCCTCGAAGGGGGACCAGTCGGCGTTGGTCTCCATCCTGGCCGGGTCGACCTTGAAGCGCCGCTCGGGATGGATCAGGGCCAGGTCCGCGTCGCTGCCCACCTGTATCACGCCCTTCCGGGGATAGAGGCCCATGATCCTGGCCGGGTTTGTGCTGAGCTTGGTGCACATCTCTTCCAGGGACAGGCGCTGGCGCATCACGCCGCAGGTGTAGATCACCGGCAGCAGGGTCTCGAGCCCCGGCAGGCCCATGGGGATCTTCGTCCAGTCGCCCCCCCACATGGCCTTCTGCTCCCGGGTGAAGGTGCAGGTGTCGGTGGCCACCACAGAGACCTCCCCGTCGCGGAGTCCCTGCCAGAGGCGCTCGTTGTCCCTGGCCGTCTTGACCTGGGGACAACTGGCGAAAAGGTGGCCGTCCTTCTTATCGAAGACGGAATCGTCGAGCACCAGGTAGGCGGGACAGGTCTCCGCCAGCACGGACACGCCGCGCTTCTGGGCGTGTCGCACCATGGCCGCCCCTTCGCCGGTGGACATGTGCACGATGTACAGCCGTCCGCCCGTGACCTCGCACCACTGGATCGCCCGCTGGACGGCCTCGGCCTCGATGAAGTTGGGCCGGGTCATGGCGTGCAGCCGGGCGCCGTACTCCTTCATCAGCTCGGGCGTGTGATGCCTGGCGATCAGCTCGTCCAGCACGCGGGAGGATTCGGCGTGGACCATCAGCATGCCGCCGTATTCCTTCATCTTCTCGAGCGTGCAGTACATGGCGCGGTCGTCGGACTGCCAGCCCTCCGACTCGTAGATCATGAATTCCTTGAAGGTGGGAATGCCCTGGTCGATCAGCTCCTTGAGCTGGCCCTGCTGGCTCTCCCAGTTCGTGATACAGACGTGGAAGGCGTAGTCGATCAGGGCCTTGCCCTCGGCCTTCCCGCGCCAGTTGTCCACCGCGTCGCCCAGGCTCTCGTCCCCGTAGGGAATCGCGAAGTCGATCAGGGTCGTGACGCCGCCGCGGGCCCCCGCGCGGGTGCCCGAGCGGTAGTCGTCGGAGGAGACCGTTCCGCAGAAGGGCAGCTCCAGGTGGACGTGCACGTCCAGCGCTCCAGGCAGTACGAAATGCCCCGCGGCGTCGATGATCTTCGCGCCCTCGGTGGACTCGGCCAGCCCGGCGCCCAGGGCGGCGATCTTTTCGCCCCGGATCCCCACGTCGCCCGTGAAGGAGCCGGACGGGGTGACCACGGTCCCCCCTTCGATGATCGTGTCGAGTTTCATGATTGCTCCCGCCTGTTGTGATTCAGTATTCGCCGATCGTCTCCTGCGCGGCCGCCGGCCTGGAATCCTAACCGGCCGCTTCCTCGAAGGCCCGGTCGAAGACCTCGAGCGCGAAGTCCACGTCCTCCCTGGTGATGCACATGGGCGGCTTGAGGCGCAGCACGTTCCCGTAGAGGCCGCCCTTGCCGATCAGCAGGCCCATTTCGCGGGCCGACTCCAGGACCCGCGCCGTCTCCGTGTTCGCCGGCTCCTTCGTCTCGCGGTCGCGCACCAGCTCCACTCCCTGCATAAGGCCCATGCCGCGCAGGTCGCCGATCAGGGCATGCTTATCCCGCAGCCTCTCCAGGCCTTCCGCCAGGTGGCCGCCCACCAGGCGCGCGTTCTCCTGCAGGCCGTCCTCCTCGATGACCTCCAGCACCGCCAGGCCGGCCGCCATGCTCACCGGATTCCCGCCGTAGGTGTTGAAGTGGATCCTGGCCGTCATGGCCTCGGCGATCTCCCTGCGGGTCGTCACGGCCGCCAGGGGCGTCCCGTTGCCGAAGCCCTTGGCCATGACCACGATGTCGGGCGTCACGCCGAAGTTCTGGAAGCCCCAGTAGTGCCTGCCGGTGCGGCCGAGGCCCGTCTGCACCTCGTCGGCCACGCAGAGTCCGCCGTGCTCGCGGATGATGGCGTAGGCCTCCTTGAAGTAGTTCGAGGCCCCGTGGGTCGCGCCGCCCACGCCCTGGATCGGCTCGGCCACGAATGCCGCCACCTGGCCCGAGGTGGAGTAGCGGATCTGGTCGCGGATGTCCTCGGCGCTCTTGCGGGCGATCTCCTCGGGCGCGCCCTCGAAGGGATTGCGGTAGGGATCGGGGCAGATGGCGTGATGCACATTGACGCCCTGCGGCACGGGAAACTTCCAGGTGTTCAGGGAGGTCAGCCCCATCGAGGCCGAGGAGACCCCGTGATACGCGTTGCGCACTGCGATCACGTCCGTGTGCCCGGTGTGCATCCGGGCCATGTTGAGCGCCAGCTCGTTGGCCTCGCTGCCGCTGTTGACGAAGTAGGTAGTGTCCAGGCCGGGCGGCATCTTCTCCGCCAGGCGGCGGGCCAGCTCCCCCAGGTTGGGATGCAGGTAGATGGTGCTGGTGTGCTGCAGCCTGCCCAGCTGCTCCCGGACGCGCTCGAGGATCTTCGGGTGGCAGTGCCCGCAGGAGACGGTCACGATGCCGCCGAACATGTCCAGGTAGCGCCGGCCCCTCTCGTCGAAGAGGTACTGCATGCGCCCTTCCACGAGCAGCAGCGGCTCCTCGTAGAAAGTGAAGACCGCGGGATTCACGTGCTTCCGGCGCAGGGCCAGCACTTCCTCGCGGGATGGACCATCGTAAGATCCGGGACTGTGGCCGCAGGGCGGCAACTCGGGATTGGATCGTGCTTGTTCGACCATGATGCTATTCCTGTAAAGTAGTGTGCTCCTCGGCGGTCCGCGGCGGAAAGAGGCTGCTCAGCAGCAGGTGCGCCGACCCGGCGACCAGCAGGCTGACGAACCAGGCATAGGTGTAGAGCGAGTTGAAAAAGGCCTGCGCCTGGATCGCCCCGCCGCTGGCCTGCTGCAGAAAGCCCGGCACGTTGGGCGCGATCCCCAGCGCCAGGGCCGCCAGGGCGCGCCAGTTCCAGCCCCTGCCGCCGAAGGAATAGGCGCCTCCCGCGAGATACAGGTCATTCACCTTGAGCCGGCGGCGACGAATGATGTAATAATCGGCGATCATCACCCCGGCCACCGATCCGAGCAGGGCGCTGTAGCCGATCAGCCAGGTGAAGATGTAGTTGGCAAGATCCGTGTAGAGCTTCCAGGGAAAAATGAGGATGCCGATGATTCCCGTGATCAGGCCCCCGCGCCGGAAGTTGATCATCCGCGGCCAGAGGTTCGAGAAGTCGTTGGCCGGCGACACCACGTTGGCGGCGATGTTGGTGGAGAGCGTGGCCACGCTGAGAGCGAAGAGGGCGAAGGCCACCACCGCCGTGTTCGAGAAACGGCCCAGCAGGATCACCGGATCCCAGACCGCCTCGCCGAAGATCAGCACGGTGGCGCTGGTGACCGCGATGCCGATGAAGGAATAGAGCGCCATGGTGCCCGGCAGGCCGATGAGCTGACCCAGTATCTGGTCGCGCTGGCGCGGAGCGTAGCGCGTGAAATCGGGGATGTTCAGGGAGAGGGTGGCCCAGAAGCCCACCATGGCCGTCAGGTTGGGCCAGAAGGCTTTCCAGAAGCTGAAGCCCTGCGACATGCCGCCGCGCACGGCGCCCACGGCGCGCTCGGAGAGCACCCGCCCGAGTCCGCCGGCGCTCTCGATGCCCCACCACAGCAGGCCCAGGCCGATGGCCAGCAGGAAAGGGGCGGCAAGCGTTTCGAGCCACTTGATGGTGTTGATGCCGGCCAGGATCACGGCGATGTTGAGGGCCCAGAAGAGCAGGAAACAGCTCAGTTGCCCGGGGGAGAGGCCGATCACGGGAAGCTGGTCCGCGGGACCCGCGGGAGCGAATCCGAAGACCGCCGCCAGCAGCGTGTAGATGGCCGATCCGCCGATCCAGGTCTGGATGCCGAACCAGCCGCAGGCCACGAAAGCGCGCATCAGCGCGGGCACGTTGGCTCCCAGGACGCCGAAAGACGAGCGCAGCAGCACGGGGAAGGGGATGCCGTACTTCGTGCCGGCGTGGGCGTTGAGGATCATCGGGACCAGCACGATCAGGTTGCCCAGGGTGATGGTCGCCAGGGCCTGGGTCCAGCTCATGCCCTGGGAGATCAGTCCCGCGGCCAGCGTGTAGGTGGGGATGCAGACCGCCATGCCCACCCACAGGGCGGCGATGTGCCACATGCCCCAGCTGCGCCGGTCGGGAGACACGGGCGCCAGGTCCTCGTTGTAGAGGCGCGACTGCTGTAGTTCGCTTTCGCGTATCACACGGAACTTAAGGTTTGACCGTGGCCCGGTAGGTTTCGGGCCGGCGGTCGCGGTAGAACTGCCAGACGTTACGGACCTCGCGGATCAGGTCCAGGTCCAACTCGGCGATCACCACCGCGTCGCCCTCGCGGGGCGCCTGGGTGATCAGCTCGCCCCGGGGGTTGGCGAAATAGGAGGAACCGTAGAACTCGCCGATGTTCCAGGGGGCTTCCATGCCCGGGCGGTTGATGGCGCCCACGAAGTAGATGTTGGCGCAGGCCGATGCCGGCTGCTCCAGGGTCCAGAGGTACTCGCTTAAGCCCGCCACCGTGGCCGAGGGATTGAATACGAGTTCGGCCCCGCTCAGGCCCAGTTCGCGCCAGCCCTCCGGGAAATGGCGGTCGTAGCAGATGTAGACGCCCACCTTGCCAACCCGCGTCTCGAAGACGGGGTAGCCCAGGTTCCCCGGGCGGAAATAGAATTTCTCCCAGAAACCGGGATTGCAGTGAGGGATGTGGTTCTTGCGGTATTTGCCCAGGTAGGCGCCGTCGGCGTCGATCACGGCGGCGGTGTTGTAGTAGACGCCGGTGAGATCTTCCTCGTAGACGGGCGCCACGATCACCATTTCGTGCCTGGCGGCCAGTTTCTGCATCAGCTTCGTGGTGGGACCCTCGGGGACGGCCTCGGTCAGTCCGTACCACTTGATGTCCTGTTCGGCGCAGAAATACGGACCGTAGAACAGTTCCTGCAGGCAGAGCACCTGCACTCCCTGCCGGGCCGCCTCCTCGATAAGGGCCACGTGCTTGTCCACCATGGATCGCTTGATCTGCTCGACGGGAGAATCCGAATCTTCGCATAGTGTCGCCTGGATCAGGCCTGCGCGGATTACACGTGCTTCCATGGGCTTTCCGGGTTTTGCTGTTTCGAATGAAAATAACAAGCGCATCAAAATAGGAATTGAATGGAAGAGCGGGACTTAAATGCCTAAGACACGTAGCCGATAAGAATTACAAGCACTTACACACAGGATGCTGTACGTCTGGAAGTGCCTACCGGGGGAGAATCGTCGGAGAGTCCATGATGGAATCCGCAGGCCTTGAGAAAACCGAGCTCAGCATCGGCTTTATCCCGATTCTCTGCGCGGCTCCCCTCCTGCTGGCCCACGCCCGCGGCATCTTCGAGAAGCACGGGCTGCGCGTCAATCTGTGGCGAGCCCCGGGCTGGAGCGGCATCAAGGAACTCCTGGCCTATGGAAAGATCGACGCGGCGCACATGCTGGCGCCCATGCCCCTGGCCTGCAACCAGGGCATCGACGGCAAGAAGAGCGAGATGGTGCTGGCCGCGATCCAGAACGTCAACGGCCAGGCCCTGACCCTGGCCATGAGGCACCTGGGCATCGTCCGGATCCAGGACATGCGGGGCTTCACCTTCGGCGTGCCCTACCGCTTCTCGATGCACTACTACCTGCTCTGCCACTACCTGGCCCAGCACGGCGTGCATCCGCTGAAAGACGTGATAATCATCGAGGTGGCCCCGCCCAACATGCCCCACTACCTCGAGCAGGGCAGGCTGGATGGATATCTGGCTCCCGAGCCTTTCAACCAGGTTCCGGTGACGGAGGGCACCGGCTTCATCCAGGTGCTCTCCAAGGAGATCTGGCAGGGCCATCCCTGCTGCAGTTTCGCCACCACCCGTGTCTTCAGGGAGTCCAATCCGAAGACCTATCGCGCCGTGCTCAGAAGTGTGCTCGAAGCAGAGAAGGCTCTGCACCAGGCCAACCAGGACGAGCGGCGAAGCATCGCCCGCAGCATCTCGGATCCCGCCCACCTCGACCTGGACGATGTCCAGCCGGCCCAGCAGGTCCTGGCCGGATCCTTTCCGGACGGCAAGGGAAACGTCCGCAACGTGCGTGACCGCATCGACTTCCTGCCCTATCCTTTCGTGGACTATGGGAGCTGGATGCTCTCGCAGATGCAGCGCTGGGGGCAGCTGCGGAGGAAGATCGACTACCGGGAGATCGTTGAGAGCACCTTCGACAGCGAGGCGACAGAGGTGATCTGCTCAGCCCTGGGCTACTCGCTGGACGACGGACCCAGCACCGGCGCCATCGGCTTCAGCGGGGCGGACCCCTGCGAATACATGATTCAGCAGCCCTTCAGCGACTACCAGCCGCAGAGTCTCGAGCAGGAAGCCCGCGAAATTCCCGAGGTCCTGAACCAGCGCCTGCTCGAAATCAACGATCAACTCGCCGAAGCTGTGGGCGGCAAACTGGATGTCAGCTTCCGGAAGCGCGGCGACGACGAACTGGGCCTGCTGGAGGAGCTGCTGGACGAGCTGGTGCGCAATTTCAAGTTCGCCCGCCTGCTGCTCAGCGACCGCAATGCCAAACTCCGCGATAGCGCTCTGTTGCTCAAGCTCCGCGAGGAGGACCTGCGTACCACCCTTGCCAGCATCGGCGACGGGGTGATCAGCACCGACAAGCGACGCCGGGTGACGCGCCTCAACCGGTCTGCCGAAATGCTGACGGGCTGGACCGAGCAGGAGGCCCTTGGCCGGCTGCTGGACGATGTCTTCCGTATCATCAGCGAGAAGACCCGCGAAGCAGCGCCGGATCCCGTGGCCCGGGCCTTGGCCACGGGGCGCGTCGTGGGCCTGACGAACCACACTCTGCTGGTTTCCCGCAAGGGAGTCGAGACGGCCATCGCCACCACCACGGCCCCGATCTACGACACCACCGGCAGCGTTACCGGAGTGGTGCTGGTCTTCCGCGACCAGTCCGACGAGCGCGCGGCGGCGCAGGCCCAGGAGGAGAGCGAAGAGAAGCTCAGAAGCCTCATCGAATCATCCCCGGACTGGATCTGGGAAGTAAACGCGGAGGGTGTCTACACCTACGTCAGCCCCAGGATCACGGAGTTGCTGGGCTACGAACCGGAAGAGATCGTCGGCAAAACGCCCTTCGACCTGATGCCTCCCGAGGAGGCGGAGCGCATCGGTCGCGAGTTCGGCGCCATCGTCCAGGCACGGCGGCCCTTCGCCAACCTGGTGAACCGCAACCGGCACAAGGACGGCCGGGAAGTGGTGCTGGAAACCAGCGGAGTGCCCTTCTTGGACCAATCCGGCGAGTTGGCAGGATATCGGGGCATCGACCGCGATATCACGGCCCGCTCGGAGATGGCTGAATCGCTGGAATTGCCTGGTCAGCAGCGAAGTGCCCTGCAGCAATCCAACGCCGAACTCGAGCAGTTCGCCTACGTGGCCTCCCACGACCTGCAGGAGCCCTTGCGCATGGTGGCCAGCTACACCCAGCTTCTTGCCGAACGCTACGGGGACAAACTCGACGACCAGGCTGAGAAGTACATCAGCTACGCTGTGGACGGCGCAAAACGCATGCAGGACCTGGTGGACGACCTGCTGGCTTTCTCCCGGGTGGGCAGCCGGATCGAGCCCATGGAACCGGTGGATTGCGCCGAGGTGCTCTCGGGGGTCGTTCACGGCCTCAGCAAGACCATTGAGGACAACAGGGTAGAGATCATCGTGGATGTTCTGCCCACGGTCATGGCCGATCGCAGACTGCTCAGCCAGGTTTTCCAGAACCTGATCGACAACTCGATCAAGTTCCGCGCCGCGGCGCCGCCGCGGATCGAGGTGGGCGCCAGGCGCAAGGGCACGTGCTGGGAGCTGAGTGTCCGCGACAACGGCATCGGCATCGACCCGAAGTATCACGAACGGGTCTTCTCGATTTTCCAGCGGCTGCACGAACGGAACAAGTACCCGGGCAGCGGCATCGGCCTGTCCATCGTCAAGAAGATCGTGGAAGGGCATGGGGGAGACATTCAGCTCGAATCCGCCGAAGGGAACGGCGCGCGGTTCACGTTCACCGTGCCGGCGGCGGACGGGTGAGGGAGGAAGGCAGCGGCCATCCGCCTTTGCTTGGGGAAGACTCAGGGGATCTTCATCAATCCGGCCGTTGAAGACAACGCCCGCCTGAAGAACGGACAGGAAGGACAAGATGTGCGAGTATAGTCTCAAGCTCTATATCAGTGGTCGAACTCCCCGGTCCAAGCGTGCCATCGCGAACCTGCGACGGATCTGCGAAGAGGATCTGGGAGGCCGCTACAGGATGGTGATCACTGACGTACTCGAAGAACCCGAACTTGCCGAGGACCAGAAGATCTTGGCCACGCCGACGCTGATCAAGGAGCTGCCATTGCCCCTGCGGCGCATAATCGGCGATCTCTCCGACAAGGAGAAGGTCCTGATCGGCCTGGATGTGTCACGCGTGCCGAATACCAGGGAAAAGGAAGACACCTGAGGGCCCTGGGAGAAAGGGGCGACCGAAAGGCTTCCGCCGGCATCCCGTCGGGATGCCCCATGCAGGTGCCGCAGCAGGACATCGATCGCCTGAACGGACTTTTCGAGGCCTGATAGTGCCAAAGCGTAAATTCGGGATGCGTTGCGCCGATATTATAGAGAGACAATACTGATTAACGCACTTTCCCGGCATGCAGAGCGAGTCGGAAAGAAACCAGGAAACGAGCCAGCGCCTTAGGCAGGTTTGCGCGGGGAACAGCCGGATCTTCGAGGGTCTGGGAGAATCCCTACGCAACCTGGTGGAGCAGCGCGACAGTGCAGAGGAACTCTTCCAGGCCATCACTTCGGCGGCCAACGACGCCGTGCTGATGAGCGACTGGCGCGGCAGGATCACCTTCAGCAACCGGGCCGCCCGTGAAGTCTTCGGCTACGCCGGCGACGAGATCCGGGGCCGACAGCTGCATGAGCTGCTGGCACCCGGCCGCTTTTCCCGTGAGTGGCGGGTCAGGCTGCCGCTGTTCCGATCCACGGGGCGCTTGGATCCGGTGGGCGGAACCGTGGAGACCACGGCCCTGCGCAAGGACGGCACGGCCTTTCCCATCGAGCTTTCGCTGGCTTCCATCAAGCTGGCCGACGAGTGGAACACCATCAGTATCCTGCGCGACATCAGCCCGCGCAAGCAGGCGGAACAGGATCTGCAGGTGAACGAGGACCGCTTCCGCAACCTGGTGGAGCGCAACCAGACCGGGATAGTGATGGTGGACCGCCGGGGCCACTGCAAGCTGGCCAATCCCAAAGCTCTGTCCCTGCTGGGACGAAGCATGGAGGAGATCCGGGACGAGCCGCTGGGCCTGCCAGCCATCACCGGCAACCGCAGCGAAATCGACGTGATCCGTTCCGGCGGCGACTGGGGCGTGGCGGAGATCACCGTCAGCGAGACGGAATGGGACGGCGCGCCGGCCTACCTGATGATGCTGCACGACATTTCCGAGCGCGTGGCAGAGGAGTCCAAGGTCAGGAAGATGGCCTACCACGACGGCCTCACCGGTCTGCCCAACCGCCTGCTGTTCTACGATCGTCTCGAGAAGGCGCTGGTCCGGGCGAAACGACAGCACTCCGAGGTGGGCGTGCTCTTCCTGGACCTGGACAACTTCAAGCCTGTGAACGACAGCCTGGGACACAACGCCGGAGACCGCCTGCTGCGGGAGGTCGGGGCCAGGCTGCGGCGCTGCCTGCGCGAGAACGATACCGTGGCCCGGCTCGGCGGGGACGAGTTCACCCTGATCCTGGAGGACCTCAAACCCGAACACTCCGTACGCCAGGTGGCGGAAAAGGTACTCGACACGCTGTGCAGCGCATTCAGCATCGACGGCGAGGACTTCCACCTGAGCGCCAGCATCGGCGCCAGTCTCTTTCCGGACCATGGGTACGATGCCGAGACGCTGCTCAGGCGGGCCGACGGCGCCATGTACGCGGCCAAGCAGAACGGCAAGAACTGCCTGCGGGTTTTCACGCCTGAGATCGAGATCAACAATTCCGACAAGCTGCGGCTGAAAAGCCGCCTCTTCCGCGCCCTGGAACGGAATGAATTCGTGCTGCACTATCAGCCGCAGGTCGATCTCGGCACGGGCCGGCTGGTGGGAGTGGAAGCACTGCTGCGCTGGGAGGATCCGGAGCGCGGGCTGGTGCTGCCCGACCAGTTCCTACCGCTGCTCGAAGAGAGCGGCGGAATCCGCGAGACCGAGAACTGGGTGCTGCGCACCGCCTGCCGGCAGAGTATTGCCTGGCAGGAAGCCGGCCTTCCGCCCTTCCGGCTGGCCGTCAACCTATCGACTCAGGATATCGCGAGGGGAGGCACCGCCGACCTGGTGGCCAGGGTGCTTGACGAGACGGGGCACCCGCCCCAGCGTCTCGAACTGGAAATCACCGAGTCGGCGCTGCTGCAAACCAGCCACGCCAACGGCGATTTCCTGCGGCCCCTGAAGAACATGGGGGTTCAGATCGCGCTGGATCATTTCGGGATGGGTTATTCCTCACTTAGCAACCTGCACCGTTTCTGCTTCGATCGTCTGAAAATAGACCGCAGCTTCATCAGCGGCCTGCCTACGGACGCCCACGGCGCGGCTATCTCCACGGCCATGGTGGCCATGGCGCGCGCCCTGGGCCTGGATGTCCTCGCCGGAGGCCTCGAGACCCGGGCCCAGCTTTCCTTCCTGAACCGCCTGGAATGCAGCGAGGCCCAGGGCTTCTTCTTCAGCCGTCCCTTGCCGGCGGATGAGCTGCAGGACTTTCTGCTGAAAAACCCGCAGGTCTCCCGGGCGGGGAAGTAGGAATGGAATCGAAGGATCATTCCACTACTCTACAAGCGGCAGTCAGATTCAAACCCCCCAAGTGCTTCCGCACCATGCAGCAGATCCTTTGCTGCGTTTCACAATTGAGGCCCTTCCTAAGACTCCACTCGTCCTGACTTCTTCGAACTACCGATCGATCCTGTCCGATATCTACGTATCCACATGCGAATACGGAAAATCCAGGTGCCAGCCCAAGATCTATCATCAACAACTGCCGGTCGCTAATTCCACCCCGAATCGCTCTCTCCAGCTTTGTTCAATCGGCTCCGATTGAACAGTTTTGTTCAATCGATTCCGATTGCGCAGCTTTGTTCAATCGGCTCCGGCCCTGTACGAGGGATGAACAACTTGAAGCTGTAGAAGAGAAAACGGCTCATTAGAAACAGTTAGATAGGCTTGGCGTGGATTTTGCTGTGCAATATTTGTCTCGCGCTGAGAGAATTTCGTCGCAGCCGAAGTACAATTGGTTGAAAACCACTGATCGAGTGCGGCACCGGCAAGCGAGGTTCCGAACCATTCCGATCCCTGCCGGAAGCTCAGCTTGACCGATGAAAGGGATACAAGGGATACAAGGGATACGAGGCGGAGCCATGACAGTTCAACGACACACACCCGAGGAAGCGCTGAACCTGTATTCCAACGCCATCACCCATCTCGAGGAGATGCGGGACCAGCTCGGCACGGCGGTCCGGCGCTCCACCGCCGACCGCAGCAAGCCCGTGCGGTTGGCCTTCAGCGTGGCGGCCCTGGAATGGCTGCACCAGCGCGTCTGCGAGATCCTGGCCGGCAAGGAGTGCCGCGGCGGCAAGGACCAGATCATGGAGCTCACGCTGAACTTCTTCGCCGAGGCCATGGAGCGGGAGCTCTTCGAGAAGGGCGCGGACGTCGGCCGCGAGGGCGGCGCTGAAAAGTAGCAGGTTTGTATTACGCATCACCATCCACCGGCCTGCGATCACGAACTTTTGACAAGGCCGATTCGTACTTCTTTCGGTTCCCTCGCAGTGCTCGAGATCCCAGATACTCCTCCGTCAGCAATGCGGACAGTTTGTCCGCCAGCGCTGTGGAAATGAACTGGTTGATGGAAATCCGTTCGCGTTTCGCGATCTCGCGCACCTGCCGATACAGCGACTCCGGAAGCTGCATGCTGATTGTACTCATGGCTGGTTCCGGATCGTTCGTTTACCTGGTATCGGGTTACGGCGCCCACTTCAGATTCAGTTTCCGTTGGTGTTCCACGCAATCACGCAGATACAGGTTGATCAGGCTCTGGTAGGGAATCCCGGTCTCTTCAGACATTGCTTTGAAGTAATCGATGATGTCGGTGCCGATCCGAATGGTCACCTGCTTCTTGAGCCGCGACGCATAGGGATAATTGCTATTCACCAGCCCTTTGCCAACTTCCAGACGCACACTCACCCCAGAGCAGTTCGGGGTTCCTTCATGAAAACGCTACTGACCGCACTTCTTCTGATCGCTTCCGCGCGGATGGCTTGTGCTGCGTATCAATGGGATATCTGCTATGAGACGGTGGGTGAAATCGGCGGACTGGACAGCCTGGAGTGCTGGGATCCTCAAACCTGCACACCGGTCCTTGGCAAGGCTTACATGCACAACATGATTGAGCCGGAAGATCTGTTCGAAGGTTCAGCAGTAATCACTACCGACGGAACAAGTCTCTACAGCTTCGTGGTCGATATTGACGAACATGTGCCGGATCCGCCCGGTATCCTGATTGTCGATTCGATCATGGTGGAGCTTGACGGCCTTCCGCTATTCTGGTATCACTGGGTGGAAGCATTCGATCCCGATACTGAGTTCTACTTGCCCGGTATTCCAGTACCGCCAGATCAATGCGAGCATGTTGGCTACGGCAATGGCTGCGTTTGCTATTGGCCGGAACCTGACTGGACCTGGGAGAACTATCCAGAGGGTGTAGTGAATGTAACTGAGGATTTTACCGTTGAGGACGATGATACGCTCTACATCGAGGCCGGTATCGACGTCTACGCTACAGAGGGCGTGGCAATTATCATCGAGGGCGAGATCCTCGCCGACGGTACTTCCGATGCCTGGATCACCTTCGAGGGCGATGCATGGGAGGGCATCCATGTAACAGGCACGGGCGAGGGCGAGCTGTATTACACGCGGATCACGGGCGTGGAAGCGGAGGGCGACGGCGGGGCGCTGACCATCGACAATGGCGGATACTTGCGGATGTGGAACTGCCTCGTGGATCACAACACGACGGCCGGCCTGGGCGGCGCGGCCTGTGTCCACGAGGGCGGCTCTCTGCTGATGCGCTCCTGCACGGTCTCGGACAACCTGGCCTCCTCGGGCGGCAACATCTACGCCGCGGGCTCGGTGGGCGGACTGTACAACCTGGTGACTTTCGGCCTGCCCGAGAACATGGTCGGCACGAATCCTGATCAGCCTTTCGGCGGGCTGCAATGGTCCTGCCTCTTTCCGCTGGATCCTGATTCGGTCAACACGGGCTGGTACTGCGATCCGGGCTACCTCGACCCGGATGCGGCCGACTACCACATCTCCTTCTGGAATCCCGACACACCCGAGGAGGTCAACTGCGTGATCGACGTGGCCTTCCTGCCGGGCGACCTGGACCCCGACGGCACCCTGAAGGACATGGGCGCCTTTCCCTTCGACCAGTATGACGTGTTACAACCGGCCGAGTTGCTGGCTGTGTACGACATACCGGAGGACCAGGGTGGACAGGTATTGCTTGAATTCCTGGCCTCGCCCAACGATGGAAGCTTGATCAACCCGATCAGCTTCTATTCAATCTGGACGCAGTATCCCGAAAGCGAGGACTGGATTTCCAGCGGCCAGATGGTGGGGGCGCTTAACGACCCGGAGATGGTCTACACCGTTGCCGCGCCCACCTCGGCCGACTCCATGGAGGGAGACGGGAACCTCCACGTCTACTGGATCTGCGCGCACAACTCCATGAACCCGCTGCTCACTGCATTCTCGAACGAACTGGAGGGCTGGTCGGTGGACAATATCGCGCCGACGCCGGTGACCGGATTTGAGTATGGCGATTGGTATTACGACGAGTGGCCGCCCAACATGGACATGCTGGATCTGAGCTGGGACGCGAATCCGGCCAATGACTTTGCGTACTACATGGCCTGGTGGAGTCAGACGGAAGAATTCGAAGACGCCGAGTTGTTCTACGAGGGGCTGGACAATCAAGCGACCCTCAGTGTACCCTACGGCATATTGGAGCCCGATTACTGGGTCTGCTTCTGGCTCTTCGCAGTGGACGTGCACCAGAATGCCAGCGAGGCGGTCATGGAATGCGTCTGGAGCTGGGTTGGAGAAGCTGTTCAACCTCTAAGAACCGCCCTGGGCCCGAACCACCCCAATCCCTTCAATCCTGCGACGAGAATCGATTACTCTATCGCGCAACCTGGAGAGGCGAGTCTGTGGCCGTCCTGGTGGAAGGGCATCAGCCAGCCGGGTATCACACGGCCTTCTTCGATGCGGGCAGACTGGCCAGCGGCGTCTACGTCTACCGCCTGCGGGCGGGCAGTTTCCTCGCCCAAAGGAAAATGCTGCTGGTCAAGTAAATTATTTCCTTGGTCCGGCGCAGGTTGCCCTGGATACCCTTCGCCGGAGCGGACCCGCCTACTCCTTGAATGCGCGCCTGGTCAACGCACACTCAGCACGAGCAGGTCGTAATACAACCGACGTGTACGGCAGCCTGCGAAGCGTCACTCGGGAGAGCTGCCACGTATGCCGAGCTTTCCGATATCGTCGCCTCTATTCCGCCACCGCCGTCACCCGGTAGCAGCGAAATGCGTCGCCGACCGGCGCGCTCCAGGTCGTGCCCGCGAAGATCCCACTCAGGTCCTCCGTGTAGCCGTCATAGGGCTCCGTCGATGAGTACACGCGGTAGGACGTGGCATCCGGCACGGCGCTCCAGCTGAGGGTGACCGTATCGGACCAGACCTCGATGCTCAGGTCACCCGGACTCGGCAGGCCGCCCGGCGCGTGCCCCTCGTCCAGGAAGGGCTCGAAACCCACCAGCCCGTAGTCGTTGTCGTCGATCCAGTGCCAGATGCTCGCCTCGATCTCGCCCGGATCGGTTGTTCCCCAGTAGACGTAAGGGGCGAAGATGTCCGCGCTACCGGCCTGCAGGTTGTAGACGCCGTTGCCGTAGACGTCGTTCCACTCAGCGGGATCATCGCCGAAGTAGGCCTCGGCCCAGGAATACATGTATACACCGCGAATATCATTGTCCACGATGCGGTTGTGGCTCTGGAAATAGGTCCTTCCGCCGGTGGCCAGGTAGCCGTTCTCGTTGTCGCGGAACACGCAGTCGCTGATCACCTGGTCTTCCGAGCTGTTGCTGCGCATGCCGTAGGTCCCGCAGTGCGTGAAAAGGCAGCCGGCGATCGAGAGGCTGGTGGGCGAGGAGACGTCGTGGATCTCGATCCCGCACATGGCTGAGTGTGTGAAGCTCGAGTTCGAGATGGCGAGGTTGCTGCCGCTGTCCTTGACCATCAGGTTGGCATAGCTGTCGCCGCCGTAGGACAGGTCGCAGTTGTCCAGCACGCAGCCCGGGTCGGCGCCTATGTAATAGAGCTGATGCCAGTCGCCGGGGGCCGGGCTGGCCGCCGAGGAGGTGAAGGTGATCCGCTCGGCGGGCGTGCCGTCTGCCACCAGGGTGCCGTAGACGTAGATGTAGACGTTGGGATCAAGCTTCAGCGTGCAACCCGGCTCGAGAGTCAGCAGGTCGCCGTTGGCCACGGTGAAGCCGCTGTAGATCCGGTAGGGTACCCCGTGATTCAGCCAGGTGCCGCTCGCTTCGTCGTTGCCGTAGACGAAGATACCGTCACCGCCGTTGCCCGCGACGGTGGTTGTTCCCGTGACCAGCTGCACGCCGTGGGACCGCACGAAGAGGCCCCAGCCGCCGTTGTTCGTCGCGGCGCAGTCGTGGATACTCGGCAAAGATAGCCAGCTCGTGCAGCGCAGGCCGTGGCCGGTGTTCTCGCTGAACGCGCAACCCTCGATCAGGGGCGTGGAAGGTGTGCCGCCTGTGGTGGTCAGGTAGATGCCGGCGTCGAAGCTGTGAGTGATCGAGCAGTTCGTGACGCTGATGTTGCCGCCACTGTCCTGGATGTAGACGTTTGCGTAGTGGCCGCCGTAGGAGATGTCGCAGTTGTCCAGCACAGTGCCCGGATCGGCGTTATCGAAGTAGATGCGTCGCCAGTCGTAGGGAGCCGGGTTCGGCTGGGCCGAGCTGAAAATGATCCGCTCGGCCGGGCTGCCGTCGGCTACCAGGGCGCCGTAGACGTACAAGGCGTAGAAGCCGTTGAAGAGCACCTGGCAGCCTGGTTCTACGGTCAGCGTCTCGCCGTCGGGTACGGTGACGTGATTCGTGATGTAGTGCGGACTGTCGGCCAGGGTCCAGGTTTCGGTGCCGATGGTTCCGCTGTGGTTCGTGGCCCGGAGCGGTGTCGCCGCCAGCAACAGGGCCGCCAGCAGTGGAAGCAGCCGGGCGTGACACTCGTGGAGCGGGTTGGGCTTCGTGATCATCATCGATCCTACTCCCGTGTTACAACGTTCGATGTTCCAATTTCGATGTGCATTCTCTTGCCGATTACCTGGAATTCATCCAGGTGCGAGAGGAACCGATCCGCCCGGAGGTTCTGTCCCCGGGTGAGTCGATTGCCCCTATTCGGCCACCGCCGTCACCTCGTAGAAACGCAGGTCGCCAGACAGAGGCGCGCTCCAGTTGGGACCGGCGAAGGCCCCGCTCAGGTCCTCCGTGTACGCGCCGTAGGCTTCCGTCGCCGAGTAGACGCGGTAGGACGTGGCCCCCGGGACCGCGGTCCAGCTCAGGGTCACCGTGTCGCTTGCCACGACGATCTGCAGGTTCTCCGGCGCCGGCAGGTCCTGGGGCTCGTGGGACTGATTCAGCCAGGGCCAGTAGGTCACGAGGCCCAGCGCTCCGTTGTCCGGTTCGTGCTGGATCGAGGCTTCGATCGCAACCGGATCGACGCTGCCCCAGTAGACGTAGCGGGCCTGGATGTCCGGCGTGCCGGCCTGCAGGTTGTAGCCGCCGTTGTCGTACACGTCGTTCCACTGGCTCGCGTCGCCTCCAAATACCGCGCCGCAGTCCCCGGTCAGGTGGATCCCGTCGCCCGCGTTGTCATAGATCTGGTTGTTGTTCAGGAAGTGATGCGTGTGCCAGTTGGCATAGTAGCCGCCCGCGTTGTCGAGGATTACGCAGTCGCTTAAGGTCTGGTCGCCCGCGTTGTAGCAGCGGACGCCCCAGGTTGCGTTGTCCGAGATCAGGCAGTTGTCGATGACCGCGTCCGAGGTCGTGACGTAGTAGTCGTCGATATTGATGCCCGCCGAGGCGCTGTGCGACACGGTACAGTTCGAGATCGTGAAATCGCTGTTGTTGTGCAGGTAGAGGTTGCCCCCGAGGCCTCCGCCGTAGTGGATGTCGCAGTTATCCAGCGCCGTGCCAGCGTCGGGGGCGTTGAAATAGAGACGGTTCCAGTCGCCGGGAGTGGGACTGGCCTGGGCCGAAGTGAAGGTGATCCGCTCCGCGGGTGTGCCGTCGGCCACCAGAGCGCCTTCCACGGTGATCTGGACGCCCGTATCCGGCTTGATCGTGCAGCCTGGATCGATGGTCAGGGTGTTGCCGTCGATCACCGTGAAGCTGCTGCCGATCACGTGGGGCACGCCGTGATACAGCCAGGTGCCGTCGTAGGTGTTGACGCCGTCCACGTAGATGGCGTCCTCGCCGTTGCCCGAGATGCTCATCGCGCCGGTGATCAGTTTCACGCCGTTGGCCCAGACGCGGATCGCCCAGCCGCCGTTGCCCGTGAACGTGCAGCCCTCGATGCTGGGCCAGGAGTACCCGGTGCCGGCATAGATACCGTAGCTGGCATTGCCGGAAATCGTGCAGCCGCTGATCGTCGGGTAGGAGGCTATCGCGTAGTAGTCGTAGATGTAGACGCCCGCCGCGCCGCTGTCCGTGATCTCGCAGTCCGAGATCGTGATGTCGCTGCCGTTGTGCAGGTAGAGGTTGCCGGAGTTTCCGCCGCCGTACTCGATGAGACAGTTGTCCAGCACCGTGCCTGAGTCGGCGGCGCTGAAGTACAGGCGGCTCCAGTCGCCGGGAGTGGGAGTGGCCTGCGAGGAGGTGAAGGTGATCCGCTCGGCGGGCGTGCCGTCGGCCACCAGAGCGCCTTCCACGGTGATCTGGACGCTCGTGCCCGGCATGATCGTGCAGCCTGGATCGATAGTCAGCGTATTGCCGTCCATTACGGTGAAGTTGCTGCCGATCACGTGGGGCACGTCGTGATACAGCCAGGTGCCGTCGTAGGTGTTGACGCCGTCCACGTAGATGGCGTCCTCGCCGTTGCCCGAGATGCTCATCGCGCCGGTGATCAGTTTCACGCCGTTGGCCCAGACGCGGATCGCCCAGCCGCCGTTGCCCGTGAACGTGCAGCCCTCGATGCTGGGCCAGGAGTACCCGGTGCCGGCATAGATACCGTAGCTGGCATTGCCGGAAATCGTGCAGCCGCTGATCGTCGGGTAGGAGGCTATCGCGTAGTAGTCGTAGATGTAGACGCCCGCCGCGCCGCTGTCCGTGATCTCGCAGTCCGAGATCGTGATGTCGCTGCCGTTGTGCAGGTAGAGGTTGCCGGAGTTTCCGCCGCCGTACTCGATGAGACAGTTGTCCAGCACCGTGCCTGAGTCGGCGGCGCTGAAGTACAGGCGGCTCCAGTCGCCGGGAGTGGGAGTGGCCTGCGAGGAGGTGAAGGTGATCCGCTCGGCGGGCGTGCCGTCGGCCACCAGAGCGCCTTCCACGGTGATCTGGACGCTCGTGCCCGGCATGATCGTGCAGCCTGGATCGATAGTCAGCGTATTGCCGTCCATTACGGTGAAGTTGCCGCCGATCACGTGGGGCACGCCGTGATCCAGCCAGGTGCCGTCGTAGGTGTTGACGCCGTCCACGTAGATGGCGTCCTGGCCGTTGCCCGAGATGCTTATCGCCCCGGTGATCAGCTTCACGCCCTCGGCCCAGACGCGGATCGCCCAGCCGCCGTTGTCCTGCAGCGAGCAGTCGCTGATGTGGGGCAAGGAGTAGCCGACGCCGGAGTAGATGCCGTAGGTGGCATTGTCGTTGATGTTGCAGCCCGTGATCGTGGGTGAGGAGGCGCTCACATAGTAGTCGTAGATGTAGACGCCCGCCGTGGCGCTGCGGATGATGTCCGAGTTGCTGATCGTCACGTTGCTGGAGCTGTTGTGGATGTAGACGCTGCCGGCGTTAGATCCGCCGTGGCGGATCTCGCAGTGATCCAGCAGACAACCCGGATCGGCTCCATTGAAGTAGATGCCGGACCAGTCACCCGGTGCGGGGTCGGGCTGCCCCGAGAGGAAGTCGATCGAGTTGACCGGGTCGCCGTTCGCCACCAGGGCGCCCGCGACGGTCAGGGTGTAGTTGCCGTTGAAGTAGACGAAACAGCCCGCTTCGATGGTCAGCGCTCGCCGGCCAGGACGGTGACATTGCCGGTGAGGTAGTGCGGACTGCCGGCCAGGGCCCAGGTCTCGGTTCCCACGTTGCCGCTGTGATCGGTTGCCCGCAGCGGCGCCGCGGCCAGCAGCAGGGCCAGCAGTGATGTAGCGAGTGGAGTCCGACATGCCTCGAGTCGGATTAGCTGCGTGTTCATCTTGGAGTTCCCCTTGTGTTACGTATATCGGCGTTTGTATCGACGATCGATATTAGCTGGGCGGCCTCCCCGGAAGATCCTCCCCTTCGCGATGTACTCGGTGACCAGGCTATTCCGCCACTGCCGTCACTTCGTAGAACCTCAGGTCGCCGGACAGCGGCGCGCTCCAGCTGGTGCCGTCGTACGCGCCGCTCAGGTCCTCCACATAGCCGCCGTAAGCGCCGGAGGAGGAATAGACCACGTAGGACGTGGCCTCGGCCACGGGATCCCAGGTCAGCGTCACGATCTCGTCTTCCACCGAGATATTCAGATTCGCAGGAGCGGTGACGTAGCCCACTCCGTGGCCCTCGTCCAGCCATGGCGTGTAGCCCACCAGGCCCAGCGCCGGGTCGTCGTTTTCATGGTAGATCGAGGCTTCGATCACTCCCGGATCCGTGCTGCCCCACCACACGTAGTGCGCCGTGATGTCGGCGGTGCCGTTGTAGAGATTGTATTCCCCGTTGTCGTAGATGTCGTTCCACTGGTCCGCCGTGGATCCGAAGACGGGGGCGGCGCTGCTTGAGAGCAGGATGCCGCGGCCGCTGTGGCCGTAGATCCGGTTGTTGTCCAGGAACTGCTGGCTGCCGTAATTGCTGTAGAAGCCGGTGACGTTGTTGCGGATCACGCATTCGTTGATTACGTGGTTCCCCGTGTTCAGGCAGTAGATGCCGTAGGTGGAGTTGTGCTCGATCAGGCAGTCGCTGATGGTGAGGGTGCTCGGACCGGCACCGGTATCGTCCAGGTAGATCCCTTCGGTTCCGCTGTAGCTTATGGTCGAGTTGCTGATGCTGAGGTTGCCGCCACTATCGTGCACGTAGACGTTGCCGTAGGATCCTCCACCGTAGGCGATGTCGCAGTGGTCCAGCAGGCAGCCGGGATCCGCGGAACGAAAATCGAGTCTGCTCCAGTAGCCCGGCGTGGGGCTGGCCTGGCTGGAGGTGAAGGTGATGCGCTCTTCGGGCGTGCCGTCGGCCACCAGCGTTCCGTAGATCGTCAGCACCACGTTCGCCTCCATCTTGAGCGCGCAGCCGGGGTCGAGGGTCAGGGTCTCGCCGTTCAGCACCGCAGCGGATCCGGCCAGCACGTGGGGGACTCCGTGATACAGCCAGGTACCGCTGTAGATGTTCATCCCATCCACGCAGACGGCGTTGTTCCCGTTGCCCGTGATGACCATCTCGCCGGTGATCCGGTCCACGGCGTCCGCGTAGAGCCGGATCGCGTAACCGCCGTTGTCCGCCACTGTGCAGCCGCTGATCTCCGGGTAGGAGAGCCCGTAGCTGGCGTAAATGCCGTAGGTGGCGTTGTCGTGGATTTCGCAGTCGGTGATGGCGGGCGAAGACGAGGGAGTGCCGCCGTCGTCCAGGTAGATCCCTTCGGTTCCGCTGTAGCTTATGGTCGAGTTGCTGATGCTGAGGTTGCCGCCACTATCGTGCACGTAGACGTTGCCGTAGGATCCTCCACCGTAGGCGATGTCGCAGTGGTCCAGCAGGCAGCCGGGATCCGCGGAACGAAAATCGAGTCTGCTCCAGTAGCCCG
>CAZMSD010000002.1:0-91153 GCA_964568855.1 uncultured Bacteroidaceae bacterium | reverse complement strand
TGCTCCAGGAGCTGCCTCCGTGGCGGATCTCGCAGTGATCCAGCAGGCAGCCGGGATCCGCGGAACGAAAATCGAGTCTGCTCCAGTAGCCCGGCGTGGGGCTGGCCTGGCTGGAGGTGAAGGTGATGCGCTCTTCGGGCGTGCCGTCGGCCACCAGCGTTCCGTAGATCGTCAGCACCACGTTCGGACCGAACTTGAGCGTGCAGCCCGGATCCATCGCCAGCGTTTCTCCGTCCAGGAGCGTGACGGACCCGCCCAGGACGTACGGCACGCCATGGTTGTGCCAGGTGCCCGAATAGGTGTTGTAGCCCCAGATGTAGATGGCGTCGCTTCCGTTGCCGCTGATGGTCATGGTGCCCGTAATCAGGTCCGCGGCGTCGGAGTATACCCCGATGGCGTATCCGCCGTTGTCCGTGATACTGCAGTCGCTGATGTGCGGATAGGAGAGACCGTAGCCCGCGTGGATGCCGTAGCCGGCGTTGTCGTTGATGTTGCATGCGGTGATGGTGGGCGACGAGGAAGAAGCGCCGCTGTCGTCCACCATGATTCCCGCGGAAGCGCCGTGGGTGATGTCCGAGTTGCTGATGGTCACGTTGGCGCCCGAGTTGTGAATATGGACGCTGCTCCAGGAGCTGCCTCCGTGGCGGATCTCGCAGTGATCCAGCAGGCAGCCGGGGTCTGCGCCGTTGAAATAGAGGTACAGCCAGTCTCCGGGAGCCGGCGTTGTCTGTCCTGAGAGGAAGTCGATCGAGAGGACCTCGTCCCCGTCGGCCACCAGGGTTCCCTGCACCTGCAGGGAAAAGTTGCCTGCGAACTCAACCAGGCAGCCGGCCTCGATGGTCAGGGTCTCGCCGTTGAGCACGGTGACGGAACCCGTGATGTAATGCGGGCTGCCGGCGAGGGTCCAGGTTTCGGTGCTCACGTTGCCGATGTGGTCGGTGGCCCTGAGCGGAGATGCCGCCAGCAGCAGGGCCATCAGCGGTAGCATCCGGTTGGGACTCATGTAAAACGAGGTCTGTCGTGGGTCGTTCATGATGCTCTCCGATCAATGGCTGTATCTTCGCGGTTGGTGACCGGCGAATCCGGTCCTGATCCCGGGGCTGCTCCAGTAGCGTATCGCCCCGGCGGCTGCTTCCATCGGTGCATTCCGACAACTGCCTTAGGACGCTGCCGAGAACTCAGAATCACAGCAACGGAGTATCCACGTACCGGTCTGCGGCAAGCTGTCTTAAAGCTAGAAAACCCTCTACCGAAGCAATCCAATAATCACTCCGCCGGAAAAAGCCTTCCGGCGGATTTCATGAGCGAGACAACCCCGCCGGAAGGCGTTAGGCGGGGTTGTCTCGGGGTGCGTCGGACTTGTCGATCCCTCACGAATCGACTGTGATAATTCGATTATCCTACATCGAAAGGACTACTTCTTGCCTCGATGACTGAGTCTCGGCCACCTGGCGGACCTCCATCTCCTGCGCCGTTCCCGATTTCTGGAACAGGAAGGTCGAGAATGCCGCCAGCAGCAGTCTGGTCGATAGCGGAACTCGAGTCGACGATTCCGATTTCAAGTTGGCTGCGCTCATCGGTTCCTCCTGTGATGCGTCGTATCGAGTTCGATTCGTCGATTCGCCACGGGCGGCGAGGCCGGTGCGGATTCCACGGTAACCACGTAATACGCGCTGCCGCCGGGAAGCGGCTCGGAAAAGAACATCTCCATCCCACTATGAATCAGGTTTCCCGGCTGGGGAGTGAAGTAGGCCGTATCGCCGCGGTAGATGTTGAACATGTCATACGGACCTTCATAGCTCCAGCTCAGGTGGATCTGGCTGGTGGACTGCTCGTACCAGATGCTCAGGTCCTCCACCGGCGGGAAGGCGACCCACTGAACGGTGTGCGAGGCGAGATTGTTCCCTTCGTCGGTCTCGCTGATTTCATCCAGGTAGTCCGCCCAGACCCAGCTCGTCCATTCCGTCTCGTCGGGATCGACATCAGGGAAGAGCACCCAGGTGATCTGGTCGGGACCCAGGCCTGCCACAGCCTGCACCTGATCGGGTGTATCTCCGGGCAGGGGCGGATCGGTCCTGTCGCGCCAGTAGCCCACGTTGAAGGCACCCGCCGGCCCGGGGCCCTGGTTGCGCAGCAGCACCTGCAACTCCGCCTGCTGGCCCGCGATGGGCTCCTCGGGCCACCAGTACACCGTCTCGATCACCAGGTCCGGATCGCAGGCCAGCCAGTGAATCCGGTCGTGGAGATCGGCCTCGAAGGCTTCACCGGCGAAAGCGCCGCTCACCGCGGAGAAAGTGATCTCGCCCACGTCGTCCCACTTACCCACGTTGCTGGTGCTGCCCCAGGTGTTTTCGGGAAATGCGGCCCCGGTGCTGTTCAGCACCTGGCCGCTGCCCACCTGCAGCAGCACGCCCTCCGCGCCGCCTTCCCGGAAGGTGCAGTGGTTGAAGGCATGCGCAGGATCCACCAGGCCGGCGAAGCTCACGTTGACGCCCGCAGAGTTCATGTATTCGAAGACCGCGTACTCCGCGCTGAGGGTCCCGCCGCTGTCCACGCTCAGCGAGTACTCGCTCTCCGGATCAAGGTGTGTGATACGAGCCTCCGCGCCGGAGTTGCCCACCGCGGAGAGCAGGCCCTCCACCAGGATGGATACACCATCGCCCAGCCGCAGAACGCCGTCCGGTCCCATGGTGAGCGTTCCCGGGCCGTCGACGTAGATACCGGTTCCATTCTGCATCGAGAGCGACCAGCCGTTGAGGCCCAGTTCGCCCGCCGTGATCTGCAGATCGCCGGTGATGTACTCCAGGTCGTCCTGCAACACCACGGATTCGCCGCGTTCTCCGTCGCGGTCCATGTCCCCGGGTGCAGTCTGGCTCTCGTCATCCACGCCGCCAAGCAGCCCGCCTCCCGGCTTGTTGACGATCACGTCGCCGAAATCGCAGGCCCCCGAGCCTGTCAGGCTTTGCTCCCCGGCGCCGTCGAAAATCAGCGTACTGGTAGCGTCGCTCCAGACGGCGGATTCGGATACCTGCATGTCGCCCTGCACCCGGTACGTGTACACGTAGTAGTCGTCGGTCCAGTCTCCGGAGAGCACACTCAGGTCGTTGATCATCCTCAGGTTGGATCCGCAATAGAACTGCGCCGCGGCGTCCTGCTCGAGCACCAGGTTGTAGAAGTCGACTTCCGCCGCCGAGCCGATCAGGGTCTGGTAGGAGGGTCCGTCAAAACGCACCGTGGAGTGCCCGGGGTTGAAACCCACCTGGCTGTCGTGAGCAGTGTTCTGGTCGTACCAGTTGGCGGCCACGCGGATCTCCGATCCCGAATACCCTGAGCAGTTCAGGCCGGCTCCGTTCCACAGGTCCAGATCGCCCTCCACGTCCAGGATGTCGTCCTGGAGCACGAGGGTTCCCTCGCCGATCTGCAACTGATCGCCCACTTCGATTGTGACGCCTTGTGACACGACCAGGTCACCACCGCCCGGGGCGGTCTTCAGCACCTCAAGACGGTTGAAGCTTTCGTCCGTGAGCAGGCCAGCCGGAGCCGACCCGTTGAAGATCACCGTTCCGTTTCCCTCTGTGAATCCGGCCGAGCCGCGGTAGTTGGCCCAGTTACCGCCCACGTAGATGCTGGAACCATCTGCGTCCAACTTTCCGCCCACGGCGATGGAGACGTCGCCTTCCACCGTCAGGTCCAACCCGTTCAGGTCCAGCTTGTTATTTTCGACGAGCAGGTCGTGCTTGACCAAAGCGTTGGTCAACAGCGTCGCCTGGCGCAGGTAGGGTTTATCCACGCGCAGATCGTGGAACCAGTTGGCCGCTCCCATGCTGATGTCGCCGTAGGTGTTGCCGGTGAACTTCACCTCGCCGCCGCTGGGCCGGAAGACGGCCTCGCCCTGGACCTGGAAACCCCAGCCGAGACGTATCACACCGCCGTCGATGCTGGTGGTCGCCGATGAACCGATGATCAGGCCGTCGTTGAGCAGCTCGAAGAGTCCCCCGGACATGTTGAACTCACCGTTGATCGCCTGCATGTCGCCGGTGTACTCAGCATCGCCGATCACGCTGCCGGTGCTGATGGTCAGCACTCCCCATTCGTAGAGATTTAAGTCGTCGTGGAAGCGTAGTTCGCCGGTGTCCACCTGCACTTCGCCGTTGATGCTGATGATCTCCGTTTCCAGCAGCCCGGCGTCGCTGATCTCGATACAGGCCATGTCCATCAGGTCCACGGTGCCGGCGACTACCAGTTCTCCAGGCACGTTCAGCGTGTTGTCCATATCGATCCAGACGTCGCCGGCCACTTCTACGGGGTCCGCACCCGGCCCGGCGTCGATCTCCACGCCGGCTCCGTACTTCATAAGGCTCAGTGTGCCCAGCTCCGGATTGCCGCCCTCGAAATGGATCACGGCGTCGCTTCCGCCGGTCATTTCCGTCAGGTGATTCGGATCGAGCTGGGCGTTGCTGTTGATGAAATCCAGGTCCCCCTCGAGCTGGATCAGGCCCGTCGTGCAGACGGCGTCGGAACCGGTGTACCAGGTGAGATCGCCGCCGATATACAAGATGTCTGCGGGATCCTCCTGGACCAGGGTGCCCCAGATGGTCATGTCGCCGAGAACCTGGATGTAATACCCGTTCTGGCGGAACAGGCCCTCGCTGACCGTCAGGTCGCCGTTGATCTCCAGACTGCCGGCCGCGTCCACTGTGTTGCTGCGCGAATCACGGTCGCCGTTCCGCGGGCCGGTACCGGGACGGGTTTCCAGGTTGCGTAATACGTTTTCCGGCAGATCGCGGGCACCCGAGCGTATCACGTCGTCCTCGCCCGGATTCGTCCCGCTTCCTTCCGCGCGTGCCGCTCCCTTGTCGATGTTCACCGAGTGGAAGTAGCTGGAGATGCCGTGGTCCAGCTCGGCGTCGTCCGGGCCGTAGAGTTCGACCACGCCGCCCAAGGCGGTGAAGTCGTGCCGGTCGCTGGTGAAACTGCCCGAGGTGCGGATCGTGCCTCCCGTGATCACTTCGGTCAGAGTGTAGCCGCAGTCGCCGCAGAGGAAGATTCCATTGTCTGCGAAGTCGAGTACGCCGTCGCTCATCTGCAGCAGCACGTTCCGCGTGTACGGCCAGTAGCTGGCGATGGGATAGCCGCCGTGGACCGTGAAGGTGCCGCCCGAGATGTCCAGGTCGGCGTCCAGGTCCACGAAGTAGGTGGCGTCCTGGTACAGGTCCACGCTGCCGGAGTTGAGCACGTACGCTCCCTTGATGTTGTTGTCCGCCAAATCGAGCGCGGTGAAGGAACCGCCCAGTACCCTGATCGTGCCGCTCGTCCAGTCATAGGAGCTGCAGGTCACATCGGCGCCTGGTCCGAGTACCAGATTCCCTTCCCACTTGTCCAGCACAAGCTCGTTGAAGGTCTCGCCGGCGAAGATTACCTGGTCGCCGTCCCAGCCGTCGAGTATCACCCGGCTGTCAGTCTCGTCGAAAGCCGCCGGCCCGGCCTCGTTGCTCCAGTCGCCGCCCAGCCGCACTTCGTCCGAACCCGGCGTGAAAACGCCGCTCATGATCCTGAGGTCGCCGTCCACGTCGAGGGGACCCAGCAGCGTCGTGGTTCCCGCGCCGCGGAATACCAGGTGATACAACTGCAGCCAGCCGCCGGCCAGGATGCCCTGGTCGCCGGAACCGTTGAGCACCAGCGGGCTGTAGTCGAACCAGGTATTGGCCAGGAGCAGGTTGTAGAGATGACCTCCCAGCTTGATTCCGTTCATGGAATACGCAAAGAGGCTGGCGTCGGCCTGCATCGTCAGGTCCCCGGCGATCCAGAGCGTGTCGGATGCCAGCGGGACGTTCACCGTACCCATACTCTTGTCTACAACCAGGTCGTGGAAGCCGGCTTGGGGCGAATGGGAGATCAGGTCTGCTTCACCGCTGCCGTCCAGGGTCACTGTGCAGCCCGTGAGCTGCACCTGCGAACCCGATTCGAAGGTCCAGTCGCCGGCCACCCGGATGTCCGAACCTGGCTCGAGCAGGACCGATGCGTCGTCTTTCCAGAAGGCGCTTCCATCCACGTCCAGTTCCGAATCCGTGCTGTGCAACTGGATCTCGCCGTCCACCAGCAGATCGCCGCCGATGGAGATCCCGCTGCCGCCGAGGGACAGTTCGCTGCCGTATTCGAGCTTCAGGTCGTTGTTTATCGTCAAGCCGCTGGTAAAGTAGACGTCGGTGGTGTTCGCCAGTCTGAGATCGTAGAAATACGAGAAGGCCGAAGCCATGACCTGACCCATGTCGCCGATCATTTCGCAGGCTCCCAGCTCGAATTGGAAAAGACCATCGGGATCGAACTCGTCGTACACGATGAAGTCATGGATGGAATAGGACTGCAGTACCGCGCCTCCATCGATCTGCACGCCGCCCATCGCCAGGAAATCCTCCGTCGAGAGATTGGACAGGACCACCTCGGCATCGCCGGTCTTGGCCACTTCCAGGCGGCCTGCGCGGGAGCTCCCGCTGTAGCTGCGGATATAGGAGGGCTCCGTTCCCTCGAAGCGCAGGGTACAATCGTCCAGCACCGCGGCCGATCCGGCTTCGGTGCTCAGTGGGTTGAGCGTGTACTCGCCGTCTTCGGTGATCAGCGGCAGGTCGTAGCCCCAGCCCAGGTACTTCCACTTCTGGTAGGCGTTCATGTGCTGGGGCGGATCCTCCGTCGAGGCCATCAGGTCCCACACACTCATCGGCGAGATGCCGTTGGGGTTGTCCTCGTAGATGTACATGTCCGGCAGGCCCAGCGTGTGACCGAATTCGTGACACAGGACGCCGGCCTCGTAGAATTCCGTCAGGTTGATGTTGTACTCCCAGAGGTGGAATCCATGAATGGTCACGAAATGGGTGTGCAGCGTCCACCAGTGCGGCCAGAGGATCTCCTCTCCCGCCGGCCCGGCGCAGAGAAAGACCACGTTGTCCACCTGGCCGTCCGCGTCGGCGTCGATGTCCAGCCAGATCGGAATATCCGCCTCCACCGCGGCCACGGCGTCGCGCAGCAGGTCGTGTTCGCGCTGGGCACGCTCTTCCTCGCCCTCGTAGCCGATGGGATTCGTCACCTCGTCGTAGGGCTGGTAGTAGCCCCGGAACTGCGGGTCCTGGTAACTCAACACGGTCTCACCCGCGGGCGGCGGGTAGAAACTCGTCTGTACGTCGAGCTGCATGCTGGAGACCTCCTGGTAGAAGGTCCACTGGCTGCTGCCCGTGGTGGCGTTCATTTCGTCGTCGAAAAATGAGAACGGTTCGGGAATCGGCGGCTGGTCCGCGAAGCGGATGAAGATAACCAGGTTGTTGACGATTCCGGTGGTGGGCGTGCGGCAGGATTCGTCGCGCACCAGGCGGCGGCGCTCCGCCTGCTCCCGGTGTGCCGGTACCGGAACGTAATCCAAGCCCGGCTCCAGTCCCGCCACGGCTGGGTCCGCGATCCCCGCCACGTGTGACGTGGGCACGAGAGCGGTTTCGATTTGCCTGTCGCCTTGTCGATCCGCGTAGACGTAGAAACCGGTCGCCGGGTCCTTTACGATGGTGTAGCCCGCCGCGTCGTGCAGCCGGCGATGGAACTCGTCGCCGGTGACCAAGCATTGAAGCTGCCTGCCGTCGGGCTGGGTCAATGTCCGCGGGACGTCCCGCAGGTGCGCGGCCTGTGTCACGACGGCCAGCAGCGCAAGCGTGGCCAGAAGCAGTCCGAATATCGGGCGCGCATCGCGGACAGCTATCCTAAGCGCCTCTCTGCGCGTCCTGATCGCGATTCGGTAATGCAGACACAGCTGTTGCTTGTTCATGATTTCCCTCTGGTGCTACTGCGTGATGTGTAAGCGTTGCGGTGAT
The DNA here is from genome assembly GCA_964568855.1 of uncultured Bacteroidaceae bacterium. Taxonomy (GTDB): domain Bacteria; phylum CAIWAD01; class CAIWAD01; order CAIWAD01; family CAIWAD01; genus CAZMSD01. The sequence continues at coordinate 83,303 of CAZMSD010000002.1, read as the reverse complement.
TCGGTTGCGCCTCCGGTACCGGTCTTCTTCGGCGCCCCACCGGGCGGCTCCGCATCGGAGTCGCCTTCCCGCTCCGGCGGGGAACGCGTGTACACCGCTGTCACTACGTAGTACGAACCGCCGCCTTCCGGCGCATGCGCGTAATACATGTCCGGGCCGGTGTAGATGAGATCGCCGGGAGAGGGGTGGAAATACGGCGTGTCGCCTCGATACAGATTGAACCACACGGGCGGTCCGTCGTAGTCCCAGGTCAGGTGGACCAGGTCGTTGCCCGCATCGTACGAGGCGCTGAGGTCGTCCGCTGCGGGCAGGATCTGCCAGTGAATCCAGTCGGAGCCCACGTTGTTGTCCTCGTCCGACTCGAGCACCTCGTCCAGGTGATCCAGCCGGACCCAGCTCAGCCAGGAGGTTCCCTCCAGGGCCGTGTCGGTGAAGACGACTTCGTCCGTCATGCCGGGAGCGAGACCGTGGATGTTGATGCTCTGGCTCGGATGATCCCCCGGTTCGGGAGGCGCTAAGTCGTTGCGCCAGTAGCCCACTGAAAATGATCCTGTGGCCGCGTCACCCATATTCTGGTAGCTCACCTGCAACTGGGCCGGTTCGCCCGCGTAGGGATCGTCGGGCGTCCAGGAGACGTTTTGGATCACGAGATCGGGTGCGGGAGCCGGCCAGTGCACGCGGCCGTGGGGATCGTTCTAATAGAGCTCCCCGGCGAAGTCGCCGGAGACGTTGTCGAAGGTGATTCCCCCCGCGTCCTCGAGCCAGGTGACGTTGTGGGCGCCGCCCCAGGTGTTTTCCGGAAACGCCGCCCCGTCGCAGGTCAGGGTCTGGCCGTTGCGCGAATGCAGCAACTGGCCTCCCGCGGCGCTTTCGCGGAAGGTGCAGCCGTTGAAGGCATGATCCACGTCTACGAGTCCGGTGGGCGTCACGTAAACGCCGCTGCCGCCCATGTACTCGAAGACGGTGTGCTCCGCGGCGATGATGCCGCCCTGGTTCATTCTCAGTGTGTAATACTCACCCGGGCCGGCCGATGTGATGGTGGCGGGCAACGATTCCGTACCCAGCGAGGACAGTGTTCCCTGAACCTCCATTGTGATGCCGGACCCAAGCTCGAGACGGCCGTCAGGCCCCAGGTTCAGCGTGCAACCGGACCAGACGTTGACCGCCCCGCCGGTCTGGACCCGCAGCGTCTGCCCTCCGAGATCCAGCGATCCGCTGTTGATGCTGAGCGTGCCGCCGATGGTTTCAAGCGTACTGAGCAGACTTAGACCCTCGGCAAACTTGGTGACGGCCAGGTCGCCGAAAAGACATACGCCCTGGCTGCTGAAGGTCTGCGGCTGGCCGCCGGTGAAGGTGATCCTACCCGGCAGGCCGTTCCAGGTCGTGCCCGCGGCTGCGTATAAATCGCCGTAGAAGAAATGCGGCTGCGGCAAGGCCGAATCGATGAACTCGCCGGCCTCCAGCCTGAAGTTCCCCGCGACCTCGATCGGCACTGCGGGCGTCACCGTTCCCGATTCACCCTGCGCGATGGTCAGGTCGTTGAAACGGAAATGTTCGACTGGGCTGGAAAGAGCCTGGCCGCCCGATCCCTCAAACCGAAAAACGGACTGGCCGGGTTCGACTCCGTGCTGCGAATCGTGCGCGGCGTTCTGATCCTCGATGCTGCCCGCGATCCGGATCTGCGATCCGCCGGCGCCGGTACAGTAGAGTGCGCCGTTCTCGTCGATCAGCAGGTCCTCGCCGATGGACAGCGTGTTGTCATTCAGTCGCAGAGTTCCTTCCAGTACCTGCAGATCTTCGGTCACGGTGACCGCGATGCCCGAGGCAAGCGACAGGTCTGAATCACCGGAGGCCGTTTTATTCACCTCCAGTCGATAGAAAGTCTCGCCGTAGGGTAGCTGGGTGGACTCGGCCCCAATGAAGCGCACGGTTCCATAGAGTTCATCGAAGCCGGCGCTGCCCGCGTAGTTGAACCAGGTTCCGCCCACCTGCAGCAGGCAGGCTGCGGCGTCCAGTTCGCCCCCGGGGAGGATGTAGACGCTGCCGTTCACCGTGAGATCGTAGCCGTTGCAGAGCAGCCGCTCGTATTCAATTCGCAGGTTCCCGTTGACCTGGAGCGGATCGAAGAGTGTCACGCTGTAACCCGCGGGTTTGTCGGCGCGCAAGTCGTGGAACCAGCAAGTGGCCGGCATTATGATTCCGGCATGGCTCTCGCCGCCGAATTCCACTTCCCCGCCGGTGGGCTGGAAGCCTGCGGCATCGAGTACTTCGAACTTGTTGCCCGTGCGAATCGTGCCGCCGCTGATCTGTGTCACGGCACCGGCGGCGATTTCCAGACCCTCGTTTTCGAGCGTGAGATAGCCGCTGTCCATTACCAGCGTGCCGTGGATCACTGGGTAGTCCGGCGAGGCGGGGGCGTCCCCGATCACCCAACTGCCGGTAATGGTCATCAGTCCGGTGCTGTTGAAGACCAGGTCGTCGTGGAAGCGCAGTTGGTCTCCCTCCACCTGGACTTCCCCGCTGAGGATGAAATCGTCGCAGATCAGCCTGCCCCCGTCGTAGACGTGCAGGATGCCGTTCTCGGCGATCTCGGCGCTGCCCGTCATCGTGAGGGAACCGGGAAGCTCCACCGTGTCGTACTGGTCCACGAACAGGTCTCCGGCCAGCACCACCGCGTCAGCCTCGGGATCCTCCGAGAACTGCACCGTACCCGTGGACCTGGAAATGCTGAGGCTTCCGATTTCCGAACCGGTGCCGTACACGGCCACCGAGCAAGGTCCGTAACCGGCCAACTTGGTGGTGTGGCCCGCGCTCAACTGGGCCAGGCTCTGGTCGAAGAGCAGACCGTCCTCGGCGCGGATCTCGCCCGCCGTGCAGACGGCGGTGGAGCCGTTCAGCCATTCCAGCGATCCGTCAAGCTCCAACAGGTCTCCGGGATCTTCCTGAATCAGGCTGCCCTGGATCAGCACGTCGTTGCTCACTTCCACGTGGTTGCTGTTGAAGCGCAGCGAACCGCTTTCGATCAGGAGAGTTCCCTGAATCACCGCGTCGCTCGCGAGCTCCACCATGTTGTTGCGATTCTCGCGCGATTCGGCCGGTTCTTCGCGTGACACTGGTTTCTTGCCCGCCTGGTGGTCCGCGGTGCGCGGCACGGTCAGTACGCGTCCTCGGGCGGGCAGGGGCGAGGGCGGGACCGTGCCATACCCGCCCTGCGTCCGAGCGCCGCCCTTGTTGATCGTCAGGTTCGCCAGCGTGTTGTCCGGCTCCAGCTCCAATTGGGCGTCTCCTGAACCGTAGAGCTCGAGCGTCCCGCCGTTCACGCTGAAGCCGGGTCGGCGGCTGTCGAAGCCGCCCACGGTGCGGATCACGCAATCCGAATCCATGTGGACGTTCAGCAGATTACCGCTGTCGGGAATCACGATGCCCACGCCGGTGAAATCAAGTACAGCCCCGTTGTCCAGGTCGATGTTGCAGGCCCAGCTGTTGGCCCAGTAACTGCCCGTGAAGTGCCCGCCGTGAATGCTCAGCGTTCCGGAATCGATGCTGATGTCTTCGTTCACGTCCACGTAGCTTGTGGCGTCCTGGTGCAGGTCCACGCTGCCGTCGTAGATGTCGATCGGCCACGTGATACTCGGATCTTCCAGATCGAGAGCCGTGAAACTGCCGTTCTCGATCAGCATACTTCCGTTGACCCAGTCGAAGATGGAGCAGGTCACGGCCTCGCCGCTCTGGATCTTCATGTCCGCGTGGGGTGAATCCAGCCACAGTTCCAGTTCGTCGAAAACTTCGCTGTTGATGGTCTGGTCGCTCGATCCGTCGAGGATCACCCTGCTGCCGGTCTCGTCGAACGCCGCCGGCCCCACGCTGTTGATCCAGTTGCCGCCCAGGCGTATCACGTTCGTTCCCGGTGCGAAGACGCCGCTTTCGATCCGCACCCAGCCGTTCACGTCAAGCTCCCCCGTAATCGACACCGTGTCCTCGCACGCGATGGCCAGGTTGTTCAACTGCAGGTCGTCGCCGGCGAAGATGTGCTGATCACCCGCGCCCGCCATCGTCAAGATCCAGTCGAACTGAATGCTCGTGGCGGAGATGTCGTACAAGTCTCCGCCCAGCTTGACGCCGTCGTATCCGGTGAAGTGCACGGAAGTGAAGGGCATCACGTTCAGGTCGCCGTTGATCCTGAGGGTATCCGAAGAAGTGTCCTGCTCCAGCAGGGCGCCTGATTTGTCCACCACGAGGTCGTTCACGCCTCCGGTCGAGGCGCGGAAACTGATGACGGCGTCGGCGGGTCCCAGCATGTCCACGTCGCCCAGTTCCACGTCGCTGCCCGTTTCGCAGATCAGATCCCCCCGGACCTTCGTCGTGGCGTCGTCGTGACTAGTGCCGACGCCGCCCGCTTCGTAGACCAGGTCGCCGTAGATGTTCAGCAGCGCGCTGGAGGTCTCCAGGTCCAGGGTCCCTTCCACTGTCACATCGCCGTTGACCGTCAGCATCTCGTCCCAGATCGACAGGTCCGAGCCGCTCTGGATCTGCAGTTCGCCGCACTCTGCGTCGCTGCTGTAGATCCGCGGCGATTCGGGCACGGTCGCCGGTATCACGACGATGTCCGTACCGATGGGAACGGCGGCCTTGGTCCAGTTGCCGCTCGCGTGCCAGTTGTTGTTCACCAGGCCGGTCCAGGTGTTGATGGGATTGTTCCCCAGCGTGAAGAGGATGTTGGCTTCCGCGCTCGACACGCTGTGCAGGTCCAGCCCGCCGGCCGAGCCGTCGCTGAGGAAACAGTAGGGATCCGTGAAGTCGTTGATCTCGGTGCGGCCTGATTGCTGCGAGAAGTAGGCCGTGTACGGGTCGCCGTTGCTGGTGGGCGAACCCCCGGCCGGTAGACATAGATCTCCCAGGGTCCGTATTCGTTGCCGTCCCCCAGCGTATTGATGCGATGGACGATCAGGCCCGATCCGGGCAGCGAGGATTCGAAGGTCCCTTCGTCCCTGCGGTACTCCACGGCGAAGTACTCCGTGCCGCTGTAGGGCGAGGGAATGCGGAACCCCTCGAAGGGCTGGGTGGACAGCGGGTACAGGCTGTAGGTGCCGTCCACGGTGAGCTCCGGATAGTCCGCGGTCCAGCCCAGGTAATGCCACTTCTGGTAGGCGCTCATGTGCTGGGGCGGGTCCGCGGTGGAAGCCATGATGTCCCAGACGCTGACCGGGGAGTGACCGAAGGGATTGTCCTCGTAGATGTAGAGGTCGGGCAGACCCAAGGTGTGACCGAATTCGTGACACAGCACCCCCGTCTCGTAGTAACCCACCAGGTTGATGTCGTATTCCCAGACCCGCAGCCCGTTGATCTCCACCGTGTAGGTATCCAGGACCCACCAGTGAGGCCAGAGAATCCCCGAGTTCGCGTCGCCCTGGATCACGAAGTTCACGTTGTCCACCTGGCCGTCACCGTCCATGTCCAGGTTCGGAGAAACCGGGATCTGGCTCTCGGCGAAGTCCACCGCGTCGCGCAGCAGGGTGTGCTCCCGCAGCTTGCGCTCGTCGCCGTCCGCGTAGCCGACGGGGTTGTCCACCGGGTCGTAGGGCCGGTAGTAGTCGCGCACCTGCGGATCGACATAGGCGTTCACCGTCTCTCCGGCGGGTTCGGGGTAGAAGTCGGTCTGAACGTCGAGCTGCCCGTCCGAGACCTCGTCGTAATACACGTTCTGCGTATTGCCGGAACCGCCGTTCACGATACCGTCGAAGAAGGAGAAGGGCTCGCTGATGGAAGCCTGGTCCGAGAAACGGATGAAGACGATCAGGTTGTTGAAGGTACCAGTGGTGGGCGTGCGACAGGATTCATCCAGTACCAGCCGGCGCCGCTGAGCCTGTTCCCGGCGCGCCGGTTCGGGCACGAAGTCCAGGCCGGATTCCAGCCCCGCCGCCGCGGGATCGGCGACGCCCGCCACCAGCGACGAGGGGAACAGCGGCAGGTATCGCGAATCGTCTCCCTGCCGATCTGCGGTAGCGCGATCGGCGTACACGAAATACCCGGTCGCCGGATTCCTGATGATCGTGTAGCCCTCCGCGTCGTGCAGGCGACGGTGGAATTCATCGCCGGTGAGGAAGCACTGAAGCTGTGTTCCGTCCGGCTGCCTGAAGGTCCGCGGGATGTCCCGCAGGTACACCGCCTGCGCCGTGGATGCCAGCAGCAGGCTGAGCACCGGTATAAGAGTCCAGTCTTTCTTGCGCATGGCCTTCTCTTTCTTTCGGCCGGGCCTGAGGTGCCGGTTCAAGCTGCTGCTCTGTGGAGGCTCGGAAGTAATTGCTGATGTAACACACATGGATCCGGGGAGTAGCTGTGATGCTGAAATCGCTGGCGCCACACCGGGATCTGACTCTCGGCAGGAAGCCAAGAGCGTGCCAGAATTCCGTGATCTGCGAGGTGGGGGAATTCCAAAGGACGGTTGCGCCCTGCAGGAATGCTGATCAGGCCTGGAACGAAATTTAACTTCTAGATTATCAAGTAATTGTGATTAATGAAGGGGGATCAAATCCGATATCAGGATTGTGGCGGGTATGGCCGGAGATGGATGCCCGCTTCCGGAGGCGCTGACTCCTGAGCGGCGAGTGTTCGAAAACGAACGCGCGATAACGCACACTGTGCGGAATCGCACAGGGATCATGGCTCTTCGGGGCGGCGCAATCCGTGTTTTTCCATCCGCCGGATCAAGGCGTGTCGCGAGATGCCCAGAAGTTCGGCGGCCCGGATCTGGTTCTGTCCAGCCGCCAGGAGAGCCTCCTGGATCAGGCGACATTCTTGTTTTTCAAGGTTCAGATCCGCGGGTTCGCCTCTTGCAGGTTCCGCAGGTTTTCCCGGCAGCGGGAAGCTCGCGGGATCCAGTTCATTCCTGTCGCAGATGATCATGGCGCGTTCCACCAGGTTTTTCAATTCCCTCACGTTTCCCGGGAATTCGTAACCCCGCAAAACCTGGACCAGCGAGGCTCCGATCCGCGGAACGGGGCGGCCGATGCGTCGCGAAAAGGATTCGACGAAGTGCTCCAGCAGGGGCTGGATGTCCTGCGGCCGCTCGCGCAGCGGCGGAATGTGGATCTGGATCGTGTTCAGGCGGTGATACAGGTCGAGCCGGAATCTGTCCTTGCCGATCAGGTCCTCCAGCTCGCGGTTGGTGGCGGCCACCACCCGGACGTCCACCTCGGTCTCATCGCGATCGCCCAGGCGGCGGATGCGCTTCTCTTCGATGGCGCGCAGGAGTTTCACCTGCAGGGTGGGCGTGGTCTCGGCGATCTCGTCGAGGAACAGCGTGCCTCCCCGGGCCAGTTCGAAGAAGCCCAGCTTGTCGCGATCCGCGCCGGTGAAGGCGCCGCGGCGATGGCCGAAGAACTCGCTCTCCATCAGGTTTTCTGGAATCGTGGCACAGTTGACGGCGAAGAAACCCCGCTGCCGGCGGTCGCTGGCGTGATGGATGATCCTGGCCACGATCTCCTTGCCGGTACCGCTCTCGCCGGTGATCAGCGCGTTGATGTTGCTGAATTCCGCGGCCTGCATTGAACGCTCCAGGACCCCGTGGATGGCCTTGCTCTCGCCGATGAAATCGCGCTCGATGCGCTGCTCGAGCTCGCGCGAGATCAGCGAGGTGCGATCTTCCGCCAGGCGCACCCGGTGCTGCAGCTCCAGGAATTTGCTGGTGCGCTCGATGGCCACCTGCACGTCCATGTGGCGGAAGGGCTTGCGCAGGAAGTCGATGGCTCCGTGTCGCAGGGCCTCGATCACGGTGTTCATGTCGCCGTGCCCGGTGATCATGATCACCTCGGTGTCCGGGTGGTCTTTCCGCACCCGCTTGAGCACCTTAAGTCCGTCCATCTCGGGCAGGCGGAGGTCGAGGATCAGGATATCCGCCGGCTGCCGGCGTAACTGCTCCAGGGCATCCGATGGCTTCTGGGCGGCGCGCGTGGCGAAACCGCGGCCTCCCAGGTACTCCGAGAGCTCGTCCGTGATACGCGGCTCGTCGTCGAGGATCAGCACCGACAGGTGCCTGCCCGTTTCCTCAGTCGATGCACTCATCAACGAACCCCCTTCCCCGCGACGGGAAGCGCGACTGTGACACGTGTGCCGCGGCCCGCTTCGCTGTCAACGTTGATTTCTCCGCCCATCTCCTTGACGATACCGAAGGAGATGGACAGGCCCAGGCCCGTGCCCTTTCCGGGATCCTTGGTGGTGAAGAAGGGCAGGAAGAGGTTCTCGAGCTGGTCCCCAGGGATGCCGACGCCGTTGTCCTCCACGGCCACCAGGATCCGGTCGTTCTCCCGGCGGCTTTCCAGCCGGATGCGCGGTTCGTGTGAGACAGCCGAACCGCCTTCACCGCTCTCCCCGTCCATCTTTCGCGCACGGTCCTCCACAGCGTCCCTGGCGTTGGAGAGCAGGTTGAGCACCACCTGTTCGAAACGGAAGATGTTGCCCTCCACCGGACGGAGTCCCTCGGCCAGCGCTTCTTCGACGATGATCCCGTGGTTCCTGTACTGCTGCCCCACCATGCCCAGGGCGTTGCGCAGGCACTCGTTCACGTCGAAAGGTTCGTGCCTCTCGGGGCTCTGCCTGCGCGAGAAGTTGCGGATATGATCGATGATGTGCTGCATCCGATCGATGTCGGAGAACAGCAGCTCGAGCTTGCTCTGCAGGTAGGGCCTCTCCGCCCGGCCCTCGGATACGGCCAGGCTCACGTTGTCCAGGGAAAACGCGATGCTCTGCAGGGGTTGGTTGATCTCGTGGGCGATGCCTGCCGCCAGTTCTCCCAGGGAGGCCAGGCGGGCCTGCAGGATCGCCTTCTCTTCCTGCTCGCGCCGGGTGCGCACCTCTTCCTCGACCCTGCACTCCAGGTCGCGGTTGAGGAGGGCCAGCTCGGAGCGACTCGCTTCCAGCTCAATCTGCTGCTGCGACAAGAGGCGGTTGATCCGCCGTTCGCGGCGCTGGCGCTGGACCAGGAAGAGAATCAGCAGCAGCACCAGGCCCAGGATGGCCGACAGCAGGCCGAGGGTCCGCCGGTGCCCCCGCAGCTTGAGTTCCCGGATTTCGGCATCCGCCTCGAGCAGCTCGATCGCCCGCTCCTTGCGCTCCGTGTCGAAGCGCAGCTCCAGCTCGGTGACCGTCTTCCGCAGCTCGAGGCTGTTCAGACTGTCCTGCAGCACGTGCAGCTGCTGCGCGAAGTCGTAGGCCCTGCGGTAGTCGCCACGGGCGGAGTGGATCACGCGGAGCATCTCCAGGCCGGTCGCCGCGCCTTCCTTGTCGCCGATTTCCCGGGCCAGCGCAAGGGCGTTTTCGAGATGCGGGAGGGCCTCCGCCGATCGGCCCAGGTCGTGCAGCAGGCTTCCCAGGTTGTTGCGCACATCGACGATTCCCTGGCGGTCGTCGAGCGAGCGGCGGATCGACAGGGCCTGCGCGTAGCACTCCAGCGCGCGGTCGGGCTGGTCGAGGTAGCACAGTGCGCTGCCCAGGTTGTTCAGGGCCGTCGCTTCCCCGGGGCGGTTACGCAGCTCGCGCTGCAGCGCCAGCACTTCCTCCTGGGCGGCGGTCGCTGCTTCGTATTCGCCCAGTTCCCTCTGGATCACGCCCAGATTGGCCAGCGCCGAAACCTCCCGCTTGCGGTCGCCCAGCTTGCGGTAGATTTCCAGGGCCCGCCCGATGTACTCCCCCGCGCGCTCGAACTGGTCCCGCATGAGGAAGAAGCTGCCCAGGTTGCTCAGTGAATGGGCCAGCTTGGAATCTCCCCCCAGTCCCTCGCGGATCCGCAGCGAGGCCAGGTAGCGCTCCAGGGCACGGTCGGCCCGCCCCAGGCGCAACTCCACGTTGCCCAGGTTGTTCAGGGTGGAGGCTTCGCGCTCGCGGTTTCCGCGGAGTCGATGAACGTCCAGGGCCTTGCCGTAGTAATCGTGGGCGTCGTGATACTCCGCCAGGTGCCAGCAGGTGTTGCCCAGGCTGTGCAGCGTGCGCGCCAGGCCGCTGCTGTCGGCCAGTTCGCCGTAGATCGCCAGCGCTGACTCCAGGTGCCCGAGCGCCTGCTCGTGTGCCTGGCGGTGGTCGAAGATCAGGCCGATGTTCCCCAGGAGGTCCGCCTGCCCCTTGAGGAAGCCGATCCGCCGGGACAGTTCGAGCCCCTCCTCGAAGTACGCAAGGGCCGAATCCTCGAGGCCGGACTTGTAGTAACCGCCGCCGAGCAGGCGCAGAGAATGGACCTCCGGCTCTTCCAGCTGCAGTTCCCGGGCGAGGGCCAGGGCCTCCCGGGCCGCCGCGACGCAGGCGGAAGGGTCGCTGCTCCGCAGGTGCCTGGCCAGCTCGTGCAGCGCCGCGATCCGCTCGCGTCCGGAGAGCTTGTGCAGGATTCGCGCCAGGCTGTCGGAAACCGCGTCCTCCGCCGCCGGCGCTTGAAGCGCGCCCAGCGCGACCAGAAACAACAGAGCGAGGATCGGGCCGATCGAAGCGAATCCGGGATTGCGGGCGCCTCGGCGCGTATTCATCTCCGCCCGCGGAAGCCCAGCGGGGGGAGATGTCTCACGGGACTTGCAGAACGAATGAACCGGCGACAGCATGTGGCGAAAGGTGGCGTATTGAACTTCTCTCAAATACCAAAATCCGGATTTTGCGGCGGATATTCAGCCGTTTTCGCGTGCTAAGGTAATGCGTTGCGAATGGCAGGGCGCCGAGTGGTAATTTGATGCCGGCCCGCCGGGCCGATGTCGGGCGTGTCCGTTGCGATGGCGCCGCCCGCCGGATCGGTCCCCGTGTGACAACGCGACGTACGCGAGAGTGTGAACAGGCACTAATTCCGGGTACTGATTTCATGACGAAGAATGAACAGTCCGAGCTGGAGGTCCTGCGGGAGGAGATCCGCGATGTGGACGCGGGAATCGCGGACCTGGTGGCGCGACGCCTCGAGCTGGCGCGACGAATAGGCCGGTGGAAGGAGGAACGCGGCGCGCCCGTGAGAGACTACAGCGTGGAGAAACAGGTTCTGGAGCGGATGCGTGAATTGGCCGGCGAGCATGATATGGACGCCGGGCTGCTGGAGGAGATCGCGCTCTCGCTGATCCGGGGAGCGGTGCGGCTGCAGGTGGCCGAGCGGGCTCCGCGCGAGACGGCGGGCGGCGGACTCTGCTGCGTGGTGGGCGGAGGCGGATTGATGGGCCGCTGGCTGGTCCGCTACGCGGGCTCCCTGGGCTACCGGGTGCGGGTGGTGGAGCAGGACGACACGATTGTCGGGGGCGTCGAGGGGGCGGACCTGGTGCTGCTGGCCACGCCGCTGGGAACCATGCGTTCCGTGCTGGAAGAAATGATCGCGGCCCGGCCCTCCGGCGTGGTGCTCGAGATCGCCTCGCTCAAGTCGCATCTCCTGCGGACCGTCCGCGAAGGGATCCGCGGCGGACTGAAACTGGCCAGCATCCACCCCATGTTCGGACCGGACACGGACCTGCTCTCGGGCCAGAACCTGGTGGTCTGCACAGCCGGTTGCGCGGAGGCCGAGGATTTCGCGGAGGGGCTCTTCCGCGACACGGCGGCGCGGATCGTCCGCCTGCCACTCGAGCAGCACGACCGCTACATGACCTGGGTGCTCAACCTGCCGCACCTGGTGAACCTGGCCATGGGCGAGGTCCTGAGCTCCTCCGGCATGCCATTCGACGAGCTGCGTTCGCTTGGCGGGACCACCTTCAACAAGCAGCTCAAGGTCACTTCCGAGGTGATGTCCGAAAATCCCGAATTGTATTACAACATCCAGCGCATCAACGATCACCGCGATGAGTTGTTCGAGGCCTTCAGGCGCGGCCTGGAGCGTATCCGACTCAGCGCGGCGGCGGAGGGACCGGCGGAGTTCAGGGCCCTGATGGAGGAATGGTCGGAATACTCCCGGGACGAGAGCTGAATGCCGTGGATCCGGACCGGCCACGGTGGGCGCCCGGATCGGAACGACGGAGATCGAAATGAACTCTCAATCTGTCGAAACACGAGGGGCGGGAACGGATCCTGCGAACCCCCGCCCCTTCGGTTTTCAGCCCACGGACGAGTATTACATCGCCCGGGGAGACGCGGAGGGCGATCCCGTCTGGGACCGGGGTGAATTCCTTCCCCTCGGCGAGTTCGGGATCTCGCCCGCCGCGGCGGTGCTGTCCTACGGGCTGGGCATTTTCGAGGGACTCAAGGTTCACCGCGCGCGCGACGGAAGGATGCTGCTCTTCCGCACGAACCGCCATGCGCGGCGCTTCGCCCGCTCCGCCGGAGCCATGTGGATGCCCGCCTTTCCGGAGGGGCGCTTCCGCGAGATCGTCGAGGACCTGGCCCGGCGCAACCGGAGACACCTTCCGCCCGCGGGCGAGGGAAGCCTCTACATCCGTCCGCTCGAGTTCGCTCACGAGCCCCAGCTGGGACTCAAACCATGCCGCCGCTTCACCATGCTGGCCTACTGCAGCCCCGTGGGAGAATACTTTCCGGGCGAGACCAAGGGTCTGCGCCTGCGCCTGCTGCGCCGGGCGCGTGTGACCGCAGGCGGGACGGGCGCCGCCAAGGCCATCTGCAACTACGCGGGCGGCCTGAGCGTCGCCGGGGAATGGAGGCGACGCGGATACGACGACGTGGTTTACTCGGACGCCCCCACGCTCGATTGCCTGACGGAATCCAGCGGGGCCAACCTGTTCCTGCTCAGGGCGGACGGTACGGTGGTCACGCCTCCGCTCGACGACCAGATCCTGGCCGGTGTAACACGCGATTCCGTGATACACCTGCTGAAGCAGGAGGGACGCCCCGTCGAAGAGCGTCCCCTGCCGGCCGAGGAGGTCTTCACGGAGGGCGCGGAACTCTTCTGCACGGGAACCGCGTGGACCGTCCAGCCGGTCCGGGAGCTTCACGCCGAGGACCGGGAGCTGAAGTTCAGGGAGGAGCGTCTGGCTCGGGCGCTGCGGCGGAGCCTGCGGGCGATAAAGCATGGGGAGGAGGAGGCCCCCGAGGGCTGGGTCACGGAAATCGTCTGAGGGCCCGGCAACCGCGCCGCACCGGGAAAACCGGATTTATGATTCCTGTACAGGCGGCACTCCTGGCCGGCAAAGTCGATCGAAGCCGGTTCGGTTATGCATGATCGGCTACTCCTTCGTAGGATATTTGTTAATTTCCTCACACTCTGAGGTTTTCTATCCAGGAAGATGTAGATCATGAACCGACTGCCCCTGCTGAACGACACGACCCTCCACCTGCGATATCCGGAGAGGGAATTCTCCGTGGAGTATCTCAATCCGATCCTGCGGATAGTCCAGGACCGGGAGAGCCGGGCCACGATTCGCCTGAAGAACCAGTCCGTGTCTTACAAGGCCACGATCCTGGGCGGCTTCTCGACCTCCGAAGAGCTGCAGGGGGAGATCGAGTACCGCAAGTTCTTTCTTGTCGACTGGCACGACGACCACTCGCTGCCCGAGTTACTGTTCCACAAGCGCCCCCAGGAGATCAGCCGCGAGTATCACAAGCTGCAGAAGATCGAGCTGGGGCTCGAGAGGGTGGGCAGCTACCACGTGGCCTACAAGGACGGCGTGACGGCGGATTTCACTCATACCGGCCCCGAGGCCTGGGATTTCCACTTCAGCACGGGCTTCCACGGCAGCGTGCTCAAGGAGCCCGACGGCAGTCACACGATTCGCTTCAAGGGACTTCGCCTGGACGCGGAAGAGGACGGCTACGATTCGGAATCCAAGTTCATCATCACCCGTTCGAAGTACTCCAACAACCTGATCCTGATCCTGCAGGAAGACGCCACCGTCCACCTGCGCCTCAATTCCACTGCAGATTCAGGCTGATTTCAGACGGGCCTGCTCTGAGCCCCGCCGCCGCGCGCGAATACCGGAAAGCACCACCCGGATCGGGAAGCGTCGAGTCGGATCACACGCGCAGTCACTCCGCGGACCTGTAATTCCATCGGCGCTTGTCGATCCGCCGGAAATCCTCCGCCTCGCTGATCTCCCGGAGGAAGGGCAGCAATTCCCGCAGCACCGTATCACACGGGTCGCCCGTGAATCGCTCGACGGGCACCAGGTTCCCGTAATTTCGAGCCAGCATTTCCGGCGTGTCGTCCACTACCAGGATGCGCTCAAGCCTGTAGCCCCTGCGTTTCGCCTTTTTCAGGTCTTTCACGTACACCGGTCTTCTGAGTGCGTGCGAATAGGCGATCGTGCAGCGTGCTCTGGTAAAGACGAAGGACGGCGGACAGTCCTCGGGAAATATGCGCTCCACGATGCATGCGGCGTAGTCCTCCGTGGCCGTGGTCCACACGGCGAGCTCGAAGATCTCGGCGCATTCTCTCAGGAAGGAAGTCACACCGGGGCGCATGTAGACCAGGTACGGTCCGCACCGGAAATCCGGCTCCCGCCCAAGCGCTTCGAGGCTGGAATGGATCAGGGTCTCGTCGAGATCCAGGATCAGCAGGGCTTCGCTTCGTGATACGTCGTATTTCCGGCGCCGGTCCGCCGCGGTGCCCTCGTCCGGTTGCATGGCCTTGTCGCTCCGCTTGCCGCACACCGATAATCTGCAACGGATGGCCGTGATTTCCGACATTTTCCGCAAGTCGAGAGAGAAACGGCGAGGGAGAAAGGGCGCATGAACCTGCGCGAGTATCAGGCCAAGCGGATCTTCGCCCGGCGGGGTATCGCGGTGCCTAGGGGCGATTTGGCCCTGACAGCCGACGAGGCTGCCCGGGTCGCCGTAGAGCTGGGATGCCCCGTGGTAATCAAGCCCCAGCTCGGAATCAAGAAGCGCGGCAAGCTGGGCTTGATCCGCTTCGCCGATGATCCGGCAAGCGCCGCGGAGGAAGCGCGGGAGCTGCTTTCCCGCGAGGCGGGGGGCGAGAGCGTCTCCCGCCTGCTGGTGGAAGAAAGGGCGCGGATCGACCGCGAACTCTACCTGGCCGTGACCGTGGATCACAGGAGCAGGGCTCCCGTGCTGATCGCCGCGCGCAGCGGGGGCGTGGACGTGGAGGAGCTGGCCGCCGGCGATCCCGGCCAGGTGCTCAGGCTGCCGCTGGACGTGCTCAAGGGCCCCGGGGAGGAACACCTGGCCCGGCTGGCCGCTTTCCTCGACGAGGATCCCGCCGGCGAAAGCCGGACCACCGGCGGCGCGGACCCGAGCACGGGCGAACTTGCCGCGCAGGTGGCCGAGGCGCTCTACGGCCTGTTCCGCCGCTACGACGTCGAGTTGACGGAGATCAATCCGCTGGCGGTGGTCGCGGACGGTCTGCTGGCCGTAGACGCCGTGCTCAACGTCAACGACGACGCGCTCTTCCGCCAGGAAGAACTGTCCGAATACCGTGATACACTGCGCGATCCGGACCCGCTGGTCGAAGAAGCCCGCGCCAGCGACTGGACCTACATCGAGCTGCCCGGCGAGATCGCCATCCTCTCCAGCGGGGCGGGGCTGACCATGACGATCCTCGACCTGATCAACTTCGCGGGCGGTTCTGCGGCCAACTTCATCGACACCGCGCAGATCGACGAGGAAGGAATCTACCGCGCATTCGACCTGCTCTCCCGAGCCGGCCGGGGCCGCTGCCTGCTGGTGAACATCTTCGCGGGCCTCAACCGCTGCGACAGCCTGGCCCGCGGCATCGTGCGCTTCCTGGAAGACAGCCCGCCGGGGATCCCGCTGGTGATCCGCATGGTGGGCAACCGCGAGCGGGAGGGCCACGCCATCCTGCGCGAGGCGGGACTCGATCCCTGCACGGAACTCGAAGAGGCGGTGGAGCGCGCCGTGGAATCGTCCAGGGAGGGAGAGCGTTCATGAACCGCACCGAAGTCGGACCGATCCGGGGCGCGGAACGAATCCTGCGAGTCGCGTTCGGGGGCTGCCGATGAGCGTCATCGTCGATTCGAGAACCCGGCTGCTGGTGCAGGGCATCACCGGCGAGGCGGCCCGCCGTCACACGGAGCTGATGGTCGAGTACGGAACCGCGGTGGTGGCCGGCGCGAGACCCGGGGCGGGTGGAACCGAAGTCCACGGCGTGCCGGTGTTCGACAGCGTCGCGGAGGCGGTGGAGCGTGTGCGGCCCAACGCTTCGATTCTCTTCGTGCCCGCCCGGGCCATGAAGCATGCCGCCTGCGAGGCCCTTGAGGCCGGCCTGCGGACCCTGGTGATGGTCTCGGAGCACGTGCCGCTGCACGACACCCTCGAAATCGTCGCCCGGGCGGCCGAGCACGGCGCGACCCTGATCGGCCCCAACACTCCCGGCCTGATCTCGCCCGGCGAGCGCTGCAAGGTGGGTTTCGTTCCCGCGATGTATTACACGCCCGGAGGAGTCGGTGTGGCCTCGCGCAGCGGGACACTGACCTACGAGATCGTCTCCCGCCTGACCCGGGCGGGAATCGGCCAGAGCACCTGCGCCGGCATCGGCGGAGATCCCGTGGTGGGCACTCCCTTTCCCGAGATCCTGCGCCTTTTCGAAGGAGACCCGGACACGCGGGCCGTGCTGCTGATCGGAGAAATCGGCGGCAGCATGGAGGAGGCGGCGGCGGAGCTGGTCCTTTCCGGGGAGATCGGCAAGCCCGTGGTGGCCTACCTGGCGGGGCGCACCGCGCCGCCGGGGAAGCGGATGGGGCATGCGGGAGCGATCGTCGCCGGGGGCCGAGGCAGCATCCGAAGCAAGCTGGACGCCTTCGAGGAGGCGGGCATCCCGGTGGCCCGCGTGCCCGCGGAAGTTCCCCGGTTGGTTCGGGAATGCCTGTCGGGTTGATTCACCCGACCGCGTGTCGATTCGTATTGCACGGAGATGCGGGCGCCGCGGGGGACCTCGAGCGCGCTCTTGATGGTGTATCACGCAGGCAAAGAAAACGCCCCGGTCCGGATCGGGGCGCGATCTTTAAGGGGAAAGGAGCTGCACCTTGATGGAGGGGGAACCCGGCGCATCAAGCGCCTGACGTCAAGATGCAGCTTTCCCCAGTTCTCCACCAATGGGTGGGCACCAGCATTGGATCGACTATAGGTCTTGCATGGGATTTAAGCAAGAAAAAAACGAGTCGCTGAAACATAATTGCGTTATGGGCTCTTGTACCGATATCGGTCAGACGGAATACCTGAAATTTATCATGCATTTGTAGTATAATTAGCTGTTGTAACAATTGACAAAATACCCACGGCAATACTCACGAGATTTCAAGAAGAGCTGGAACATCATCAGTATTATACTCGGGAGCCGTGATGTCTTTTCAATCAATCGGAATTATGTCTGGAAATCTGCGCTCGACGATTCGATCCTCGGCGCGGTCACGCCGCAAGTCCAGCGACAAATTTCAAGCGCACCGTCTTCATAACTTGAACCACGCCGTTGATGAAATATATTGATTGACATAGCACGCCACGCGTTATTTCATTCACTCCGGATGCGGCCCGATCAGTCCCGCCCGCCAGAGGTTCGAGCAGCAAGGAGCTTTGCGACATGTCAGAATGCCAACACCAGTGGAAAATGGCGAATATCCGTTTCGGCTTCGTTGTCTTCGAGAAGTGCTTCCACTGTGAGGGCTTGCGTACCTATTTCTCAAGGGAGACCAACCCGATCCTCGGAGACCGCTACGTCGAGGGCGACTGCCATTGGACGCGAATGGAAAATGCCCAGTCCTTCCAGTTCGATCTCGAGTGCGGCGAATGCGGGCGCAGGGAGAAATTCGACGACCTGATGGGCCTGATGCACTGTACCGGCTGCATTCCCGAATGCGAGCTTGATGTGCAGCGGCAGCGCTACGAGGAGCAGCGCACTTTCGTGATCGTGGCCTTCGGTTTTCTGCCCGAAACGCTGGCCGATCCGATTCCCCAGCGCAAGCTTGACATCCTGACGGACTATTTCAACCAGCGTCGTGATACATCGCGATCGAGAATCAAGGTTCTGCCCACGAACCTGATCATCGATTTTCCGCGGTGCAAGGGGGACTTCCTCCACGATGTGGACATGCTCTCCCAGGACGCGCCGGGCGAGCGCAGGTCCCTGTTCTAATGAGTCTGCGGACTCTTCGAGTCCGGCAGACTCTTCGAGTCCGGCGGACTCTATGTGAGTCCGCAGACCCGTGAATCACATGGATACGTATCCGCGAAGCGAGCAGGAGTGCATTGATGACCGTTCGAGAACTTGCCGAACAGATCGGGCTTGTGTCGATGAGCGAATTCGAAGACCGGGAATTCACCGGCGTGTTCGTCTCCGACATGATCAGCGACGTCATGGCCGGCGCGCAATCCGGCAACCTCTGGCTGACCATCCAGACGCACAAGAGCATCATCCCTGCGGCCAACCTGGTGGACGTGGCGGCGATCATCATCACCAGCGGCAAGGAAATCCCCGCTGAAACCGTGGAGCTCGCCAGCAAGCACAACATGGCGATTCTCGGCACGGAACAGGCCACCTTCGACATGGTGGGCAGACTCTACGGCATGGGTCTCGGCACCGCCTGACACCGTCCATGACCGGCAGTACCCCCGGCTGCCGGTCGCAACCCGGCTGGCGCATTTGTGAGAATCGCGCAGATCAAGGATGCTCTTGAAGCGACGGTGGTCGAGGGTCAGGACCTGCTCGACACCGCGGTGGATCACATCTACGCCTCGGACCTGATGAGCGACGTGCTGGCTTTCGGCAAGCCGAATTCCCTGCTGTTGACGGGGCTGGCCAGCCAGCAGGCCGTGATTTCGGCGTACATGGCGGAATTCGCCGCGATCGTGCTGATTCGCGGCAAGACCGTGATACAGGAATCGGCCCGCATCGCCCGCGAGCACGACCTGGTCCTGCTGAGTACGCCGCTGGACATGTACCCCGCCTGCGTGCGGATCGACTCGCTGATCAGCGGCCGTTCGCCCGACACCCCCCTTTCCCCCGAACAGAACAGGCCCGAGGAGCTGCTGCTCAGTCACGACCTGCATATCGCGGGTCGGGACTTCACCAACGCCGGGATCGCCTCCACCACGGTTAAATCGATCCTCAAGAAGATCGGCCTGGACCCCGTGTTGATCCGGCGGGTGGCCATCGCCACCTACGAGGGCGAGATGAACGTCGTGATGCACGCCGATGAAGCGAAAGTGATTCTCCAGGTCAGCCCGGTGGCCGTGGACGTGGTTATCGACGACAGGGGCAAGGGTATTCCCGACGTGGACCTGGCATTGCAGGAGGGCTTCACCACGGCCACGGACGAGATGCGGGCCATGGGATTCGGCTCAGGGATGGGCCTGCCCAATATCAAGAGAAACGCCGACGAACTGGACGTCCAGAGCGAAGTGGACGTCGGCACCCGCCTGACGATGCGCTTCGTTATCTGAAGGGCTCCCGAGGTCTTCCGAAAACGGGGGACGTGGACATGGCCAAGTACTACCATGCGCACCGCGTGAACGTGGAAGCCTGCCGCGGGCACGGCAAGTGCATGCGCAACTGCCCCACCCAAGCCATCCGCACGCGCGCGGGCCACGCCGTGATCGAGGAGGAACTCTGCGTGGACTGCGGCAACTGCATCGCCGTCTGCGAGCCGGGGGCCATAGTTTCCGATTCCGACGCTTTCACGGAGATCTCGCGTTACAAGTACAAGGTGGTGATTCCCTCGCCGGTGCTCTACACCCAGTTCGACGCGACCGTCCATCCCTACCTGGTGCATGAAGCCTTCCGCCGTCTGGGTTTCGACGAGGTGATCGACATCGGCGCCTCCTCGGCGGTCATTGCCAGGGCCTGCGTGGAGCACCTGAAGGGCTACCGCGGCAGGCTGCCGCTGATCTCCTGCTTCTGTCCGGCGGTGGTGCGCCTGATCCAGGTCAAGTATCCCGACCTGGTGGAGCTGCTGCTCCCTCTGGACATGCCCCGGGAATTGACGGCGCGTGAGACAAGGAAGAAGGTGAGCGAGCGCGAGGGCCTGGCGCCGGAGGATATCGGCATCATCTACGTGGCGCCCTGCCCGGCGGTGATCGTCTCCATCAAGCAGCCCGCCGAGAAGACCAGGTCGCATTTCGATGGTCTGGTCGCGATCAAGGACGTCTACGGCGTGTTACAGCCGAAGATCCTCGAGTTGATGGCGGATTTCGCGGAAAGCCGGATTCCGGAGAGTTTCTCGTTCCATCCGGGCTGGCCCACGCTGGGCAGTATTTCCCGCAGCTCGAGGATGGAGAACTGGCTGGCCGTCTCGGGCATGTCTCACGTGATGCAGATCATGGACGACATCGAGAACTCCAGGCTGCGCAACGTGGATTTCGTAGAGGCCCTGGTCTGCATGCAGGGCTGCATCGGCGGTCCTTTCAACGTCGAGAACG
This sequence comes from uncultured Bacteroidaceae bacterium, assembly GCA_964568855.1. GTDB lineage: Bacteria > CAIWAD01 > CAIWAD01 > CAIWAD01 > CAIWAD01 > CAZMSD01. The sequence goes on along the minus strand of CAZMSD010000002.1, from coordinate 63,023 downwards.
CCTACGTTGCGCGGACCAACAGCATCAAGCAGCGCGAGCGCTACGAGCGGAAGATCCCGGTGGAGCGCAAAGAAGTGCAGCGGCTGCTCAAGGCGGGCTATTTCAACCTTGAAGACAAGATCCTGCCCCGCCCCACGCGCTACCTGGACACCGACCTGGTGACCTCGATCAAGCGGATGAAGGAGATCGAGCGGATTCAGCAGAAGCTGCGCCAGGTGGACTGCGGCATTTGCGGCGCGCCGAGCTGCAAGACCTTCGCCGAGGACGTGGTCGGCGGGAAGGCGGAACTGACGGACTGCATCTTCCTGGCGGAGAGCATCCCGAAATAGTGGCAGCAGAGGGAGGACCAAGTGACCGACATCGATTATTCCCGCCTGTTCAGAAGCTCCCGGGGCAAGGAGGGCGACCTGATCCCGCTGCTCCAGCGCGTCCAGGCCGCTGCCGGCTTCATCTCGGAAGAAGCCGTTGAGCGGATATCGGGCCACCTGCGGATTTCGGAGAACACCGTCTACGGGGTGGCTTCCTTCTATGCCCAGTTCCGGTTCACGGCTCCCGGGCGCCATTCGATCAAGATCTGCCTGGGTACGGCCTGCCACGTGCAGGGCGGGAAGGTCCTCTCCGACGCGGTGGAGCGCGAACTCGAGGTCGAGCCCGGCAGGGCCACCGCGGACGGGCGTTTCGATTTCCAGCCCGTGGCCTGCCTGGGCTGCTGTGCATTGGCTCCAGTGGTGCAGGTGGACGAGGAGATCCACAGCCAGATGAATGTGACACACCTGAGAGAGGTGCTTGAAAAATATGAGTGACCTGAGAGAGATCCGCTCGGCCGCGCTGAAGAGCTGGAAGGCCCTGCAGAGCAGCCCGGAGCCGGTTATCAGCCTTGGCACGGCTTCCTGCGGGCGGGCGGCCGGGGCGATGGAGGTGCTGAAGTCAATCAAAGCCACCCTGCGCCGCAGGCGACTCAAGGCCCGCGTGATGCAAGTGGGCTGCATAGGGCCCTGCTACCTCGAGCCCTTGATGGACATCGCGCTGCCGGGCCGCCCGCGCATCAGTTACGCCAATGTGACACCTGGCAATGCGCGGTCGATCGTCGAGTCCTGCCTGATCGAGGGCCGGCCGCGGCCCGAACTCGCCGCAGGGCACCACGGGAACGGTCTGAGGAAGAAGGACGAGGTCTTCCTCGAGGGCATTCCCCGCTTTTTCGACCTGCCGATGCTCAAGCCGCAGGTCCGCGTGGTCCTGCGCAACTGCGGCCTGATCGATCCGGAGAACCTGGACCACTACCTCGCCAACGACGGCTACCGGGGCGCCGCCAAGGCCTTGCGCATGGGGCCGAAGAAAGTGATCGACGAAGTCCGCGAGGCCGGCATCCGGGGACGCGGCGGCGCGGGCTTCCCCACCTGGCGCAAGTGGGAGATCTGCCGCTCGCAGAAGGAGACCGAGCGTTACATGATCTGCAACGCTGACGAGGGCGATCCCGGGGCCTTCATGAACCGCTCGCTGATCGAGGGCGATCCCCACGCGCTGCTGGAAGGCCTGCTGATCGCCGCCTACGCCATCGGGGCCGGGCGCGGGTACATCTACATCCGCGCCGAGTACCCGCTGGCTATCGCGCGGCTCAAGAAGGCCATCGGCCAGATGCGCAAACTTGGTTTCCTGGGCAAGAACATCAGGAACTCGAATTTCGATTTCGACGTGACCATCAAGGAGGGCGCCGGCGCTTTCGTCTGCGGCGAAGAGACCGCGCTGATCGCCTCCATCGAGGGCCAGCGGGGCATGCCGCGCTCGCGGCCGCCCTTCCCCGCGGTGGCCGGGCTTAACGGCAAGCCCACGATCATCAACAACGTCGAGACCCTGGGCACCCTGCCCAATGTATTACGCAACGGGGCGGAGTGGTACCGCCAGTACGGCGTGCGCGGGAATTTCGGCACCAAGACCTTTTCGCTGGTGGGCAAGGTGCGGCGACCGGGCCTGATCGAAGTGCCGCTGGGCATGCCGCTGAGACAGATCATCTTCGACATCGGCGGAGGCACGCGCAAGCCCTTCAAGGCCGTGCAGACGGGGGGCCCCTCCGGGGGCTGCCTCTCCGAGGAGTTCCTCGACACGCCGGTGGATTACGAATCGCTGGGCGCCGCGGGCTCGATCATGGGTTCGGGCGGCCTGATCGTGATGGACCAGGACACTTGCGTAGTGGACGTGGCGCGTTACTTCCTCAACTTCACTCAGCAGGAATCCTGCGGCAAGTGTACGCCCTGCCGCGTGGGCTCGCGGCACCTGGTGGAGATCCTCGACCGGATCACCAGTGGCGACGGCCGCCCCGAGGACCTGACCACGCTGCAGACGCTGGGCGAGACGGTCAAGCGGGGTTCGCTCTGCGGCCTGGGTCAGACGGCCCCCAACCCGGTCCTGACGGCGCTGCGCTACTTCCGGCCCGAGTTCCTGCAGCACGTCCAGGAGAAATGCTGTCCCGCGGTGGTCTGCAGCGACCTGCTGCAGTACCGCGTGGTCGCCGACAAGTGCACCGGCTGCCAGCGCTGCGTCAGCGTATGTCCCACGGGCGCCATCACCGGTCCGCGCGCCGAGCCGCACAACCTGGACGCCGAGAAATGCATCAAGTGCCGCGCGTGCTACGAAATCTGCCGTTTCGACGCCATCGCCGGCGACGCCATCGTGATCACTTCCCGGGGGGGTCCCTCCTGATGAGCAAGCAGAAGAACAGGATCGGCCTGCAGATCGACAACCGCAACGTCCAGGCGGATCCCGGGACCACCATCCTGGACCTGGCCCTGGAACAGGGGATCTACATCCCCACGCTCTGCGCGCACAAGGACCTCTCGCCCTACGGCGGCTGCAGGATGTGCATCGTCGAGATCGAGGGGGTCCGCGGCCTGCCCACGGCCTGTACTACACCGGTAGAGGAGGGGATGGCGATCCGCACGCGCACCGCCAAGGTGCAGGAGGAGCGTACCGACGTGCTGCGCCTGATCCTGAGCGAGCATACCTCGAGCTGCCTGATCTGCGACGAGGAGGAGCAGTGTCGCACCTACATGGGCACCATCCGCAAGGTGGGGGTGACCACGGGCTGCCGCTCCTGCCCCACGGACGGCGACTGCGAGCTGCAGGAGGTGGTGGATTACCTGGGCGTCAAGGACCTGCACTACCCGATCTACTATCGCAACCTGCGCGTCGAGAAGGAGGATCCCTTCTACGACCGCGACTACAACCTCTGCATTCTTTGTGGGCGCTGCATCCGTGTCTGCCAGGAGATCCGCACCGCGGATACGCTGACCTTCAAGCAGCGCGGCCCGCACACCGTGATCGGCCCGGCCTACGAGCGCAACCACGTCGAGGCGGGCTGCGAGTTCTGCGGAGCCTGCGTCGAGGTCTGTCCCACGGGCACTCTTTCGGAGAAGGCCCGCAAGTGGTCCGGCAGCCCGGATCGCGAGGAGACCAGCACCTGCAGCATGTGCGGGGTGGGTTGCCAGGTCAGGCTGCTGGTGTCGCACGACGAGATCATCGGCAGCCTGCCCGCGGAGGATCCCCTGGTCAACAAGGGCCAGCTGTGCGTCAAGGGCCGCTTCTGCCTGGGCGAACTGGTCAACCATCACACCCGCGCCCGGGTGCCGGCCCAGTTCGAGATCGACACCCACGTGGACGTCTCCTGGGATAAGGCGATTGACCGGGCCGCCGAGCGGATCGCCGCCTGCCCGCCGCGCGACTACGCCATGCTGGTCTCGCCCAACCTCTTGAGCGAGGACCTCTACCTGGCGCAGAAGTTCGTCCGCGCCGCGGCGGGCTCGGCCAACATCGACTGCGGGGCGCGCGAGTATTACGGACAGGCCTTCAACGCCTACCTGGATCTTTTCGGGAAATCCGTCCCGCTGGCCGACCTGCAGCAGCGTAAGGCGATCCTCTGCGTCGGACTGGACGTGCGCTACGGCCGCTCGGTTGTGGGAGTGGAGCTGCGCCGGGCGCTGAAGAACGGCGCGAAGATCGTCAGCGTGCACCCGCGCCGGCACAACCTGAGCCTGGTGGCCGATGCCTGCTTCGAGCCTGAACCGGGTCAGGAAGCGGCGCTGCTGGAAGAACTGGCGCGGCTGGCGGGCGCTCCCTCCTCCGGAGGGGGCAAGGCCTCAGGGAGAACCGCGAAAACCTCGCGCGCCGGGACGGATTCCGAGGACCGGCGGCGGCTGGAGCGGGTTGCGCGCCTGCTTTCCAGGACGGCGAAACCGGTGATCCTGGTGGGTTCCGAGTACCTGCAGCGCGACACTGGCAGGCGGATCCTGGAAGCCGTGCTGCGCCTCGCCGAGTGCACCGGGGCCGACCTGATGCCCCTGCCGGCGCAGAACAACTTCGCGGGCTCGGTCCTGATGGGCGCGTATCACGAACTGCTCCCCGGCGCGCGGTCCTTCGCGGAACGCCGGAACCGCGTCGAAACGGGCGCGCTCTGGGAAACCGGCCTGGACCTCCCCGCCGCGCGGGACATCGCGGCCGCGCTCGAGGGAGGGAAAAATCTTGGCCTGCTGCACCTGGTGGGCGAAACGCCCCTGCGCGAACGCCCCGCGGCGGACTACCTGATCTACCAGAACATCTATCCCGCGCCGGATGCGTATCACGCGGACCTGAACCTGCCTGCGGCCGCGGTGACCGAGTCCTCCGGCACCTTCGTCAACGGCGAGGGCCGGGTCCAGCGGGTGCGGCGCGCCGTGCCTCCCGCGGGCAATGCCCTGCCCGACTGGGATATCCTCTGCCGTATCGCGCGCAGGCTGGGCAAGAGCGGATTCGAATTCAGCCGCCCCGAGGAGATCCAGGAGGAGATCGCCTCCCTGGTGGAACCCTTCGCGGCGGGCCTGGAAGAAAGGGATCCGCGCCCGCTGACGTTCTCGGGAAGGCTCAAACTGCGCAAGAGACGCGCCGCCGGGCGCGCCGGGGGCGGCCGCTTTCCCATGCTGCTGACCAAGACCCTGCCCGAGCACGCCCATCGCGGCTTCACCCTGTCCACCTGGGTGGCCGGCGCCAGGCAGCTCTTCCGCGAGGGAACGCTGTCGATCAATCCCCAGGACGCCCGGGAGGCCGCGGTCGCCGAGGGCGACCAAGTTGTACTGAAGGCCGCCCGCGACGAGCGGATCTGCCGGGTCCGCCTGCAGCGCGAACAGCCCCGGGGAACGCTGCACCTGGCCCTCGGGCAGGGCGAACCGGTGGGCCCCAATCCCGTTCCAGTGAGGATCAGGAAACATGAAGTTTGACGTGCTGCACAGCGAGATGATCGTGCCCAATATCCACGTGCTGGAGCTGGAGGCGCCCGCGGTGGCCCGCGAGATCCAGCCCGGCCAGTTCGTGATACTCCGGGTCGAGGAGGACGGCGAGCGGATTCCCCTGTCCATCGCCGACTGGGACCGCGAGCGCGGAAGTATCACGCTGTGCATGATGAACGTGGGGCGCACCACCGACAAGCTCGCCGGGCTGCGAGCCGGCGACAGCATTCCCACGGTGGTGGGACCGCTGGGCATCCCCACCGAGATCGACGACTACGGCACCGCGCTCTGCCTGGGCGGGTGCTACGGCATCGGCAGCATCTATCCCATCGCCCGCGCCCTCAAGGAGCGGGGCAACCGCGTGATCACGGTGCTGGAGGCGCGCAGTTCATTCCTCTGCTACTGGGAGGACCGGCTGGGGGCCGTGTCCGACGTGCTGATCCACATCACGCGGGACGGCACGAAGGGCACCAAGGGGCACGTGGGACAACTGGCCCAGATCCTGCGAACCATGGAAGAGCCGGTGCACCGGATGATCGTCAACGGCTGCACCTTCCTGCTGAAAATCGGCTCCGACACCAGCCGCCCGCTGCGGATCCCCACGGTGGTCAGCCTGAATCCGATCATGATCGACGGCACGGGGATGTGCGGCATCTGCCGCGTCTCGGTGGGCGGCAAGACGCAGTTCGCCTGCGTGGACGGACCGGACTTCGACGGGCACGCCGTGGATTGGGAAGAGCTGCTGATGCGGCGCAGGTCCTACATGCGGGAGGAGAGCATCCCCTTGAGGACCAGCAGTTGCGAAGGGCAGGGAGCCTGCATGTCCGGTTGAGCGCGGATTCCGTGATACAGACGGCTCGGGAGATGGAACATGGCCGAACAGAAACGCAAACCCCTGGATCTCGACCGGCGCGGAATGCCGAAGCAGCCGCCCGAGGTGCGCAGCTTCAACTTCGAGGAAGTGGCCCTGGGCTATTCGGCGGAGACCGCCGTCGAGGAAGCCAGGCGCTGCATCGAGTGCAAGAATCCCAAGTGCGTCGGCAACTGCCCGGTGGAGATCGACATCCCCGGCTTCATCGCCTGCGTGGCCGAAGGCGACTTCGGCAAGGGGGTGCGGATCTTAAAGGACAAGAACCTGCTGCCGGCCGTCTGCGGAAGGGTCTGCCCGCAGGAGGAGCAGTGCGAGGAGACCTGCGTACTTCTTAAGAAAAAAGGCCAGTTGGCCATCGGCCGGCTGGAGCGTTTCCTCGCGGACTGGGAGGCCGAGCAGGGCGAGCTCGACATTCCCGAGATGCCGGCGCCCACGGGACGCAATGTGGCCGTAGTGGGCGGCGGACCAGCGGGCCTGACAGTGGCCGGCGATCTGATTCGCCAGGGCCACGGCGTCACGATCTTCGAGGCCCTGCACGAAATGGGCGGAGTGCTGGTCTACGGCATTCCGGAATTCCGGCTGCCCAAAGTGATCGTGCGCCGCGAAGTCGACTACCTCGAGCAGCTGGGCGTGGAGATGGTGACCGACTTCGTGGTGGGCCGCACGCGCTCCATCGACAGCCTGCTTAAGGAGTACGACGCCATCTTCATCGGCACGGGAGCCGGCCTGCCCTGGTTCATGGACATCCCCGGCGAGAACCTGAACGGCGTGTACTCGGCCAACGAGTACCTGACGCGCATGAACCTGATGAAGGGCTACCACTTCCCGCGCTACGACACGCCCTTCAAGAAGCACAAGCGGATCGCCGTGGTGGGCGGCGGCAACGTGGCCATGGACTGCGCGCGGACCTCGCTGCGCCTGGGCGCGGAGACGCGCATCATCTACCGCCGCTCCCGCGAGGAGCTGCCGGCGCGCCTGGAGGAGATCGAGAACGCCGAAGAGGAAGGCATCATCTTCGATTACCTGACCCTGCCGCTGAGATACATCGGCGACGAGAACGGCTGGATCAAGGAGATCGAGTGCCAGCGGATGGAGCTGGGCGAGCCGGACTCGTCGGGCCGGCGGCGCCCCGTGCCCCTGGAGGGCTCCGAGTTCATCCTGCCCATGGACGCCCTGGTCTGCGCCATCGGCAACAGCCCCAACCCGATCATCGCGGCCACCACTCCCGGCCTGGATACCGGGCGGGGCGGCACGCTGGTGGCCGAGGATGAGACGGGCAAGACCACGCGCGACCGCATCTGGGCCGGCGGGGACGTGGTCACCGGCGCGGCCACGGTGATCCTGGCCATGGGCGCGGGCCGCAAGGCCGCCCGATCGATGCAGGAGTATCTCAGTTCCCTGTGATATGGGCGGTGTACAGACCTCTTCCAGTGATACCTTCCGCGTCGTAATCGGCGGAAAGGCCCGCCGATGCGAAGGCCGCGCGCATTTCCTCGATGGTGTAGAGCCCCAGCTCGTGGCGCTCACTGAAGTAATCCACCCCCGCGGCGCTGATCACCAGGCAGTGGAAATCCATCACCGAGAGACGACCTTCCTGCTCGCTCAGATTCATCCGGCAGATCTTGCAGTCCCCTGATTCGGCCGTGAGCATGTGCATGCCGCCCGGTTTCCACTTTTCGGGGGTGAACCAGGGCTCCACGAGTATCACGCCCCCGGGCTTAAGGTGCCGGCGGAAGCAGCGCAGCGCTGATGTCACGCCGTCCAGCGACAGGATATAGCCGATGGAGCTGAAGAGACAGAGCACCGCGTCGTAGCGGCGACCCAGGTCGAAGTCCGCCATGTCGCCGCCGAAGTATCGGCCCGCCGGATTCTTGGCCCGCGCCACCGACAGAAACTCCTCGCAGATATCGAGCCCGTCCACTTCGTAGTGCTTTGCCAGATGACGGTCATGCTCACCCGTGCCGCAGGCCGCGTCCAGGATGCTGCCCGCCGCTGGATGTGCCGCGTGGAGGCGTGCCCTCACGACATTCACCTCGGCCTCGTAATCCTTGAAGCCGTAGAGCAGATCGTAATACATGGCGCTGCGGTGGAACATGATTGCCTCGCGATCGCATCGTGTTGGCCGATTCGGTGGTCCTCAACTCGCACTGGAGAAGGCTCACACAAAGTAAAGTTTCTTGACCCATGCAAACGCTACTATTCCTGAGTTGGATGAAATCGTTGGACCGCTGGTCACGCCGAGAGGCGCCTTCGCGGCTTTGTTCCAAGGCGATATTTGATGCTTCAGGCAGAGCTGGCCTGCTTGTTGCACAGTAATTGCTGGATCACGCCACAGGAGACCCGGCCGACGAAGCGATCCATGAACCTCCGGGGACTGCCAGATCACTGTCTTCCACGCCCGCCTCTCGTCTCCCGTGCTTCCTTTGGAGAGTATCATGCGCAGTGCATTAGAGACCCTCGTTCTGCCGCTCCTGCTGGGGTCATCCCTGGTCGCCGCCGCGACCGCTGTACCCGCAAGGCTGGACCTGGCGGCGCCGGATCCGCTGCTGCGTCCCGGCGATCCATATCACGATGCAGGCGGTGATTCCGCGCCCGCGAAGAAGACCGATCGAATGCGCGATGACCGGCAGGGAATCTTCATCGACGAAACCAGAAGCGACTGGCAATACCGGGAACCGGGAAACAGTCGCATCGCCCTGGACGCCAGCGGCACGGTACAGATGTGCTACACCACCGGATGGAATGTCACATCCTACAGCGCCATGGTGGTATGCATCGATCCTGAGATGCCGATCATCCCGCTCCCGATCGCCGGATTCCACTCACGCCGTCCGAGCCTGGTGGTCAGCGGCCCGGATCCTGATCAGCTGCCCGCCAACTGCGCCGTGTTCGCGCTCTGCGGCCAGGACGGCATCTGGTACGGCAACGATTTCAGCAGCTGCGCGCTCGCCTTCGTGCTCTACGGACCAGCGGGAGAACTGCTGCACCCCGGCATCGCGCTGGACGACGACGAGCAGCAGCATATCACGGCAGGCTCATTCGAACCTCTCGATATGTACTACAACAGCCCGCCCTGGGGCGAGTGGATTCCACTGGGTAACCAGAGGACCACCGAGCGCGCCGTGATCTGTGCCGCCGGGGAGGATCCGGGCGTGGCCGCAGCCGCCGCGACGCCTGCCCAGTGCCTGGATCCACTCTTCGAGGGCCTGCTCAGGGCTTACGACGTGCTCTGGGTTCGAGCGGAGGACAACGACCTGCGCCAGCGGATCATGAACGACGAGATCGAGAACCTCACGCGCTACGGCTGTGCCGATACACCCGCACCCTACGCGTATCACACAGCCGCCACCGGTGACCTGGAGCTGCTCTACGATCGGCAGGAACCGCACCAACTTCATCTGCTCTACACCGCCGCGATCATTTTCCTCGATTCCATGCTCTACCAGGTGAACGGTACAGTGTATCACCAGGAATTCGTGCAATCCAGCCGCCGCAGCGCCGTCTGGCACCAAAATCTCGACACGGGTGAGTGGGGACACGTGGCGGGCTGGTTGACGGGAGAAGGCGAGGATCATCGGGAAGCCTATCCCGGCTGCGTCCGCTTCTGCGACGACCATCCGCAGCTCAGCGTGGAAACGGAAAGCGGCAGCCTCTATTGTCTCTGGAACCACTTCGACACGACCGACGAGGCCGCCGAATGGGGCGAACACAGGATGGCCAACGGCGAGATTTACGGCGCCTGTTCGGTCGACGGCGGTCGGACCTGGGGTTCGCGGGTCAACCTTACGGGAACCGCCACCCCGGACTGCGAATCCCCGGACTGTCTCTCGGAAACCGATCATTCACTGACTGAACTGGCTGACGATCATGTTCATTTCAGCTTCCTGCAGGATCTCCACGCGGGAAACATGGTTTACGGGGAATCGGAAGAGACCCTAAATCCGATCGAGTACAAGCGCGTGCCCAGGGATACGATACCCCCACCCGAGGACGGAGGCTGGAACGCCGCGGGCCACGTGGGCCTCTTCCCTTATCTCCGGCCCTGGCACTTCCAGGACGGCCACCCGGATACGGTCAAGGTGATCGACCGCACCGCCGTATTCAACGAAGGGGAGCAGGCGCTCCAACTCGACGAATTGGTCATGTATCACGACGAGCTGGACGATTTCGACGGTCCCGATCTCTCAGTCGGCTGGGACGTCTGGACGGGCGAGAGTTACGTGGCGGACCCCGCGGACAGCCTGGACTGGCCGGGAGTGCTTCCCGGCTGGAGTGCCACACAGATGCGGATCCGTGTGCAGCACCGCGGACTGCCGCTGCTGGAGCAGGCCTTCCAGTTCCGCTTCAGTGACGGCACCGTCCGCAACTACCGCTACACATATCGCGCGGGGGACGGTGAGACATCCCTCGTTGAGGAAATCGATCTGCAGAACCTGGACCTGTACGAAGAGCGGCAACTCTACGATCGCGTCTTCAGCGGCATCGGCGAGTACTCCGGACCTCTCGCTTTCAGCCTGGAGCAGAACCATCCCAATCCCTTCAACCCGCGCACTGAGATTGTCTTCAGCTTGCGAACGGGCGGCCCCGCGAGCCTGAAGGTCTACGATCTGCTGGGGAGGCAGGTGGCAGTGCTCGCGGAAGGACGCTTGGGGGCGGGCGAGCACAGTGTCACATTCGAGGGTGGCGAACTTGCTTCGGGAGTCTATTTCTTCGTGCTCAGCTGCCGGGAATTCAGTCAGAGCAGGAAGATGCTGCTGATCAGGTGATCTCGAACGATCCTTTTCGAGCACTCCCCTGGATTGATTGATAAACGTGCATATTCAGAGTTCCGCTCCCAATGGCGTCGGCTGTTGGGAGCTTCATTTCAGCCACTCTGCATCCATCTAAGTTCTTGATCCGTGCTTGACCTGCATAGAATGGTCAGACTGCGGATGATGTCATGCGATCCCGCCCAAACGGTCAAGCTTCCGCGTAATGATATTGAAAATTTCAACATGCAATTACTTGAATATTCAATATTGGCCAACTATCTTCCTGGTGATCCAGGAGCAGTGCATTGATTGAGCGCCACCTCAGCCGAGCAGCCGTGCAACGGGCGAAGCGGCACCCGGTGGTTGCTGTAACCGGGCCGCGGCAGTCGGGGAAGACCACTTTGTGCCGTTCGACCTTCCCGGACAATGAATACTGCTCTCTCGAGGATCCGGATCAGCGCGGTTATGCTGAGGAAGATCCAAGAGGTTTCCTGGGCCAATTCAAGGATGCGGTGATTCTGGATGAAGCACAGCGGGTGCCCGAATTGTTCTCTTTCCTCCAGGCGGCGGTCGACCAGGATCCTGCACCTGGACGCTTCATCTTGAGTGGTTCGCAGAACTTTTTGCTGATGAGGAGCATCAGCCAGTCTCTCGCGGGCCGAGTTTCGCTATTGCAGCTGTATCCATTCACCTTGAGCGAGTTGGAAAGCCGTGATCCGCTCGACATTCAGCGCTTGGATGAACCGGACGAGAGGCCGAGGCGGACAAACCGGGACCTTCTCAACGTTTTGCATACGGGTTCCTACCCTCGGATTCATGATCGCGGACTACCGGCACAGGAATGGCTGCTCGACTACATCAGGACATACTTGGAACGGGATCTGCGGGAGCTCAGCGCGGTTGCCGACCTGAGTCTGTTCACCGCCTTCCTGCGACTGCTTGCAGCGCAAAGTGCCCGGACGATGAATCTGTCCACGATTTCAAGGGAGCTTGGCGTCAGCCAGCCGACGGCACGTCGTTGGCTTTCCTTGCTGGAAACCTCCTACATCGCCTTTCGGCTTCCTCCCCATCACCGGAACTTCCGGAAACAGATCATTCGACGACCCAAAATCTACCTGACGGACAGCGGATTACTCTGTGCGCTGCTTGGAATCCGAGATGCGGAAGATCTTCATCGTCATCCCTCACGCGGGGCGATCTTCGAGACCTGGGTAGTCACCGAATTACTGAAGAACTGGGCGCATAAGGCGGATCCGCTTCCCTTCCCGCTGTTCTATTGGCGAGATCGTCAAGGCCATGAGCTGGATCTGTTGATAGACCTCGGACAACGGATGATTGCAGGCGAAATCAAGGCCGGTTTCACCATGCAGGAACGCTGGATGAACGGGCTGAAGTGGTGGTGGAAGCAGGCTGAGGAACCGAATGCCGGACGCTTGCTGATCCATGCCGGTGATACGGAAGGAACTCGATCCGGGGTGTTCCTCAGGAGTTGGCGCAGTCTCTGAGTCGTGTACCGGACATACCGGACACTGAAACGAGCACCTGCGAAGCGTCCATCCCCGGCATCCCACGGACCGCCGGCAATCTCATAATCCCTACCTTGTCCATACAGGCAACCCGTCGCAGCTTCCCCCAAACCGGAGGATCATCATGCGTGCGTCGCATTTTCTGTTCACGCTGTGCGCCGGCCCGGTCTGCGCGGCCGTCCTGCAGGTGCCAGCGGACTACCCCGCGATCCAGCAGGCCGTGGACGCCTCTGCAGGCGGCGACACAGTACTGGTGGCCGAAGGCCATTACTACGAGAACATCCAGATCGTGGGCAAGGAGATCGTGCTGGGCAGCCATTTCCTGCTGGACGGACAGCAGCAGCACGTGGAGCAGACGATCATCGACGGCGGTCAGCCGGTGGATCCCGACAAGGCCAGCGTGGTGGCCTTCCTGCCCGGCACCAGCCCGGGCCTCGCGCCCTGGCTGGTGGGCTTCACCATCACCAACGGCGGCGGCTGGAAGGTCATGCTGACGACCGAGGAGGGCATTTCAGAGAAGGTGGTGGGCGGCGCCTTCTACATCGAGGAGACCAACCCGGTCTTCAAGGGCAACATCATCCACAACAACAAGGGCGGCGACGAAGGCGGCGGCAGCTACGCCATTTTCTCGGTGCCCAACTTCGGCGGCCCCGTGGAAGGCGGAGGGTACAACGAAGGCGGCAACCAGTTCAGCGGCAACTACGCTAAGCTGGGCAAGACCATCTACGTCGAGTGGGGCGAAGGCGAGGCGCCGGCGATCCAGATGCAGAACTGCGTCTTCGACGTCTACAGCCCGGAACTGGGCGACCTTACGGGCTACTGGGCGCTGCCCGCGGGAGGTTTTCTCACCGCCGGGAGCATGGGCCTGCTGCCCTGCCTGACCGGCGAGATCTTCGTATCACCCGAGGGCTCGGACGAATACGACGGCGATTCCCCCGACAGCCCGCTCCGCACCGTCGATACCGCCCTCTCGCGCGTCTGGGGCGACGCGGACCGGCCCGCCGACATCCACCTGGCCTCGGGAATCTACTCGCCGTACTACACGGGCGAGCGCTTCCCCCTGCAGCTCGTGGATCACGTGAGGCTCCTGGGCCGGGAAGAGCGTTCGCCGATCCTGGACAGCGAGGGGGCGGGCGGCTTGTTCTGCAACGAGGAGGCCGAAGGCTCCGAGGTGCTCAGCATCAGGCGCCTCGTTCCGATCGAGATGGAACCGGAGGACGCGGCGAACCGTTGAGCGGGCGCCGCGCCGCTCGAGGCGTCCGGGGCCTCCGTGAATGTCCGTGTCACACAGCGCCGGCCGTGGATTCTCCAGCGGCCGCGCTCACTCGTAGACCAGCTCGAAGTAGCGCTCTTCCAGGCCCAGTTCGTTGGCTGCGCCCTTGCGCAGGGGCAGGAGCTCCACGCGGTAGACGCCCTCCGGAACGGGCGGCCGGTTGCGGCAGCTGAGGAGTACGTGTTCTCCGGCCGAAGCGCCGCGGTCCACCGTCGTCTGCTGCAGCAGCGAGTCGGCGGCGTCGTAGATGCTCACCCGCAGCTGGTCGCCCGCCGTCCAGCGTACTCCGTCCAGCAGCAGGTGGAACTTTCCTTCCTCGCCCCTGACGTGCAATTCCGGAATCCGCCCCTCCGGCCCCCTCAGGCGCGTCTGCGGCACGTGGAAAGGCACCGGCGCCAGGCCCGGTCCGGCGGGTTCGAACACGTCCCCGCGCAGCAGGAAGAGCAGCACCGCGGCCACCGTGGCCACTCCGGCCCAGGCCGTGGTCAGCCTGGTCCAGTAGCCGGGTGGCGGCTGGCGGTCCCCGGCGGGTTCGGCGGCGAACTTCAGGACCCGCGCCCCTCCAGGCTCCCGGCCGGCGCGCGGTTCCTCCGCTGGTTCTTCCGACAGCTCGCCCGAATGTCCCAGTTCCACCAGGTCCCGGCGGCACTGTTCGCAAGCCTCGAGATGCTCGCGCAGCAGGCTGCGTTCCAGGCCCCGCAATTCGCGCTCCGCCCGCTTCCAGTCGGCCAGCAGGTCCACCGGGATGTGCTCGGCCAGAGGTTCGGCTCCGCTCTCTTCCTCCAGGTAGGCCTCCCAGGAACCCCGGCAGAGGGAATTCTTGTCCCGCAGCCCCTCGAAACGCCGCTCCGCCCGCTCGTCGAGCAGGCCGTAGCGATAGGCCTGCAGCCTGGCGCGGAACCAGCGGATATCTTGCGGATCCATTTTCATGCCCCCTCGAGATGCAGGTCTTCAAGTTCCATCAGCAGGGGATCCCTGTGCATCAGTCCGCGCAGCGTCTTGACGCAACGGGACCAGCGCTGTCTCAGGGTCTGCTGGGTGGCCGCCGGCGCGCCCTCGGACTCGGCGATGCTGCGCCAGTCGTGGCGGTCGAGCACCAGCCGGGCCAGGCGCCGGCATTCATCCATGTTCCGCCGGCGGAAGAACTCCAGCAGGACGAAGCGGATCCGCTCGATCCGCGAGGCGCCGCCGATGGGCAGGGCGGAGCCCGCAGCGGAGGCCGGATCGCCCAGGGTCTCGTCCTCCAGCTCATCGCTGCGCCCGCGTTCGCGCTGCACTTTCTTCAGGCGGTCGATCAGGCGGAAGCGCGCGATGCTGAAGGCCATCCTGGCGGGTTCCTCCACGTCCTCCTTGCCGCAGACCTTCACCAGTTCCAGGAGAATCTCCTGCACCATGTCGTCGATGGTCGCGCGGCCGAAGTCTCCCACTCGCCGGGCCAGGTAACGGCGCAAGCTGAGCTCGATCGTTTTCCAGTCGATGTTTTCTAGCCGGGTCATGGTCATCCTCTTTCGGAATTCGTGTTCACTCCGCGTCGCCGATCAGGACGAAGGGCGCCCAGCGATGCGGATCGCCGTGGCTCTCCGAGTTCAGGAGCCTCAGCTGGGCGCGCCGGAGGGCGTCGGCGGGGCGCATTCCGGCTTCCAGAAAACGGTAGAAATCCTCCATCAGCAGCTGGCCGCTGGTGTCTTCCACCGGCCACAGCGAAGCCACCACGGCCGGCACCCGGGCTCCCATGAAGGCCCGGCTGAGGCCCTGCAGGCCCTCCCCGGTCACCAGCGCGCCTCCGGCCGATTCGCAGGCGCTCAGCACTGCCAGGTCGGCGTTCAGCTTAAGGCCGATGATCTCGCGCGCCGTCAGGTAGCCGTCGTCTTCCGCGTCGCCGGCCAGCAGCAGCGCCGAGTGCATCGGATCGGCTTCGTCGACCACCCCGTGAGAGGCCAGGTGAAGCATGCCGAAACCGGGCGCCAGTCGCTTGAACGCCGACTCGCGGGCCTCGTCGCGCAGCAGCAGGGTGGCGCGCTCGCCGAAGATCCTGCCGATCGCGCGGACCTCGCGGCCCGTGGAGGGCAGTTCGTGATACACGCCGCCCGGCGTGATCCGCCCGCCCGATTCCAGCAGGGGATGCCCGACGGCGAGGATCTTCTCGCGCCCCGAAGTTCCCAGTGTGCGCAGGTCGCTCAACACGCTGAGCGAGTGCGCGTAGTAGACCGTGAAATCCTCCACCAGGTGCCGGTCGCTCTCGCAGTCCACCAGCGCGTGGAAGGGCACGTGGTGCAGGATGCCGTGGGGCACGATGCAGAGCTGTGTCACGTCCTCCAGCAGTCCGGAGAGCGGGGCCAGCAGCAGGCGGTGCAGTTCGCGCAGGCTTTCGCGTCCACCGTAGCGCCGGAATTCCTCGTGCAGCCTGAGCAGCTCGGCGCGGTCGGTCTCGAGGCGCAGGGCCCGGACCGGTTTGCGGCCCTCCGGGTCGCGACGCAGCACGAAACAGAAGGCGTCCTCCTCGCCCAGCATGTAGGACAGGGCGGCCTCCCGGCTGTTGAGCAGCCTGACCGCCCGCCTGCCGTCGATCGCCGGACCGGGATCGATACGACGCTTCAGTCCGGGATGTCTGATGAAGAGCCCTTGGCGGGCTTCGCGTACTCGGGCCCGGGCGGCGCGGCGCCGTGAGACCAGGCCGTCCAGATCTTCCGCCGGGGCGGAGCCGGACTCGTCGTACTCCGTGACCCGGCGATTGAGCGTCCGCAGTTCGCTCTCCGCGCGCGCCCGCTCGCTCAGCTCCCCCTCCTCAAGGTCGGATTCGAAAACCGCTTCCGCGCCGTCGAGCAGGTCCCGCAGGTTGCGCGCCTTCATCCGTTCGTAGACTTCGTAGGCGCGTTCTTCATCGCCCAGTTCCAGCAGGAGCTGAATCAGGCTGCGGTAGATGCGGGAAGCCCGGCCCATGAACCCGGCCCTGCCCGCCTCAAGGTCTATGCCGCGACGGATCTCCTCCACGCAGGCCAGGGCCAGCTCGTAGCGCGAAATCGCTTCGGCCGGTCGTCCCGCCATCCTCCTGCTGTCCGCCAGTGCGCCGTGCAGCTGGTAGAGGGAGCCCACGGCGTCCAGCGACTCCGCCTCCTCGATAGCTCGCAGGTAGCGCCCTTCCGCACGTTCGTGGCGGCCCAGCGAACGCTCCAGGTCGCCGAGGCAGAAAGTGCTTTCCATCTCGCCCTGCTTGTAGCCGATATCCCGCGCCTCCTCAAGCGAACGCTCCAGCAGCTCGCGCGCCCGCCGGGTATCGCCCAGGTCAAGGTACACCAGCCCCAGGTTGCGCAGGCCCACGCTGATCCCGCGGCGGTCCTCCAGCCAGCGCTTCAGCGCCAGGGACGATTCGAAGAGCCCGATGGCGCTTTCGTAGCGGCCGGCTTCGCGCTCCAGGTTGCCCAGGTTGTTGAGCACCTTGCTCTCCAGCTCGCTGAATCCTTCGCTGCGGCAGATGTCCAGGGCCTCTCCATAATTATGGCGCGCCAGGGCGCTGTCGCCGTAGACCCTGCGGATCATGCCCAGGTTGTTGGCCAGGTTGGCGGCGTCCAGCCGGGACATTTCCGCGCCGAGGATCTTCCCGGCCATCCTGTAATCCGTGTAGGCATCCCCGAAGCGGCCCTGCTCGTAGTTCAGCAGACCGCGATTGAGCAGCAGGGCGCCCAGCTGGTCTTCCCGGCCCATCCTCCGGGACAGCCGGATTCCCCGGTCGAAGCGGCGACCGGCGTTCCGGTAGTCCGCCAGGCGCAATTGCGCCATGCCCAGGTTACGCAGAACCATCAGTGTTCCCAGGGTGTCCCCGCGGCTTTCCAAGGTCCCCAGGACTTCCCGGTGCAGGCGGACCGCCTGCTCGCCCCGGCCGCGCTTGTCCAGGGAAACGGCCAGGTTGCCCTTCAGGCGCAGGGCCATCGAGGAATCGCCTACTGCGACCGCCAGCTGCAGGGCCGCCTCCCAGGCCGCGCCGGCGGTGACCCAGTTCTGGGAATGCCGGGCGCGCAGACCGCCCAGCCGGTAGAGCACTTCCATCCGGTCCGTTGCAAGCCCGCGCTCCGAGAAATCGGCCGCCGCCGATTCCAGCAGTTCCTCCGCTTCGACCAGTCGCCGGTCCTGCGCCAGCTGTTCCGCCCTCGTCACCAGGTTATCCGTCTCGGGGAGGATGCGCCCCGGCGCGCAGAGCGAAAGTTTGAGAAGACAAAGGATGAAAATGGTCGTTCGCATGACTCTTCCTGCTCAGGATCTATCTGGATGCCCGTTCAATCAGGATGTCGAGCTTTGCGCGAGAATGTGACCTGGGTCACAATTGACACAGCAGAACCGGTTCCCCATCGAAAATACGATTTCGGTGCGCCAATGGCTCAATGCGCAGCGTCATTCCAAGTTGAATGCGCGATTCGTACGCGGTAGGCTTCCTGTTCCGCGCCCGATGTCACGGATCGTCGACCGCTACGACATACCGGTTGAAAGGAAGCCTGTTAAACCGGGAGAATCGTCATGCAGCGCCACATCCACATCAGCAGGCTGGTCAGCTTGGTCCTGGCGCTGCTGGTGTACTTCCTGATGGCCGTCTGGAGTGCCGGGGAAGCGGCCCACGGAGAACTCAACAGCGCAAGGACGGCCCAGCACGGAACACGGTGCTCCGGCTGCGATTGCGAATGGGTCTTACCCATCGTCTCGACGGCTCTGCGTCTGTCTGGTTACGCCCATAACTGATGCACCTCGTTCGGGTTCGGCGGCGCAGAGTGAAGCCCCCGCAGAAATGCGGGGGTTTTCTGTCACACATGCCGCGCCGGAACGACACTACCCATGAAGCGAATAGGTAGAAATCCAAACAAGGAGGATATCATGACACGCACGGTCCATTCCAAGAAGCTGCTGCTGGCAGTGAGCCTGGTGGCCTTCGGTCTTCTGAGTTCCGCTTCCCTTCAGGAAGCCTGCGCCAAGCCCTGGCCCAGCTACCGCTCCACCGAGTACCACAAGGCCCCCGGCGGGAACGACATGCGCGGCGCGGCGGATCAGCTTCCCGCGGACGCGAGCGAAGTAGCCCGCTGGGGCGACTCCGATCCCGACGAGGGCGGCCGGGTCGTCCAGTTGAAAGGTATCGTGGGCCCCGTGATCAAGAGCGGGTTCAACCTGCTGGAAACCGGTTCCGGGACAGTGGCCGTGCGCTTCCCGGGTCTCACGGGCCGGCCGGTGAAGGGCGGCGTCCTGGTGGGTCATGCGATCCAGCTGGGCGAGATCAAGTGGGACGGCGAACTGATCAGGACCTTCGAACTGACCAAGTTGCGCATCGACTGAATCTGATTCCATACGAGGTCTGTCGCTTCCTTCCTCAACGCAGTGACGCAACATCTTGCGACAGATCATCGGCAACAGGGGCCGTCCCAGCGGGAGACGGTCCCTGCTATTTATCTCCGGTACGCCTGTCACAGTTCGCACCCTCCCCCGACATATGTGATGGAACGAGAGTGTGAAGCATCAGGAGAGAGAAATGAAAAAGCATTCGATCATACTTGCCGCGGCGCTGATTGGCGGTGCCCTGTTGACGCTGACCGGCGGACTGGCCTGCCAGGCTGCCTCCGGCCGGGTTCCAGTGATCTTCGTGGCCGCCGGCGCTTCCCCCGAGGGCGACGGCGCGAGCTGGGCCACGGCTTTTGACGACTTGCAGGAAGCGCTCAGGCGGTCCCGGTTCGGGCAGCAGATCTGGATCGCCGCCGGTACCTACCGTCCTACCTCCGGCGATGATCGCGAGGCCAGTTTCCAGTTGAAAAGAGGCGTGGCCCTCTTCGGTGGGTTCAGCGGCGAGGAAGCCAGCCTCGATCAGCGCAATCCCGAGATCCACCGGACGGTGCTCTCCGGCGATCTGCGCGGAAACGACACCGAACGCTTCGCGGGCCGGATGGACAACAGCTACCACGTGGTGGTGGCCTCGGGCGTGGACTCGAGCTGTGTTCTGGACGGTCTGGTGATCTGCGGGGGGCAGGCGGACGCCTTCCCCGAGCATCAGACGGGCGGCGGTCTCCACCTGCGCAAGGGCAGTCCAGTGGTCCGTGGCTGCCGCTTCGAGAACAACTACGCTTTCGAGCAGGGCGGGGGCTGCTACGTGGAAGCTGCCAGCCCCAGCTTGCGGAACTGCACCTTCGAGGGCAACCGCACCGAGGGCTACGGGGGTGGACTCCAGGTGACCGGCGGATCCCCGGAACTCAGTGCCTGCCTTTTCGCCGACAACCGCTCCGTGGGCGGCGGCGGCTGCGCGGTGGATATCTGGAACAGCAATCCCGTGCTGCGCAACTGTAGATTTCGCAGCGGCGAGGCGCGTAATGACTACATGCTTTTCGAGGGCTCCTGCGCGCCGACCATCATCGACACTTACCTGGTGGATTTGAACCGACCCGGTGCTCGTTGACAGGTGAATCGGGCTTCCGAGAGTCGAGGTTTCGGATCCGATCAGGGTTCCAACAGCCCGGTGCGTGCACCGGGCTTCTTCTTTCCTATAAAGACGGCTTTACGCGCTTCCGATACTTCCGTGGATACCCTGCGCGAAATGGAAGGAACCTGGAAGATGAGCGAGGCCATGGTCTCATACGACGAGTTCCGCGAGATTCTGCTGGGATTCGTCGAAGAAGGCCGGGAGCTGCTGGACGAGGCGGAACCCTTGCTGATCCGCCTGGAGCAATCCTCCCGGGGCGATGCCCCGGCGGACTCTGAGCTCCTGGACACGATCTTCCGTTCTTTCCATTCCCTGAAAGGCGGCGCCGGAATGCTGGACCTGCAGATCCTGCGTTCCATCACCCACGAGGCGGAGACGCTCCTCGACCAGTTCCGCAAGGGAAGCTTTCCGCTCGCGCATCACCACATCGACCTGATGAATCGCAGCTGTGACCTGTTGCGTAGCCTCTTCGAGCACCTCGACGAGCACACCGAGGACGGCAGCTTCGAGGAGCGCAGTCAGGTCCTGATCCTGGAAATCCGGAACGCTATCAGCGGGCTTTCCGGGGGAGATTCCTGGAGCGCGGAGCAATCCGGGGCGGCGGAGCATCCCGGAACCCGGGAACAAGCCGCGCGGGAGGCTCCCCCGGAGAAGGAATCCCGGCCCAGGCCGGTGATCACGGACGAAATGGCGGCCCAGTACAAGGTGGAAGCCGAGGACCTGCTCCACGCGGCGGAGGAATCCCTGCTCGCGCTGGAAAAGGAACCGGACCGGATGGAGTTGATCGACAAGGCCTTCCGGGCCTTCCACAGTTTCAAAGGCAACTCCGGTTTCCTGGGCTTCAGCGACCTGGAGCGCCTGAGTCACCGGACGGAACTGATCCTGCACGAAATCCGGGACGGCGAGGTTCCCATCAGCTCAGGATTCGTAACCCTGGTGCTCGCCAACTTCGACATCCTGCGAGTTGCTCTGTCCAAGCTGGACGAACAGGAAGCGCCCTCCATCGACGACCTGGAAAGCCATCTGCGTATGCTGGAATCGGCCGTGAGCTCCGGGGCACAGGGACGGGGGACCGCGCCGGAAACAGCCAAGCAGGATGAAGGGGGGGAATCTGGGACATCGGAGAAGCCCGGCGATTCCGTGGCGCCCGATGCAGCCCGGGAAGCCCGGCAGCCAGGACCGGAAGGCGGAGGCGACCGCGCGCTGCGCAAGACCGTGCGCGTTGACGTAGAGAAGCTCGACCTGCTGCTGGACCTGGTGGGCGAGCTCGTGATCTCGGAAGTCATGGTGGTCCAGAATCCCGACATCCGGGAGCATTGCAGCTCGCTGGACCGCTTCGAGAAATCGGTCCGCCAACTGGAGAAGATAACCCGCGACCTGCAGGACGTAGCCACTTCGATCCGCATGATTCCCCTGGCCAACACCTTCCGCAGAATGCCCCGCCTTGTGCGCGATCTCAGCGTCCGCGGCGGGAAACAGGTGGAGCTGAAGATCTTCGGCGAACAGACCGAGGTGGACAAAACCCTGATCGAGAAGATCACCGATCCACTGGTGCACATCATCCGCAACTCGCTGGATCACGGCATCGAGCCGCCGGAGGAACGAGCGGCCGCGGGCAAGTCCGTCACGGGCAGGCTGGTGCTGGAAGCCCGGCATTTCGGCAACGAGGTCTGGATCCTTGTCAAGGACGACGGCCGCGGGATGAACCGCCGGGCGATCCTGAGCAAGGCCGCCGAGCAGGGCATGCTGGAGGGGGACGGCAGCGAACTGAGCGACGAGGAGGTCTGGAAGCTCATCTTCGCCCCGGGCTTCACCACCGTCACCCAGGTCACGGACGTCTCGGGCCGGGGGGTAGGAATGGACGTGGTCCGGCGCAACATCGAGAGCATCAGCGGCCGGGTGGACATCAGCAGCGCACCGGGCGAGGGCACCACCGTGATCGTGCGGATTCCACTGACGCTGGCCATTCTCGACGGGATGGTCTTCAGGGTGGGAAACAATCGCTACGTGCTCTCCACAGTGGACATCCGCGAATCGCTCAAACCGGAATCCGGGCAGGTCAGCCGCACCATGGAGCGCAGGGAAATCGTCCGCATTCGCGACCGCCTGCATCCCGTGCTGCGGCTGCATGAGGCCTTCGGCGTGGCGCCCGACCACCGGGAGCTTGACGAGGGGATCATCATCGTGCTCGAACACGAGGAGCAGGTGCTGTGCCTGTTCGTGGACGAGATCCTGGGACAGCAGCAGATCGTGATCAAGGGCCTCTCCGAGTACCTGGGAAAGCTGAACGGCGTGTCGGGCTGCACGATCCTCGGCGACGGGGAAGTGAGCCTGTTGCTGGATACGGCGGGCCTGTTTCATCTGGCGGGCGGGCAGGATCGTCTCGCAGCCCCCCGGCGGGTCGCATCGGCTGCGGCGTTGGACCGAGCGGTCCTCCCGATGGACGATGGGGAGACGAGACAATAAACGAGGACTGGAAAATGACGAAGCGCGTAATCGGCATCAGCCTGAAGCTGGGACTCCTGCTGGGAGCCTTCCTCGCGCTGGTCTTCATCGTGGCCGGGACGAGCTACTACCTGGCGATGCAGGAGCAGGACGCGGCCGGCCTGGGCCTCCTGCGGACGGCGCTGGCCCTGCTGCTCTCGGGTTCGATCGCGGTGTTCGTCGTCGGACTGGTCTACGTCCGCAGGGTGATCACCGGTCCCGTGCGGCGCGTGGCCGAGGCGGCGGCCCGGGCGGCCCGGGGGGATCTGAGCTGCATGCTCGAAGTCCGCGCGGAAGATGAGATCGGCGACCTGGCCGCATCGATCAACCGGATGATCAATTGTCTGGACGGCGTGGTACACGGTCTGCGCGACACGGTGATGCAGCAGCGGGCTGGAAACCTCAGCGCGCGCGCGGCCTGCGGGGACAGCCGGGGCGCCTATCTCGAGCTGGTGGAAGGTTTCAACGCGGCGCTGGACGCGGTTATCGCTCCCGTGCTTGAGGCCGTCGGGATACTCCGCCGGTACGCGGTGGGGGACCTGGGCGAGGTCCTGCGAGACCTGCCGGGCGAGCAGCAGGAGCTGCCCGACGCGCTGAACGAGATCCGGGCCAACCTGCAGGCTCTGATCGACGAGAGCCTCAGGCTGGCCCGGGCGGCCAGCGAAGGCAACCTGGCGGAGCGCGGTTCCGTGGAGCGCTTCGAAGGCGGGTATCGCGAGATCATCAAAGGCATGAACGAAACCCTGGACAACCTCGCCCGGCCCGTGACCGAGAGCGTGGACACGCTGAAGGAGCTGGCCTCCGGCGACCTGCGGGCCGAGATCCACGGGGAGTTCCGCGGCGATCACGCGGTGATGCAACTGGCCTTCAACACCGCCATGCAGTCGCTGGACGAGATCCTGAGCCACGTGACCGAGGCGGTGGAGCAGGTCAATTCGGGCAGCGGCCAGGTCTCGGAATCCAGCCAGGCGCTCGCGGAAGGAGCCACTGATCAGGCGGCCGCACTGCAGGAGATCTCCTCCTCGCTGGCCGAGGTCTCGGAGCAGACCCGGCAGAACTCAAGTCACGCGGCCAAGGCGAACCAGCTCACCAGCGCGGCCTGCGAGGCGGCGGACGAGGGCAACCGCCAGATGCAGAAGATGCTCAACGCCATGACGGCCATCAACAATTCCTCCAGCGAGATTTCGAAGATCATCAAAGCCATCGACGAGATCGCCTTCCAGACCAACCTGCTGGCGCTCAACGCCGCGGTAGAGGCGGCCCGTGCCGGCGTCCAGGGGAAGGGCTTCGCCGTGGTGGCGGACGAGGTGCGCAACCTGGCCCAGCGCAGCGCCCGGGCCGCTCAGGAGACCACCGAGCTGATCGCCGGTTCGGTCCGGAAGGTGGGCCGCGGCACGGAACTCGCCAAGGAGACCGCCAGGGCCCTGGGCGAAATCGTCTCGAGCGCGACCCAGGCCAGCGATCTGGTGGAGGAGATCAACAACGCCAGCACCGAGCAGTCGCTGGGGCTCGAACAGGTCAGCCAGGCGCTGCACCAGATCGACCGCGTGACACAAAGGAACGCCGCCTCGGCCGACGAGACCGCTTCCGCCGCCGCGCAGTTGTCGGGCAGGGCGCAGACTCTCAGAACGATGCTGACGCGCTTCCGGCTGAAGGAGACGCTCGGGAATCGCGCGGAGGAACTGCAGGCGCCGGATTTGCAGCGGCCGGGAGATCCCGCCGGAGGACCCGCGTCCAAAGCCCGGCGCCCGCGCGAGGCGAACGAGAAACCTCGAGGCGCCGTGGACCCCGAGGAGCTCATTTCATTGGACGACCGGGACTTCGGCGATTTCTAGGGAGAGGGTAGCAGATGCGACTGCGGAGGAAAATCATCGTGTTGACCCTCGCGGCGGGGCTGGTTCCCCCGGCGCTGATCTTCGGCCTGGTGCAACTCGGTCACCAGCGGGTCGAAGCGGGTGCCGGAGCGGCGATCGAGGAAAGCACCCGGCGTGACCTGGGCCGGACCGCGCGGAACGTGGTTCGGATGTGTGAAATCACGGACCGGCTGGCGCGCAGGAAGGCCGATCAATCCATGGAGCGCGCCCTGGACCTGGCCGGAGCAGCGGGCGGCCTGTCCTTCGAGGGCCCGCGATCGGTTCGCTGGGAGGCCCTGAACCAGGAGGACGGCAGCAGCCGGGAGATCTGGCTGCCCAGGCTCAGGCTGGGCGGAACCTGGATTCGGCCCAACCTGGATCCCGGAGAGCCGACGCGCTTCGTGGACGACCTGGCGCAGGGCCTCGATGCCGGCGTGACCGTCTTCCAGCGGATGACCGAGGGCGGCGACATGCTGCGGGTCGCGAGTTCCATCGCCGGCGCGGATGGTCGGCGCGAGGTGGGCAGCTATATGCCCGCCCTGCTGCCGGACGGCTCGCGCGATCCGTTGCTCGAGGATGTTCTCCAGGGCTTCTGCCGCTACGTGCGGACAGAAACAGGAGGATTGCCGGCCGCAGATCTATACCGGCCGCTGGTGGATGGCGAGGGCGGCAACCTGGGCCTGCTGGCCCTGCGGCTGCCGATCGACGGACTGGAACACCTGCGGGAATACGTCGCCAATCTGCACGTGGGCGATGCGGGCAGCGCCTTCGTATTGAGCGGCCGGGAGGAAGGCCGCGGCATCGGCGCCGAGGGCCCGGCGGTGGAATATGCCTCATCCGTCGATTCTCTGCTGGAGCGCGCGTCGGCCCTGGAACCGGGCGACCTGGCCTTCGTGAGACATTTCCGGGAGGGGCGCGAGGAGGGTCGGGGCGCTCGGATGATAAGCGCCCTGGCGTATTACGAACCCTGGGGCTGGACCATCGGGGCGGCCGCCCTCGAGACCGAGGGTCTGCAGCCGGTCCGCGCCATGGGAGCCGCGATGCGCGAAGTCCTGGTCCACTCGCTGGGCTGGGGACTGGTCCTGGTCACGCTGATCCTCGCGGTCTCCTTCTACATGGCGCGCCGGATCACGGGGCCGATCGAGGAGCTCTCCGAAGTGGCCGAGAGCGTCGCCCAAGGTAACCTGGACTCGCGCCTGGAGGTCCGGACCGGGGATGAACTGGAAACCCTGGCGGGCTCGATCAAGCGCATGGTGCGCAGGCTGGAGACCCTGATCGCCGCCTTCAACCGCACCACCCAGGAACTGCGGGAGGGTCGGATCGAGCAGCGCGTGGAAGTGACCGGGGTCGGAGGCGCCTACCAGGAGATGGCCGACGGTTTCAACGGCGCCCTGGAATCGGTCATCGGGCCGCTGATGGAAGCCATCCGGATCCTGCGGCGCTACGCTGCGGGCGATCTGGGATCCTCGCTGCGCGAGCAGCCGGGAGCCCTGCAGGTGCTCCCGGACGCGGTGGAGGAGATCCGGGGCAACCTGAACGCCCTGATCGAGGAAAGCCTGATGCTGGCCATGGCCGCCGAAGAGGGCCGCCTGGAAGTCCGTAGCGACGAATCCCGCTTCCGGGGTAGCTATTGCGCCGTGATACGCGGGCTGAACAGCGCCCTCGACTACGTGCTGCAGCCGATCGAGGAAGGCGTCGCCTGCCTGGACCGAATGGCCGGCGGCGACTTGAGCCGGGAAATGCAGGGCGAGTATCACGGCGATCACGAGCGGATGAAGAAGTCCCTGAACACCAGCCTGCGGGGCTTGAACCGGTTACTGAGCCAGGTGAAGGGCGCCACCGAGCAGGTGCACGCCAACGCCGGCCAGGTGGCGGACACCAGCCAGGCGCTCTCCCAGGGATCCACCGAACAGGCCGCTTCCCTGGTGGAGATCGCCGGCCGTTTGAAGGAGATCGGCAAGCGGACCCACCGCAACGCGGATCACGCCGGGGAGGTCGACGCGCTGAGCGACGAGGCCCGGTCCTCGGCCGAGCGCGGCCGGTCGCAGATGGAACAGCTGCTGGCGGCGATCGGCGAGATCAGCGAGTCTTCCGGCGAGATCTCAAGGATCATCAAGGTGATCGACGAGATCGCCTTCCAGACCAACCTGCTGGCGCTCAACGCCGCGGTGGAAGCGGCGCGCGCGGGAGTCCACGGCAAGGGTTTCGCCGTGGTGGCCGACGAGGTGCGCAACCTGGCCCAGCGCAGCGCCGGCGCCGCGCGCGAGACGACCCGGCTGATCGAAGGCTCGGTGGCCAGGGTGGAGCGCGGAACAGCCATCGCGGGCAGCACGGGCGAGGCTCTGCGGGAGATCATGGAACAGGTCTCGCGCGTCAGCGACCTGGTGGGCGAGATCAGCAGCTCCTCCAGCGAGCAGGCCCGGGAAATCGACCATGTCAACCAGGCCCTGGAGCAGATCGACCGTGTCACACAGGCCAACGCCGCGCTGACGGAAGAAAGCGCGGCGGCGGCGGAAGACCTTTCCGCCCAGGCCGCGGGGCTTCGCGCGGTGGTGGAGCGCTTCAGGCTCGGCGGCCGGCCGGAGCGCCCGGGCGAGAGGCCGGACGCGGCCACGGCGACCGGAGCCGAGCGCGTGCTCGAAAGGTGCAACACGTTGATTGCGCGCGGCACGGAACTCGAAGCGCGGGAAACCGGGGCGGCGAAACATCGCCGGGAGGATGCGCCATGATCGAACTCGAGAGAACGGGGAACGGCATGCCGGGACCCGGAGGGGTCGATGACCCGCTGGAGGGCAAGTTCCTCACCTTCGGGCTGGGCGACGAGGAGTACGGCATCGAGATCCGTCACGTGATCGAGATCATCGGCATCCAGAGTATCACCGACCTTCCGGACGTGCCGGATTACGTGCGCGGCGTGATCAATCTCCGCGGCAAGGTGATCCCGGTGATGGACGTGCGCAGCCGCTTCGGATTACCTAAGCGGGATTTCGACGGGCGCACCTGCATCGTGGTGGTCGACCTGGACGCCGAATGGGTGGGACTGATCGTGGATTCGGTCAGCGAAGTGATCGGTCTCCCGGAGCGCCGGGTGGACCCGCCCCCCACATTCGGCAGGGAGCGGGAGAACCGCTTCATCAAGGGGCTGGGCAAGGCGGATGACCAGGTGATCATCCTGCTCGACACGCGGAGTCTGCTCTTCGGGGAGGACCTGCGGTGTGTGACGGAATCCATGCTGGAGCGCACTCCCGATGGTGGAACTGACTGAGCGCGAATACAGACAGATCAGCCGGCTGGTGCTGGATCACACGGGGATCCTGCTGGCCAACGAGAAGCAGGCCCTGATCGTCAGCCGGTTGAACAAGCTGCTCCGCCGCTTGCGGATGGACAGCTTCTCGGAGTACCTCGCGCACGTCCGGGCGGACGAGAGCGGGCGTGCTCTCTCGGAACTGGTGGACCGCATCTCGACCAACTTCTCCTACTTCTACCGCGAGAGCGAGCACTTCGAATTCTTCGGCAGGACCGCGCTGCGGGAGCTTGTGGAGCGCGCGGAGCTGCGGTCCCGGGAGGGCGGTTCGCGTGACGGGAAGCGCTTGAAGATCTGGGTTGCCGGCTGCGCCACCGGCGAGGAGGCCTACCTGCTGGCCATGCTGCTGAACGAGCACTTCGGCTCCCGGATCGCGGAATGGGACGCCCGGGTCCTGGCCACCGACATCTCCCACGGCGCGCTCGCGGTCGCCGCGGAGGGCCGCTTTCCCGCCAACAAGCTGAGCCGCCTCCCGGCGACTTACCGCAAGCGCTACTTCAAGACAACTTCTTCCGGCGACTGGAGCGTGGCCGGCGAGCTGCGCAGCCTGGTCCTGTTCCGCAGGTTGAACCTGGTGCGCGAGGACTATCCCTTCCAGGGCCGCTTCGACGCGATCTTCTGCCGCAACGTGATGATCTATTTCGACCGCCCGGTCCGGTCGGCCCTGATCCGTCGCTTTCACGAATGCACCCACCCGGGAGCCTACCTGTTCATCGGCCAGTCCGAGTCTCTGGGCCGCGCGACCAGCTTCCTCCGCGTGCGGCCCTCCGTATACAAGCGGGAGGACGACTGATGCCGGCTGCGCCCATCCGCGTCCTGGTGGTGGACGATTCCCCGCTGGTGCGCTCGATACTCGAGCAGGGGCTGGCGCGGGACCCGCTGATCGATGTGGTGGGATGCGCCGGCGATCCCTACGAGGCGCGCGACAGGATCGTCGAGCTCGGCCCGGACGTACTGACCCTGGACGTCGACATGCCGCGGATGGACGGTGTCGAGTTCCTGAAGCGACTGATGCCCCAGCATCCCCTGCCGGTGGTGATGGTCAGCGCCTACACCGAGCGCGGCCGCCGAATCACGATGGAAGCCCTGGACGCGGGCGCCGTCGATTTCGTCGCCAAGCCCTCGGCCTCCGGGGCCGATGACCTGCGGGATATGCTGACCGAGCTGCGCGCTAAGGTGAAGGCGGTGGCGCGGGCGGACCTCAGCCACTGGAAGCGCGGTGCGCGCGGCGGAAGCGCGATCCCGAAGAGGCCCGCGGCGATCCGGGCCCGGGCGGCGGACCGGCTGGTGGTCATCGGCGCCTCTAGCGGCGGCACGCAGGCGATCAAGAGGCTCGTCTCGCAGTTCCCGCCGCGGATGCCGGGAGTGCTGGTGGTGCAGCACATGCCCGCCGGCTTCACCGGGCTCTTCGCGAAGAGCCTGGACGAGGAAGCGGCGCTGGAGGTCCGGGAGGCGGAAGCGGGCGACCGCGTGCTGCCGGGCCGCGTGCTGCTGGCTCCCGCCTCGTATCACATGAGTCTCGGGCGCTTGAACGGTGGCTACCGGATCCGGCTGGAGCAAGGCAGCGAGGTCAACGGGCACAAGCCCTCGGTCGAGGTGCTCTTCCAGTCCGCGGCCCGGGAAGCGGGCGAAAAGGCCGTGGGCGTGATCCTGACCGGCATCGGCGCGGACGGCGCGGAAGGTCTGCTGGCCATGCGTCGCGCGGGGGCGCCGACTTTCGGCCAGGACGAAGCCACCTGCGTGGTCTACGGCATGCCCAGGCGCGCCTGGGAGTTGGGCGCGGTCGAACGGAAACTGGACCTCGACCGCATGGCACGGGAGATCGTCGGCCTGTTCGCGGAGGGGAAGTAATGGAAGTGCTCTACGTGGGCGTAGGCAATCTCGCCGTATCACAGGATCCGGGCTGCGTGCTGAAGGCCGTTGCACTGGGATCCTGCGTGGCGCTGATCCTGCTCTGTCCCGCGGCCGGCTCGGCGGGCCTGCTGCACGTGGCCTTACCGGATTCGGCGGTGGACCGCAAGCGGGCCGCTGAAAACCCAGGGGCCTTCGCCGATACCGGCGTTCCCGCCCTGCTGGAGGCCATGCGCGGCTTGGGCTGCGAGGGGAACGGCGGACTGGTCGCCAAGCTGGCCGGGGGCGCCAGCATCATGGATCCCGGCGGCGCCTTCAACATCGGCGGGCGCAACCTGGCGGCCGTTCGCGAATTGCTGGGGAGCCACGGACTCGAGACCTCGGCCGAGGACGTGGGCGGCACGATCAGCCGGAGCGTCAGCGTGCGCCCGGGTACGGATTGTATCACGGTAACATCACCGCGGAGAGGATCATGGACTCTGTAATCAGCAGGGAGCAACTCGAGCAGCGGATCCGGTCGATTCCGCTGCTGTCGCCCGTGGCCCAGCAGCTCCTGACGGTCATCTCGGACAGGAACCACCGGCTCTCCGACGTGATCCGCATCGTCGAGTACGACCCTCATCTGACCATGGCCATCCTGCGCTTCTCCAACGCGGCGGTCAACACCAGTGGACGGGAGATCACCTCCCTGCACCGGGCGATCGTCCGCCTGGGGGAGATGATGGTCTTCGGCATCGCCATCAAGGCCTGCACCGTCGAGATCTTCAACCGTCCGCTCTGCGGATTCAACAGCACGGCCGGCGAGATCTGGGCGCACTCGGTCTTCGCGGCCCTGGCGGCGAGGGCCGTCGCGGTGCGCAGTTCCGGACTGCAGCCCTCGCTGGCCTTTACCGCGGGCCTGCTGCACGACGCGGGCAAGGCCCTGGTCTCGCCCTTCCTGGAGGGACGCGTGGACGAGCTGCTCGAGGGGCAGGAGTCGGGACGCTGGGAGGATTTCGCGGAGGCCGAGAGCGCCGTGCTGGGCGTGAATCACGCGGAGGCCGGCGCCCAGCTCGCTCGCCACTGGAACCTGCCCACCGCGCTCTGCGAGAGCATTCGGCATCACCATCGCCCGTCGAAAGCCCCCGCCGAGTATCGCGGCCTGGTCTACGCCGTGCACGTGGCCGACATCCTGGCCATGATGGAAGGTTTCGTCACCGGCGCGGACGGTATGAGCTACCGCCTGGATGAGGATTGTTCCCGCTACGTGGAAATGGACCGCTCCGGACTGGATCGGCTGGTGCTCACGATCCACGACGAATTCAGCCGCATCCGGAGCAGCATGCTCGATCAGGAAGAGATGGCGGAGCTGTGTTGACCGGGCGCGCCCTCAGTTGATCAATCCGAGGTTCCGCAGCTGCGATTCCAGGGTCTCTGAGTCGATGGGCTTCACCAGGTACCCGTCGCACTGTTCGCGAAAAGCCTCGAGGATATTGGCCGGATACGAGAGGCTGGTGATCATCACGGCCTTGGTGCCGTGCAAACCCTGCACTCCGTTCCGTTCCTCGATCCTCCGGATCTCCTTCAGCACCGCCTGCCCGTCCATCTCCGGCATCATGATGTCCAGGCAGACCAGATCGTAGGGTTCGCACGAGTCCATCGAAGCCGCGAATGCCTCCAGGGCTTCCCGGCCGTTCACGGCGATGTCGCATTCGCCGTAGCTGCGCAACAGGTGCTGCATCAGTTTCCAGCTCGTGAAATCGTCTTCGACCACCAGGATCTTCATGGCGCTCCTTGCTGGTTAAATCCGATCGGCGGTAGGTGTGAAATTCCTGAATGTTGTTCAGTGCAGTGGCGTCACCACTTACTATCGACTTGGACAAGCTTCGGATTTAGCGGGACTCATGGCGGATCCGGAGGGGAGGATTCCGCTGGAAACGGTGCCTCGCTCCGGCGGCGTAACAGCTTGTAACCGCCGGCCTGCAGAAGCTCATCGAAGAGGCGCGTTTCCAGGTGCGCGGCGGCCGGCAGGTTCCGCCCCAGGCTGCGGGCTTCCATGACGTTCAGCTCGTTGAAAAAGACCAGTTCTCCCCCCGGGATTTCACGGAAATCGAAATCGCTTCCTCGGATGACGCGGATCCTGCCGGGACGTGCATAGCCCTCTTCGAAATCCAGGGCATAGGCGGAGAATGGGTCTGCGTGGATCGCGGTCCCGGGCTCGGCGGCGAGGGCGGCGCGGAGGGTTCCCAGTTCCTCCCGGTTGAACCAGTCGGCGTATTCGCGGCACATCAGCAGGCTGCCCGCGGCCAGCAGCAGCAGCGCTCCGCCGCGCAGCAGGGGTTTCAAGTCCTCCAGCAGCACGGCGCTGAGGATCACGGCGGGCATGAAGAGTGGGAAGAGGTACCAGCTCAGGTGCATGGGCAGGGGCTGGTAGGCCGCAAGCGAGGAACTGCCCGCATCGTAGACCAGGACCAGCCCGAGGAACCAGCCCGCCAGCGGGAGCAGCCGCTTCGCGCGAAGCAGTCGCAGGCTTTGCGCCAGGGCCAGCAACGGCAGCAGCAGGTAGAAGCGCCTGAGGAAGATGGCCCGGGGTCCCAGGTAGAACACTCGTTTCAGCAGCGCGGAGTAGTATTCGCCGCGCCCGGCGTAGCCCACCGCGCTGCCCTCGGTGAAGAAGTCCTGGGGCAGGCGGTAGTTGGCTTCGAGCTGGTGGAAGCGGAAAAGTGGATCGCCCTGCAGGAACTTGTAGAATCCGGCCTCCAGCAGAAAGTTGAGAGGCAGGAAGCCCAGGGCCAGCAGCAGGCGCCATTCCAGCCTGCGCCGCACCGCCAGGCGCCAGATGACGAAAAGGAAGGGCGGGGCGGCGGCATAGCAGGCGCTCATCTTGAACTGCAGCGAGAAGAACAGGCAGGCGCCCGCCGCCAGGCTCCAGGAAGTGGAACGCCGCTGGTAGGAGATTACCAGGCAGAGGGCCGCCAGGTTGATCAGCAGCGCCGCCGGGGCGTCGGTCATGAAGATGGTGGCGAAGGCCGTGTCCGTGGGGAAGATGGCCATCAGCAGGCCCGCCAGGAGTCCCGCGTCCCTGGAGCCGGTGACACGTCTGGCCAGCTCCGCGGAGAGCAGCACGTTGGCCAGCGAGCAGGCCATGGGGAAGAAGGATGCGGCAAAGACGCCCACGCCGAACAGGCGGAAGGCCAGGGCGCCGAGTACGGCCTGCCAGACGCGGAGCGGGACCACGGGATAACCCAGGTAGCCCTCGCCGAATTCTCCGTTAAGGAGACTCTGCGCCAGGAACAGGTAGTGGGAATCGTCGGTGAAGACGTGCCCCAGGCGGAAGGCGAAGCGGTAGGCGAAGGCGCCCGCCAGGAGCGCGAGCAGTTGCAGGGGCCAGCCGCCGGGAAAATCCCCGCTGCGCTCGGCGGAGCGGGTCTTCCGGGCCGGGGGGGCTGCGGGCTGGAGTGTCATTTGCCGGCGACTCAGATGTTGATGCGTTGCCAGAGCCACTCGGGCAGCCGCCTGAGCAGCGCCATGACCGGGCGCCAGCGCCGCGGCGTGTAACACACCGTGCAGCCCCGGGCGACGGCCCTGAGGATCTGGACGGCCACCACCTCGGGCTTGACCATCAGCGGGATCGGTCCCAGGCCGGCGGTCATGGGCGTGAGCACCGGTCCGGGTTTGACCAGCAGGATCCGCGGGCGATTTGCGCCGGCCCGCTCGCCCCGGACCTGCAGTTCAGCGCGCAGCGCCGCCAGGTCGCGCTCGAGGAGCTGCTTGCTTTCGCTGTAGCGCGGCCTGCGCCGCCGGGGTCGGTCGCCGGCCACCGATCCGAGCACGGCGATGGTGCCGCCGGCGCTTTCCCGGTCCATCCATTCGGCCAGTGCCCGCACCCACTCGACGGTTGAAACGTGGTTGACCCGGCTCATTCGATCAAGCGACTCGCCGTCGGAGCGTCCCTCGTCCAGCAGCATGCCCCAGGCCGCCAGCACCAGGTCGGGCGGCGGCCCGTCGGACTTGAGCTCGGCCAGGATCCGCTCCCGGTCCGAGGACCCGAGTGCATCGCAGGCATGGCGCCGGGCACTCGCTCCGCCGGATTCGATGCGTGACACCAGCGAATCCAGGATCTCGGGCTGCCGGGCGCAGAGTCTGAATTCGAGGTCGCTGCGCGGGCCATCCGGCGGGTTTTCGAGGACTTCGAGCACCACCGCGCGGGCGATGCCCGAGTTCGCTCCGAGCACGAGGACTTTCATGGAACCAACTCCAGGCGTCGTGCGAGATCGCCCGCCAGACGATTCTGGGGATCGATCTCGCGTTTCAGTTCAAGGAATCCGGCCTGCGCGGGATACATCTCGCGGAACAGGGCCGGATCGAGCAGGGCGTCCTTGGCCAGGTACACGCGTCCGCCCGCATCCGCCGTCAGCCGGTTGAGGCGCCGGATCAGCTCCACCGAACCGGCGCGGCGCGGCAGGTCCAGCGCCAGCGTGGGACCGGCCATGGGGAAGGCCAGCGGTCCGGCCTGCGCTCCCGGGGCGCCCAGCAGCTTGAGGACCACCAGCCCGGCCCCCGCGCAGGCCGAGCGCACTTCCTTAAGGATCCGGCGCAGCGGGCCTTCCCCGTATCCGTCCCCGGCCTCGCCGGGCAGGACGCACTGGAATTGAAGAAAACCCCGGCTGCCGTAGAGCCGGTTCCAGTGCGCCAGGCGATCCAGGGGCCAGAAGAAATGAGAGTAATGCTGGAAGTGTTCCCGCCCTTCGCGCCGGCGTCCAAGGCGCCAGACGGCCCGGTTGAAGCCGCGCAGGGCGGTGGTGCCGATCAACGGAAAGGGAGGGGTGAAGGGAGGTCCGAGCAGGGGCGGCCGGTGAAAAGGCCCCTGCAGCGCCGCGCCTTCTCCTTCGTTTCTCTTTGCGGGGGAGCCCCGTCGGTCGTCCGCGGGTCCTTCGGAACTCGGTTCCCCGAGATAGACCAGTCCCCGGCCCAGCTCCGGGCCCTCGGCGGAAGCGTCCAACCAGGCGACGGTGTGGCTGGCGCCCGAGTCCGCCAGGCGCCCCAGCGTCCGCTCTAGGTCTGGACAGGCGATCACCCAGCGCCGGAACCAGACCCCGGGCACCCGCAGCAGCCGCAGGCGCAGGCTGAGGATCAGGCCCGTCAGGCCCATCCCGCCGAAAGTGGCGCGAAAGAGGCGCCCTTCGACCTCGGGCGAGCAATCGACGATCCGGCCCGCGGGAGTGAGCAGGCGCATTCCCAGCACCTGCGCCGAGAAATTCCCCCGCTGGTGATGGCTCTTTCCGTGGATGTCCGCCGCCGCCGCTCCGCCCAGGCTGACCCAGCGCGTACCCGGAATCACGGGAGGAAGCCAGCCGCGGGGAAGGACGCGACGGACCAGCTCGTCCAGGCTCAGGCCGGCCTCAGCCTCGACGATTCCGCGCTCCTCGTCGAAGGACTTCAGGCGGTTCAGGCCACCGGTCTCCAGCAGCACCGGACCCAGAGCCCCGTCGCCGTAGCTGCGTCCCAACCCGCGGGGCAGCAGGGCCTCGATGTGGCCCGACTGGATCCGCGTGGCGATGTTCATGGCGGGCGCATCCGCCGCGACGGACCGCAGGAAGAGATCCTCCACGGCGGCTTCGCCCGAGGGCGAGAGGATCAGCGACCGGCGGCGCGGCCAGTTGCCCCAACCGGAAACCCGTCCGCGCCTGGCCCGGATCATCGCAGCACGATCCATGCGCAGGCGATCCATGCGATCAGGGTGCCGATCAGCGGGGCGTCCAGCAGCAGCGTGCGTCCGCTGTTCAGGTTGCGGCGAATCAGTCGCAGGTAATGAAGAATGCCGAAGACCACGAAGGGCAGCGTCCACATCAGGTTCGAACCGCCCGGCCTGCCGGCGTTCAGTTCGCTGCAGTACAGGCCGTAGAAGAGAATGGAGGAGACCGCCGTGATACTCAGCACCTGGTCCAGGAATTCCGGCCCGTAGAGTTCGCGGGCCCTGGTCGGGCGGCCGTCGCCGTCCACGGGGACCTCGGTCCTGCGCTTTGCCGCGGCCAGGAAGAGGGCCAGGGACCCGGTGCAGAGCAGCACCCAGTCGGAGGCCGGCACGTCAAGCGCCCGGGTGCCCGCCAGGACGCGCAGAATGAAACCCGCGGCGACGAGGAACAGGTCCAGCACAGGCAGCCGCTTGAGCCGGACCGAATAGACGATGTTCAGCGCCAGGTAGGCCGCTAGCACCCAGAGGATCTCCGGCAGGCTCCACCAGGTCAGCGCCGCGAGCAGCGGCAGGCCGATACCCGCGGCCCAGGCCGCCGCGGCGGGGCGAATGCTCCCCGACGCCAGGGGCCGTTTGCGTTTCCGGGGATGCAGGCGGTCCGAATTGAGGTCGCAGAGGTCGTTGAAGACGTAGACCAGGCTGGAGGCGAGACAGAACAGCAGGAAGGCCGTCAGGCTGTCGAGCAGGGCCTGGGGATCAGCGAGCCGCCGGGCGAACAGCAGGCCCGCGAAGACGAACAGGTTCTTGGGCCACTGCCTGATGCGGATCAGCTTCAGCCAACTCATGCCTTGAAAATACGATATTTCCGGAGTCTGTCTGTTTCCATCCGGCGGACGGGGCCGTCCCGCACCTGGTGGTCCACTATGTAACACACGCAACCGGAGGCCGCCGCCATGAGCGAAACGCTGCTTTCACTCGGCAGTAACCCCTACGTGCTGGCGATCGTGCTGCTGCTGGCCGTGGTGCTGTTCTACGGCCTGATCAAGCGACTCTTCAAGCTGGCCCTGGCGGCCCTGCTGATCCTGGCGGGCGTGATCATCTGGTTCCGTGTAACCGGAACGGAAATGCCCGAACCTTTGGAGGAGCTCAGCCGCCATGGAGAAAAGGTGATCGAGACCGTTAAGGATGAGGGCGGGAAGCTGCTCGAGAAAGGAGGGGAAGCGGTCAAGGAGAAACTCGAGGAGCACAAGAAGGACTGATCGTCCGGGCGTGCTCCGGCACTTTCGCGGTACACGGCGGCTTCGAATCCCGGTCAGCAGACGGTCCCGTCTTCAGCATTCATCCCAGCAGCAGCAGTTCATCGCGGCAAGGAACCGCCACCCTTCCGGAGCGCACCAGCGAGGGCGCGCCGGCAGGTTCGATCCCTTCGTGCTGAGCTTTCAAGTCGCCTGCGGCGTCGAAGAGCAGCAGGCGCCGCTCGCCGTCGAGCAGGCAGATCCAGCCCCGGCGGTCCACCAGGGGGGGATGCTCTCCCGTTGGCAGCGCTCGACTCCACGACTCGCGGTGCCGCGCGTCCAGAAGCAGCAGGCGATCGTCTCCCAGGGCCGCCCAGCCGCCCCCGGGGCGTTCCGCGCACAGCATGGGAAAGGGGAACTCCGCGGCGCAGAGGCCGTCGGGATCCAGGAACAGGGTCCGGCCCTTGAGGTCGCAGACCGCGCAGATCCCGCGGAGGTCGAGCACGGGCGCGCGGTCCAGGCGGACCGCCGGGCCCGTCCAGCGCACCATGCCGTCCTGCATCAGGCGGCGCAGGCCGAAGGTGTCGCAGCAGGCCAGCGAGCCGTCCGGGTACACCGCGGGACAGGAGGCGCGCGGGCCCTTCCTCCTGCGGCCCGGCAGCGGCAGGGGCGCCGTCAGCGCCAGCACCTCCTCGTGCAGCACCAGGTTCACCTCTCCCGATTCGCAGGTCAGCACCAGCTTGCCGTCCGGCGTGCAGTTGGGCGATGCTCCCCCCAGCAGGACCTGGTCTTCCCCGGTCAGCCCGGTCTCGATCGATCCCGAGGAACCGATGTACACCAGGTGGGGACCGAAGGTGACGACGCAGGTGCCGTTCTCCAGCATGGCCGGCGCGGAGCGGGCCGGGGGAGTTTCGCCGCGCTGCATCTCCGGGGCGGCGTCGGGCGCGGCCAGGGGCGTTCGGAAGAGTTCGAGCCCGGAAGCGCCGAAGCCGCAGAGCCACCCGCCCCGGCGGACCAGCAGTCCGCCCTCCCAGCCCGTGATACATTCATCTCCTCCCGGCGAGGGCGGGGGCGGTTCCATTCTCTGGAGCGGGCGCAGGTCCCCGGGCAGCTCGGTCGCCGAGAGTCGGCTGTTGCGAGCGTTGGCGTCCCTGCGGGGCCAGGCCGTTTTCGCCAGGACATGCGGGAAGAGCGGTACGTTCATGAGCTGCGGTGGCGGCGGTTTGAATTATCGGTTAATTATCATTATTTGCGTAGAAGTGATTCCGGTCGACCTTCAGGCGACCGGATCGGATCCGAATTCCCCCACCAAAAACCGGCTTCGAAAAGCCGTACCGCTGGGTTTTTCGATGGAGACCGGTTCCGCCCTCTGGGGCGGTTTTTATAGCTCGCCGCCGTTCCCACCGAAAGCACTTCTCTGGAGAAAGCCGAGAGCAGCGGGGCGCTCAGTTCGGCACGCGCCCGCAAAGCACCAGGTCGTGGCTCTCGCTTCGCAGGTAGGAAGATCCCCGCAGGTCGCCGAAGACCTCGATTTCGGCGAAGCCGGCGCTTCGCAGCAGGGGCAGGAGCTCCTCCGCCCGCAGGGGCAGCAGGCGATCGCTCTTCACCTCGCGGATCCAGCGTTCCGGCTGCGGCCGGTGGATGCGGATCAGGTGCACGCAGGCATGGTCGCTGTGCAGCTCGATGTATTTCAGGTGATGGGCCGTCGCCGCGCCCTCTTCCCAGGTGGTCGTCAGGGGGAAAAAGCCTCGCTCGGGTCGCCGGAAGCGCTCGAAGTTCAGCAGGTGCAGGATGAAACCGCCCCCCGCCCTGACCAGGGCGCGGAAGGACTTCAGGGCCGACAGCACCTCCTCCTCGTCGGAGAGCAGGGCCAGGCTGTTGCCCAGGCAGAGCAGGGCGTCCTGGGGCTGCAGGTCCTGTAGAGGTATGCGCATGTCGTGCTGCAGGAGCCGACAGGCCAGGCCCTGGGTCTCGTAGCGGGCGGCGTCGAGCATCTCCACGCTGGAATCCAGGCCCGTGACCCTGAATCCAAGGCGGGCCAGGGCCGCCGCATGCTTGCCGCTGCCGCAGGCCATGTCCGCCACCCGCAGGGCGTTCCAGCTTCGCAGCCAGGAACTGAGGAAGGGTATCTCCTGGCCCAGCCGGGCTTTCCAGTTGATGGCCCGGTCGAATTCAAGGCCGATCTGAAAGGTCAAGGGAGCCTCCGGTGTTTTCCGGCCGGCCGCGGGGCTGTGACACGCGCCCGCCCGCAACCGATCTTCGGCAGCTCACAATGTACGAAAGCGGGATGCCGGGGAATCCTGTCGAATTCCGCCGCCTTGACAAATTACTCAATTGGACTATCTTCAGTGTTTCCAGAAATACTGGGCCGTCGTCTAATGGCAGGACAACGGATTCTGGTTCCGTGAATCGGGGTTCGACTCCCTGCGGCCCAGTGCAGAAAGAGGGGCTGCCTCGCGAGGCGGCCCCTTTTTCTTCGCGGCGATTCCGGGCTCGCCACGCTAGGCGGCCGGCGCTCTGAGCAGCGAGGCGGACCGCCGGCGGATGGATGGTTGAATTTTAAACCGGTCCACGCCGCTGATTGAGAATTCACTTTGATTTCGTACTATCCGCAGGGAACCTGTCCGGCAGGCTCCCCGCCCGACGAAAACAAGTATTGCAGCTTTGTGGAAGCGGACCCGCGGAGTGCGGGACCCGGCCATGCTGCTCAAGCCTGGAGATTGACGATGCAGCGCAGCCTTCGATTAAACTTGTCTGCCGGTTTGTCCTCGGCTCTCGCAATGTTGCTCTTCGCCACCGCCGCCCACGCCTCCATCGCCGATTACGTGGTGGTGGACGAGGTGTATTACGACGGCGCGGCGGTCGGCGACGACGACGAGTTCATCGAACTCTACAATCCCACCGCCTCGGACGTGGACATCTCCGGCTGGTGGCTGGGCGACGAGGAAACCCAGGGCGGGGGAGAGTTCTACGGACAGATCCCCGGCGGAACGGTGCTGGGAGCGGGGGAGCGGATCCTGATCGCCAAGAACCTGAGCGGCTTTCAGGCCCAGTTCGGCTTCGCCCCCGACCTGGTGATGGGATTCGCGCTGAGCAACGGCGGAGATGAGATGATTCTCTCCACGGGCTACTACGACGGATACGTGGACGTGGTGGCCTGGGAGGGCGGCAGCTGGCCGGGCGTGGTCTCCTACGGCGCCGTGCCCACGGGCCAGTCCATGAGCCGTGATCCCGCCGGGGAGGATACCGACGACTGCCCGGTCGATTTCGTGACGGGCTCTCCCACGCCGGAGAGTACCTGGGGTGGAACCGAACCCGAGGAGGGCAGCATCGCGGCCTGGTTCAACCGCAGCGTGGCGGCGGGCTATGCCACCTACCAGACGGCCTCGGGCAACGCCGACTTCTTCGCCACGGCCACGGACCTGATCGACGCGGCCCAGTATTCCATCGACGTCTGCCTCTACACCCTCAGCGACTCGCAGATCGGCACGGCGCTGCTGAACGCGGACGCCCGCGGTGTGACCTTGCGCGTGATCGTCGAGGACGGCAACCACTCCGGCTCCGTGATCGACGATCTCGAGGCCGCGGGAGTGCCCGTGATCGACGACGCCTACGGGCTCAACGACGGCGATGGGCTGATGCACAACAAGTTCCTGACCGTGGACGCCCGCGCGGGAGCTCCGGCCGGCTCGGGGACGGTTCTCGGCGGGTCCTGGAACTTCAACTGGGGCGGCTGGAATTACGACGCCAACAACCTGGTGCGCCTGGTCTCGGACGGCTTGGCCCAGGCCTATACCGCCGAGTTCGACGAGATGTGGGGTTCCGCGGGTGATACGCCGTCTTCGACGGAAAGCCGCTTCGGAGACCGCAAGTACGACAACACGGTCCATTCATTCCTGGTGGATACGGTGGCCGTAGAGCAGTACTTCGGCCCCAGCGACGGTCTGAGCTCCGAGATCCAGTCCCTGATCGCCGGGGCCGATTACGAGATCTGCTTCTGCATCTTCTCCTTTACGCGGCAGGACATCTCGGACGCCATGAAGAGCCGCTACGACGCCGGAGTCGAGGTGCGGGGCGTCTTCGACGAGGCCAACGACGGCGATCCTTACAGCGAATACAACGACATGACGGGCGGCGGGGAGAATCCCTGGAGCCCGCCCGCGCCGGTGATCCTGGACGACCTCGGCGGCAACCTGCATCACAAGTACATGCTCATCGATCCCAATCACCCAGCCAGCGACCCGGTGGTGATCACCGGCTCCAACAACTGGTCCTCCGCCGCGGAGTACTCCAACGACGAGAACATGCTCGTGCTGCACGACGCCAACCTGGCCAACCAGTATTACCAGGAATTCGCCGCCCGCTACGGCATGCAGTCGGCGGCGACGCCGATCCACGACGTGCAGTACACGGAAGATCCCTCCGGCGATTCGCCGCTGACGGGCAGCCAGGTGACCGTGGAAGGCGTGGTGACCGCGCTGACCTACGACAGCAGCGCCTGGACGATTCAGGACGCGGAGGGCGCCTGGAACGGGATTTACGTCTATACGACCTCGTTCACACCTTCCGTGGGGCAGACGGTGGGCGTCACGGGAACCGTCCAGGAGTATTACGGGCTGACGGAGATCTACAACCTCAGCGACTGGGAGGTCCTGGGCGCCGACGACCCGCCGGCGCCGAGTTCCGTCGATTGCGCCTCGGCCAACGACGAGCAGTGGGAGAGCGTGCTGATAACTGTGTCCGACGTGACGGTGACCGATCCGGACCTGGGCTACGGCGAGTTCCTGGTGGAGGACGCCTCGGGGAGCCTGCGGGTGGACGACCTGAGCTACAGCACCGCTGTGACACTCGGCCAGCAGTTCGCCTCGATCACCGGCTACCTGCACTACAGCTACGATAATCACAAGCTGGAACCGCGCTCCGCGGACGACTTCGTGGATCACCTGCCGCCGCCGGACCCGGTGACCGACCTGCAGATCTACACCGACGGCAACGACGTGTTCCTGACCTGGAGCGCCAGCGCCGGGGCGACCTCGTATCACGTGCACCGCCTGGCCGCGCCCCGGGATGATCCCGACCCGGGGAATCTGATTGCGACGGTTTACGACGCCTTCTACAGCGAATCGGCCGGCGCGGCGCCGTCCAGCGGCTTCTACGTGGTGGTGGCGGTGAACTGACTGCCTAAGCCCTCGGCAGCGGAATGCGTGTGTGACAAAGAACGGGATGCGCGAGCGTCCCGTTCTCTCTTGTCAGTGCGGGCGGAACACGCCCTTGATGAAGTGGTTGACCAGCGAGGGATTTTCCTTGAGCCGGCGCGTGGAATAGGCGAACCAGGCTTCGCCGAACGGCACGTAGACCCGCAGGCGGTGGCCCCGGCGAAGGATCTCCCGGCGCAGTCCCGGCAGCACGCCCAGCAGCATCTGGAACTCGTAGCGCTCCGGCGGGAGGCTCAGCTCGTCGATGATGCGCAGCGAACCCTCCACCAGGAACTCGTCGTGGGTGGCGATGCCCAGGTAGTTGCCCGCCGCCAGCAGTTCCCGGGTCAACTCCAGGAAACTGTCGCGGATCTCCCGCCGTCCCTGGTAGGCCAGCTCGCGGGGTTCGCGATAGATGCCCTTGCAGATGCGCAGGTTGGCGCCGCCGGGCACCAGGCGGTCGCGCACGTCCTCCATGCAG
Source organism: uncultured Bacteroidaceae bacterium (assembly GCA_964568855.1). Classification (GTDB taxonomy): domain Bacteria; phylum CAIWAD01; class CAIWAD01; order CAIWAD01; family CAIWAD01; genus CAZMSD01. Next base: position 20,828 of record CAZMSD010000002.1, on the reverse strand, counting down.
CGCCTCAGGTAGGCTTGTATCACGACACCCACGTTTCCCGGGAAACAGGCGACCAGCCCCTCGTGCAGATCGAGGGTCAGGTCGGTGTAGGGCGTGTCCTCCATGTCGATGCGCACGAAGTTCCCGTGCCGGCGCGCCGACTCGAGGATCCGGCGGAAATTCCTCCGGCAGGCTTCCATGTCCAGGGCCATGCCCATCTGGGTGGGCTTGATGCTTACGTTGGCATCCAGACCCTCCCCCGCGATGCGGTCCAGCAGTTCCAGGTACTTCCGGCAGTAGGGCTCGGCCTCGGCAGTGCTGCGGATATGCTCTCCCAGTACGTCCATCGTCAGGCAACAGCCCTCGCGCATCAACTCCCGCCCCACGCGCACGGCGTCGTCGATGGATGGTCCGGCGATGTAGTGGCGCGAGAGGTGGCCGACGAATCCCTTGGGAAAGAGAGGGATCGTGTGGGCGATCAGGCGGTTCAAGGCTTCCATCCGGTCTCCGCGGGAAAGCTGTCAGCAGGTTGAGCTGTTAAAAAGTAAATAATTCTCCGCCGCGCCGCCCGAATTCCGCATTGATCCTTTTCATGTATGGATCGGGATTGAGAGCCTGGTCGATGGTATAGGCGCTGCCCGTAATCAGTACAAGTTCGGTGTCCCTGCGTTCCCTTAGCGCTCGCTCCAGGGCCAGGTCAGGATCGCGCTCCACCTCGGCCTCGATTCCGGGCAGGCTCTCCCGCAGTTCGCGCAGCAGCTCCAGCGGGTCGCGTCCCGCGTAGGAAGCCCCGGTCAGGATCAGGGAGCGCAGCCTGGGCAACAGGGGTTTAAGCAGTGGCGGGAGTGAACGGTTGCGGCTGATCCCCAGCACCACGCGCAGGGGCCTGCCGGGGAATTCCCGGTCTATGTCGGCCGCCAGCGCCGCCAGCTTGTCCGGATTGTGCGCCACGTCCGCCACCAAGTGCTCGCGCACGCGCCAAAGGCGACCGGGGAGGGGCGGCTCGGCGCAGATGGCCTTAAGCGCCCGGTCCACGGGCAGTTGCGGCTCGAGTTCTCGCGCCGCCGCCAGCGCCAGGCAGGCGTTGCGCAGCCAGTGTTCCCCGGGCTCAAAGTCCGCCGCGATCCTTCCCGTCTCCCGCAGGGCGTCGATCTCAGCGCTGAGCGCTACCAGGTCTGCGCGATCCAGGCAACGACAGATGGCGCCTTCGGCCTGCGCGGTCTGTCTCACGTATTCCCTGGCTTCGTCTCCGACCGTGCTCAGAAAACCGCGGCCCTTCCGGGCGACGCCCGCCTTCTCCAGCGCCACCTGCCATGTCTCACGTCCCAGGGTCCGGGGATGGTCGCGGCCCACGTCCGTGAGCAGGGCCAGCTCGACATCGAGGGCCATGGTGGGGGCGTAGCGCCCGCCCACGCCGGTTTCCATGGCCGCCCAGCGCACCTCGTGGCGTTCGAAGAGGTGCAGGGCGATCAGCAGGCCGGCCTCCGCGAAGCTCAGGGCGTGGTCGAGATTGCCTTCGGCCCGCTCAAGTGAATGAGGGCGCACGGTCTCACACCAGAGGGCGGCGATCTCTGAACGCTCCGCAGGACGGCGATCGATGCTGAAGCGTTCGGCGTAGTCGAAAAGGTGTGGATTGAGCCAGGCTCCGGTGCGGCCGAGAGGTGCAAGCGCCGCCTCGAAGAGCCTGCAGGTGCCGCCCTTGCCGTTGGTGCCCGCCACGTGCACCAGGCGCGTGGGGTGGCCCGAGGGCCAGAAGTGTTCGATGGAATGCGCGAGCAGCCGGACCCTCAGCAGCTTGGCGGCGGACCAGCCGTAGTGGTAGATCTCATCCACCGCGCTGAGGTAGGTGGGATCGAAGGAGGACGAATCTCGGTCAGCCACGGTACTTCAGGAACTCGCCGGAGCGCTTGCGCCGGAAGTAGTCGGCGGTGATCTTCGCCACCAGGGGCGAGAGGGCCAGCAGCGCCACCAGGTTGGGTAAGGCCATCAAGCCGTTCACGGCATCGCAGAGGAGTATCACCAGATCCAGTTTCAGCGAGGCGCCGATCACGATCACCACGGTGTAGAGGATGCGGTAGGGCGTCACCGCCCGTCGGCCGAAAAGGTAGTCGACGGCGCGGTCGCCGTAGTAGGACCAGGCCACCAGGGTTGAGAAGGCGAAGAGCACGATGCCGAAGTCCACCATCCGGCCGAAGCCCGGCAGCCCGGCGTCGAAGGCGCTCGCGGTGAGCAGGCCCTTGTCTGAGATCACCTCGTGGGCGCCCGTGATGATGATCACCAGGGCCGTCATAGTGCAGACGATGATCGTGTCGATGAAGGGGCCCAGCATGGCGACCATGCCCTCGCGCACCGGCTCGTCGGTCTGGGCCGCGCCGTGGGCCATGGCCGCACTGCCCAGGCCCGCCTCGTTGGAGAACAGGCCGCGCGCCACCCCCTGGCGGATCACGCCGCCCAGCAGGCCGCCCGCCACCGCCTCGGGTGCGTGGAAGGCCTGGTCGAAGATCAGGCCCAGCGCGGCGGGGATCTGGGGGAAGTTCATGAACAGGATCACCAGGCCGGAGCCGAAGTAGACCACCACCATGAAGGGGACCAGCTTGCTGGCAACGGCGGCGATGCGCTTCACCCCGCCGAGGATCACCAGGCCCACCAGGCCGGCCATCAGCAGGCCGATGGGGATCCGCGCCGCCAGCGACGCGGAGGCGATATCGCCCGGCAGGAGCGAGATCACGGAGGTGGCGATGTTGTTGGCCTGGAACATGTTCCCGATGCCGAAGGAGGCCAGCGCCGTGAACAGGGCGTAGAGCACGGCCAGCCACTTGAAGCGGGGGCCCAGGCCCAGGTCGATGTAGTGCATGGGACCGCCGTGGGCCACGCCGCGCTCGTCGATCCGGCGGTGATGCACGGCGAGGGTGCAGGAAGTGTACTTGGTGGCCATGCCCACCAGCGCCGTGATCCACATCCAGAAGACGGCGCCCGGTCCGCCGGCGAGGATGGCGGCGGCCACCCCCACGATGTTGCCCGTGCCGATGGTGGCTGAAAGAGCAGTGGTCAGGGCGCGGAAGTGGCTGATCTCCCCCGGGTGGTCCGGGTGGTCGTAGTGTCCGCGGATCACTTCCGTCCCGTGGAAAAAACCGCGGAACTGGACGAAGCCGAAGCGGATGGTCAGGAAGAGGCCGGTTCCCACCAGCAGGATCATCAGGGGCGGCCCCCAGACGAAGGAGTCGAAGGCATCAATCCATTGAGTGACCTGGGACATGGCTTTCCTCGCACGGTGCACTGACCGATGCACTTAGGGCGGTGGAACCCGAAGCTCGGTGCAAGATGTGAAACGCCGGGCAGTTCCGAAAAGCGGGAATCGGATCCCGACGATCGACGTGTGATGCATGAATGGCCTGGACTTTCGCCCCCTCAAGCCGCATCTTGAAGTCATGTCACACACCCTCATCGTCATCGGCGGCAACACCGCGGGACTCGCCGCCGCACTGGCCGCCCGTCGTAGCGATCCGGCGCTACGCGTGCAGGTCCTTGAAGCCACGGGAGACGTCTCCTGGGGGGCCTGTGGCATTCCCTACAACCTGGGCGACGAGGGGCGCGAGGTGGAGGACCTGCGCGTCCGGGAGCCCGTCCGGCTGCGCGAGGCGGGCATCGAACTGCTGCTGGGGCACCGCGTGGAAGGCCTGGACCTGGAGAACCGGCGCCTGGAAGGAACGCGCAGCCAAAGCGCCGCCCTGCTGCCCGCGGATCCCGGCTGGGAGGACGGCGCAACCATCCGCCTGGACTGGGATCGCCTGGTGGTCGCCAGCGGCGCGACCGTCAGACCGCTGGCCATACCCGGTCTGCCGCCGGGGAGCCTGCGCACGGTCAAGACTCTCGAGGACGTCCGCCGCCTGAAGCAGGAGCTGCCTGCCGCCAGGCGGGTGCTGATCTGCGGCGCCGGACCCGTCGGCCTGGAGATGACGGACGTGCTCCTTGACGCCGGCGTGGAAGTCTGCCTGGTGGATCCCGAGCCGCTGCCCCTGCCCGGCTTTCACGGGGAGCTCCGTCGCCGCCTGGCTAATAGGCTGGAATCCGCCGGTGTGCACCTGCGGCCGGGATGCCTGGCCGAGAGCGTGCAGCCTCTTCGCCGGGGCGGCGGTCGTGATACGTTCCGTGTCCGTTTCCGCGCCGCCGGGTCCGGCGCGAGAGCAGGATCGCAGGATGGAAGAAGCAAGGTGCGGAACGAGGACGCAAGGGAAGCGGCGGCCTTTTCCACGCCCGCATCAACGGAACCGCTCCCAGAATGGGATGCGGACCTGGTCCTCAACTGCACCGGGATCCTGCCCGCCGCGGACTTTGCCCGGCGCGCTGGGCTGGCCGTGGAGGGCAACGGCGCCCTGATCGTGAACGAGCGGATGCAGACCAGCCACCCGGACGTTTTCGCCGCCGGCGACTGCGCGATCCGCGAGGGCGCTGTGTCCGCGCCCGGAGGAGCACCGGTGCGGGTCTACAACCCGCAGGCGCTCGAGGCCCTGCGCGGTGGCCGAGTGGCGGGGCACAACGCGGCACAGCAGGATGAGCGGAACCGGCGCAGCCTGGCGCCCTCACCGGGAACCTTGATCCTGCGCTGCTGCGGTTTCGAGCTCGCCCGCTGCGGGATCCTCTCCGGCGAGGAAGCTTCCGCGGAGGAGACTCCGCTCCCTTCGACAGGCGGCCTGCTGGGACAGGCCAGGCCGGCTGGCAGCTCGGGCGCGGATCGAAGCCCGGGAGTGCTGCGCACCCACGTCGTCTCACGAACGCGCGGTCACGCGATGGCCGGCGCCGGAGTGCTGGAAGTTGTGCTGGAAGCGGAGCGCGGGACGGGTCGCCTCCTGGGCGGCGCCGTGCTGGCGGAAGGGGAGGGCGCCCTGCGGATCGACGTGCTGGCGGCGCTGCTGCAGCGATCCGCAAGGGTGCACGAGCTCGCGGAGCTGGACCTGGCCTACTCCCCGCCCTTCGGACCCGCCCGCGATCCGCTGCTGGTGGCAGCCGACCGGCTGCTCCGGCGGCTCGAAGGCTGAAACGACAAATCCCCGCCGGATGCCTTGACGAGAGGATGTAATACGCCGGCAACGGAATCCGCGAAGCTGACACGGAGGCCTGATGTTCATCGATCTTGCACGCCAGCTGGCCGAGGCCTACAACAGCGGATTTCAGCGCCTGCATCAGGCCTCGTCCCTGGCCTGGTGGCAGACCGTCGTCGGGGGCGGTCCCGGCGTGGAACGAGGGCTGGCCGAGGCGCAATACGCCCTGCGAGAATTCCACGCCGACCCGCGGATCTTCGAACAGATCCAGGACGCGCTCATCGAGAACTGGGACGATCCGCTGCTGGCCAGGCAACTGCAGTTGATCTACAACCGCTGCGCCGAATGCCAGGTGGACCGCGGGCTGCTGCGCCGCATCTCCGAAGCGGAGGCGGACCTGCTGGCGCTGCACGGCGGATTCAGGGCTCGTATCGCTGACCGCGTCGCAAGCGAAAACGAGATCCGGGAGATCCTCAGGAACTCCGGGGACGAAGAGCTGCGCCGCGCGGCCTGGGCGGCTTCGCTGCGAATCGGAAAGCAGGCTGCGCCGCGACTGCTGGAACTTGTCCGCCTGCGCAACGATTCCGCCCGTGCGCTGGGTTTCAGCGACTACTACCACATGCGACTGAGTCTGTCGGAAGTGGACCAGGAATCACTCGGCGCGGTGCTGAATGCGCTGGAAACCCGCACGGACGGGCCGGCGGAGGCGGGACAGGCCGAGCTGGTCGAGGAGCTGAGTGCTCGCTGCGGGGTATCACACGGAAGACTGCGTCCCTGGCAGGGTAACGATCCTTTCTTCCAGGAGACACCCGATCCCGCCGGCCTGGATCTCGACCGCTGCTACAGCGGCCAGCGCCCGCGGGAGCTGGCACTCGATTTCTTCGATTCGCTGGGCCTGGAGATGCGCGGGATCCTGGCCGCCAGCGACCTGGAGGAACGGAACGGCAAATGCCAGTCCGCTTTCTGCGTCAATGTCGACCTGGACGGCGACGTGCGCGTGCTCTGCAATCTCAAGCCGGACGAGTACTGGATGTCCGCGCTGCTGCACGAGCTGGGTCACGCCGCCTACGACCTTTTCACCGATTACGAGCAACCCTTCATCCTGCGGGGTCCCGCGCACGACCTGGCCGCCGAGGCCGTGGCCCTCCTGCTGGAAAGGAGCAGTCGCGACCCGCTGTGGCTTGAACGTTTCACCGGCGCCGCTCGAGAGGACCTGGAGCGCCTGCGCCTGCTGATCGGGTGCGCCCGGAAGAGGCGCCTGCTGCATTTCACTCGCTGGGCGCTGGTGGTGATACGCTTCGAACGCGAGCTCTATCGTGATCCCGGCCGGGACCTCGGCGCGTTATGGTGGATCCTGGTGGAGCGCTACCAGGGAATCGAAGCGGACCCGGAGCGCGATCCTTCCACGGACTGGGCCTGCAAGAGTCACCTGGCGGCTTCGCCCGTCTACTACCACAACTACCTGCTGGGGGAAATCCTGGCCTGCCAGTTCGACGAAGCACTGAAGGCGGCGGTCGGGCCCGAGGGCTTCTGCGCCGGTCCCGCCGCCGGCGGCTGGCTGGCCGACCGGATCTTTCAGCCGGCCAACACGCTGCACTGGTCGTCCCTGGTGGAACAGGCCACGGGCTATCCCCTGTCCGTCGAGGATTTCGCCGGTCGACTGGAGGAATGAAAACCGTTCCGGTGTCTTGCATCACGACTGCGTCTCACCAGCGGACAGACTTCGGAGGCGGCGCCCGCCCGGCTTGCGGAGGGCAGTCCCGTGATGCGGAAACGAACTCGGATGCCCGGCTTGAGGTCCGCCAGGGAGATGTCCCGGGCCAGGTCCGTGGCGTGGAAGAAGAACTCCCCCAGGCCCGCGGTGCGGATGAACCCGTAGCCCCGGTCGCTCTTGAGGCTGTAGATGCTGCCGAAGTGGTCCTGCTCGAAGAGACTCTCATCGTACTCGGGCACGCTCTCGGCTGTTTCCAGCGGACCGGATTCCGTACTTGATCGATCGAGGCTCTCGAGTTCCAGCAGAGCTTGATTCTCGTCCGCGCCGATTATACCTCCGTCGGATGCCGCCGCCGCGTCGGTCGCAGGGGTGGAGCCCGCCGCCGCAGCCTCCTCGCGGAGCCGGGCGATCCTGGACCGGCAGGCGCTGCAGATGAAACCTCCCCGCAGCCCGGGAGCGGGACTCTCCTCGACCCAGGGATCTCCCTCGTGCTCGGTCCAGGTGCAGCGAAGGCGGCGCGGGCTCGACTGCAGTTCGATCTTATCCCGCAGGGCCTCCAGCCAGATCAGCTTGAAATCCAGCAGCTGAGACTCCTCGCGGGGGTCGGTGAACACTCCGCTGCAGCTCGCGCGGATACTGGCCAGCGCCGTGCGCTTGCCCAGCAGCCGCACCGCCCGGAAGACGGGCTTGAAATCCCGGTCGCCGGTCAGCACCAGCGCGATGTCGTAGGCGCCGGGGATGGCCGCGTAATACAAGAGCGAAGCGGCCAGGGCGATGTCGACGCACTTCTCACGGGGGCGGAAATCGTCGTCTCGATCCCGATCGGCCCGGCGCAGGCGCCGGCCGCGGAAATCGATCGGGTAGAGTTCGAGTTCGTAGCGGAATTCCTCGTGCAGCATGCGGTAGAAGTTCTGCTGACGCTGGGCGGTCTCCAGGTCCCGGCCGTCCACGTTGACCGGGTAGCTGGCGAAGTAGAGCACCCGCACGAGATCGAGCTGCTGGCCCGCCGATTGCTCCGAGAGCTGCTCAAGCAGAACCTGCGGGAGCACGCCGAAATCCACCCGAAAGGCCTGGTCCTCGGGTGGCGTGAGTTCAAACAGCGACTGGTAGAGCCAGCTTCCGTCTATGTAACACATCACCTTGCGCATGGACGTTCCCGTGTTTCCTGCATTGACAAGAGCATAATGCATCCCGCGCACTGATTCACGAGCTTCGTGGCTCCGGGTCTCAATTATGGCCCGTTCCTTGCATTTTTCGTGCTGGAGCGGCCATATCCGGCCGCTACCGCCGGGAGACTGACAGAGCGTGTCAGTTCCGGCGGAAACACTGCCAGATTGTCCCGCCGAAAGGCAGGAACCCGCATCGGAGGAGCGGCAATGCTGTCCATGGATCGAATGACTCATAAAACCCAGGAAGCACTGCAGCGCAGCGTCCAGCTGGCCTCGATGCTGGACCAGCAGCAGGTCGTGCCCGAACACTTCCTGCGGGCGCTGATGGAGGACCAGGAGGGCCTGCTGCAGAAAGGAAGTGGTGGACCGCATCGCCGTTGGCTTCGCGGACGGCGACGTGCCCGAGGGTGCCGCGCTGGACCTGGATGCGGATCCGGGCGGCGAGTCGGGTTTCCTGCTCGGGGAGCGCTGAGCCCGCCGCCGGTTTGTCTTGCGCGGGGTGTTTTGCATCTTTGAGCATCATGAAGCCTGTCTTCCTGGTGAGCGACATCCACGCCGGAACCTGGGAGGATGCGGGGGAGCCCGCCAAGCTCCACGATTTCCGGCGGCTGCTGGAGCACGCTCGCCGGGAGGCCTCGGAGCTGGTGCTGCTCGGGGACGTTTTCGATTTCTGGTTCGAGTGGCGCCACGTGATCCCCAAGCGTCATTTCCCCTGGCTGAACGCCCTTAACGAGCTGAGCCGGGCGGGCATCCCGGTGCACATCTTTCCGGGGAATCACGATTTTCGCCTCGAGGGCTTCCTCGAGGAAAGCTGCGGCCTGGTGGTCCACGGCGAGCGCCAGCGCAGGGAGATGCTGGGCCGCCGCGTGCTCCTGCATCACGGGGACGGCATCGATCCCTGGGAGCGCTGGTACCGCCTGGTGCGGCGCCTGATGCGCAACCGCCTCGCCTATAGCTTGTTCAGCTGGCTGCACCCGGACCTGGGGATGCGGATCGCGGACCGCGCTTCCATCGGCGGCGACACCTGCCACTGGACCGAGCAGGAGCAGCGGGCCTACCTGCTGCGGGCACTGCCGGGGATTTTGCAGCCGGGGGACGAATTCTTCCTGATGGGGCACCTGCACCGGGCCTGCCAGGTCGATCACGAAGGCTGCCGGGTGGTCGTGCTGCCGCCCTTCCTCGAAGCTTCCCGCGGATACGCCGTTTTCGACGGGGACACGATCAAATTCCAGGAAATGAACCCATCGAGTGAATCCAGCAAACCAAAGGATCGCCATGAGTGAGGAACAGAATTTTCCGGAGAACCGCTGGGATGACCTGCGGGCCAGCATGGAAAGCGGCGGCGCCGCTGCCGTGGTCGACTCAATCCGCGAACTGGAATTCCCCGACCGGCTGCAGCTCTTCGCCTTCGCTCAGCAGGCCTTCGGCCAGCGGGAATGGCCGGGCAAAAACTTCGACGATCTGATCACGGTCTCCGAGGCCGGCATCGCCGAGGGACTCGCCTTTGCCGAGGAGGCGATTAAGGGCGGCGAGGAAGAACGCGCCTTGCGCATCAAGGATTTCGCCAACGTGATGTCCTACAACCTGGCCGCCGATCTGGCCGAGTGCTGGCCTGGCGATGCGGCGGCCCACGAGGAGCGCCACCTGCTGACGGGCCTCAAGGCGGCCGAGAATTGCCTGCGCTTCCGCGAGGAACTGCAGAAGGACGCCGTTCCTTTCTCCATCGCCTGGTGGGCCAAGGGCATGCACGAGATCTCGCTGGGTCGCCATGCCGATGCCCTGAAGAGCATGAACCAGGCTTATGACTTCAGCGTCCGCGCCGCCCGCTCGGAGGACCAGTCGGTCGAGCTCACGCCCGCAGCCGGATTCCTGCTGCTGCTCAGCGCGGGCTACCTGGGCATCGCCGAGACGCTGGCGGGCAGGGAGGGTGGCAAGACCCGCCTGAAGCAGGCCCTGGACGCCCTGGGAGACCAGGCGGCCAATCAACCCGACCGCGCCGAGGACGCCCGTTTCGGGCTCGACCAGTTGAACGTGGTCGTGGGGCGGTTTCTGAGCTGAGGCGGACGTCCACCGGCCGTTCTTTCGGCGGCCGGACGAATATCGGGCGGAGCTGACGATGAAGCTCTACCGGCGTCATCCGAAGGCCTTCCTGGCCGCATCCGTGCTGGCTTTCCTGGCCACCCTGGGATTGCTGGGCCTGACCTGGCTCTGCCGGGACCTGCCCTCGCTGAGGGAGCTGGAACTCTACCGGCCAATGCTTTCCTCGAAGCTCTATTCCGCGGAGGGGGAGCTGCTGGGCGAGTTCTTTCAGCAGAAACGCGTCCAGGTTCCCCTGGAGGAGATCCCCGAACACCTGGTCCAGGCCCTGGTTTCCACCGAGGATCGTCGTTTTCGCAGCCACTGGGGCGTGGACCTCAGGCGCATCCTGGCCGCCCTGGCGGTGGACATCGCTTCCATGAGCTACGCGCAGGGGGCTTCCACCCTGACTCAGCAGCTCGCCCGCAACCTGTACCTGAGTCGCCGCAAGAGTGTCACGCGCAAGCTGCGCGAGGTGATCACGGCCCTGCAGATCGAGCGCAGCTACTCGAAGGACGAGATTCTCGAGATGTATCTCACGCAGTCCTACTTCGGGCACGGCGCCTACGGAGTGCAGCTGGCGGCCAGGCGCTACTTCGGCTGCCGGGCCCAGGAGCTGAGCCTGCCCCAGTCGGCGCTGCTCGTAGGGCTGCTCAAGGCGCCGGCGCACTACTCGCCCTTCTTCGACATGGAAAAGGCCCTCGCGCGCCGCAACGTGGTCCTGCGCCTGATGCGCGACAACGGAGTGCTGAGCCGGGAAGAGCTGCTGGAAGCGCGGGAGACGCCCCTTAAGACCGTGGCCTACGAGGAACTGGAGACCGGTTTCGAGGCGCCCTATTTCAGCGAATACGTCCGCATCCAGCTCGAGCAGATGCAGAAGCACCTGGGAATCGACATCTATCGGGACGGCCTGGAGATTCATACCACTTTGAACCTGCCCATGCAGCGGATCGCCGAGGAGGTCATCGAGCCTCGGCTGGCGCCGCTGGACAGCGTGGCCCGGCAGTCCTTCCTGATCAACGACTGGGAAGACTGGCACCGCTTGACCGACTCCACGCTGACCGGCGAGAGCATCGCCGAGCTGAAGGAGGACAGCGCCTACGTGGCGGACCTGCTGCGCGAGCGGCTCTACGTGCAGCCGGCCCTGGTGGCCCTCGACCCGGGCGACGGAGCCGTCTACGCCATGGTGGGCGGGCGCGACTTCAGCGAGAGCGTCTACAACCGGGCCGTCCAGGCGCGCCGCCAGCCGGGCAGCGCCTTCAAGCCCTTCCTGTACCTGACGGCCATAGACAACGGATACTCGCCCTGCTTCCAGGTCCTGAACCAGGACGTGGTGGTGGAGGAAGCCGACGGCCGGCGCTGGACCCCGCAGAACTACGACGACAGCCGCGGCGGGTTGACCACGCTGCGGGAGGGCCTGCGCAAGAGCTACAACCTGGTATCCATCCGCCTGTTGATGGAAGTAGTGCCACCCAACCTGGTGGCCGGTTACGCGCGCCAGATGGGCATCTCGACGCCCATCGAGACGGATTTCACCATGGTCCTGGGCAGCAGCGGGGTCTACCCCATCGAACTGGTGAGCGCCTACGCCTGCCTGGCCAACGGCGGGATCCACTACCGCGCCTATTCCATCCGCGAGATCCGCGACCGCGAAGGGCAGCTCGTGTTCCGGCATCGGCCGGTATCCGAGGAAGTGCTCTCCGCGGGGACCGCCAGCATCATTACCGACATGCTCCAGACGGTGATCGATCGCGGAACGGGCGGCAGCGCGCGCTGGAAGTATCACTTCTACGCCCCGGCGGCCGGAAAGACCGGGACTACCAACAAGTTCACCGACGCCTGGTTCGTGGGCTTCACGCCCACCCTGGCCTGCGGCGTGTGGGTGGGCAACGACAATCCGCTCTACAGCCTGGGCGAATGGCAGAGCGGCGGCAAGGCGGCGCTGCCCATCTGGGGAGATTTCATGCGCGAGACGCACGCGCGGCTCGACTGGCCCACGCGCGAATTCGAGCGCCCCGATTCGGTAGTGGAACTGGAGATCTGCTCCGAGACCAAGGAACCGGCCGGGCCCTTTTGCCCCACGCGCGAGAAGGAACTCTTCCTGCGCGACTACCGCCCCGCGGGGACCTGCACCCAGCACCGGATGGATTTCTGAGGCCGCTTCCAAGGCATGATTAGGCCCTAGTCAAGGATCGCAAGGGGATTGAATATGGAAGAATCACAAGCTGTGCAGAGAAGGCGGTGGTATCGGCTGCTGCTGTGCTTCGCCTTGCCGCCACTCCTGAGCCTGGCGGCGCCGGCCGGCGCCCAGGTCGAGCAATTGGTCGACGGCTGCGACCAGGCCTATGCCAGATACCAGACGGAGCGCGCGCACGAGCTGGCCCGGCGCGCCGCGCAAATGGATCCCGCGAGTTACGAGGCGCTCTGGCGGCTTTGCCGCTCCCAGGTGGACCTGGGCGAGGAGGCGCTGGACCGGGGCGACGAGACCGGTACGGAGCAGTGGTACGCGAAGGCGTTGAAGACCAGTGAGGAGCTGCTGCGGGCCGCTCCCGGAGAGGCGAACGCCCACTACTACCGGGCACTGGCGCTGGGCCGCCGGGCCGTGTTCGCGGGCGGCCGGGAGAAGGTGGAACTCTCGCGGGAGATCGAACAGGAGGCTCTGCGCGCCCTGGAACTCGAGCCCGAACATGCCCGGGCCCACGGCCTGATCGGCAGGTACTACCGCGAGATGGCGCACCTCTCCTGGTTTCTGCGGACCATCGCGGAGACCCTCTTCGGGGACATGCCCGAAGGCGGAGACGAGCTGGCCCTGCGTCACCTGCTTCGTTCCGCCGAGTTGATGCCCGAGTGGACCTTCGCGCACTTCGAGCTGGGCGAGACCTACGCCGTGACGGATCGCCCGGAACAGGCGCGCGCGGAATTTCTTCGGGTGATCGAGATGCCCGTGATGGATCACCGGGACGAAGTACTCAAGCAAGAAGCGCGGCAGTGGCTGGAAAAGCTGGATTAGGGCCTGTTCACACTCTCTCGTGCGCCGCGCCGGAGGCCATTTTTCTGCAAGCTAAGGCGCCGTAAGAACGGCGTTCGCGCCGTGAACGCCGTGTAGTTTGTCTACACAAGTGAACGGCAACGCAGGATTGCGGAAAAAGGGTCCCGGTCCTTCGGATTGCGCCTGAAATCGCGCCATGCGGCGTTGCGCGTCGTTCGCTTAGAAGCACTAAGCTTCACTCCGCGCGCCTTGCCTGACCCGATTTCAGGCAGCAACGCGACGTACGCGAGAGTATGAACAGGCCCTAATGCGGGGAAGGTGTCCGGCCGCCGTCCGATGTCTCCTCGACGGCGACCGGATGTGCATTCCCCGGCGCGTTTCCACCCTCTCCCGGTTCTCCCCCCGGCGGGGGAGAGTGGTTCAGGTTGATGTCACACCGCGTAACACAAGTTCCATGCCAGGAGTTGAGGAGACGGGCGATCCCGCCGCATTTACTCTCAGGCGAGAATTTCAGCTTCCGCGTCGGACGGCCGATCCATGCCTGGTGGTCCGCCCGCTTTCTCTGCAGTGCTGATTTCAACCGTCTTCAGTGTCCTTTCCGTCATCCAGGACAGGTGTGACACGATTGTGAGACGAAACTGGCGCAGGACCACGATTCGGCGGAATACCAAGTGAAAATACATGACGACGGCGCGCACGGTCCCCGGATCGTCGGATCGGCCGAAGATCGGGCGGAAGGACTGGCGCGGGCGGCCGGTCTTAAGCGCAAACGCGGCGTGCGGGGGATGTTCAACCGCATCGCCCACCGTTACGATCTGCTCAACCACCTGCTGAGTGGGGGTATGGACGTTCTCTGGCGGCGCCGGGCGGTCCGCCTGCTGGATCCGCGGGAGGGCGCCCTGTACCTGGACCTGGCGGCGGGTACAGGGGATTATGCTTTCAGCATCCTCGGTCGTTGCTCCTGCCGGGTACTGGGTGTGGATCTGGCTCGGGACATGCTGCTCAGGATGCGCGAAAAGGCCCGCCGACTGGACCTCGAATCTTCCCTGGAATTGCTCTGTGCGGACGCCGAGCAGCTTCCCCTGCATGATGACTCCTGCGACGGGCTGTGCATTGGTTTCGGCATCCGCAACTTCCCCGACATGCGGCAGGCCCTGGCGGAATGCGCCCGCGTACTTGTACCCGGGGGACGACTGGTCATCCTTGAACTGGCCGGCATTCCCAACCCGCTGCTCAGGGCGCTCTTCGCGCTTTATTTCCGCCTGGCGCTCCCCCTTTTGGGCCGGTTGGTTTCCGGCGATCCCATGGCCTACCGCTACCTACCTGCCTCAGTGGAGCGCTTCCCCGATCGCGTGACCTTCCTCGCCTGGATACGCGACGCCGGCTTCGGCGATGCGCGCTGCATCGACCTGAGTCTCGGCATCGCCAGCATCTTCTCGGGCATAAAAAAAGCCCCGCCGCAGCGGGGCTTCGATTCGTCGATGTGATCTACAGTGTGGGCGCGGGTTATTCCGGGCAGAGCCCGTTGTAGCCCACCACCTTGTAGAAGTACTTCGTGTCCGCCGGAACCGCATCGTCGTAGGTCGTCTGCGAGGCGGGCACGTCGGCGATCTGGACGTAGTTATCGTAGCCTTCTGCGCTGCGGTACACCAGGTAACCGTCCACCGGACCGGGTGAGGTCCAGCTCAGGGTGTAGGTGGTGTAGGTGCCGTCCATAGTGCCCGTAAGCTCGATCTCGAGCGGCAGCTCGGATACCACGCCCCAGTCCACCTGCAGGAAGATGCGCACGTCGCCGTTCCAGGCGGAGGCGGTGTCGTCCGTGTAGTCATAACGGTAGGAGTGCTGCTCCCACCAGGGGCCGCCGTTGTCGCTGCTCAGGCCCACGATGCCGGTCTCGTTGTTCTCGTTGCCGCGGATGCCCACCCAGAGCGTGTCGCTGATGCAGCGCAGCTCCTGCAGGTTGCCCGCGTAACGCACCATGGTGTAGGGATAGATGTCGCTGGTGTCGATCACCGTGGTCTGGTATTCGGCCAGCAGGGCGCCCGGGGTTTCGAAGTCGGGACCTTCCGCGTGGATCACGTAGTGCACCTCGTCGCCCGGATCCACGTTGTAGAGCGTGGTGAAGATGAACTGGTCGGTCCAGGGCTGGTCGATGGGATCGAAGCGCACCAGGGCACCGTCCTCGTCGGTCTGGGACAGGGTCCAGGCCGAGGAGGTGTCGTAGTCGTAGCGCAGGAAGCCCACGTTGGCCTCGGTGACGTAGTAATCGAAGTCCAGAGTATCGTTCGCTGGAAACTCGTCGGGTCCCTCCAGATCCTCGGATCTAACGTAGACTTGCAGCACGTATTCGCCGGGATCAGCGGGCATCCATTTCCAGGGCGGAGGAGAACCGGCCGTCTGTTCCACCCTCACGAAGTCCAGCCCAGGAACCTGTTGCGCGGTTGTGTTCAGCGGCTGCGGCGCGCGAACGAGTGTACCGCCCACGCTGTCGGCCCAGACTTTCCAGTAGGCTCGAATGTTGTCTTGAGTGGTGGTGCCCCAGTTGGTGATTTCGCATTTCGGGTATTGGAACTCGTCCTCGTTATGAGGATAGTCGACCCAAACCTTCGTGATGGACAGATCATTGGCGGGAGCTTCTTCGGCGGTGAGTATCACATTATCGATATGCAGACCTGTGCCGTCACCACCGTCGGAATCATCGTCGGTGGTGATGCGCACCCTCAAGTTGCATGTGACATCGACCGAATCTGCGGGTGTTATGAAAACCAGGCTGCCGTTGAAATTGTCCCCCTCCACCATCGTCCAGTAGCCGTTGTACAGGTCGGGATCCCCAGGCACGCCTGCTCCGGCGCGGGCGTAGTCGTAGTGCAGGGTGGTCCAGTTGAGTCCCCCGTCGATCGTATACTCGACGTGGAAATAATCCTCGAGGAAATCATCGTCGTCGCCGTCGGAATCGGGCATGTCGCACCAGACGTCGTACTGCATCTCGCAGCGGTAGGAGCCGGGAATGGTGATGTCGGGACTCTGGATGTAGCCGCCCAGGCTGTTCCCGTCGTCGCAGAGCCACTCGTCGTTGGTGTGCTCCCACTCGTTGCCGTAGATGTAGAAGCCGTGACTGGGGGCGCCGCCCACGTTGCTCACGCCGTCATGCGACCAGATCACCTCGCGTGTGGTATCCTGGATCAGAATGTTGTCCAGCTGCATGCCCAGCGCTTCCTCGATAGCCTGGTCGCACTCGGGATCGTAGTAGGCCGCGCAGGGATCGCTGCACATGACCCAGCGGACGATCACGTCGCCCTCGCCGTCGTAGGCGCTGAGGTCGAAGCTGGCGGCCAGCCAGCCGGAATACTCGCCGCACCACTGGGGAACGCCCGTGCCCATGCCGAACTCGTGGCCGAAGGCGTAGGAGCTGCTGGCATCGTAGACAGGCGTGCCCGTGATCACGGAGAAGTCCGTACCGCCGTCGGTGGAGACCCAGACGTTGCAGCCGTCCCAGCTGTCGTAGCCCACGGGCTCGCCGCCGGGATTCTCCGTCGAATAGTAGAGGTCGAAGGTCATGCTGGTGCTGGAAGCGCCCGACAGGTCCATGGAGGCAGTCTGGAACCAGGCGAAGTGGGAGTTGCGATAGCCGCCGATGGCGGCGTCGGCGCTCCACCAGACTTCGCTTTCCCACGTGTCGAAGCCGGTGAGCTCCACGTGCCAGGTGTCGTCTTCGCGGCCCGTGCCGTGACTGGTCCAACCGTCCGGATCCCCGTCGAAATCGTAGGTGTAGACGTCGTCCGTCTCGTGATCCTTGCGGACGGTCTTGTCGATCAGGGTTACAGGCATGAAGCCCGCATCCGGGTGATGGACCGGCGCGGCTCGATCCGCCGCGATGGCGCTCAACCCTACAGTGGCGAAGAGGGTAAGAGCCAACAGTTTCTTCATTATTGCGCTCCTTTCGCGAAATGAAACAGCTTTAAGTGATATGTGAGGTTCTGTTCAGCATGTGCCAGATATGGCAGCGTGAGTTCAATGTAGGAACAGGCGCAGTGACGAGCTGCCTTTCCTTCACAGAAAACACGAGTTCTTCTGCAAATCTCATACCGGTCGCGCAGATCGGCCATCATCTTGTTTTTTATGCGGCGATCCGGTTCACGAACCGGGTTCAGAAAGCGACGGCGCCCATTATTGAACACCATGGACACCGGGCATTCCACGAAAGGCCGCCTTCGGGACAAAGTAACGGCGCCATTACCTGAGTACTGTGCAAGCCCAGGCGCGGGATGTCGCCGGGACCGGATGGACGTAGACTGCACCCGGACTCGCGATCATCACCTGCTAAGCGCGATACCCAGGGAGCAGGATTCTGATGACCTGAGGTTGGAGTTTATTGCACCGATTAGTACAATCAGGTTCTCGTTTCGCGGGGCGTGGCTCAGCCCGGTAGAGCGCTCGGTTCGGGACCGAGAGGTCGCTGGTTCAAATCCAGTCGCCCCGACTGCCGTTGTCCGGGATTCCCGGGCAATTCAATAACGTTCCGCTCTCAGCCACAGAACGCCCCATGCAGTCCATCCGTCGATCCCGGCGGATTTGTCATCTGGAGATCCTCCTCATGTCGGCCTACAATCCCGGCAGAATCGAATCCCGCTGGCAGAAGTACTGGGCGGAGCACTCGGTTTTCAAGTCGGATATCGATCCGCAGAAGCCCAAGTACTACATCCTGGACATGTTTCCCTATCCCTCCGGGGACGGCCTGCACGTCGGCCATCCTGAGGGCTACACCGCCACGGACATCCTTGCCCGCTGGCGCCGCATGCGCGGATTCAACGTGCTGCATCCCATGGGTTGGGACGCCTTCGGCCTGCCCACGGAGAGGCACGCCGAACGCACCGGCCGGCATCCGGCGGAGATCACCAGCCGGAACTGCGCCACATTCCGCCGGCAGATCCAGTCGCTGGGCCTGTCCTACGACTGGGAGCGCGAGATCTCCACGACCCACGAGGAGTACTACCGCTGGACCCAGTGGATTTTCCTCAAGCTCTTCGAGCGGGGCCTGGCCTACCCAGCGGAGGTGGCCGTCAACTGGTGCCCGGCGCTTAAGACCGTGCTGGCCAACGAGGAGGTCAAGGACGGCTGCTACGTGGAGACTGGCGACCCGGTGGAAAAGCGCAAGATGCGCCAGTGGATGCTGAAGATCACGGAGTACGCCCAGCGCCTGCTGGACGACCTGGAGGAGCTGGACTGGCCCGAGGGCATCAAGACCATGCAGCGGGAATGGATCGGCCGCAGCGAGGGCGCGGACGCGACCTTCCGGGTGGCCGACAGCGAGCTGGAATTCTCGGTCTTCACTACGCGGCCGGATACGCTCTTCGGCGCGACCTACTGCGTTTTCGCGCCCGAGCATCCCTACGTTTCACGTATCACGGCCGGCGACAGGCGCGCCGAGGTGGAGACCTACGTGGCAGAAGCGGCGCGCAAGAGCGACGTAGACCGCCAGGACGCCGGCCGCGAGAAGACCGGCGTGTTCACCGGCGCCTACGCCCTTAACCCGGTGAACGAGGAGCGCATCCCGATCTGGGTCGCGGACTACGTGCTCGGCGGCTACGGCAGCGGCGCCATCATGGCCGTGCCGGGCCACGACCAGCGCGACTGGGAGTTCGCGACGAAGTTCGAACTGCCCATCACCGAAGTGGTCTCCGGCGGCGATGTGACACAAGAGGCCTTCACCGACAATGAGCAGGGATTGCTGGTCAACTCGGGCCCGCTCGACGGTCTGCCGGTTCCCGAGGCGATCCGGCGGATTACCCGGTGGCTCGAGGAGCGGGAACTGGGCGGCTCCGCGGTCAACTTCAAGCTGCGCGACTGGCTGTTCTCCCGCCAGCGCTACTGGGGCGAACCTTTCCCGCTGCTGCTTAGGGAGGACGGCAGCGCCAGGGCTGTACGCGAGGAGGACCTGCCGGTGGTGCTGCCCGTGCTGGACAGCTATCAGCCCACTGAGGACGGCCGCCCGCCGCTGGCGCGAGCCGAGGACTGGCTGCGCGTGAGCGATCCCGAGACCGGCGAGGTCCTGCTGCGCGAGACGAACACCATGCCGCAGTGGGCCGGCTCCTGCTGGTACTACCTGCGCTTCTGCGATCCGCGCAACAAGGAGGCCGCCTGGTCGGCGGAAGCCGAGCGCTACTGGCTGCCCGTTGATCTCTACCTGGGCGGCGCCGAGCACGCCGTGCTGCACCTGCTCTACGCCCGCTTCTGGCACAAGGTGCTCTACGACCTGGGCTACGTGCACACCAGGGAGCCCTTTCTGAAGCTCTTCAACCAGGGCATGATCCTGGGCGAGAGCTACCAGGATGCGCGAGGCAAGTATCACCGCCGCGAAGACATGGAGAAGAGCGGCGGCGGCTGGAGGATCAAGGCCAGCGGAGAACCGGTCGTGGCCCAGATCGAGAAGATGAGCAAGTCGCGCTACAACGTGGTCAACCCGGACGAGATCGTCCGCGAGTACGGCGCCGACGCCATGCGCATCTACGAGATGTTCATGGGACCACTGGACCGCGACAAGCCCTGGACCGAGGAGGGCATCCGCGGCTGTTACAATTTCCTGCGCCGGATCTGGACTCTGCTCGTGGCCCGGGACGGCACTTTGACCGGAAAACTTGTGGAAGAGGACCCAGAAGCAGAGGCGCTGGGACTGGTACACCGCACGGTCAGGGCCGTCAGCCTGGACCTCGAGGAGCTGAAATTCAACACCGCCATCGCCCGCCTGATGGAATTCGTGAACGAAGCCGGCAGGTACGACGTGCTGCCGCGAAGTCTCGTGGAAACTTTCGTGCTGATCCTCTCGCCCTTCGCTCCGCACCTGGCCGAGGAACTCTGGCGGCTGCTGGGTCACGAGCAAACGCTGGCTTACGAACCATGGCCGGTGTGGGACGACAGGTACTGCCACAGGGAGACCATCGAGGTGGCGGTGCAGGTCAACGGCAAGGTCCGCGCCAGCTTCGAAACGGCCGCCGACACCGCCGACGAGGAGGTGCTCGAGCGGGCGATGGCCCTGGAGAAGGTCCGTAAATGGACCTCAGGCAAGGAGATCAAGTTCAGCAAGCGGGTCTCCCAGCGGGTGGTTTCCCTGGCCGTGAAGTGATGGCCCTGCCCCCAAGCTGGGAAAGAGGGAAAACGCAGCGGCCGGTTCTTGATTTTTTTTGACTGAGCGCTATATTAAACGACTTCGACCTTTTTATCCGTCACGGGTCGAGGGTACGCTGCCGGATCCCGCCGAACGGACCGGCCTTGACATGATCTGGTAGGGTGCCCGAGTGGTTAAAGGGAGCAGACTGTAAATCTGCCGGCGGATGCCTACGAAGGTTCGAATCCTTCCCCTACCACTGGCCGTTGACAGGCCCTGGCGCTGTGCGCGGGAGAGGCTCGCGGGAGTAGCTCATCTGGTAGAGCATCAGCCTTCCAAGCTGAGGGTAGCGAGTTCGAGCCTCGTCTCCCGCTTTAATACAGGCTCGCGTAGCTCAGCTGGTAGAGCGCATCCTTGGTAAGGATGAGGTCACCGGTTCAAGTCCGGTCGTGAGCTCTGTCGAACCTACAACACTAGTGCGCTGCCGTGGCGAGAGCGACTCAGGCCGCAGCTCGTCGAAAGAATCGTTGACCTGCCGGGTGTGCTGATGGCGATCATGGGCGTACAGCAGGCGAAGCGGCGGCCCGTCGCGGCGGACGCAGGACGCGTTGAGGGGTGTTCGACCGACTCGAAAGCAGCATGATCCGCCATTCGGGTGGATTTTTTTTGCTGGGCGGCAGTTGGCTGTACAATGCCCGAAACCAAGCGGAGTGTTTCCATGGCCAAGCAGAAGTTCGAGAGGACCAAGCCGCACGTGAAC
>CAZMSD010000001.1:148292-215731 GCA_964568855.1 uncultured Bacteroidaceae bacterium | reverse complement strand
ATCTGAGATGCGAGATTGATGGATTCATGATCCTGAGTCCGACAGACTCCTAGAGCTGGAAACCTTCTTCATCAACCAGCCCGGAGCACCGTTCGACAACTGGGCCGATGTGGCCATCCGCCAGGAGGGCGGCGACTGGGTCACGGTCGCCGAGATGGAAACGACGAACTTCATCTGGTTCGGTCTGACCTTCGATCTGAGCGGCTGGGCCGGCCTGGCCTGACTCGAGCTGGGCTTCCACTACTGGGACGACGGCAACTGGGGCTACGGCTGGGCGATCGACGATTTACTCGTCACCTCGGCGGACACCGACACCGAAGGGCCGGCGATCTCAGTTGTTCCCGTCTACAACAACGTGGACCCGGCGGTGCCGATTCACATCAGCGCCGAGATCACCGACGTGTCAGGCGTCGATTCGGCGGCGCTGTACTTTCGGGCCGGCGACGATCCCTGGGACTTCGTCGTCATGACGAACGAAGCCGGCGACACCTGGACCGCCGAGTTGCCGCTCTTCGAGTCCGGCGACATGGTCGAGTACTACGTGCGCGCCACCGATCTTCCCGGCAACGAGAGCGAGTCGGAAACGAACGTCTGCGCGATCGGAGCGCCCGCCTGGTTGCACCTGGACGACGGAACCGTCGAGACGATCGTCGGTTCCGACGAGGCGTGGAGTTGCGGCGTGCTGTACGATCCCGGCTTCTTTCCGCTGTCGATCCAGAGCCTCGAGATCGGGTTCGACATTGACAGCGACGTGGAGATCCATGTCTGGAGCGTGAATGAGGACGGGCTGCCCGACGAGGATCTGATGGATCCCTTCACCGCCTCGCTCACGGGAGGGGAATACAACATCGTCGAACTCCCTGCCGAGCTGCAGGTCGCCGAACCATTTGTCGCCGGATTCGACGCTTCGTTCGGGACCGGAATCTTCTTCGATGTCGACGGGTACTTTTTCGAGAACACGACCCTGGTCAATTTCGAGGGCTTCGGCTGGGCGGTTCTCTCGGACGTCGGCTTCCCCGGCAACTTCTGGATCCGCGTCCTGGTGGGTTGTTCCACCGGCGTGGACGAGAATCCGTCGCGCCCCGCCGCTCTCGAGCTGAGCGCCTACCCGAACCCCTTCAATCCGAGCACCTCGGTGAGTTTGATCCTGCCGCAGGCCGGCGACGTGCGGCTGGCTGTCTATAACCTGGGCGGTCAGCTCGTGGAACGGTTGCAGCATGGCTTTCTGCCGGCCGGTAACCACAAAGTAAGCTGGAACGCCTCCGGCAGGGCCTCCGGCGTCTACCTGGCCGTCCTGGAGCAGGCCCACGAGCGCGTGGTCAGCAAGCTTGTCCTGGCGCGCTAGCACGTCGCAGTGTGAAATGTCATCCGGCGCCGCCGTCTTCTCCGGGTGTACTACACTTTGTGATACGCATGTGCCAATATTCTCAGCAGATCCTCGGCAGGTCGATGCCCGAGAGCAGGTCCAGCGGCCGGTCGGCGCCGTAGCGGTTCCTCAAGATCACCAGGGCGTCCTCCTGTTGACGTGTAACACGCCCGACGACGGCGGCCTCGCGACCCAGGACGTGGGAGCGCAGTGCGGCCAGCGCGCGCTCGGCGTCGGTTTCCGCCACCCAGACCACGATTCGCCCTTCGCAGGCGGCATAGTAGGGATCGATGCCCAGCAGGTCGCAGACGGCGCGGGCTTCCGGCCGGACCGGAACGGCCTCCTCATCGAGCCGCACGCCCAGGCCGCTGCGCTCACAGACTTCATGGCAGGTCACGGCCAGGCCGCCGCGTGTCGGATCGTGCATCGAGCGCGGTCTGAGGCCCGAGTCCAGCAGGACCCCCGTCAGTCCGCCCAGGGGCGCGCAATCGGATCGCAGTCCGGATCCCGTGATGCCGTGCCTGGCCGCCATCACCGCGATGCCGTGGTCGCCGATCGGTCCCGAGACGATCACCGCGTCGCCTTCACGGATCTGCTCGTCGCCAAGCTCGAGTCCGGGAGGCACCACGCCGATGCCCGAAGTGGCGGCGTAGATGCCGTCGCCCTTGCCCCGCGGGACAACCTTCGTGTCGCCGGCCACGATCTGCACGCCGGCCTCCCCGGCCGCCCGGGCGACCCCGGCGGCGAAGGTGCGGATCAGCTCTTCGTCGGCGCCCTCCTCGAGTATCACAGCCCAGCTGAGCCAGAGCGGGCGCGCACCGGCCACTGCGAGGTCGTTGACAGTACCGCAGACCGACAGGTGGCCCAGGTCGCCTCCGGGGAAGACGGGCGGATCCACGACGAAGGCGTCGGTGGTAAAGGCCAGCCGGCCGGGCGGCGGCTCGGAAAGCAGGGCCGAGTCGCTCAGGGCCGCCAGCGCCGGATTCTCCAGGCGACTGAGGAACTCGCGTCTGACCAGCTCGCGGGTCAGGCGCCCGCCGGAACCGTGGGCCAACTGGATTCGGGAGGAATTCTCGGGATTGCTCAAGTCATTCTCCATCGAGTACACGATTCCCGGCGATCAGGACCCGGCCAGGACCTTCAGTCGTTCGTGCCTGTAGTACGCCGCGCAGGCGCCCTCAGCCGAAACCATGCAGGCGCCGACTGGCTGCTCAGGGCGACACTCAGGCCCGAAGAGCGGGCACTCGTCCGGCCGGAGGATGCCCTTCAACACATCGCCGCATCGGCAGCCCGCCGGGTCGGCCACCGGCTTATAATCGACGGGGATCAGCGAGGCGTCGCGGGCGGCGTGCTCCTCCCGCAGCCCGAGACCGGAAGCGGGAATCACCCCCAGACCTCGCCACTCGGCGTCGCAGGGCTCGAACCAGCGGTCCACCAGGCGCCGGGCCAGGTGGTTTCCCTCGGGGCGCACCACGCGCGTATAGTGGTTGACCACCTCGGCCCGTCCTTCACGGCGCATGCGAACGATCTCGCCCGCGGCGCGCAGGATGTCCACCGGCGTGAAGCCCGTCACGACGCATGGGGTGTCCCAGTCGCGGGCCAGCTTGCGGAAGGCTTCCGATCCGGAGATCACCGAGACGTGCCCGGGCAGCAGGTAGCCGTCCACCTGGATCTCGGGATCCGTCACCAGGGCCGTCATGGGGGCCGGCATGGTCTTGTTGCCGGGCAGGATCTTCAGGTTGGCGACGCCGCGCTGCAAGGCCTCCTCGAGCATGGCGGCGATGCGCTTCTTGGCCGTCTGCAGCAACTGGTTGCGTTGCCCGTAGACGATCGCTTCCCGCGGACAGACCCGACAGCACCCGGGCGCCCGGCCCTCCGCCAGCAGGTGCCGGCAGAGCTCGCACTTGACGATCATGGGCAGCGTCTTGCTCCACTGGAAGCGCGGCACGTTGAAGGGGCAGGCGACCTGGCAGTTGCGGCAGCCGATGCACAGGCCGGGATCGTAGGCCACGATGCCGTGCTCCGCCTTGTGCAGGGCGGCCATCATGCAGACGGAGACGCAGCCCGGGTCCACGCAGTGCATGCACTGCGCCTTGTAATAGGACCAGTCCTCGCCGTTGCGGCAGATCTTGATCAGGGTCTTCGTATCACCGGAGAGATCGACGGGGGCGTCGTAAAGCCCTTCCAGGTAGACGCCCGGTTCCGGCTGCAATCCGTTGGCTTCCTTGCAGGCCACCTGGCAGGCCTTGCAGCCGATGCAGAGGGTCGCATCGTAGAGCATTCCCACTGCGTCGGGCAGGGCTTCCACGCGCTCGCGCGCAAGCGCCGCGTCCGGACCGAGCGCGGCCACTCCGGCGGTTCCGGCGACGAGACCCTTGACGAAATCGCGTCTATTGATGGACATCACGGCCTCCTTAGACCTGGTCGTCGATCGGTTTCTGTTGTTCCCTCGAGATATGGCGCGCCTTTGCCAGGCCCGCCCCCACCAGGACACCACCCACCAGGCCCGCCAGACCGGTAGCCCAGGGATTGACGCTGAATTTGCGGGCGAACAGGGCCGGATAGCCGGCGGGCGGGGTCGGATGCTCGATCTCGATCGTCTCGTGCAGGGGCACCCGGAAAAGCAGGTCCTGCTCCGTGCAGTCGATGCAGGGGTGCCCCACGCCAATGGGCCAGGCGCCGACCACCTCGCCGAAGTGCTGCGTGGAGCAGCGGGCGTGGGTTGCCGGTCCCTTGCAGCCGATCTTGTAGAGGCACCAGCCCTCGCGATGCCCGTCGTCGCCGTACTCGCCGGCGAAGCGGCCGGCGTCGAAGTGCGACCGGCGGGGGCAGTGCTCGTGGATCGTTCGCCCGTAGGCGAACCTGGGCCGGCCCTTCTCGTCCAGCGCGGGCAGCGTGCCGAAGCTCAGGTACTGCAGCACGGTGCCAAGCAGGTTATAGGGGCTGGCCGGGCAGTGTCACCACCGGCTTGTCCTTGACGATCTCGGCCACGCCCACGGCGCCGGTGGGGTTTGGATCGGCCGCCGGCAGCCCGCCGAAGGAGGCGCAGGAGCCGATGGCGATCACGAGGCCCGCGTCGGCGGAAACCTCCCTGAGGATCTCCAGCGCCGTGCGGCCGGCGATCTTGCAGTAGATTCCGCCGTCCTTCAGCGGGATGGCGCCCTCCACGATGCAGATGTATTAACCCCGGTGTTCCTCCATGGCCTGATGCAGGCAGGCTTCGGCCTGGCGGCCGGCGCCCGTGAGCAGAGTCTCGTGGTAGTCGAGGGAGACCATGTCGAGGATCAGCTTGGCCAGGTCGGGTCTCGTGGTTCTGAGCAGGGACTCGGTGCAGCCGGTGCACTCCTGGAAGTGCAACAAGATCACGCAGGGCTTGAGTCCGGCCCGGGTGGCCGCCTCGGCGAACTTGAGCGCGGCGGTGGAGGGCAGACCCGCGGCTGCTGCTGCCAGGATGCAGGCCTGCTTGATGAATTCCCTGCGGCCGCGGTCGGTAGAGTCCGGCGATTCCTCCCTGGTGGGGCTTGGTTCTGCAGGGGGTGAGAGGTCGGAAGCGGGCATGTTGTTCCTCCGGGAATGCTTCCTCGGAATCTGGATGCGGTTTGAATCGTTACGGTTCTGTTATCGACCTATACCTCGTGATTGTTGAATGCATGAATCAATATTCATGATTTGAAACCCAAGATCGGAATTTTTTAACAGGCGAGACAGGCTTTGTTCTGACGTCGTTCTGGATTCCGTCGTCGAGGTGGTAGCGGTCTTAAATTGTGGAAGTATTGCAAGTAACATGGACTTGCAGAGGTTCATCGGTTCTGCCCATTTCTAAAATGCATCAGTAAAAAACCCATTCGGATATGGACTGTCAAGAAAATATCAGCGATATGTTGTTTTACTAACAAGTGTGCGTTTACGCGACATTTGAGCTGTCGGCGGATTAGGGCCTAAGCGTCGTCTCTCATTGACAGTAGTCCGAAACGTCGGTGGTTGACAGCGGGGAGAAACCGAAGAAGCACTGTATCACGCCGGTGCACGGACCTTGCTCAGATTCCTGACAGGATCAGCAGCAGGGCCACTACCAGCAGTGGAGCGGCGCGCACAAGAAAGAAGGGCTGTGGAGAAGTGTCGAAACGGGAGCTCAGTTTTTTCTGGAGCAGCAGAGCAAGCAGGACTCCCGCCAGGATCAGGCAGACTTGGAGGAAATGCACTTCGGTGATTCCGATGCGTAGTCCCAGGTTCTCCGCGAACAGTCCCAGCTGCCGGCCGGCCACGGGGAGCAGCTGCCCGGCCTCCCTCAGGAAGTCCTTCATGCGGTGACACAGTTCGGAGGCGAAAACGAGGGGAACCAGGGTGTAGGAGAACAGGTCGCTTCCGGTGACGCCCGTTCTGGCTGCGCCGGGGAAGACCAGTCTTGCCATGGTGCGGATGAACATGAAGACCAGCGCCGAGAAGAGCGCCAGGACCAGCAGGGAACCCAGGCCAAAGGGAAGTTCCGCCAGGATGCCGCTCGAATCCGCGCGGCCGGCCCAGGTGCGGAAGAACTGGGTGGCCAGGATCACCGGAATCAGCAGCTGGACGGCCTTGTCGGCTCGCAGGAAGGACCACAGTTCGTGGCCGGGGAGTCGCAGGTTGAGGCGCGGCGAGAGGTGCGGGCAGATCTTGAAGCAGTTGCCGCACAGAATGCAGTCGTGGTTGGTGTTAAGCGCGAAGGGTCCGCTGTAGACCGGGCAACCGGGGATCGGTTCCTCTCCCACGTAGCACAGGTAGTAGCGACAGTCGTTGGCGCAGAGGTTCGTGTTGGCGCGCAGCTCCAGGGTCGCGCAACTTGACATGACTCCCGAGAACCGGCCCACCGGACAGAGGTAGCGGCACCACACCCGCCGCTGAAACAGCATGCCGGAAAGCAGGGCCATCCCGGTAATCACGGCGATCAACCAGGCCGTATTGATCGGCGAGCGGGGCATGCCTGTGGAAACCTCAAGCCAGATGATCAGGGCGATGCCCAGCGCGCTCAGGTGCAGTCCGTACTTGCGTATAAAATGCGGCACTTCCAGGTTCAGGCTGAAGTGCCTGCAAAGCACGTCGTTGGCCGCGCCCATGGGGCAGAAGGCGCACCACAACCTGGCCAGGAGCAGCCAGCTGAGTACCAGCAGAGGCCACCAGAGGGCCCAGGTCAGAGTCAGGGCGATGTTCGCCGAGTGGTCCTGCGGACCCCAGAATCCCGAGACCAGAACCACCAGGAACAGCACCCCGGTGAGCAGCTGCGCAAGGCCGGGGGAACAGCCTGCTGCGGATGATAGCCTTCACCTTGTCCAGGCGCAACAGGTTGAAGGTTATCTCGCCGATCACGGGCGCGTGCCCCAGGAAGAGCACGCGCGGCAGAAGCGTGTCGCCGAAGGTCAGGCTGATCCCGTGGCGGATCACCAGCTCCAGTTCCTCGCGGTTGCCGGGCCAGTCGTAGGCCGCCAGCTGGTTGTAGGATTCGCGATCGATCGCGGTGACCGGCCGGTCCAGGGATTCGCTGTAGTGTCTCATCAGGTGGTCGACGAGCTCCCGCAGGTCCCGCTTGCGTTCGCGCAGCGGCGGCACTTCCAGGGTGGAGCCGAAGAAGTTAAGCAGCCGGGAACTGAAGGCGTCATTCTCGGCGAGTCTGGCCGGATCGACGCTGGCAGTGGCCAGCACCAGGACCCTGGACTGCAGGAATTGCCTGCCGCCGAGACGCGAGAACCGGCCGCTTTCGAGAAAATCGGCCAGCTTCTCCTGCATCTCTACAGCCAGTTGATCCAGGTTCTCGATCACCACCGTGCCGCCGTCGCCGACTTCCAGCAGGCCCAGGCGACGGATCTGCGCGAAGGAGAAGGCGCCCTTTTCGTGGCCGAAGAGCGTGCTTTCCTGCGCCAGCTCCAGGTGCAGGGCGTCCGATTCCCCGCCGTCCGCGCCGGTGACCGTGACGGAATGGGCGTCCATGACCAGGAAAGGACGGCTCTCGTCGCCCCCGAGCTCGTGGAGCCTCTTCGCCGCGCCCAGTTTCTCCGTGCCGGGTTCGCCGAGGAAGATCACCCGGGCGGCGGAATTCGCCGCTTCGGCGATCATCTGCCGGAGCCTGGCCATCTTGCGGCACTCGCCGATCAGTTCCGGGATGTGTTGACTGCTCTGCTCGGAAACCAGGTGCTGGTACGCCTTTTCCGTGGCGCTGGCTTCGGCCTGCTGGATGTTGCCCCTGGTCAGGTGCTCGGACAGCACCTTCACGAAGCTCTGGGTGAGTTCGGGGTGCTGCTTCAGAAGATCGTCGAAATCCTTCCTGTGTATCACCACCAGGCTGGTGGGCTCGACGGTCTCCACCGAAGCCGAGCGGGGCTCCCCGGTGAGCAGAGCCATCTCGCCGAAGCCGCTGCCCGCCTCCAGGTTAGCCAGGGTGGACTTGACGCCGTCCGTGGAAGTCCGGAAAACGCTGACCGCCCCGGAGACGACCATGCAGAAAGTGTCGCCCGGGTCGCCCTCCGCGCAGATCAGCTCCCCGCGGGGAAGAATGCGCTTCTCCGAGACGTCCGCGATCCTGGCGATGTCCCTTTGGGTGAGCGAGCTGAAGATGTCCGCCGCGGTCAGGATCTCCATCCGCTGCTGGTGCAGGCTGTGCTCCAGCACTTCCGGCAGCACTTCCTTGAGATCCAGGATGTCGAACCCAGCGGTTTGTAGACACCTTGGTTACGGTAACTGACCTGGATCTCCAGCGCCTTCTCCATGTCGGCCGGGTCGCAGACCCCGGCTTCCAGGAGGTACTTGCCGATGGGTTTTCCGGCCATCTCGCCTTCCTTTTCGGATCCGCATCGTCGACGGGTCCTGGATCCAGGTGAAGTTAGCCAACTAGCCCAGTGCAGCCAAGTTCACTTGCGGGAGGCGGGATATGGGCGGGTTGAAGAAAGCCGGCAGCGGCCGAGCTGGAATTCGGGGGCGATCCACCCGCTGCCGGCTGCCAGGGACACTAGGAGTCTGTCACAAGACGACCTCGAGTCCGAGATAGACCGCTCGCGGCGGGACCTCTTGACGGTGATCCCGCCCTGGAATTCCAGCCGGCTCAACGGGCGCAGGGCCAGTTCCAGCTCCGCGCCCGCGCTGAGCGCTCCCTCCCCGTTCCTGCTGACGAATAACAGGTCGGCCGAGGGATCGCCCGGGTCCCACGGCGGATCCAGCACGTAGGCGTCCTGCAGTTCCGTCCGGAAGGCCTGGATCGAGCATCTCCAGGGTATCGTCTCCCCGGAACCCGCGAATTCCGCGCCGCCCGCCAGCGTCAGGCTGTGTTCTTCGCGAAGGTCGGGCGCATTACGTATCACGCGCTGACGATCTGCTCCCAGAGTCTGGATGCGCAGGTCCTCGTCGAAGACCTGCGGCGCCTTGAAGCCGTAGGACAGGGCCGCGCGTATCACGGTACCGGGCGGGAGTCTCCACTTCAGCGCCAGGCGGGGTGACAGTACCGCAGCTTCCAGGGCAGAGTGACGGTCGAAGCGCAGAGCGAAGACAAGTTCCAGTGCGCTGAATGACGCCGGATTCATTCTGTGAATGCAATCCAAGCGAACGGCGCCCGCGTTGAACAGGCAGGCCGTGCTTCGGTAATACTCGATTGTGAGAAAGGACCGTTGTGATACAACAAGAAAGTCCCCTGAAACCATGTTTCAGGGGACTTGGTATTCGTGAGACTGAGTCGGTCGTTACTTGGCCAGAATCATTTTCTTCGTATCCACCAGGCTTCCGCTGCTCAGCGTGTAGAAGTACACACCGCTGCTCAGGTTCGAGGCGTCGAAGCCGACGCTGTGCTCGCCGCGCTCCACCAGGCCCTCAACCAGGACGGCCACTCGCTCGCCGGCCAGGTTGTGGACCGCCAGGCAGGCTTGGTCCGTCTCGGGCAGGCTGAAGTCGATGGTCGTGACCGGGTTGAAGGGATTGGTATGGTTCTGTGCCAGGGCGAAGGCCGCCGGCAGTTCCTCGGCCCCGGCCGACTGGCAGAGATCGAAGCAGACCTCCCAATACACAGGAGCTCCATACGGATACTCCTCACATGTACTGGGATCCCATCCTCCGTAGATATACATCGTTAATGCATAATCCCCGGCGGGTAGGCACTCAGGGCAATTATCCCGCAGAATTGGACGGGCGGAGCAGTGTTCTGCATTCAATACATTTGGACCAAATCCAAGTTCATTGCATTCTCCCGGGCAGGTTGTGTACCATTCCTCACCGGAAAACGCGTAGTCCCATTCCCCTGGAATATCCAAGTCTGTGAACCAAGTTATGGTTTCATCAGAGGGGCATGAATTGAACTCCCAAGTGCAGCATTCTTCAGTCAGTGTGAAATAGAAAGTGATTTCGCTGTCACCAGCCTCGATTCCGTTGTAACAGGTGATTCCCGAACCGAGGTCGACTTCGATATCCGTTGCCGTCACAGGAGCAGTTAGTACACCAACGAAAAGGAGTAGTAGCCCTTTCTTCATGGGTTCCTCCGTCTATTGCTGTGTGATTCGTTCAGCTTCAGGACACGTAGTGTATTGTGCAAATTCCAGGCCTATTCAGATATCACAATGTTTTTTGAGAACTACGCGGGTATACAGATGCACAAAGTCAAAGAAACTGTCGGATATTAACCAATACCGCTAGCTTCAAAGCAGTTGTTTTTGCACACTCTGAACAGAATGTATACGAGTTCTCACATGCGGCTTCGGGGAGTTATTCCATTTTTCATCCTGCTGATCCTGCTGGAATCCTGCAACATCGGCGGCGAGCCCGGCTCGCTGGACGCCGAGTCCGGTGCGCCGGTCATCCAGGGGCTCTGCACCGAGCCCGATGAAATCCACCTCGAGGAAGAAGTAAGTCTTCGTTGTATCGCCGAGGACCCGGACAGCGATCCCTTGTATTACGTCTGGTCCGTGGAGGACGGCGAATTGGGACCGTATCACCGGCAGGCCAGCACCACCTGGACGGCGCCATCTACAACGGGCTCCGTGATGGCTTGGATCGAAGTCACGGACCTGGAGCACACGGTGAGAGACAGCCTGGTGCTCCAGGTGGAGACACCCGAGGCCCCGCAGATTCTTTCAGTCACCCCAGATCCTGCAGTTGTACTATTCAGGTGAGTAATGACTGGATTAACTCTTCTGCAATCGTAAACGTGACGGTCCTCAATGCACTGCCTTGGATTAGATGGACGGATTTCGGCAGCGGAAGCTGCACAACTGGTGATACACTTGTCTTCAATGTGGAAGCGGGTGATGCAAATGGACAGGTACTCGGGTACCACTGGTTTCTTCACTTGGGCAGCATTATTGAGGGTGAAACCCAGGATTGGTGCACTTGGCGAGCGCCCGATGAACCGGACATCTGCGACGGATCCGTCACTGTCAGTGACGGGATCGACGAAAGGATCATGGAGTTTTCGATCGAGATCGCGGAATAGACCGCCTGTCTAATTGTATCACGAACACTCTTTTCCACCGAGTCCGCAGCGACAAGCTGCCGGGCTTTTTCTACCTTTTTACTGGGACTGGAGCAAGGGCAGATGCGGAAGCGCGAGGGGGCGGAGTCTGATCTTCAGGCCTGTTTCTAAGCGCTGGGATGCGTGATACAAGAAGAAGCGGGCCTGACTACCCTGGAGGCGGCGACTTGTTCCGCCAGCAGCCCAAGAGGAAATTCAAAGATGTAGTGGCGAAGTAAATGAAGGAGGAAGGAACAGTGTTCCTAGAACAGAACCGCAAGCAGGAAGGCGTGACGGAAACCGCCAGCGGCCTGCAGTACACGATTCTGGAAGAAGGCGCGGGTGACAGCCCCAAGGCCCGGGACACGGTGACCGTGCACTACCGCGGTACCCTGGTGGACGGTACCGAATTCGACAGCTCCTACTCCAGGAATCAGCCTGCTTCCTTCCCGCTGGACGGCGTGATCAAGGGATGGACCGAGGGCCTGCAGTTGATGAAGGTGGGCGGGAAGACCCGTTTTTTCATTCCACCAGATCTGGCCTACGGTTCCCGCGGCGCCGGTGGTATCATCGGTCCGGACGCCACGCTGATCTTCGACGTGGAGCTGCTCTCCATCGGCTAGGTGACCGCTCGGTTAAGACACGTAACTCGCAGGCGGATCCGTCGATTCGATCCGCGTGTGACAAGTCCGGATACTCGGTTGCGCCCGCGTCACTCATGAATCGAAGAATCATCTCGCTCATCCTGCTGCCGGCCTTTGCCCTCGGCGCGGTCTGCCAGGTCAACACGGAACGCCTGCGTCGGGACGACCTTCGGGAAGGCTTTGGGGGGCGCCTGGAGGCAGGCCTGGCCTTCGCCGCGGGCAACGCGGAGTTCTCGCGCTACCGCCTCGGCACACGCCTGGATTGGCTGCGGGGCGGGAGCCTGGTCTTTCTTTCCGGCAGCCTCCAAAGGGAACGCAGTGGTGACAGCGAGGTCAGCCACAAGGGCTTCAGCCACCTGCGCGCGATGCTCGGGAGAA
The DNA here is from genome assembly GCA_964568855.1 of uncultured Bacteroidaceae bacterium. GTDB lineage: Bacteria > CAIWAD01 > CAIWAD01 > CAIWAD01 > CAIWAD01 > CAZMSD01. The sequence goes on along the minus strand of CAZMSD010000001.1, from coordinate 203,886 downwards.
GGCGTCCGCTGGGAACCGAGCTCTTCCTGCAGGAGGAATTCAGCGAGCAGCACAACCTGAAGGAACGTCGCCTGGCCGGCCTGGGACTGCGCTGGGCGCCGTTCTCCGGAGCGCGTGATACGGATCGGGCGGAACCGGACGGGCCGCGCCTGGAGGCCTGGATCGGCGGCGGCCTGATGTGGGAGCGGGAAGTGCTTGACGCGCCCGGGTCCGGCGAAAGGGGACGAAGCGATCTGCTCCGATCCACCAGTTATCTCAACCTGCGCTGGCGCTTGAGGAACACGCTGCTGAGCAGCGTGACCTATTTCCAGGTGGATGTCACGCACTTCGCCGACTACCGCGTGCTCAATGAAAGCAGCCTCGAGCTGGCCCTGGGCGAACACCTGCGGTTGAGTATCACACTGGACTACCGTAACGACAGCGAACCCGCCGCGGGCCTTGCGCGCGGGGACCTGGAAATAGTCAACGGCCTGGCTTATCAATTCTGAAACGTTCAGGTCCACCCTTTCAGCGGGAAGCGGGCTGAGTCTCCCCGTGGAGACGGAGCCCGTTTTGTAGCTTGTTCGTCGGTGTCTTAGAAACTGGCGGGACAATGAACCTCAAACCCGCGCGCGCCGAGCGGCTGGCCCGTTTTCTGAACGGACTGGCGGAGGATTACCGGCAGCAGCCCCCGGCCTGCGATCCCGGCATCCTGGCCCGCAGGTACAAGCATCCGCGGGACCGGGAACTGGTGGCCTTCATCGCGTCCATGTTCACCTTCGGTTCGCAGAACCAGATCCTCGAATTCCTCGAGGTCCTGCTCAACCGCATGGGACGCCAGCCGGGGCGCATGCTGATCAAGGCCAACCGCACCGTGCTCAACGGACTGGTGGAGGGCCTGAGCTACCTGTTCATTTCCGAGGAAGGCATCTACCTGTTCCTCCACGCTCTGAGATCGATCCTGCGCCGGCACCGCAGCCTGGAGGAGCTCTTCGTTTACAGTCGCGGTCCGGAAGCCCAGCGTCGCTACCTGGACGTCCTGGACCGCTTCTCCCACACCATCCTGCACACCGTCTCCGACGAGGAGAAGAAGCGCACCCGGGTTTCCCACCTGGTACCCCGTCCGGCCAAGGGCTCCGCCGTGATGCGCCTGCACCTGTTCATGCGCCTGGTCCAGCGGCCCGACGACGACCTGGACCTGGGACTCTGGAGCCAGCTCCCGGCCAGGTCCCTGCTGCTGCCCGTGGATTCGGAAATCCTCAAGTACCTGCGCTGGCTCAAGCTCAGCCACAGCGACCGGGCCAACCGCAGCGCGGTGCTGGAGAGCACGCGCACCATGCAGCTGCTCGACCCCGAAGATCCGGCGAGGTTCAGCCAGGCCTTCAGCCGGATGTCCCAGCGGAGCTGGGGTATCGAGGACATGCGCGACGCATTCAGAAAGGCCTGAAGCTTCCTCAACTCAGGCAGCGAACCTCCCGCTCCTCCCGAAGCCGCTCCTTGTCGCCGAAACGGACCTTTACTAAACTTTCAAGCTCGATTCAGCAGGACAGAGGCGCCATGCACCCGCAATCAGATCATTCGCAAGAAACGGTTCAAGCCGCTGGAACTCCCTGGAACACGGACTGGAGCCCCCTGCGCGAGTTCCTCGAGACGGGGCGTCGATTCCTGCTGACCACGCACGTGAACGCCGACGGCGACGGACTGGGTTCGGAGGCCGCACTGGCGCGGGTGCTCCGCGCCTGGGGCAAGGAAGTCTGGATCCTCAATCCCTCCCGCATCCCCTCGGTCTTCCGCTTCCTCTTCGAAGGCCTGGACTGCCCGGTGCTGGACGATCCATCCGCGGCCGCGGGAGAGCTGCCCGAGAGCTTCGACCGGGGCGTGATCCTCGACGTCTCCTCGATCCACCGGGTGGGTGAGGTGGCCGCGGTGCTCAGGTCTTCCGCCTGTCCCCTGCTGGTGGTGGACCATCACCTGTCCAACGAAATGGAAGCCGATCTCTGCTACGCCTATCCGCAGATCAGTTCCACCGGGGAAGTGCTCTATAATTTCTTCACGCGGTCGGAGATCGCCATCGATCCCGCAGCAGCCCTGGCCCTCTACACGTCCATCTTCACGGATTCGGGCGGATTCGTCTACGCCAGCACCACGGATCGGACCCTCGAGGCGGCCGCCGAACTGGTCCGCCGCGGCGCGGATCCCTGCCGGGTGAACGAGCTGGTGAACCAGCAGTATCCGCGCGCGCGCTACGAGCTGATGGCGCGCTTCCTGTCCTCGATGCGCAGCCACCGGGAAGGCCGGCTGCTCAGCTTCAGGCTGACCCGCGAAATGTATCACGAAACGGGCACCGCCCAGGAGCACAGCGAGGGTTTTCCCAACCTGGGCCTGAACATCGCCGGTTGCCGGATGACCATCATCCTGACCGACCTCGAGGACAGCAGGACCAAGATCAACTTCCGCTGCAAGGAACCTTTCAATGTCTGCGAGCTGGCCGCCGGTTTCGGCGGCGGGGGGCATCGATTCGCAGCGGGCGCCACAGTGGAGCGCGCCCTCGAAGAACTGGAGCCGCAGGTCCTGGCGGCGGCTAAGCGACAGATCCGCGACCTGGGTCGAAGCGAGGCCGGCAGCCCAGGCGCCTGATCGGAGAAGGCATGTCCCGGATCATCGAAGGAATCGGCGGCCCTGCGGATCTGAAGGCGATCCCCGAGGAGGAGCTCGAGGGGGTCTGCCGTGAGCTGCGGGAGTACGTGGTCGAGGTGATCACCGCCGTGGGCGGGCACCTGGGCGCCTCACTGGGCGTGGTGGAGCTTACGGTGGCGCTGCACCGCGTCTTCGACAGCCCGCGGGACGTCTTCTGCTGGGACGTGGGACACCAGGGCTACATCCACAAGATCCTCACCGGCCGCCGGGAGAGATTCCCCACGATCCGCCAGCACGGCGGTTTGAGCGGTTTCCTGAAGCGCAGCGAATCCGAACACGACCATTTTGGGGCCGGCCACGCCTCCACCTCCATTTCGGCGGCCCTGGGTTTCGCGGAGGCCTCCCGGCGCAGCGGCTCCGAGCGCCATGTGGTGGCCGTGATCGGCGACGGCGCCATGTCCGGCGGCCTGGCCTTCGAAGGGCTGAACAACGCCGGCAACAGCCAGCGCGACCTGCTGGTGATCCTCAACGACAACAACATGTCCATCAGCCCCAACGTGGGCGCTCTCTCGCGCTATTTCACCGAGGTGACCACCAGCCCGCTGCTGAACCGCCTGCGCGACCAGGTCTGGGACGCCCTGGGCAAGCTGCCGGCGGCCAGCCGCCGCATGGCGCGCGACATGGCCCACCGGGTCGAGGAGAGCATGCGAACAATGGTGGTGCCAGGAATGTTCTTCGACGAACTGGGCTTCCGATATTTCGGCCCGGTGGACGGGCACGATCTCACCGGCCTGATCCGCCTGCTGGAGCGCCTGCGCGATCTGCGCGGCCCCAAGGTACTGCACGTGCTGACGGTCAAGGGCAAGGGGCTGAGCGAAGCGGAACGGGATCCCGTGAGTTATCACGGCGTGGGCAGCAAGGTGGTGCCCAGCGACCTGGCGGAACTCCAGCCCGAGGGCCGCTCGAGTGCGCCCTCCTACAACGACCTGGTGTCGGGGCTGCTCGAGGACGCCCTGCAGCGCGACAAGCGGGTGGTGGCCATCACCGCCGCCATGTCCGAGGGCACGGGACTGAAGGAATTCGCCGACCGTCACCCGGATCACTTTTTCGACGTGGGCATCGCCGAGGGCCATGCCGTGACCTTCGCCGCCGGCCTGGCCGCGGGCGGACTGCGACCCGTGGCCTGCATCTATTCCACCTTCCTGCAGCGTGCTTACGACCACCTGGTCCACGACGTGGCCCTGCAGCGTCTGCCGGTGGTTTTCCTGCTGGACCGGGCCGGGCTCGTAGGCGCCGACGGACCCACCCACCACGGCAGCCTGGACCTGGCCTACCTGAGCAGCGTGCCCGGTATGGTTCTGGCCGCTCCGCGGAACGGCAACGAATTGCGCGACCTGCTTCATTGCGCGCTGGCACAGGACCAGGGGCCCTTCGCCATCCGCTATCCCAAAGACAACAGCTTCGCCTGGGATCCCGCCGCGCCGGCACGCGAACTCGCCGTCGGCAGCTGGGAACTGCTGCGCGAAGGCCGGGATGCGGCCCTGCTGGCGGTGGGCGCGATGGTGGAAGAGGCCCTGCAGGCGGCGGAACTGCTCGCCGAGCGGAAAATCTCCCTGAGCGTGGTCAACGCCCGCTTCGTCAAGCCCCTGGACGGCTTCCTCCTGGAGCGGCTCTGCGCCAGCCATCCGCTGCTGGTCTGCATCGAGGAGGGCACGGGGGTCAACGGCTTCGGCGCCATGGTCCGAATGCGCCTGGACGAACTGGGCTTCGCCGGCCGCTTCCTCTCGCTGACGCTGCCGGACGACGCAGTGGAGCACGGCGAGCGCAGGGTCCTGCTGGACCAGGTGGGACTCACCGGCCCCCGCATCGCGGACCGTGTCCGCGGGGAGCTGGACCGATGAAGATCCTGCTGGCCAGGGAGGCGGGTTTCTGCTTCGGTGTGGAGCGGGCCATCGACATGGTCCAGCAGGCTCGGGAAGACCAGCCCCGGCGTTCCATCGACATCCTGAACGAGATCGTGCACAACAAACACGTGATCGAGAGCTTCGAGCGCCAGGGGGTGCACAGCGTGCCCAGCGTGGACTCCGCCCGCGACGGCGTCCTGGTGATCAGCGCCCACGGGGTGAGCCCGGAAGTGGTTCGGCGGGCCGAGGAGCGCGGCCTGGAGGTCCTGGACGTGACCTGCCCGCTAGTGACCCGCATTCACCGCACCGCGGCGCAGCTTGTGTCACAGGGCTACGAGGTGGTGCTGCTGGGAGACGCGGGCCACGACGAGGTCTCCGGTGTGCGCGGAGTCGCTCCCGAGCACATCCACCTGGTCAAGGATCCCGAGGACCTGCGGCGGCTGCCCGGGAACTGGAGCAAGGTGGCGCTGGTCAGCCAGACCACCCAGGGCCTGGCGGATTTCGAACGCATGGAGTCCTGCCTGCGGGAGCGTTATCCCGCATTGGAAGTGCACAACACGATCTGCAACGCGACAGAGCTGCGCCAGGAGGCGGTGCACGAGCTGGCGCGGCAGAGCCAGCTGGTCTACGTGGTGGGTTCGGCCAACAGCGCCAACGCCAAGCGGCTGCGGGACATCGCTCAGGAGTATCACATTCCGGCCTTCCTGATCGAGGACGCCGGCGGGATACGATCCGGGGACCTAAAGGGGGTCGATGCGGTGGGCGTCTCCGCCGGCGCTTCCACCCCGGACCATCTGATCCGGCAGGTTCTCGTGCGCCTAAAGGAACTGGGAGGCAGTCTGGCGGAGCAGGATTCATAACAGGCGAGGAGAGTCATGCAGCAGGGTACGAAGAAGATCGCGCTGGAGCGTCTGGGAACGGAACTCTACGTGGCGGGGCTGTTCAAGGGGGAGAAACTCCCCTCGGAGCTGCGGGCCCTGGAGGGGCGTTTTCCGCTCAAGCGGGTCCTGGCCACAGGTGATTTTCAGGGCCAGCGCGGACAACGGCTGCTGCTCTACCCGACCCGCAGCGTCCGGGGAGGAGTTAGGCGACTGCTGGTCTTCGGACTCGGCGAGCGGAAGGACCTGACCCTCAAGCGCTACACGCGGTTGATGAACGACCTCTTCGCCTGGCTGGACCGGCAATCCTTCAAGGAGCTGACCCTGGAACTGCCCGATCCCGGTGAGCAGGGTCCCGGACTCGAGACCCTGGCGGTACTCAGCGCGCGCATCGCCCGGACCGGCACCTGGAGCTTCGAGCGCTATCGGAGCAGGGCCAGGCGCAAGGCGCTGATGAGAGTGAACTTCCGCTGCGGCGCCGCTCCGGAGCGCGGCGTGACACAAGCCCTGAAACGCGGCGACCTGATCGGCCGGGGCGTCAACTTCGCCCGCGAACTGGCCACCGAACCCGGTTCCACCGCCACGCCCGCCTACCTCGGGGAGGTCGCCAGAAAGCTGGCCTCAGAGGGAGGTCCTTCCCTCAAGGTCAAGGTGCTCGGAGAGCCTCAGTTGAAGCGGATCGGGGCGGAGGGAATCCTGGCCGTGGGCCAGGGTTCGCGGCAACCCAGCCGGCTGGTCGTGCTGGAATACAAGTGCGGCCGCAAGAACGCCCGGCGCCTGGCCATGATCGGCAAGGGCGTCACCTTCGACACAGGGGGCATCAGCATCAAGCCCCACCTCAAGATGCACGAGATGAAGTACGACATGTGCGGAGCGGCGGCCGTCCTGGGCGTCTTTTCCGTGATCGCCGAGCTGAAGCCCGGGGTGGATCTGGTGGGTCTGGTCCCCGCCGCCGAGAACATGCCGGGGGGCGCCTCCTACAAGCCGGGCGACATCATTCGCCTGCACTGCGGCAAGACCGTGGAAATCGTCAATACCGACGCCGAAGGCCGTCTGCTGCTCTGCGACGCCCTGAGTTACGCCGAACGAAACTACCAGCCCGACGCCATGGTGGATTTCGCCACGCTCACCGGCGCTGTGCTGATCTGCCTCGGTCTTGAAATGAGTGCCGTGATGGGCAACGATCCGGGCATGGTCGAAGCCGTGGTGGAGGCCGGCAGCAGCTCGGGCGACACCTGCTGGCCCCTGCCGCTGGCCGAGGAATTCAAGGAGCAGATGCGCTCCAGGGTGGCCGACATCCGCAACCTGGATCCATCGCGCAACGCCGGCACAATCACCGCGGGGGCCTTCTTGAACGAAGCGGTCGGGGAGGACACTCCCTGGGCCCACGTGGACATCGCGGGCACGGCCTGGCAGGAAGCGAAGCCGGGCAGGTTGCCGGGCGCCTCCGGCGTGGGCGTGCACCTGGTCTTCGATCTGCTGGAACAGTTCGCGTCGGCCGGGGTTTAGTTTTCTGCCCCCCGCCTGATGACTGGAACGGAACCATGAACGAATGTTGGCTGCCTGACGAATACATCGGTCTCGAAACGGACCGCCTGGTCGAGCGGATCCGCTCGCACAAGCGGCGCCTGGGCGACGACCTGGTGATCCTGGGCCATCACTACCAGCGCCAGGAGGTGATCGAGCACGCCGACTTCCGCGGTGACAGCTACGGCCTGTCCAAGACCGCCGCCGAACAGGAAGCCCGCTACATCGTCTTCTGCGGGGTGGAGTTCATGGCCGACAGCGCGCGCATCCTGGCCCGCCCGGAACAGGTGGTGATCCACCCCGACACTTCGGCGGGCTGTCCGATGGCCGACATGGCGGACAGCACCGGAGTGGAGCGGGCCTGGGCGGACCTGGAGGATGTCCTGGGCGCCACGGACGACGTGATACCGCTGACCTACATCAATTCCGACGTGGGCACCAAGGCCTTCTGCGGCCGGCACGGGGGAGCGGTCTGCACCAGCACCAACGCGCCCCGCGCCTTCGACTGGGCCTATTCCCGGGGCGGGCGGGTGTTCTTCTTTCCCGACGAGCACCTGGGACGTAACACGGCCTGGAACAAGGGCATCCGCGGCGAGCAGGCGGTACTCTACGATCCGGCCCTGCCGCTCGGCGGGCTGAGCCCCGAGCGGATCCGCGCCGCGCGCGTTTTCCTCTGGAAGGGGCATTGCCACGTGCACACGCACTTCACCGAGGAGATGGTGAAGCTGGCGCGGGAGCAGGATCCCGAAGTCAGGGTGGTGGTGCACCCCGAATGCCGCCGGGAGGTGGTGGACGCCGCCGACGCCGACGGTTCCACTTCTTTCATCATCGACTATTGCGCCCGGGCTCCGGCCGGCTCGCGCATCCTCGTGGGCACCGAGCTGAATCTCTGCCGGCGCCTGAACCTGGAGCACGCGGACAGGAGCATCGAAGCGCTGGATCGCTCCATCTGCCCCAACATGTGGAAGGTGAGCCTGAACGACCTGCTGTGGTCTTTGGACCGCCTGGGGGAGGTGAACGTGGTCCGCGTGGATCCCGGGTTCCGGGAAGAGGCCGGGCTGGCCCTCGAACGCATGCTCAGCATTTAGCATGGTCTGCTGAAGCAATGCCGGCGGCCGCTCACGGAAATGGAGGAAAAGGAGAGAAGCCGGGCCGCCGCTCCGGCCTGGTAGACCTGCACCTGCATTCCAGCTGCTCGGACGGCATCCATTCGCCGGCCGAACTGGCCCGTCTGGTGGCCGCCAACGGATCCGGGCTGGTCTCCCTCACCGATCACGATACGCTGGCGGGTACCGGCGCCTTCCGCCTGGAAGCGCGGGCTCTGGGGCTGGCCGCAATCCCGGGTCTCGAGATTTCCAGTCGCTGCCTGCGCTCCGGAGCGGAAGTCCACCTGCTGGCCTACGGCATCGATCCGGGCCGCGCGGCGCTGGAGGACTTCCTGGACGAGATCCGCCGCTCCCGGCGCGAGCGCTTCCACCGCATGGTCTGGAAACTTGGCGCGCTGGGTCTCGAGGTTGATCTCGATCCACTCGAGGGCGTGCTGGCCACCGGCAGCGCCGGCCGTCCCCACCTGGCGCAGCAGCTGTACCGGCAGGGCCGCGTGGGCGGCATCCAGGAAGCCTTCGATCGCTACCTGCGCAACGGCGGGCCGGCCTTCGTCGAAAAACGCCTGCCCGGTACGGGGCGGGCCATCGACCTGGTCCACGCCTGCGGGGGCCTGGTCCTGATCGCCCATCCCGGCAAGACCCTGGCCTCGTCGACCGTGGAGCAGGTGCTCAGGCAGGGCGCCGACGGGCTGGAGGTCTGGCATCCCGGACATCGGGCGCCGCAGCGCCGGGAGTTCGCAGAGCTCGTGGAAAGCCGCGGACTGAGCAGCAGCGCGGGCAGCGACTACCACGGCCGTCCGGACGGAAGCGAACGCTACCTGGCCCCCCGGATCGAGGTCGGGCGGCTGCGCGGGAAGCTGGCTGGACTGGCGCGCGCGGCGCTGGAGGGGCCTGGCGAGGGCGGGAGGAGATTTCAGAGTCCACGATAAGGGATCTCGGGCCTGCCCGGCAAATAGTAGATTTCCATATCCAGTGAAAACGGAGCCGGTCCGGCCCGGAGAACTCCCTTGGGCCCGGGGAGAATGTCCACCGGAACCCGATCGGGATCGATTACACGGGCGAATGAAGAACGAAGATCCTGGAGTGAAATAGTGGTGAACGGCTGGTTGATGCTGTCGGCGGGAACGCTTGCGGGCGGCGGAATTGTGGCCTTGATCGTCCTGTTCTTCGGCAGGCAGAGACGCCGCTCGGGCGAGGATGTGCTGTCCCTGGCGCGGAAGGAAGCGGAGACGATCCGCAAGCAGGCGCTGATCGAAGCCCGCACCGAGTGGACGGAAAAGGAGAACCGCCGGAAGAACGCCCTCAAGCAGCGCGAGCGGAAGATCCAGCAGCGCGAGCAGCAGGCCCGGAGCCGCGAAAGCGAGATCCGCGCCCAGCGCAAGGCCGCCGGCGATCTCGAGATGGAACTCAAGCTGCGCAACAAGATGCTGGATCACAAGGAGGAGGAACAGCGGAGTCTCAAGCAGGAACTGAAGGCCGGCATAGAAGAGCAGGTGCAGAAGCTCAGCAGCATCGCGGGCATGACCATGGACGAGGCGCGGCGCGAAATCCTGGCCATCGCCACCGAGCGCTACGAGGCCGAAGCCGCGGAGGAAGCCGCGCGGATCAAGAACCAGGTCCGTGAGATCGCCCACCGCGAAGCCCGCGAAGTGATCACCACATCGATCGAGAAGATGGCCGCCGACACGGCTTCGGAAGTGACCATCAAGGAAGTTGAGATCCCCAACAACCGCATCAAGGGCATGGTGATCGGACGCGAGGGACGCAACATCAAGTCCTTCGAGAGCATCACCGGGACCAAGATGATCGTTGGCGAGACGCCCGACACGATCGTGATTTCCTGTTTCGATCCCGTGATGCGCGAAGTGGCACGCCTGGCCCTCGAAGCGCTGATCAAGTCGCGCAATTTCTCGCCCAAGACGATCCAGGACGCGGTGAACAAGGCCACCCGCCAGGTGGAAAACGTGATGAACGAGGCGGCCAACAAGGTGCTGAGGGACCTGAAACTCAACGTGCATCCCGAACTCAAGCGGATGCTGGGCCGCCTGCGCTACCGGACCAGTTACGGCCAGAACGTGCTCGACCATTCGAAGGAGGTGGCGCGTATCGCGGGGGCCATGGCGGCGGAACTGGGTCTGGACGTGATGCTGGCCAAGCGGGCCGGCCTGCTGCACGACGTGGGCAAGGCCGACTCCAACGACAGCGACCGCAGCCACGTTGCCATCGGCGTAGACGTCTGCAAGCGGATCCGGGAGCATCCCGTGGTCATCAATTCCGTGATGGCCCATCACAACGAGGCCCCGCCCATCGACGCCATCAGCGAGCTGGTGACGGCGTCCGACATCATTTCCAGCGCCCGGCCGGGCAGCCGCCGCGACAGCGTGGACAGCTACACCAAGCGCGTCGAGAAACTGGAGTCCATCGCGGACAGTTTTCAGGGAGTGCTGCGGGTCTACGCGCTCTACGCCGGCCGCGAGATCCGCGTCGTGGCCGAGGCCGAGAAAGTGAGCGATTCCATGTCGGAAAAGCTCTCCAGCGACATCGCTCAGAAGATAAGCCAGGAGATGGAATTCCCAGGCAGCATCAAGGTGGTGGTGATCCGCGAGTCGAAAGCGGTCTCCGTCGCTGTCTGATCCCCCCCAGATGCAGGAACGGGAACGCCGGTTCGCCGGAGACGAGGACTGCATCCCGCATGGAGGTGCCGATGTTCAGAGTAGTCAATCCGAAACGGGCCTTGCCGTGGCAGGAGGGCATCTACTGCGCCATGTGTCTCACGGAGGACCAGGGACTGAAGTACTTCCCCGACTTCTTCATTCCCGAGACTTTCTTCTGCGAGACCTGCTGGGAAAAATGCAGGATCCAGGATCATATGGTGGAATTCGGCCTGGAGGACAATCCAGAGGCCGAGAATTAAGCCCGGGCATCTATCCGTCCAGATTAATATCCATCAGCCACTCGCCTGTCAAAAAGGGATCGCAAGGGAGTTTCCGGCCTTGCCGGTCCGTTGCGCTATACTTTCTCTTCACGTATATTTGTCAAAGATTCAACAGCACCTGATCATATTCTGAATATTCGGAAACGATCCTATTGATCCTGCCCTGTGAAGGGGGGTTTCTATCCGGTATTGGGATAAAAGGGGCTGGTTCAAAGGTCTGAATTCCACGGAAAGGAGCCGAAGATGAGCAAGATTACCGTGATCGGCGCGGGTCACGTGGGCGAAGTCACCGCCATGCGCGTTGCGGAGAAGCAATTGACCGAGAAAGTGGTGCTGCTGGATATCCTGGACGGCATCCCCCAGGGTAAGGCCCTGGACATGTGGGAGACGGCGCCCATCGAGGGCTACGACACGCGGCTGATCGGCGTCAACGAATACGACGAGACGGCCGGCAGCGACCTGGTGATCATGACCGCGGGACTGGCCCGCAAGCCCGGGATGAGCCGCGACGACCTGCTGAAAAAGAATACGGAGATCGTCTGGAGCTGCATCAGGGCCGCGGCGGCCCAGTCCCCCGAGGCGATCCTGCTGATCGTGTCCAATCCCCTGGACGCCATGACCTACGTGTCGCTCAAGGCTTCGGGATTCCCCACCCAGCGCGTTTTCGGCATGGCCGGCATCCTGGACACGGCGCGCTACCGCAGCTTCATCGCCGAGGAACTGAACGTGAGCGTCAAGGACGTGCAGGCGATGGTGCTGGGCGGTCACGGAGACACCATGGTCCCGCTGCCCCGCTATACCACGGTGGGCGGTGTTCCGCTGCCGGAGATCATGCCCGCCGACCGGATCGAGGCTATCGTCCAGCGCACCCGTGACGGCGGCGCCGAGATCGTCCGCTACCTCAAGACCGGCAGCGCTTACTACGCACCTTCCGCCGCCGTGGCGGAGATGGCGGAGAGCATCATGCTCAACCGCAACCGCATCCTGCCCTGCTGCGTCTGGCTGAACGGCGAGTTCGGCGAGCGCGACGTGTACATGGGCGTTCCTGCCAAGCTCGACCGCAGCGGCGTGGCCGGCATTCTGGAGATGCCCCTGGACGACACGGAGCGGCAGGCCTTCACCGCCAGCGTGGAGCACGTGCGCCGGAACGTGGTCGAGGTCGAGAAACTGATCGCGGAGATGAGCTAAGGGAGAGGACCGATGAAGAAGATCGCCTGCGTCCTGTCCGGCTGCGGGTACCTGGACGGGGCCGAAATTCAGGAAGCCGTGATCACCATGCTGGCCCTGCTCAGGCGCGGCGTGGAAGTGCAGTGGTTCGCCCCGGACCGGGACCAGCACCACGTGATGAATCACCTGAGCGCCGAGGCCGCCCCGGGTGAACGTAACCTGCTGGTGGAGAGCGCCCGCATCGTGCGCGGCGAAATCAAGACGCTGAGCGAGCTGGCGATCGAGGACTTCGACGGCCTGGTGATGCCGGGCGGCTTCGGCGTGGCCAAGAACCTCTGCAGCTTCGCCTTCGAGGGTGCCGGGATGCAGGTCCTGCCCGAGGTGGAGGACCTGGTGATCAGCGGCCACCGGCAACACAAGGCCCTGGGCTTCATCTGCATCGCGCCGGTGATTCCCGCTTTCGTCCTTGGCCGGGCGGGCCGCTATCCCCTGGTGACCATCGGGAATCATCCGGGAACCATCCAGGCCATCGAGAGTTGGGGCGCCAGCCACGAACTCAGCACCGCCGAACAGATCTGCGTGGACCTGGGCAACAAGCTGGTGACCACCGCGGCCTGGAATTGCGCCGAGAACCCCGTCCAGGTGGAAACGGGCATCAATAAGCTGGTGGAACGCCTGCTGGAAATGATCTGAGAATCCCCACAGCAGGGATCGAACGGAGGGACCATGCAGAGGTTGGACCGGGTGGTGACCATCATCCTGGGCGGGGGCCGGGGCACGCGCCTGATGCCGCTGACGCGGATGCGCTCCAAGCCCGCCGTTTCCTTCGGCGGCAAGTACCGCCTGGTGGACATCCCGATTTCCAATTGCCTGCACGCGGGCCTGTACAAGATCTTCGTCCTGACCCAGTTCAATTCGTATTCACTGAACCGGCACATCCAGAGCAGCTTTTTCATCCGCGACTTTCGCGACAGCTTTATCGAGGTCTTCGCCGCCGAGCAGACGCCGGAGAACATGAACTGGTTCCAGGGCACGGCCGACGCGGTGCGCCAGGTGCTGGGCCACCTCAAGGCCTACGATCCCACGCACGTGCTGATCCTTTCCGGAGACCAGCTCTATTCGATGGACCTGGTGGAGCTGGTGCTCAGCCACATCGACTCGCCCGAAACCATCACGGTGGCCACCACCGCCGTGGACCGCCACCGGGCGAGGGGCTTCGGCATCATGCGCACGGGGGAGAACAACCGGATCAGCGCCTTCGTCGAGAAGCCCCAGGAGGATGACCTGCTCGATTCGCTGGCCCAGCCCGACGGGCGCTTCCTGGCCAGCATGGGGATCTACGTGTTCCGGCTGGAAACGCTGGAGGCGCTGCTGAACAGCCACGACAGCTGCACGGATTTCGGCCGGGAGATAATTCCCTCGGCGCTGGAGGAGGAACCCGTGCGGGCCTTCCTGCACGACGGCTACTGGGAGGACATCGGGACCATCGGGTCCTTCTACGAGGCCAATATGATGCTCACCCACCGGGTTCCGGAGGTGGAACTCTACCACCCGCAGCGCCCGATCTACACTAATCCGCGCTTTCTGCCGCCCTCGCGGCTCAGCGACTGCCGGGTGACCGACAGCATGATCTGCGACGGCTGCTTCCTCAACGGTGCGAAGATCGAACGCAGCATCGTGGGCATCCGCAGCGTGGTGGGCAATGGAGCCGTGATCCAGGACAGTGTCATCATGGGCGCCGACGAGTACGATTTCCGGGATCCGCGCCAGGGTCGGTTACCCCTGGCCATCGGGCGCGACGTGGTCCTGCGCAGGACGATCGTCGACAAGGGGGTGCGCATCGGTCCCGACGCGCGTCTGGTCAACGAGGACTCCTTGAACGAGTACAGCGACGAGGTGCTGGAAATACACGACGGGATCATCGTGGTGCCGCGGGGCACCACGGTGCCCACAGGTTACCGGATCTGAGTAGCCCGGTACCCGCGCAGCGACTGGCTGCAGAAGCGTGAACTACAAGAGGCGGTCTGCGGGCCGCCTCGTCTCTCAGCGTCCCGTGCCCAGTCTGCGCCCGGCGCTCAGCAGCGCCGTGCCCACCGCCAGGTCCAGCGCGGCCAGGGCGGCGGAGAGGAGGGCTGAATCCGCCGCCGCCGTCTTGAGCAGGGCGACGACCAGGACCATCAGCGCGATGAAGATCCACAGCTGGAGCGGGTAGACCTGCCAGGGCCAGAAGGAGGCTTCCGACTCCAGCATCCGGCGGATGTTGTCCCGCAATCTCCGGTGCATCAGGAGTCGCTCCTTGGCCAGCCCCGCGATCATGCTCGCGGGAACCAGCCACCACGCATGCCAGGGACTGAAGCCCAGGTCCAGGGCCTGGAAGACCAGGCCGCTGCCCGCGAACAGCAGCCAGATTCCGCCCAGGAACAGCAACAGCCGTGATACAAGGGCCAGTCGTGATCCACTGAGTTTCATTCCTGCGCCCGCCGCCGGTTTGTATTACGAAGTGATGCCCGTCCGCTCGGGCGGAAGAGAACATAGGTTCAGCGGGCCGAAGGGGCAAACGCCGGCCAGCGTGGGCTCCCTGCGGCGAATCGCTAACTTGAACAGGGCCTAGTTCGAAAACGAGGGCAGCAACACGGGGAGGAACCATGGATCGCATCGTCGAGTGCGTCCCGAACTTTTCCGAGGGACGCGACCGGGATAAGATCAAAATCATCACCGACGCCATCGAGAGCGTCGAGGGAGTGGTGCTGCTGGACGTTGATCCCGGCGAGGCCACCAACCGCACCGTGGTCACCTTCGTGGGCGAGCCCGATTCCGTGGTGGAGGCGGCTTTCCGCGCCATCCGCACCGCCGCAAAGGTCCTCGACATGCGCGGGCACTCAGGCGAGCACGCCCGCATGGGCGCCACCGACGTCTGTCCTTTCGTCCCCGTGAAGGGTCTCACGATGGAAGACTGCGCCGAGCTGGCGGCCGAGCTCGGCCGGCGCGTGGGCGAGGAGCTGGAGATCCCGGTCTACCTCTACGAAAACGCGGCTCGCGAGGAGAAGCGGCGGAACCTGGCCGAAGTCCGCGCCGGTGAGTACGAGGGCCTGGAGCAGAAGCTGAGCGATCCCGACTGGCGGCCCGATTTCGGTCCTGCCGAATTCTGCGAATCCCAGCGCCGCAGCGGGGCCACGGCCATCGGCGCCCGCGAGTTCCTGATCGCCTGGAACTTCAACTTCAACACCAAGGATCCCAAGCTGGCCCACGACGTGGCGCTCACCGTGCGCGAGCGGGGCCGCTGGTCGCGCGACGAGGCGGGCAAGATCAGGCGGGACGAGGAAGGCAACAAGATCCGCCAGGAGGGCCTGCTCAAGTGCACCAAGGCGGTGGGCTGGTACATCGACGAGTATTCCCGGGCGCAGCTGAGCATGAACCTCACCGACTACAAGGTGACGCCCCTGCACCTGGCCTTCGATACGGTGGCCGCCCAGGCGGAACACCGCGGGCTGCGCGTGACCGGGGCCGAGATCGTGGGCCTGGTCCCGCTGGAAGCCCTGCTGGAGGCCGGCCGTTTCTACCTGGGCAAGCAGGGCCGCTGCGCCGGGGTCAGCGAGCGGGAGCTGCTCGAATGCGCCATCCGCAGCATGGGCCTGAGCGAACTCTATCCCTTCGATCCCGAGCAGAAAGTGATCGACTACCGCGTGCAGCGACGCGACGGGCGGCTGGTGGACATGCAGGTGGAGGACTTCGTGGACCTGCTGGCTTCCGACGCGCCCGCGCCCGGCGGAGGCAGCACGGCCGCCCTCAACGGGAGCCTGGCGGCGGGACTCGCGGCCATGGTGGCCAACCTGACGCACGGGAAGAAGGGCTACACCGAGCACAACGAAGAAATGGACCGCGTGGCGGTGGAGGGCCAGCGCTGGAAGGCCTTCTTCGCGAGCATGATCGACAGTGACACGGAGGCCTTCAACCGAGTGATGGAGGCCATGCGGCTGCCCAGGAAGACCGACGAGCAGAAGGCGGCGCGTGCCGCCGCGGTGGACGAGGCCAACAAGCAGGCCACGCTGATTCCCTTCCAGGTGGCGGAGGCCTGTGCCCAGGTGCTGGAACTGGTGGCCGCGGTGGTGCGCAGGGGCAACCGGAATTCCCTCTCCGACGCGGGCGTGGCGGCACTGTGCCTGGGCAGCGCCTGCGACGGGGCGGCCATGAACGTGCGGATCAACCTGCAAGGCATCGAGGACCGGGAATGGGCGGCGGACCTGGACCGGCGCACCGCCGAGTTGCAGCAGCGGCTGCACGAGCGGCGTTCCGAGATCCTCGAGGAAGTGGAGGGCCGACTGGCCTTCGAGGTCTGATAGTCCACGGGAATTGCTTACATTCTGCAGAGTTCGCAGAATCGCGGCGGGGGCATCGTCTTCGAGAATCACCCCGCAGCGATTGGACGACAGCCCTTTAACCGGTTCCGTGAGACCGCAAGGGATGTATGACATGATCACCCCACCTCTACCCCAGGCCGCCCTAAGAAGCGCGGCTTTCTTCTGGCCCGGAATAACCACCGTCGCTCGGTCTGTAACACGCCGGAGGACCCGATGACATTCCGCACCAAGGCGCTGCTGGCCGACGAAAAGGGCCTGCGCCGCACCCTGACCCGCCTGGCTCATGAAATCATCGAAAAGAACCGCGGGACCGGGAAGCTGGCCCTGATCGGCATGCAGACCCGCGGGGTCAACATCGCCCAGCGGCTAAGCAGGCGGATCGCCGAACTTGAAGGGGTCGACCTTCCCTTGGGCGTTCTCGATATCACCTTCTATCGCGACGATTGGCGGATGAAGCTGAAACAGCCGGAAGTCCAGGCCACCCACATCGATTTCGACGTGCATGATATGAACCTGGTCCTGGTGGACGACGTGATCTACACCGGCAGGACGGTCCGGGCGGCCATGGAGGCGGTGATGGACCTGGGACGGCCGGCGCGCATCCAGCTTGCCGTACTGGTGGACCGCGGCCATCGCGAATTGCCCATCCGCCCTGATTTCGTGGGCAAAAACATTCCCACATCCATCGGCGAGGAAGTCCGTGTCAAGGTCTCGGAAGTGGACGGGGAGGATGCGATTCAACTCGTGGAACGCGTTAAGGAGCAGGAGCAGTGAACGTGGACGGACCGATGACACGGTCGCCCGACGGCGAAGCCTCCGGCGACGCGGGAGACGTTTCACGTGAAGTACCGCCGGGGCTCGGGCACCGGCACCTGCTGGGCCTGGAGGATTTCGCGCCGGCCGAGATCGCCCTGATCCTGGACACGGCGGAGACCTTCCTGGAAGTGCTCGAGCGCCCGATCCCCAAGGTGCCCACGCTGCGCGGGATCACCACCGTGAACCTGTTCTACGAGAACAGCACGCGGACACGGATCAGTTTCGAAATGGCGGAGAAGCGCCTCTCCTGCGACACGGTGAATTTCAGCGCTTCCGGCAGCTCCGCGCGCAAGGGCGAATCGCTGCGTGATACGGCGGCCAACATCGAGGCGATGAAGATCGACGCGGTGGTGATGCGTCATCCGCTTCCGGGAAGCTGCGACTTCCTGGCGCGACACCTGGACAGCGTGATCATCAACGCCGGCGACGGAGCCCACGAGCATCCCACACAGGCGCTGCTGGACCTGCTCAGCCTGCGCCGCCGGACGGGAGGATTCGAGGACCTGCGGGTTACCCTGGTGGGCGACATCCTGCACAGCCGGGTGGCGTTGTCCAACATCTGGGGCCTGCAGAAGATGGGCGCCCGCGTCCAGGTCTGCGGGCCGGCCACCCTGATCCCCAGGCACATCGAGGACCTCGGCGTGGAGGTCTTCTGGAACATCGAGGAGGCCATCGAGAACTCGGACGTGCTCAACGTGCTGCGCATCCAGCTCGAGCGGCACAACGCCCATCACTTTCCCAGCCTGCGCGAGTATCACGAAGAGTTCGGCGTGACACTCGATCGGCTCGAGATGTACGCGCCCGAAGGAATAGTGATCATGCACCCCGGGCCGATCAACCGCGGCGTGGAGATCTCGAGCGAAGTGGCGGACAGCGAGTTCAGCATCATCCTCAACCAGGTGACCAACGGGGTCGCCGTCCGCATGGCCGTACTGTACCTGCTGCTGGGAGGCCGGGCGAATGAGCACTGAGCTGCGCATCGCATCGTCATCCGTGTTCGTGCTGACAGGGGCCCGCCTGCTGGATCCCGCGGCCGGCCTCGACCGGCGGGCCGACATCCTGGTGGAGGAAGGCCGGATCGCCCGCATCGCGGAAGAGTTGAAAACTGAAGATTCCCGGACCTACGACCTCGGCGGTCTGACCCTGGTACCCGGCTTCATCGATCTGCGCGCCCGTTTCGGCGAGCCGGGTCGCGAGGAACGCGAGACCGTGGACAGCGGTTTAAGCGCGGCGGCCTCCGGGGGATACGTGGCGGTCTGCCTGCTGCCCGACTGTGAGCCGGTGGTGGACAACCAGGCCATGGTGCAGTTCCTGCTGGAGCGCGCCGAAGGGCACCCGACCACCCTGCTGCCCCTGGGAGCGGTCTCGCGAGGCATGCGGGGCGAGCGCCTGGCCGACCTGGGAGAACTGGCGCGCGCCGGCGTGGCGGGTTTCAGCGAGGGCGACCGCGGGCTGGAGAGCGCCGCGCTGCTGAGGGGCGCGCTGGCCTATTCCAAGATGTTCGGGCTGCCGCTGTTCGAGCTTCCCCAGGAGCACAGCCTGCGGGAGGGAGAAGTGCACGAGGGCCTGGTCTCCCTGCGGATGGGGCTGGCCGGCATTCCCCGCCTGGCCGAAGAGCTGGGCGTCTTTCGAGGGCTGCGCTGCGCCGCCTTCGAGGATGCCGGCCTGCACCTGCAGCTGCTGAGCACGCGCGAAAGCCTGGAACTCCTGAGGCAGGCAAGGGAATCGGGCCTGCGTGTCACGGCGGACTGCGGAGCGCAGCACCTGGCCCTGACCGACGAGGCGGTGGCGGGCTTCGATCCGTCCTGCAAGCTCTTTCCGCCGCTGCGCCCCGCGGAAGACCGCCTGGCGCTTGCCGAGGCCGCGGCGCGGGGCCTGCTGGACGCCGTCTGCAGCGACCATCGCCCGGCCGAGTTCGACGACCTGGACCGCGAGTTCGGCTACTGCCCCTTCGGCTGCAGCAGCCTGGAGACCGCCTTCGCGGCGGCCCACCTGGCCCTGGTGGAGGGGGGGCACTGCGAACTGTCCAGGCTGCTCGAGCTGTTCTCGAGCGGCCCGCGGCGGGTGCTGGGTCTGCCGCCCTGTCCCCTCGAGGAGGGCCAGCCGGCGGAACTGAGCATCCTGGATCTCGAGTGCCGCTGGACCTACCGCGGAGCCGAGGCGGCCACCCTGGGGATCAACAGTCCCTGGGAAGGCCGGGAGTTTTCCGTTCGTCCGGCGGGCGTGGTCAACGGCCCGCAGCTGGCGCTCAGGAGTTGAAATTCCAAGAGGCTGAAAGATGCGAAACCTGATCGGAGCTGCGGCGAGAATTCTGCCCGCGGCCTGTATTCTGCTGGTCTCCCTGCTGTGCGTGGCGGGACGGGGCGCGGCCCTGAGCGCGGATGACGGTTGGGAGACCGAGGACTTCCTGGGGCTGCGGATCGCCGACGGGGAAGATGCGGATTCGGCGGAAGCGGAGGACGGACAGAGTTTCGCCGAGGTGGTCGCCGAGGCGGACACCGTCTCCGGCCTGTTCACCTTGTATCACAAGCGCGACACGGGCGAGGTCTGGATGGAGATCCTTCCCGAACAGCTCGGGCTTGATCATATCCTGAGTGTCACGCGCGAAACGGGAATGGGCGCCCACGGCGTGATCGCCGGGCTGCCGGCGGGCCATTTCGTTTTCCGGCTCCACAAGCGCGGGGACAAGATACATTTCGTGAGACGCAACCTGATGTTCCGCGTGGCGGGCGCAGGCGACGAAACGATGGTGGATCGCAGCCTGAGCGACCACCCGCTGGCGGCGCTGAAAATCGCGGGCCGTCCCGAGGAAACGCGCGGGAGCTGGCTCGTGAAACTGGAGGACCTGTTTCTCGGGGACTTCCGGCACACGGCCTCCTGGCTGGGACGCCGGCTGGACGCCGATTACCGGCTGGCGAGCGAGCAGTCGTGGTTCAGCATGCTGTTCTCCTTCCCGCGGAACACGGAGATCGGCGTGACGCAGACCTACCGGACCGAAGAACCGCGGCGCGGCTGGGGGACGCTCGCCGATCCGCACACCGTCGAACTCGAACTGCGCTACTCGATTTCGGAATTGCCAGAGAGCGACTACGTTCCGCGCCTGGCCGATCCGCGGGTGGGCTATTTCCAGACCGGCTGGCGGATCTGGGGGAGGGACTCGGTGGAAGACCCCATGATCCGCGTGGCCAACCGCTGGCACCTGGTCAAGCGCGATCCGGCGGCGGAACTCAGCGAGCCGGCGGAACCCATCGTTTTCTGGATCGAGAACACGGTGCCGCCGGAATACCGCCGGACCGTGCGCGAGGGAGCCGAACTCTGGAATCTGGCCTTCGAGCGGGCCGGTTTCCGGAATGCCCTGGTTGTAAGACAGATGCCCTGCGAGGCCGATTGGGACCCGGCGGATATCCGCTACAACGTGATACGCTGGATCAGCAGCTCGGAGCCCAGCTTCGGCGCCATGGGACCCAGCCAGGTGAATCCCTACACCGGGCAGATTCTCAACGCCGACATCCTGATCGAGGCGGACATGATCCGCCGCGTTGGCTGGGCCTGGCGGGCCGGCGCCGCGCCGCTGGGACACGCGAGCGAGAGCCTGGAAGACCTGCCTCCCGAGTCGCCGCTTCCGCCGCCCGCCGGGACGCAGGAACGGCTTCCCGCGGGGGTCAGCGGCTGCTGCGCCGCCCGGATGATGGCGCAGGATGCGGACCTCGCCGCCCTGCACATGCTCTCCACGGGGAGCATCGGTCCGCAGGACCGGCTTCCCTGGACCTACGTGGAACAATACCTGAAGGCCCTGGTAGCGCACGAGGTGGGGCACACGCTGGGCCTCAGGCACAACTTCGCCGCCAGCCGGCTGCACACCTTGGAGGAGCTCAAGGACAGCACCCTGACCCAGAGCATCGGCTTGGTCTCCTCGGTGATGGAGTACGATCCGGTCTTCATCGCCCTCGATCCCGCCGAGCAGGGCGATTATTACACGCGGACGCTGGGCCCCTACGACCTCTGGGCTGTCGAATGGGGCTACACGCCCAGCGGAGCGGAGGACCCCGCGGAGGAGGGCGAGTTCCTGGAGCGGATCGCCGGCCGGTCCTCGGCGGACCCGGCGCTGCGCTTCGGCACCGATTCCGACGCCTACGACATCCGCGGCTGGGCCAGTGCGGTGGATCCCCAGATCAGGCCTTTCGACCTGTCTTCCGAGGACCTGGCCTGGACCCGGCATCAACTCGAGCTGGCAAGGAGACTGCTGCACAGCCCGCCGGAGAAACTGCTGCGGCAGGGCGACGACCACATCCTTTACCGCCATGCCTTCAATAGGGCTTATGGTACTTACTGGGACGGCCTGCGCGCCTTGACCCGTTACATGGGCGCCCTGCACCTGCGGCGAGAACCATTCGGTCAGGGAGTGCCGCCGCTTGAACCCTATTCCGGGCGGGAGCAGCGCGAAGCTTTCGATCTGTTGCTCGAGGGACTCTTCGACGACGGAGTCTGGGAGCTTCCCGCCGACCGCCTGAACAGCCTGGGCCCGGGATTCCGCTGGTCTTTCGACGGCAGCCAGCGCGTCAACCGGGTGGACCTGCCCCTGCGGGAGCGCCTGGCCGGCTCGCGGAGGCGGATCCTGGAGCAGGTCTATGCACCCCGCAGGCTGGCGCGGATCTGCGAGACGGAGGCGCGCGGCGACCAAGCGGATCCCCTGCGCCTGGAGGAGGTTTTCGACGGAGTGCGCGAGAAGATCTGGTCCGGGCCCGCCCGCAGCCTGGACCGGCGCGACCGCCAGCGGATCCACGCCGAGTTGCTGATCCAGCGGCTGCTGGAAACCGAGGGCGTGCCCGAGGACGCGCGCGTACTGGCCCGCGCCGACCTGGAAATCATACTCAGACTTCTGAGGAGCTGGGAACGGCAGCCGGGTGCGGCCCGCATCGACCGCCAGCACATGCTCGACCTGGCGGTGAAGGTCGAGGCCGCCCTCAACCGCGAGCGGGATCGGCTGTGAGTGCCTGAGATCTTTGTTGTGGCACAGTGAGACGAGAACCAGTGCCTGCCGGGTGCATCGATGCCTGTCCTAGGCGCTAATATGCAGTCCCGAAGAGCACGCGTCTCGCTGAGGGCTTTCCACTGAGGATGCAGGCGCCCTCTTCTTCGGGCGCCCCGTCGGGAATGCAGCGGATGGTGGCCTTGGTCTTTTCCTTAACGGCCGCCTCGCTCGCCGCCCCGCCGTCCCAGTGAGCCAGCACCCAGTTCCCGGAAGCCAGGGCCTCGGCGAAATCCTTCCAGCGGTCGAGGCGCAGGGTATGTTCCTCGCGCAGGGCCAGGGCCTTATCGAAGAGTTCCTGCTGCATCCGCTCGAGGATTTCAGGAATCCTCTCCACCAGCTCCTCGACGGAGAGGAACAGCTTCTCGCGGCTGTGACGCAGGACGAGACAGACCTGGCCCTTTCCGGCGTCCCGGGGCCCCACTTCCAGCCGGAAGGGCGTTCCCCGCTGTACCCAGTGGAAGAAGCGGTCCGCTGGCCTCCGGTCTACGTCCCCGTCCCAGGCCACACGCAGCGCACCCAGCTTCCGCTGCAGTCCTTCCAGGGCCCGGCGGGCGAAAGGTTCCACCTGGCCCCGCTCCTCTTCGCTTTTCCAGAGCGGCAGCACCACTCCCTTGACGGGAGCCAGCCTCGGCGGAAGCACCAGGCCGTCGTCGTCGCCGTGCGCCATGATCAGGGCCCCCACCAGCCGCGTGGAAACGCCCCAGCTCGTGGTCCAGGCCAGCTGTTCCACGTTGTCCCGGCCGGCGAAGCGAATCTCGAAGGCCCGGGAGAAATTCTGGCCCAGGTTGTGGCTGGTGCCCATCTGAAGGGCCTTGCCGTCCTGCATCATGCCCTCGATGCAGTAGGTGGACACCGCCCCGGGAAATTTCTCGCTGTCGGTCTTGCGGCCCGTGATCACCGGGATGGCCAGGTAGTCCTCGGCGTGGGCGCGGTAGACCTGGAGCATCCGCAGCGTCTCCTCCTGCGCTTCCTCCTCGGTCTCGTGGGCCGTGTGGCCTTCCTGCCAGAGAAATTCGGAAGTGCGCAGAAACAGCCGCGTGCGCAATTCCCAGCGCATCACATTGGCCCACTGGTTGATCAGGATCGGCAGGTCGCGATAGCTGTTCAGCCACTTGGCGTACATGTGCCCGATCACGGTCTCGCTGGTGGGCCGGATGTACAGCGGCTCTTCGAGTGGCTTGCCGCCTCCGTGGGTGACCACCGCGCATTCGGGTGCGAAGCCTTCAACGTGCTCGGCCTCGCGGGTCATGAAGCTCTCCGGGATCAGCAGCGGGAAGTAGGCGTTGACGTGCCCCGTCTCCTTGAAGCGGCGGTCCAGGTCGGCCTGGATGGATTCCCAGATGGCGTAACCGGTGGGGCGGATGACCATGCTGCCCTTCACCGGAGCGTAGTCGGCCAGTTCACCGGCTTTGATCACGTCCAGGTACCACTGGGGATAGTCCTTGTCGCGGGGAGTGATGTTCTTGGCCACGGTCTTCCTCGATGCTTGTATTACGGTACGAGAGGCCCAGGAAGACCGCAAACTAGCAATTTCGGGACTCGGGCGCCGCGCCCCGGCAAAGGCTTGTGTTCCCTGCCTGATTCGCTATCTTCGTATCAGTACCTATCGCGAAGAGCGGGCCCGGGTGGCCGCTGCAAGCCGCGACGACGGTCCGACCCCGACATCCAGCGAGTGGCGCCCCTGGCGGGCGCCACTTTTCATTGCCACAAGGAGATCTCTTGAGTTCCCAGGTCATCACACGCAAGAGTTACCAGCGGCTGCAGGCTGAGTTGAGGGAGATGCGCGAGGTGCAGCAGCCCCAGATCCGCGAGCGGATTTCCGCCGCCCGCGACCTGGGAGACCTCGCGGAGAACTCCGAGTATCATTCGGCGCGCGAAGAGTTGAGCATGTTGATGTTCAAGATCGCCCAGCTCGAGGACCGGTTGAACAACTGCCGCATCGTGGATGAGAGCCAGATCGACACCGGCAGCGTGAAAGTCTTCACCAAGGTGACCCTGCGCGATCACAACCGCGACTGCGACGTTGTTTTTCAACTGGTGGAGCCGGAGGAAACGAGCCTCAAGGAAGGCAAGATTTCCGTGGACAGTCCCATCGCGCGCGGACTGATGGGCAAGAAGGTCGGGGAATCGGCGGAAATCGAGGTTCCGGTCGGCACCATGCACTACACGGTGTTGAAGATCGAGCGCTGCTCCGACGGTTCCGGATAGGAGCGGTTGCAGGCGTTCCGGTCCCGGAGCCGGTACTCACTGGACCGGAAACAGGAGAAAGAAGGTCGGCGATGGAGATTCAACCGGCGGGACCTCTGGAAGGCCAGCTCAGTCTGCCCGGCGACAAATCGCTGGCGCACCGTCACCTGATCCGCGCGGCTCTGGTTTCCGGCCGAACGGTGATCCGCAACCTGCCGGCCGCGGGCGACGTGGAGTCGACCGCCCGCGTCCTGAAAGCGCTGGGCGTGATCGTCGAGGGCGACGCCGCGATCACCACGGTGGACAGCCCCGGATGTGCAGGCTGGCGGGAACCGGGAGACAGCCTGAATTGCGGCAACAGCGGAACCACGGCCCGCCTGATGCTGGGGCTGCTGGCCGGCGCGGGCTTCGAGACCGTGCTGGACGGCGATGAAAGCCTGCGCCGCCGGCCGATGGAACGGGTGGCCGAGCCTTTGAAGGCCATGGGCGCCCGGATCGAGACCACCGGTGGCGGCCTGCCCGCCCGGATCCGGCCCGCCGAGTTGAATGGGATAGACTACGAGCTGCCCGTGGCCAGCGCCCAGGTCAAATCCGCCCTGCTGCTGGCGGGCCTGAGGGCCGGGGGCCGGACACGGGTTCTCGAACCGCAGCCCAGCCGCGATCACACCGAGCGCCTGCTGGGCCTCAATCCCGAGCTGCTGCCCCCCGCTCCCGGGCGGGAATACCCGGTTCGCGTGTGGAGCACCGGCCGGGAGGACATGCCGCTGAAGTGCTGGGGCGGGGTGAGCCTGCCCGGCGATCCCTCGAGCGCCGCCTTTCTGGTGGCGGCGGCCCTCCTGCTGAAGGGCTCGAAAATCCAGTTGGACAACCTCCTGCTCAATCCCTATCGCAAAGGTTACCTGGACTGGCTCGAGGATCAGGGCGCGGGCATCCTGCAGCACGAAATCGCCGGGGACGCCGCCTGCGGACCCTACTACTGTTCGATGGAGAGTTGCGACCAGGGTGACCTGTGCCCCATCGGCGAGCCGGTGGGCAACGTGCTGGTCTTCCACGGTCCCGAACTCGGCGGCGGGAGCATCGAGGAACGGCAGGTCCCGGGATTGATCGACGAGATCCCCGCGCTCGCGGCCGTGGCCATGGGAGGCGTGGGGACCTTCCGGGTGAACGGCGCGGCGGAACTGCGCCTCAAGGAAAGCGACCGCATCGCCGGTACCTGCCGCATGCTGCGCGCCTTCGGCGGGACGGTCCGCGAATTCGACGACGGCTTCGAACTCGAAGCTCCGGCCGGGATCCGGGCCGGCCGCTTCGACGCGGAAGGAGACCACCGGCTGGCCATGGCCGCCTGGGTGCTGGCCCTGGCCGCGGACGGCCCCTCGGAGCTCGAGGGCCACGAGTCGGTACAGGTCAGTTTTCCGGAGTTTCCACGGGTGCTTCGGCAGCTGCTGACGCGGGAATAGACCACCTTCAACCGGACCGACGGCGAGGCCATGCCCGAGGAATTCCCCCAACCGCTTTCCCCGCCGGAACCTGACGGCGGACCCATCCGCGCGGGCCTTCTGGGCCGGGGCATCGGCGCCAGTCTCTCACCGCGCATCCACCGGCTTGCCGCGGAGCGAACCGGCGTGGAACTGCGCTACGAACTCTTCGATCTCGATGAAGCCGCCGGTCTAGGGCCGTTGCTCGATCGCCTGCACGAGGAGGGCTACTGGGGTCTCAACGTCACCATGCCCTACAAGCGCCGGCTGCAGGATCACCTGCTGGGGATGAGCCCCGAGGCCATCTGCGCCGGCAGCGTGAACCTGCTCCTGCGCGGCGAGGAGGGCTGGATCGGCGAGAACACCGACGTGGAAGGTTTCTTTAGGCCGCTGCACCGCCGCCGCCTGGCCTTCGACTGCGCCCTGCTGCTGGGAGCGGGGGGCGCCGCCCGCAGCGTGATGCAGGTGCTGGTCTCCATGCCCTTCGTGGAATGCATCCAGGTCTGGGCCCGGCGCGAAGGGGAGGCGCAGGCGCTGGCGGAGGAGTACGAGACCCCGGGCCGCAGCGTCATGGCGCTGCGGCGCGAAGAGGGACCCGCCCGCGCGCCCGGTCTTGTGGTCAACGCCACACCGCAGGGCATGGAGGGACACGCCCCGGAGGCCCTGGCCTGTCCCGCGGACTGGATCCCTAAGGGCGGCGTCTGTTTCGACCTGGTCTACCGACCCCGCTGGACGCCTTTGCTCAAGGCCGCGCGCAGCCGGGGAGGCGAGGTGATTCACGGCCTGGAGATGCTGGTCTACCAGGCCGCGGGCGCCTTCGAGAAGTGGACCGGCGCGTCCTTCCCGGCCGAGGGGATCCTAGCCCGCCTGGAAGAGGAAGAGCGCGGCCGCTGAATCCGGTCTTCCGTGCCCGGGCGCTGCGTCCCGGGCCGCGCGGATCGCAACACAGGGGAGAGTGCTCATGCTACGCTTCCTCAGCTCCGGCGAGTCCCACGGCAGGGGGATGACCCTGATCATCGAGGGACTCCCCGCCGGAATGGTCCTTAAGGCCGATGCCATCGACCGGCAGCTGGCCCGCCGCCAGCTGGGCCACGGCCGCGGCGGCCGGATGAAGATCGAGCGGGACCGCGTCCGGATCCTGTCCGGCCTGCGGCACGGCCTGACCCTGGGAAGTCCCCTGACGCTCCATGTGCCCAATTTGGATCACGAGAACTGGAGCGCTGCGATGTCTCCCGCTCCCGTCAAGCCGGGCGAGGGCGGGGTGCGCGTGAGCGTTCCACGACCGGGACACGCCGACCTGGCCGGAGCGCTGAAATACGGCTTCGACGACATCCGCAACGTGCTGGAGCGGGCCAGCGCCCGCGAAACCGTCAACCGCGTGCTTGCCGGTGCGGTGGCCCGGGAACTCCTGGCGCAGTTCGGTATCGAGTTGGCGAGCCACGTGCTGGGCATCGGAAGTGCGCGGGTGAAGGATCCACGGGCGCTGCGGGAAGGACTCGAACTGCGGCGGCTGCAGGAACTGGCCGACGACGATCCGGTGCGCTGCCTCGATCCCGATGCCTCCGCGGCCATGCGGGCGCAGGTCGACGCCGCCCGCGAGGGGGGCGACACGCTGGGCGGACTGGTGGAGGTTCTCGCCCGGGGTCTGTCCGCCGGGCTGGGCAGCCACGTGCACTGGGACCGGCGCCTCGACGCGCGGCTGGCGGCGGCGCTGATGAGCGTTCCGGCGGTCAAGGGAGTGGAGATCGGGCCGGCCTTCGAGAACTGCGCCCTGCCCGGCAGCAAGGTGATGGACGAGATCCTGCCCGCGGACCAGCCGCCGGGCAGGCGTGATACAAGGGGGCTTGCGGTCACGCTCCGGCGCACGGGCAACCGGGCGGGGGGAATCGAGGGCGGCATCAGCAACGGCCAGGAACTGGTTTTGCGGGCGGCCATGAAACCGCTGCCCACATTAATGAAGCCTCTGCGCAGCGTGGACCTCGAGAGCGGAGAGCCGGTGAGCGCGCACCGCGAGCGCAGCGATACCTGCGCCGTACCGGCCTGCGCGGTGATCTGCGAGGCCGCCGCGGCCTGGGAACTCTGCGCCGCCTGGCTCGAGGTCTGGGGTGCCGATCACATGGAGGAGATCCACCGACGAGTTTCCGGAGCGGCCGGCGTTGCGGAGACAGCAAGGGGCCCATCCGGAGAAGGGAAGCCGTCGTGACAGAGGCCGCTGATCGGTCCTGCCTGTCCGGGCCCATCGTGCTGCTGGGTTTCATGGGCTGCGGCAAGAGCACCCTGGGACCGCTGCTGGCGCTGGTCATGGGCCTGCCCTTCCTGGACCTGGACGCGGAGATCGAGCGCCGCGCGGGGCGCGACATACCGCAGATCTTCCGTGATACGGGCGAAGCGGGATTCCGCCGCCTGGAGCGGGAGCTCTTCCGCGAGCTCAGGCCCCGCTTTCACGGCGTGATCTCCATCGGCGGCGGCCTGCCGGCCCAGCCGGGGCTGGCGGGGGAAATCGCAGAACACTGCCGGGCCGTCTACCTGGAAGTCCCGGCGGAAGAACTCCAGCGACGCCTCGAAGGGCGCGGCGGTGGTCGGCCGATGCTGGATCCCGATCGTAGCGCCGAGCAGGGCGACCTGGGCGACCGGATCCGCGAGCTCGTAGGGGAGCGGGAGGCGGCCTACCGGCGCGCCGGTCGCCGCCTCGAGTACATCGAGGGCGAGGAGATCACGGATACCCTGGATCGCCTGCTGGAACTCGTTCGGGAGGACAGAGACTGAATGAATCCGCGGTACTGCATACTCGATTATCGCATCCGTCGCAGCCGTGAAGTACTGATCGACGCGGCCAGTCCCGCCCTGCTGATCGGCGACAGCCTTTTCGAAACCCTGCCCGTGGTGGAGACCGTGCCCGTGTTCCTCGAGCAGCACCTCCAGCGGCTGACCTACAGCGCCCGCTGGCTGGACTACACGAGCGAGTTGCGCGGAGAGCGCATGCGCACCGCCATCGACAATCTGATGACGGGCAACCTGATGGAGCAGGGCCGGCTGCGGATCACGCTGTTCCGCCGCCAGTCGGTTCCCGAGACCGAGGAGAGCCTGCTGATCACCGTGGAAAAACTGCCGGAACGGCCGCCCTGCTCGGCCGGGCTGGTCCGCGTCAACAACCGGGACCGCGATCCCCT
Source organism: uncultured Bacteroidaceae bacterium (assembly GCA_964568855.1). Classification (GTDB taxonomy): domain Bacteria; phylum CAIWAD01; class CAIWAD01; order CAIWAD01; family CAIWAD01; genus CAZMSD01. Next base: position 174,715 of record CAZMSD010000001.1, on the reverse strand, counting down.
GGCACGGCACAAGACCGGCAACCGCCTGCTGCAGCAGCAGCTCCTGGCGGGCGGCGGGGGGATGGAGGAGATCGTGCTCGTGGACGAGCGGGAGAGCCTGCTGGAAGGAACCACCAGCAACCTGTTCCTGGTGCTCGACGGCCGGGCCTGCACGCCGCCGCGCGAAAAGGGACTGCTGCCCGGGATCATCCGCGGCCGGCTGATCCAGGACGAACGTTTCCCCTGCGAGATCCGCGACCTGGGCTTCGACATGGTATCACGGGCCTCCGAGGCGTTCATTACCAGCTCCGTCGCCGGTGTGCGTGCCCTGAAGCGGCTGGGCGGCAGGGAATTCGGAGAAGCGCCGGGGCCGCTCACCCGGCAGGCCATGGCCGCCCTCGAGGACCAGGTGCTGCAGGACATCGCCCCCTACCTTCCCTGAGGTGGAAGAGCAGGCGGTATTGCTAAATTGTGACGCGTAAAAGTTCAGATTGCCTTCTACCCCGAAGTCAACCTTGACCGGATCGGCGGCGGTGAAGTACAGGATCGCCAGTGGCTGAAATTCGCATCAGCGAACTCTGGAAGCGCTATCCCAACGGATTCGAGGCCGTCAAGCGGGTCAACCTGCAGGTGGCCGACGGCGAATTCGTGGTGCTGGTGGGACCCTCCGGCTGCGGCAAGTCCACCACGCTGAGGCTGGTGGCCGGACTCGAAGAGGTGAGCTCGGGCGAAATCCGCATCGGCGACCGGCTGGTGAACAACCTGCCCCCGGCGGAGCGCGACATCGCCATGGTGTTCCAGAACTACGCGCTCTATCCCCACATGAGCGTCTTCGACAACATGGCCTTCGGGCTCAAGATGCGCAAGATGCCCCAGGCCGAGCTGGACCAGCGGGTGCGCAGGGCCGCCGAAGTGCTGTCCATCGAGCAGCTGCTCGACCGCAGGCCGCGGGAACTCTCGGGCGGCCAGCGGCAGCGGGTGGCCCTGGGCCGGGCCATCGTGCGCGATCCCAGCGCCTTCCTCTTCGACGAACCCCTGTCGAACCTGGACGCCAAGCTGCGGGTGCAGATGCGCACGGAGCTGGCGCGCCTGCACGGTCGCCTGGGCAGCACCATGATCTACGTGACGCACGACCAGGTCGAAGCCATGACCTTGGGCGACCGCATCGTAGTAATGAAGGACGGCGTGATACAGCAGGTGGCGGGTCCCCTGGAACTCTACGAGCGCCCCGCGAACCGCTTCGTGGCGGGATTCATCGGCAGCCCGGCGATGAATTTCATCTCCGGACGAGTCTCCGGCGGATCCTTCTCAGCGGAAGGGTTGAGCATGCCGCTCGAGAGGACCGCCGCCGAGGGCGAGGCCGTATTAGGCGTCCGTCCGGAGGACCTGGTTCTGGCGGAAGCTGGTGAAGCCCTGGCGGAAGTGGGGCTGGACGTGGTGGAACACATGGGCCACGAAACCCTGGCCTATTTCGACCTGGCGGGCGTGCCCGCGGTGGCGCGGCTCGAGGCGGACCTGACGGCCCGGCCCGGCGAGCGGATCCACCTGCGGATTCGTCCGGGATCCGAGCACTTGTTCGCCGCGGACGAGGAGGGCGCGCGACTGGATGCCCGCCCGTCCTGAACCGCCGTTCCTCGGGGGATCGATGTGACACACGCGCGAGCTCGCGTCGCACTGGCTGTGGATCCGCCGGCGGGCGGACAAGCCTGGAGGAGAACATGATTCCGGCTCTTCTTCGAAGCGCCATCCTGGCCTTCGCGCTGGTCCCGGCGGCCCTGGCCGGCGTCACGGGAAAAATCGTGGGCCAGATCACCGATTCCGCGGGGGAAGCCCTGCCGGGCGTCAACGTCAAGGTCCTGGACAAGCCCTGGGGCGGGGCCAGCGATCTCGACGGCGAGTACATGATCCTCAACCTGCAGCCGGGTATCTACACGCTGGAAATCTCCAGCCTCGGTTACGCGCCGGTAGTGATCGAGCAGGTGCCCGTCAGCGTGGACCTGAGCACGCGCCAGGACGTGGTCCTGAGACCCACCCGGATCGAGGGCGAGGTGGTGACCATCGTCGCCGAGCGATCGATCATCCAGGAGGACCAGACCTTCAGCGCTTCCTACGTGGACGCCCAGGAGCTGGCCTCCATGCCGGTGACCGAGCTCAGCCAGGTGGTGGACCTGCAGGCGGGGGTGGTGGACGGCCACTTCCGCGGCGGACGTTCCGGCGAGGTGCTCTACCTGGTGGACGGCATTCCGGTCACCGACGTCTACGACGGCAGCAAGGGCGTGGAGGTGCAGGTTTCCATGGTCCAGGAGCTGCAGGTGATCTCGGGTACTTTCAACGCCGAGTACGGGCAGGCCATGAGCGGCGTGGTCAATACCATCACCCGCGACGGGCAGGAGCGCTACGAGGGCAGCCTGAACTTCTACGCCGGCGACTACGTCTCCGACCACCAGAACCAGTTCTGGAACATCCGCAGCGTGGAGCCGCTGAACATCAACAACGTGGAGGCCAACCTCAGCGGTCCTGTGCCTCTGCTGCCCTGGCTCAAGTTCAACGGCACGGTGCGCCTGTCCGAGAACGGGGGCTGGTACGCGGGCCGGCGTCTTTTCAGCCCCCAAGAACAGTACTTCTTCTTCACCGACGAGACGGGAACCACCTACGCCGGCTTCAATGGGGATGACATTTATGGTTCAGTGTACTGGTTAGACGAAAACGGAGAGGAATACTGGTTCTTCTGGGATGAGCTGCTGGATGACATCTTTTACGAGTACATCGCATCAGGTGTGTGGATCTCCGAACAGGATGACGGTGATAAGTCCGCGCAATCCTTTTGGACGGGGCACTGGCCCATGGTCACCGCCCGGGACAGTCAGATCGTCAGGGAATTCATACAGTTCGCGGACGAGTACTCCCGTTACGTCCATGAGCGCTCCAGCGGCGACCTGAGAGGCGCCGAATACGTCAAGATGAACACGGAGCAGCGCCGATCGGGCCAGTTCAAGCTGACCACGGACCTCAGTCCCACCTCCAAGCTGCGCTTCAACGTGATCGCCGCCGACCGCCACTACCGCGAATACAGCGACTCCTGGCGCTTCACCCCCGACGGCCGCCTCAAGCGCTACAGCCGCCAGCAGAACACCAGCCTCAAGTGGGACCAGGTCTTCGGCGGCCGTACATTCTTCGACCTCTCACTGTCGCACTCGCTGAATTCTTATTACCACCGGCTTTACGACAGCATCCTGGATTCACGCTACGTCAACACGGACGAGCTGCCGGATAACGGTTTCTACTACTACGACCTGGGTGGTTTCGACGTCTTCGAGCCGGGTTACACGGAGAACGCGCTCTACGTGGGCTTCGCCAACATCGGCGGCACCGAGAACGCCCATTTCGCGCGCCGCACCGACAGCTGGCAGGTCAACGGCAATCTCTCACGGCAGGCGGGCAAGATCCACCAGCTCAAGGCCGGTCTCGAACTGCGTCTGCACAAGCTGTACTTCAACGACCGCAACGCCAGCTTCAACGGGGACGAAGTGGTAGCCCCGGAAGGCGCGAACTACGACGTCTACACCCGCTATCCCTGGGAGGGATCGATCTTCCTGCAGGACAAGATGGAGTTCCGCCAGGTGACGGTGAACACGGGACTGCGCCTGGACGTCTTCGACGCCAACTGGCGGCTGCCCGCCGACCTGGCGGATCCCAACAACTCCGGCTGGCGGGACGTGAGCCTCAAGTGGCAGGCCAGTCCCCGTCTGGCCATCGCCTACCCTGTAACCGACACGGGCGTGATACATTTCAGCTACGGCCACTTCTTCCAGCGGCCCAGTTTCGAGCGTCTTTACCAGAATCCGGACTTCGAGCTCGAGGGCATCAACAGCCTGATGGGCAACCCGGATCTCAAGGTGGAGAAGACCGTGCAGTACGAGATCGGCCTGCAGCAGCAGCTCGGAGAGGACGTGGGCGTGGACATCAGCCTCTACAGCCGCGACATCCGCGACCTGGTCTCCTCCGACCGGGTGATCGAGACGGTCAACGTCAACAAGTACTTCATCTTTACCAACCGCGATTTCGGCACGGTGCGCGGAATCGTGCTCAGCCTGGACAAGCGCTACGGCAACAACTTCAACGCCGGCCTGGATTACACCTTCCAGGTGGCCCAGGCCAACGCCTCCAGCCCCACGGCGGCCCAGGAAGCCGCCAGCGACAACCAGGAGGTGAACAAGTACCTGGTGCCCATGGACTGGGACCGCCGACACACCCTCAACGGGCACATCGGCCTGGATTGGAAGGGCCGCTGGGGCCTGAGTCTCCTGGGCACCTACGGCAGCGGCCTGCCCTACACGCCGGTTCCCCAGAGCGACGACCTGGTGGTGGGCCTTCTGGAGAACAGCGGCCGCAAGCCCTTCTACCTGAATTTCGACCTTTCGGGCTGGTGGAACCTTCCGCTGGGCCTGCCGGGGAGCCAGCGAATGCAGACGCACTTCCAGGTCAAGAACCTCTTCGACCGCCTGAACGAGAACAACGTCTACGACCGCACGGGGCGCGCCGGCTACAACCTGGACTGGGAGATCATCCAGGCCGAGCTCTTCGTGAACCCCACCAATTATTCCCGCCCGCGGGAAGTGATCGTGGGACTCAAGTATTCCTTCTGACAAACCGCGTTGCCGGTGATACAAACCCAGCATGGTGATCCCGGCCCCGGCGCCGGACCCCCTGACGGGAGAGCCTGAATGAAGCGAAGCACGATTTTCCTGCTGCTGACGGCTGGCGCGCTGTTCGCCGAGGAATGGTACGACGACGTCTGGTCCGATCCGGCCTTCGAGAAGAAGAACGTCCACAGCGGAAACCTGGTGCAGTCCACCTTCCGCAACACGGGCCTGGTGGGACGCATGCCGGGACTGGGGGAGTTCTCATTCGAATGGCCGCGCGGCACGGGGGACGAGTACATCGGCGACATCTCGGTGCTGGTGGGCGTGGAGTACTACAACCGTTTGCTGGACGATCCCATCCGCAGCGTGGCGGTGACCAAGAGCCCCGCCCGCGGCCGCGACGAGGTGAATCCCGCCGATCCGTCGGAATACTGGACCTTCATTCCCATGCCGGGCTTTGCCAATCCGGACACCAACCTGGTGGCCATGAGCCACCAGGGACTGACCTGGCCCTCCTACTGGCCGGACAAGGGCTGGCCGGGAAGCTGGAACGGGTATTTCGGCCGCGACGTGCTCAACGCCGACCAGGAGAGCTACTTCTGGATGGACGACAGCCGCGACATGGAATTCATGGATTACGAAACGGCCTACCGGGATTCGATAGAACTGGAGGTCTGGCTGGAATCCTTCCCCGAGAGCCAGGAGAGTGCCGAGGTGCGCCGCATCCAGCCCTTCGAGGTGGACACCCTGCACGGCGGGCTGGGACTCAAGGTTTCCTGCCGCGGGTTCCAGTGGTCGCACGTGCTGGCGGAGGACGTGATCTTCTGGCTCTACGACATCACCAACACCAGCGACATCAACTACGACAAAGTGGCCTTCGGCATGGTCTGCGGCACCCTGGTGGGCGGCGACGGCGATTCGGGCGACGATCTCAACTACTTCGACATCGACGAGGAATTCACCTGGACCGGCGACGCGGACGATCGCGGCGTGGCCGGCTGGGTACCCGTGCACCCCGGAGTTGTGAACGTGGGCCTGGTGGGCTACGCTTTCCTGGAAAGCCCGGGCAACAACGTGGACTGGATCGACAACGACGGGGACAGCAAGGCGCCGGACACGGCTCCCCGGCTGGATTTCATGACCCTGGAGGAGATGCTCGCGCCCCGGCCGCTGAGCGAGGGCGAAGAAGTCGCGGTGATCGACTACAGCGATCCCTTCTACCCGCGCAGCATCGTGCGGGTCCCGGCGCCGGGCGACACCCTGGTGCTCACCTGGCGCAACCTGGAAATCCTGGTCTACGACGGCGCCGAGGTATTCGAGGATCCCACCAACCTGGTGGACGACAATTTCAACGGCCTGATCGACGAGAGCTGGGCCTACGAGAACGCCGCCTACTTCGACTGGCGGGAGCTTAACCTGGACCTGGGCCTGCTGGACAGCCTGGAAGGCATCGTGCAAGTGCCCTGGGAGCTGCTCAGCGAATACGACCCCCTGATCGACGAGCGGCGCGACGACGGGGTGGACAACGACGGCGACTGGGATCCCGAGTACGACGACGTGGGATCCGACGGCCAGCCGGTAACCGGCGATGTGGGCGAAGCCGACGGCCTGCCCACGCCGGGCGAACCGCACTTCGACGCGCTGGACATCACCGAGAGCGACCAGCTGGGTCTGACCAGCTTCAATGAATTCACCTTCCCCGAGTTCTCCTCACGCAACGACGAGGACATCTGGTCGAAAATGATACCCGGCGAGTTCGACACCACTTCGCTGGAACCGGCCGACGTGGATTTCCTCTACGGTTCGGGCTACTTTCCCCTGCGCTCCGGTGAGACCCAGCGCATCAGCCTGGCCGTGGTCTTCGGCGAATCCGAGGACGATCTGCTGGGGAACCTGGAGACCGTGCGCACCATCTACAACGAGAACTACAACTACATCCAGCCCCCGGCCAAGCCCCTGGTAAACGCTGAGGTGGGGGACGGCCGGGTGACCCTTTACTGGGACGACCGCGCGGAGCGCAGCGTCGACCGCATCAGCCACCTGCGCGACTTCGAGGGCTACCGGGTCTACCGGGCCACCGACCCGGGCTTCCTGGACGCCTACAACATCACGGACGCCCGCGGCAACGCCGCCGGCTTCAATCCCCTGGTCCAGTTCGACCTGATCAACGAGGTGGAGGGCTTCTTCGAGATCCCGCTCAACGGCACGCAGTTCTACCTGGGTTCCAATACGGGCCTGGTCTACAGCTGGACGGACACCACCGCGGTCAACGGACAGGATTACTTCTACGCGGTCACGTCCTACGACCGGGGAGATCCGGTGGCGGGCTTCCTGCCCGCGGAGTCGGCCAAGCAGGCCAGCATGGACGTGGCGGGCAACGTGACCCTGGACGTGAACACCGTCTTTGTAACACCCGCGGCACCGGCGGCCGGATACCAGCCGGGCCTGGTGATGGAGGAGGCCCAGCATCTGAGCGGCCGGGCCACCGGCCGCGTCGCTCTCGAGGTCGTCAACGAGGAACACCTGCGGGACGGCGCCCGGTACACGATCGAGATCCTTCCCGACAGCAGCGGGCGCATCGCCGACGTGCTCGGCTGGGAGTACACGGCCTGGGTCCCGGACACGCATTTCGTCTGGCAGGGCAACCTGGGAGACTGGGTGGCCGTGGTGGACACCCTGGTCGACTCCACTGCCACCATCGTTCCGGGCGGCAAGCCCGGCGACTGGGAATGGATCTACACCGAGACCGTGGACACGAGCTTCGTCTGGGATCCCGGCGTCGGGGGCTGGGTGGCGATCTACGACTCCACCGCCTACGATTCCATCCAGGTATTGGACAGCGAAGTCGTCGTGCCGGCCATCGCCTGGTCCATGCGCCGCGACGACCAGGAGCCCTTCGACGAATCCTTTATCATCAACACCGACACTCCCAGGCAGGCGCTGAGCCACGACGGCATTTTCCCTAAGAGCTTCAGCGCCCGAAGGCTGGATACCGGCGACACCCTGAGCATCCACCAATGGTTGAGCGGTGATACATTAAACGCGGACGGCGACTTCGACATGGATTTCGACGCCGGGGTGCTGACCTACCGCGAGGGCTTCCTGGCCGGCATCGCCGCTGACCAGGTGGTGGAGGTGCGCTTCCACTACGACTACAACCTGGTGCACAAGCAGCTGGTGATGAATCTCACCGGCTACGCCACCACCACCAGCCTTTTCGAACCGGTGGTGGAGGGCGTTCGCCCGCATTTCGAGAACGAATGGCAGATGTCCATCGACCCGGAGCAGAGCGGCTGGGAGAACGCCGCCGAGGACATCCTGCCCTGGGGTCTGAGGCCCCTGGCCCTGATCGATTTCTCGCAGGGCTTCCGCGAGCTGCGAGGAACATCACTGCCCAACGACTACCTGCAGGAGTTCTATCCCGACGCTTCGGGGAGCACCTGCCGGGCGCCGGACGACTTTCCCCACCCTGATTACGCCGAAATCGTCTCGCTGCTGGTTCCGCCGGTGCAGACCAGCTACCGCGTTTTCGACATCACCGAGGAGCAGGATCCAATCGAACTGGATTTCTGGATCTACAACACCAGCTACGAGACCGGGCCGCCCTGGAACCGCAGGGATCCCCTGGCACCCTTCGATCCGCGGGACGTGGTGCTGCTCTACGAGCCGCCGGAACGGGGCGGGCACGACTCTACGAGGGTCCTGAGCTGGATGTTGCAGATCTCGGCCATCTGGAGCGACACCACCATGACGGTTCCGGCCGGGGGCGAACTCTACCGGGCCGTGACACGCAAACCTTTCGCGGCGGACGATCGCTACGCCTACACGGTCACCGCCCCGGACTGGAACGCGCAGGCGGCGGCGGGAGAGCTCAAGGAGGTCAAGGTGGTGCCCAATCCCTACCTGGCCACCGCCACCTGGGAGCGCAGGCCCATTCGGGGCAACCGCGGTGAGCGCAAGATCCAGTTCATCCACCTGCCGCCACGGGCTACCGTGAGGATCTTCACCATCCGCGGCGAGCTGGTCCGGACCCTGGAACACGACTCGCCGGTCTGGGACGGCAGCCTGGACTGGAACCTGAAAAGCAAGGAAGGCCTGGACGTGGCCTTCGGCGTCTACCTGTATCACGTGGAAAGTCCGGCCGGCGAGCACAAGGGCAAGTTCGCCCTGATCAAGTGATACATTCACCGCGGATGACGGCGATGCCAAATCGGAGAGCACCATGAAGGCGATGCTGTTCGCTTGTGCGCTGGGCCTGCTGGTCCGGGGAGCCTCGGCGGAAATCACTCGGGTGGGCACCACCGCGGCGCCCTTTCTGACCATCGGCCTGGGCTGCCGGGCGCTGGGCATGGGCGGCGCCTACACCGGGCTGGCGGACGACGCGTCCTGCCTCTACTGGAACCCGGCCGGAGGCGTGAAGCTCGGACGCACGGAGTTCCTGCTGGTGAAGACCGACTACCTGGTGGAAACGGACCTGAACTACTTCGGGCTGGTGGCTCCGCTGACGGAGACCCACGCCATGGGCCTTTCCTTCACTTTCCTGGATTACGGCGAGATGGAGGTGACCACGCTGGAGGAACAGGACGGTACGGGCGAGTTCTTCCAGTCCTCGGACATGGCCATCGGCTTGAGTTATTCCACGCGCTTCACCGATCGCTTCACAATCGGCTTCAACGGGAAATTCGTCCAGCAGAAGATCTGGCACATGTCCGCCAGCAGCCTGGCCTTCGACCTGGGGACGCTTTTCCGCACGGGCTTTCACGACATGGTGCTGGGCATGGGCATCTACAACGTGGGCCTGGACATGGAAATGTCCGGGACCGATCTGCTGCTGGGACACGATATGGACGAGACCCAGCAGGGCGACAATCCGGCGGTGCCCGCGAACCTGGACGTCTATTCCTGGCCCCTGCCCATGACCTTCCGCATCGGCGCTTCCGCGTTCATCTTCGAGAATCCGCAGCACAGCCTGTTGCTGAGCGTGGACGCGGTCCACCCGGTGGACAATTCCGAATACGTGAACGCAGGCGGCGAGTACTGCTTCAGAAATCGTTTCTATCTGAGAAGCGGGTGGCAGAAGCTGTTCCTGGCGGACGCTGAGGGCGGTCTCACCCTGGGCGGGGGTCTGAGTTTTCCCCTGGGCGGCGGCACCCTGCTCAAGCTCGACGCGGCCTGGCTGGATCACGGGATCCTGGATACGACGGCCCGCTACAGCCTGTCCTTCAGCTGGTGAGGGATTCTACCGATGGAATAGTGCCGCGGAGGGAATCGACGACCGCTCGGGCAGCCGGTTTGCACTTGTCCAAAATATGCAATGTGGTACATTCAATTACGGGTGAATTTTGCACTGGCCACGCGCTACGCACCCTCGGAAGGACAGCAAACCATAGATGACCGGCTCCTGAGTGAGACCGGCCGCAGAATTCCAATGAAAGGCAGATCGGAGGAACCATGAAGAAAACACTCTGTCTTGTGATGCCCCTGCTGGTTGCCGCATCGTCCATGGCAGCGGAAGTGACATTCCAGGTCCACATGGACATCCAGGAAGCCCTGGGCGTCTTTGATCCGGCGGCCGACGAGGTGGTTGTCCGCGGCTCGTTCAACGGCTGGGGCGGGATGGATCCCCTGCTGGCTGACGCCGGCGATTTGCTCTATACCGGCATGTACGACATCGACGACGGCCTGGTGGGCGAGACAATCGAGTACAAGTACGTCATCGTCACCGATGAAGGCGACATCTGGGAGGGCATCGACAACCGCAGCTTCGTGCTCGAAGAGGGGGGCCAGGTTCTCGATCCGGTGTATTATAACGACCAGGACGAAGTGCCCGAGCTGCTGGACGTGGAAATCCTGTTTCGAGTCAACATGGAAGTGCAGGTGGCCAACGGCAGTTTCGATCCCGAAACCGACTGGGTCTGCATCCGGGGCGACCACGCCAACCTGGGCAACTGGGGCGGCGCGGTGCAGCTGACCGAACAGGGCGGCAATCCCGGCCACTACTTCCTGGAGGTCCAGTTCGACGCCCTGTCGGTGGAGCCCCTGGAGTACAAGTTCGTAGTCCTCGAAGACGGCGACGAGAACCAGGTGCGCTGGGAGTCCCTCGCCAGCAATCGCACGGTTACTCCCAGCGATGAATGGCCCGACGACGACCAGGACGGTTACCTCGAACACGTGCTGGACGAGGTCTTCTTCGACAATACAACCTGGGACGACGTACTGGCCCAGGACGTGACCGTGCACTTCACGGTGGATCTGTGGCCGGTCGAGCAGTGGTTCATTGAGAACCCGGGCCAGGAAAACCAGGGACTGACCAGCTTCGATGAAGTGGACTACGTGGCCGTCTGCGGCCCCTGGAACAACTGGCCCTGGGACCTGGTGCCCGAGGAGTACCAGCTCATGCCCAGCACCGGCACGCTCTTCGAAGGGGACATCCTCTTCGCCGCCATGACCGCGGCCGACATCATCTACAAGTACGGCGCCAACGGTGCGGACAACGAGGCGGGTTTCCAGGCTGACTGGACGGCCACCATCGACGACGCCGAACCCACGTTCGACATCACCAATCTCTTCGGGGCGCTGGGCGATTACTGGTTCCCCCTGGACGTGGAGGACGTGGTTCCGCCTAGTTTCGAGCTGTCGGAGAACTACCCCAACCCCTTCAACCCGAGTACCACGATCCGCTTCGTGCTGCGCAGCGCGGGCGATGCGCGCTTGACTGTCAGCAACATCCTGGGCCAGGAGATGGCGGTGCTCTCCGAGGGCTTCCACGCCGCGGGCGAGCATTTCGCCACCTTCCAGGCCGAAGGGCTGCCCTCGGGCGTCTATTTCTACACGCTCGAGAGCGCCGAGCAGACGTTGACGCAGAAGATGCTTTTGACTAAGTAGAAACAAAGCTTGTCGCGGACCTGCGGGCGCACTTGCGCCCGCAGGCCGCGTCAAGACCGGCGCGGCGCGGATGCAACGGGCACGCGGCGAAGGCAAAGCGTTCAGTCGCGCACAGTTGATCCGCACCGCCGCTGACACTGGCATAGCGCCCAAGTAGAAATTCCTCAAAATGAACCCCCGGTGATCCAGATTTATCGGGGGTTTGTGCGTTATAAGGCGTCGCGTACTTAGTACACGGCAATGCTGCGCTGATCCGCCGTCGGTGACAGGCGCCGTCCGCCATGTTCAGCGCCACACACGGTGTCAGCCCGGTTCCATGTAGTCAACCGCGCTTGCTGCGATCCGCTTGGTCCGTCCGGGCGGCTTTTCTACTTTGAAGCCTCGGCCGCGTGATACCCCTTCCGCGGGGCATGGACGGATGCGGATCCGGATATCCCGCGAAACGACGGATCACACCTTTCTCAAGTGCCGGTGGTGTCTTGACGATTCCACGAGAAACGGGTCCCCGGGAACGCGGACCCTGGAGGAATCCTGATAATGAAGAAGCTCCTGCTGCACGCGGCGGACCTGTTCTTCCTGACCCGGCCCACCTTGATTTTCGTGGTCTGGATCTTCATCCTGGTGGGCGCCCGCGCTCTGGCCGGGCTGGACGCGGAAAGCGTTTCTGCCGCCTCGGGAGAAGGCGGGACAGGACTCTGGATCCTGTTGATGCAGTATTTCTGCATTTTCGGCAGCGCCTTCGTGATCAACCAGTTGCACGACCTGGAAGGCGACCGGGCCAACCGCAAGCTGGGAACCCTCGAGCGGGAGCTGGTGAGCGAGCGCGAGGCGCTCTGGCTGGCCTGGTTGCTCTTCGGGGCCGGGATCCTGCTGGCGCTCCAGTTGGGGCTGGTGAACCTTCTGCTGACGCTGGGCTTCTTCCTTCTGACCGGCGTGATCTACAACAAGCCGCCGCTAACCGCCAAGGATCGGCCCCTGCTGGGCCCGCTGACGCTGGTGCTGGCCTACGCCGTGCTGGTACTGCAGGGCGCGGCGCTGGCCGGCTGGAAACCGCTGGGCCTGGCGCTCTGGACAGGGCTGCCCATCTGTCTGGCCGGGCTGTCCATCAGCCTGCTGACCACCTTGCCCGACCAAGAGGGGGACCGCCTGGCGGGGAAGGTCACCTTCGCGCTGCGCTACGGCGTCGATCGCACCTGGATCGGGGCGCTGCTGCTGATGGCCAGCGCCTTCCTGCTGGCCTGGCTGGAGAGCGACCCGCAGGTGATGTACCCCGCGCTGGTCGCGGGTGGACTGATGGTCTGGGGCCTGCTGACCAAACCCGCTGAGCGCGCCGGCGGCGTGGCGCGCTGGGCCATCTTCCTGCAGGCCCTGGCCCTGGTGCCCAACTACCCGCTCTACGGGCTGCTGATGCTGGTCTACTACTTCGGGGCCAGGATGTATTACAGGCATCGTTTCGAGCTGGATTATCCCAGCCTGAAGATCTAGCGAGAAGTCGTGACACAAACCCGGGCGAGTGAGCGATGGCCATCCGATTCTACAACAGCCTGAGCCGGAGCAAAGAGGATTTTCAGCCTCTCGTGAAAAGCAGCGTGGGCTTGTATACCTGCGGACCCACGATCTACAATTTCGCCCACATCGGCAATTTCCGCACCTTCCTCTTCGAGGACCTGCTGCGCCGCTACCTGGCTTTCAGGGGCTTCAAGGTCACCCAGGTGATGAACATCACCGACGTGGACGACAAGACCATCCGCGACTCGCAGGCCCAGGGCCGGAATTTCGAGGAGTTCACCGAGTATTACAGGCGGGCGTTCTTCGAGGACCTGGATACGCTGCGCATCCAGCGCGCCGAGCACTACCCGGAAGCCACCGGGCACATATCCGAAATGGTCGGCTTGGTGCTGGCGCTCAGGGAACGCGGCCACACCTACGAGGACCAGGGTTCCACCTATTTCAAGATCTCCAGTTATCCCGGTTACGGACGGCTGGCCAATCTGAAGCCCGAGCAGATGCAGTCCTCGGGCCGCGTGGACAGCGACGAGTACGAGAAGGACGACGTGCGCGACTTCGCGCTCTGGAAGGCCTGGACCGAGGAGGACGGCCCGGTCTACTGGGACACGGAACTGGGCCGCGGGCGCCCGGGGTGGCATATCGAGTGCTCGGCCATGAGCATGAAGTACCTGGGCGAGCATTTCGACATCCACACGGGCGGCGTGGACAACCGCTTTCCGCATCACGAGAACGAGATCGCCCAGAGTGTCTGCGCCACTGGCGGGGACTTCGTCAACTACTGGCTGCATTCCGAGTTCCTGCTGGTGGAAGGCAAGAAGATGTCCAAGAGCCTGGGCAACTACTACACCTTGCGCGACCTGCTGGACAAGGGCCTGGATCCCGTGGCCATCCGCTACACCTTGCTGGGCGTGCATTACCGGGCTCAGCTCAACCTGTCCTTCGAGGGAATCGAAGCCAGCGCCCAGGCCGTCCGCCGGATCCGCGATTTCCGCCGCCGGCTCGAGTCGGCCGCCGCCGGCCCGGGGACGGACGATGATGTATCACGCATCGTGGAGACCTGCGAGCGGGGCTTCACCGAGGCCATGGACGACGACCTGAACATCGCCGCCGCGCTGGGCCAGTTCTTCAATTTCATCCGCGAGGCCAACGCCCTGCTCGACGAGGGCCGGATCTCCGAAGAGGAACGGCGCCTGATGCTCGACTGGCTGATCCGCGTGGATTCGATCCTGGAGGTCCTGGACGAGGACCTGGACGAGAACCTCGATCGGAGGATCGGCCAACTTGTGGAACAGCGCAGCCGGGCGAAGCAGGACAAGGACTGGGCACGGGCCGACTTGCTGCGATCGAAAATCGAGGAACTGGGCTACGTGGTCAAGGACACGGCCAAAGGGCCGGTCTGGCACCGGAAATGAGAGAACCGGATCCGTGGCGCGGGTCTTCTTGACTACGCGTCCGGCTGATCGAAGGAAATAGAAAGCCACCCCAAGGGGTGGCTTGATTCTCTGCTCTCTTCAGTCTTACAGAGCGTTCACGAACCTGGCCATGGCCGACTTGCGGTTGGCGGCCGCGTTGGCCTTGATCACGCCCTTGCAAACCAGCCGGTCGAGCAATCCGCTGACGCTGCGCAGCTGCAGTTCGGCGGCCTCGCGGTCGCTCATCTGGCGCAGTTTCTTGATCTCGGTGCGCATGCGGCTGCGATAGGCGCGGTTCCGCGCGTTTGCTTCGCGACTGGTGCGAATACGCTTGATGCAGGACTTGTGATGGGCCATTCGATCTCGATCCTTCCGACAATTGAAAGCGCAATGCCGGGAGCGGGACTTGAACCCGCATGTCCCGAGGGACACACGCACCTGAAACGTGCGCGTCTACCAATTCCGCCACCCCGGCGCATGGAAGACACCTAGTTTAAATCCTTAGAACAGTAAAGTCAAGATAACAGGTAGCGATTTGAAGCCGGATGCCTTAACTTTTCAAGCTGTCACGGCCGCCGGCGACCCGGCCGGTGGTCCGGCCGGCGATCGAAAGGTGGATGGCCCATGTCTTACACCCTGCCCAGACCCTACGCCGTCTGTCTCGACGTGGATTGCGCGGACCGGGAGTCGCTCATCCGAACGCTGGCCGGAGCGCTTGAGGGAGCCCGCGAAATCAGGGACCTGTCCACCTTTGTTCAGCAACTGCTGAAGCGGGAAGCGGAAACGCCCACGGGTCTCGAGAACGGTTGCGCGCTGCCTCATGCCCGTTCCGCGGCGGTGGACGAGATCATCCTCGTCCTGGGTCGCAGCCGGCGACCCATCGATTTCGGAGCGGCCGACGGGCCCGCGAAGCTGTTTTTCCTCTTCGGCGTGCCGGAGCATTGTATCACGCAGTATTTGAAACTGGTGGCCCGGCTTTCCGCGATGCTGAAGGACACCCGGTTTCGCGAAAGCCTGCTCTGCGCCGAATCCGTCACAGAAGTGCACGAAGTGCTGGAAACCGTGTGAAGCTCCTAGGAGCTTCCAGTTCAGGAGGTACCCATGGGCATCCCTGGCGGATGGGAATGGATCATCATCTTCCTGGCGATCCTGTTGCTGTTCGGGGCGAAGAAGATTCCCGAGATCGCCCACGGACTGGGTAAGGCGATCACCGAATTCAAGCGTGGCGCCAAGTCGAGCCTGGATGACGTGAAAAAGGAAATCGAGCGTCCCGTCGATGAAGGTGAGGACAAAAAGTCCTGATCGAGTCGGGGGCGATTCGGTGCAGCGGGTCCTCGAAGCCCTTGAACAGGGCGAACCGGTCATTCTGCCGGTGGATACGCTCTTCGGAGTGGCCGCCCGTTGCGACCTGCCCGAGGCCCCGAGCTTGCTGGCGAGCCTCAAGGGGCGGGACCCGGCCAAGCCCTTATCCATCGTGTTTCGAGACATGAGCCAGTTCGAGGAATGGCTGCAGCCGGAAGCGGACATGGCGGCGACACTTAACCGGTTGCTTCCCGGTCCCTACACCCTGATAGTGCCCGCGTCCCCGCGAATATCCGCCCTGAATCCCCTCTGGTCCTCTGGTGTGGGAGTACGGCTGCCGGGTCAGTGTCCCGCTTCCGAGCTGCTCAGCCGGCTTCCCTGGCCCCTGGCATTGAGTTCGGCCAATCTGAGCGGCGACGCCGATCCTGTGGACCAGGCGGATATCGATCCACAGATCCTCTCCGGTGTTTCCGCCGTGCTGCCCGGGCGGCCTCCCCTGAAGCAAGCCAGCACCGTCATCGACCTGCGCGGCGATGCGCCCCGGGTGCTGCGGGAAGGAGCGGTCCGCGGCAGCGCTCTCAACGATGTACTGGAAACGTTGTGAACTTCCACCGGTACACTCGGTTGCGCATTCGCATATCGACAGGCTGCACCCGTGCCGGGGACCTCGCCCGTGCCGGGCTGTGCTGCCTGTTGCTACTCGCTGCAGCGCCGCTCGCGACCGAGGGTACGCGGCCCCCGGTTCCCTTCGGCCTGGGCGAGCGCATCACCTTCAAGGTGGGTTGGGGACTGATCAACGCAGGAACGAGCTGGCTCGAAGTCATGGACACGGTCCGCGTGGACGGTCGCTCCTGCTGGAAACTTCACAGCCGGGCCAAGACCAACGACTTCCTGAGTGCGCTGTATCCCGTGGACGACCGGGTGATCAGTTTCATGGACCGTGAAGGTCTCTTCAGCAGGGGTATCGAGAAGCACCTTCGCGAGGGCCGTTTCAAGCGGGACCGCACGCTGGCCATCCGTCCGGAGGCACAGGAGATGCTGCGCTTGAAGGGTGAGGAAGTGGAGCAGCGGGCGGAACTGGACCGCTTCGTCCAGGACGTGCTTTCCGCATTCTACTGGGTGCGCACGCAGCCGCTTGAGGTGGGCCGGGTGCTCTACGTGGAAGCCGTGGACAACATGAAGACCTACAGCCTGGCGGTGAAAGTGCTGGCCCGGGAACGGGTACGAGTCAAAGCGGGTGAATTCGATTGCTTCAAGATTCAGCCTATCCTGCTGGGGGAAGGTCTCTTCAAGTCCAAGGGCGAGATTATCATCTGGATCACGGCCGACGAGCGGCGCATTCCCGTTAAAATGAAATCCAAGATCTTCATCGGTTCCATCAAGGCCCTGATGGTGGAGTATCGGCCTCCTTTCGATCTTCAAGGCTCCACGGCGCTGCCTTGAACCGGTCCCAAAGAGCCGGGCCCTGGACCTATTACTACGCACAGATAGTGTTTAAAAGCCGACATATTTTCTACTCTTCCATAGATTATTAGTCGATAGACTGGTATGTTTGGGATGCCGAACATCGTGGCGGTCCACTAGTTAGATGTGAAGGGGATTCCTCCAATGACGCTGGCTGCGTTGAAGCCCGGGCAGGAAGCCGTGATCCTGGGAATTCAAGGAACGGGAGCCATATCGCGCCGCATGGCGGACATGGGAGTGGTCCCCGGCCAGCAGGTGCGTCTGGTGCGAG
Source organism: uncultured Bacteroidaceae bacterium (assembly GCA_964568855.1). Classification (GTDB taxonomy): domain Bacteria; phylum CAIWAD01; class CAIWAD01; order CAIWAD01; family CAIWAD01; genus CAZMSD01. The sequence goes on along the minus strand of CAZMSD010000001.1, from coordinate 157,250 downwards.
TGGCTCCCCTGGGCGATCCGCTGGATATCTCGCTGATGGGCTACCACCTGTCACTGCGGCGTCAGGAAGCCATGCGGGTAGAGGTCGAGTTGCTGCGCCGGGCGAAAGACCGTGCGCTTGGCTGAGTCGCCACCGCCCGCCTCCTCGAATCCATAACCGGGCTTCTCCGTCTGTGTCTCACACCCGCGCATGAACACCGCCGATCCTTTCCCTGCTACACACACTGAACCATCTGCCGCCCTGCGCATCGCGCTGGCCGGGAATCCCAACTCGGGTAAAACCTCGATCTTCAACCTGCTCACCGGCTCGCGGCAGCACGTGGCCAATTTCCCAGGGGTCACGGTGGAACGCAAGGAGGGCCGGCTGAATCACCTGGGCCGCGAGTGGTCCGTGGTGGACCTGCCCGGGACCTATTCTCTGACCGCCTATTCCATCGAGGAGATCGTGGCGCGGAATTTCCTGGTGGAGGAGCGTCCCGACCTGGTGGTGGACGTACTGGACACCAGCAACCTGCGCCGCAATCTCTACCTGGCCACACAGCTCCAGGAACTCGAGCTCCCGCTGGTTTTCGCGGCCAACATGCTGGACGTGGCTCGCAGGAGGGGCGTCAAGGTGGACCTGGCGGAGCTCTCGCGGCAGATGGGCATCCCCGTGGTGGGCATGGAGGGGCATCGCGGGCGGGGCCTGGCCGAATTGCGCAGGGTGGTGGTCGGGACACTGGATGAAACGGGGGAGGCCGACGGCTCCCCGCGTCACAGGCTGGAATTCGGGGAGGATGTGGAATCCGGCCTGGCCGAACTGGAGGATCGTATCACGCGGGGCTGGTCCGCGGCGGTGCGCGCGGGGAAGCTTGCCAATCCGCCGGCGCGATGGGTGGCCCTGCGCCTCCTGGAGCGGGACAACCGCATCATGGAACGGCTGGAAGCCTGGCAGGTCGATCCGGCGCGGATCCGAGCGCTGGCCGATGAACTTTCCGCCCGTATCGAGCGGCTGTCCGGCACCAGCGCCGAGCTCTTCCTGGCCAACCGCCGCTACGAGCACATCAACCGGCTGCTCGAGGAATGCCGCGCCACGGGACCGCCGCTGGGCCGGCAGTTCCGCAGCGACGTCACGGACCGGCTGCTGCTCAATCGCTTCCTGGGCCTGCCCATTTTCCTGCTGCTGATGTATCTCAGCTTCCAGCTCACCTTCAGCCTGGGCGAGCTGCCCATGGACCTGATCGAGGGAGGCTTCAACCGGCTCGCGGCCTTCCTGGGGCAGCACTGGCCCTTAGGCGGCCTCAGCTGGCTGAAAAGCCTGCTGATCGACGGCGTCATCGCGGGCGTGGGCGGGGTGCTGGTCTTCCTGCCCAACATCGTGCTCCTGTTCCTATGCCTCTCGCTGATGGAGGACACGGGCTACATGTCGCGCGCCGCATTCCTGATGGATCGCCTGATGCACCGCATCGGCCTGCACGGGAAGAGCTTCATACCGCTGCTCACGGGCTTCGGCTGTTCCATTCCGGGGATCATGGGCACCCGCGTGCTCGAGAACGAGCGCGACCGGCTGCTGACCATGCTGGTCCTGCCGCTGATGAGCTGCGGGGCCCGGCTGCCCATCTACCTGCTGATCATTCCCGCCTTTTTCCCCGAGCATCTGCATGCGCGGATGCTCTTCTCGATCTACCTCATCGGAGTGCTGCTGGCGGTGGGTCTGGCCAAGCTGCTGCGGATCTCGGTGCTTAAGGGCGAGAACACGCCCTTCGTGATGGAACTGCCGCCCTACAAGCTGCCCACCCTGCGCTCCGTCTGGCTGCAGATCAGCATCCGGGCGGGCCTGTACCTGAAGAAAGCCGGCACCCTGATCCTGGGGATCTCGATCCTGCTCTGGGCCCTGGCGAGTTGGCCGCGACCATCCTCCTACAGCGAGGATACGATGGCCGGGGAAGCGGGCCTTCAGCGGGAGATCGCGGCGCAGGCTCAAGCTGGGCAGGAGCGGGGAAGCGCCCCACTCGAGGCCTGGGAGGATGAACTGACCCGAATCGCCAATCTCAAGGCCGAGGAGGAGCTGGAACACTCCCTGCTGGGCCGGCTGGGGCACTTTATCGAACCCGCCATGCGGCCCATGGGCTTCGACTGGAAGATCGGCAGCAGCATGCTGGGGACTTTCGCGGCCAAGGAGGTCTTCGTGGCCCAGCTGGGGGTGGTCTTCGCCCTGGGCGAGACGGAGCAGGACAGCGAGGACCTGCGGCGGGCGCTGCGGGAGCGCTACCGGCCGCTGATCGGCTTCTGCGTGATGCTTTTCGCCTTGGTGGCCACGCCCTGCATGGCCACTTTCGCCGTGGTGCGGCGCGAGTCGGGAAGCGCCCGCTGGGCCTGGTTCCAGTTGCTGGGCCTGACGGCGCTGGCCTGGCTGCTGACTACCGTGGTGTTCCAGGCGGGCAGCCTGCTGGGATTTTGAACGGCGCTCCCGCTGTGCTTAAGAAGCGGGATCCATCAGCTTGAGGTATTCGCGAATCACCTGTCCCTGTTCGAAACGCCGCAGATCGTCGCGTGATACATCGACCGGATCGTAATACATTCTTTGAAGGTTCCGCGCCAGCCCCGCCGCGTCGCCCGGTTCACTGAGATAGTCCCCCAGCTTCCCCGCCAGGATTTCCTCGCTGCCCTCGCAGCGCGTGGACACCACGGGCGTTCCCAGGGCGAGCGACTCGATCAACACGCTGGGCAGTCCTTCCGAATCGGAGCTGAGGGCCGTCAGCCGGGCCCCGGAGATCCAGGGATAAGGATTATCGGCCCAGGCCACCAGGTGCACGCGGTCGCCCACTCCGGCGCCGGCCGCCCGGAGGCGAAGCACCCGGGCAATCTCCCCCTCGCCGATTCCCAGGAAGACCAGGTGCCCCGGAACGCCCGAGCGGATGAAGGCCTCCAGCAGGAGGTCCTGCCGTTTCAGCGGCGCGGGGCGTCCCAGGTGCAGGATGTAGTCGTCGTCCAGTGGATTCTCGAGCGGTTGGCGAGCCTGCCGCTCGAGTTCGTCGAAATCGAACGGGTTGTAGATCTGGCGCAGGTCGGCGCAGGGCAGAGCCAGCTTCCGGATGTCGGCGGCCACGGATCGTGACACGGCGACAAGGCGCTGCCCGCGGAAGTTGTGACTCAGCCTGGCGAGCCGGATCCGCGCCCGGATGCCGGCGAAACGCCTGCGGCTGACGAGTCGCCTGCTGACCGGACTGTGGACGAGCATCCAGCCCTTCGCCGTCCCGCACCTGCGCAGAATCCTCTCGCAGCGCGGCGCATTGGCCAGCACCAGATCGACGGGCGCCTCGCGCGAATAGTTCTCGAGCAGGCGGCGGAACTCCCGCACCCGGGCCCACAGACCCCGGCTGCCGAGCACGTCGAATGGGATTCCATCCAACGGGTACTCGATCACGGGGCGAACGAGGACCAGCCGCGGTCGATGCCCGGCCTGGCGGAAGCCCTGCGCCAGGTTGGCGCAGACGCGTTCCGCGCCCCCCTTGTCCAGGGTATTGGCGAAGAGTACGACCTGCTTCATCCGGAGTCCCCGGGGACTTCGACGGGTCGCCGGCGGTCCGGCAGGCGCAGCTGGTCGAGGAAAATACACTCCAGCCGCTCGGCTTCGGCTTCGATTGTGAAGCGACGGCTCGCCTCGCGCACAGCCAGCCGCGATTGCCGCTCCCTGAGCGGCGGATCTTCGAGCAGCCCGCCCAGCGCCTCGGCCAGGGCTTCAGGATCGCCGGACGGCGCGAAGGTGATACATCCACTTCCGGCGTCCACTTCCCGCAGCGACGGCAGGTCGGAGGCCACCACGGCGAGACCGGCGCAGAGGAATTCCACCACCACGTTGGAAATCGCTTCATGCGTGGAGTAGAGCACACCCAGGTCCGCTGAGCGCAGCAGCGGTCTCACGTCCAGCCTGAAGCCGGTGAACTCCGTCCGCTCCGCCAGGCCGCAATCTTTCGCCAGCGTACGCAGGTGAGATTCGTCGGAGCCCGTACCCGAGATCACCAGCCGGAAGTCCAGACCGCGACCGAGCAGCTTTGCGCAGGCCTTCAGCAATTCCCGCTGGCCCTTGTCCGGATCCAGTCTTCCCAGGGTGAGAATCACGGGCGGCCGGCCGGTTCGCCGCTGCCGCGCCAGCAACTCAGCGCCGTGGTGCGAGGCGCGGATCTCAGCGGGCCCGATCCAGGAGAAGCGCCGGGCCAGCTCGTCCACCATCCAGCGGGCGGGCACAAGCATCCCGCTCACGATCCGGCGGTGCACCAGGCGGCGGACGAATGTGTCACGGAAATCGAAGATCGAACCCACGCGGTGGATCACGGGCAGGCCCAGGCTGCGCGCCGCCGCTCCCGCGGTGCTGAGATCGCGGCCCACGTTGCAGACTGCGAGCTGGATCCCTTCTCTCCGGATCAGCCGCCGGAAATACGCGATCGCCAGGGGAGACCAGCTGGCGCCGAACCCGTACTCGGCCGCCGGCAGGCCGGCCTCGCGGCAGGCCCGGCAGAACAGATCGCCCCGCCTTCCGGCCACCACCACGTGGTGTCCCCGCGCCGCCAGGGAGCGCCCGGCGCGCAGGGTCCAGGTCTTGACCCCGCCCCAGCGGTGCGTGCTGTTGACCAGCAGCAGCCTCATCCGGCGACCCCCGCCGGGTCGGGAACCAGGCCCTCGCGCATCCATTCCACGATGATCTCCCAGACCGCTTCCACCGGGATCTCGTCCAGGCTGCGCGCCTCGTGACACGCGCCCGAGGTGGGGACTGCGCGGCAGTCCGAATGCGTGGCCACGAAGCGCTGCCGGGGATCGCCCGGCGCCGTCCAGTGCTCGGGGTGCACCGAGCCGAAGACCGCCACAGCCGGCACGCCGGACAGGGCGGCCAGGTGCTTGGGGCCGCCGTCGTTGCCGGCGTAGAGCGCGCAGCGGGCGATGATCTCCTTCAGCACGGGGAAGGAAGGCATCGGGTAATCCCTCACAACCTGTTCCCGCATCAGGGCGGCAATCCGCCCGCAGGCTTCCTCCTCGCCGGGTCCGTAGACCAGGAAGGGCAGGAATCCCCGCCGGGCCAGCCGGTCGCCCAACTCGGCCAGCCGCTCGGGCGGCCAGATCTTGTAGGCCCTGCGGCTCACGCCGAACAGGGCCGCCGCCGGCCGGTGGCCGAATTGCGTATCACAGAAGCGTCGAGCCGCTTCTTCGTCTTCCGCTGTCACGGGGAACTCCAGGACAAGGTCCCCGAAGTCGATCATCGATTCCGCCGCGGCTTCCGGCGGAGCGTCCAGCGCCCGGTCCAGCAGTTTCAGCCTGTCCAGGGCGCTGTAGTCGTTGTTGAGGCGCCGGTAGGGCCTGGTGTAACACAGATCCTTGAGCGGATGGGAGGCGAAGCCGCAGCGCCGGGGCGCCCCGGAGAGCCGGGCCAGCAGGGCGGTCTTGGGCAGGGACTGGGCGTCCAGGACCAGGTCGTAGGCGCGCCGGCGCAGTTCCGCGGCGAGACCCAGGAACTCCCTCGCCGAGGCCCCCCGCTTCAGGTGCAGCATCCCGTCGACGCGGGAATTACAGGCCAGGATCTGCGCGCAGCCGCGCTCGCAGAGCACCTCCAGCGACGCGCCGGGGAACAGCCGCCTTAACTGCCTGAGCAGCGGGGTGACCATCAGCAGGTCGCCCAGCTGCCGCAGCTGGATGACCAGGATCCGCTTCAGGGTTCGGAGTTTCCGCCGCTTGTGTAGTCCACGTACTCTTTCTCTTCGACCAGCCCGGAGCCGAAGTGCTCGTTGATCTTCCGCTTGACGGCGGCGCGACGGTCGTTGGTGTAATACACGCCGCGGGCCAGCTCGACGAAGCGCTCGCCGAAGTCGCCGCGACTCTCAAGCAGCCGCAGCTCGTCTTCGATCATCCACAGGCGGCCGTTGTGCTTGTCCAGTTCCGCTTCCAACCCTGGATGCCTGAGCCTGGAGCTCTCGGCCACGCTCGCCAGCGCGCCGAGTTCGCGGCGCACGTTGGCGATGCGGTCCGCGTCCTTGAACTTGCTCAGCTTGATTCGCAGGATGGACATCTTGTCCAGCAACTCGCCGATGGAAACGGGGACCTTGACGATCAAGCCTGCCTCCTTCGCCGGATTAACCGTCCGCCGGGACGGGACATGCCGGCCGGATTAGACCTGGAATTGCAGTTCGTAAAGTTTGCGGTACTCGGAGGAAACCTTCAACAGCTCCTCGTGCGGTGCGACGCCGTCGATCTCACCGTCCTTGAGGCAAACGATGCGGTCGGCGCGGATCACCGTGGACAGTCGATGGGCGATCACCAGGGCCGTGCGGTCGCCCACGCTGCGGTCCAGAGCCTGCTGGACCTGCCGTTCGCTCTCCGTGTCCAGCGCGCTGGTGGCCTCGTCGAAGATCAGGATCTCGGGCTGCCGCGACACGGCGCGAGCGATGGCCAGGCGCTGGCACTGGCCGCCGCTGAGGTTGGTCCCGCCTTCCTTGACCAGGGCCTCCGGGCCGCCCATCTCGCGCACGAAATCCTCCGCGTTGGCCAGCGCCAGGGCGGCGCCGGCTTCCTCGGGATCGCCGCAGCGTTCCGGGTAGCACACATTCTGCGCCACGCTCATCTCGAAGAGCCAGGTATCCTGACCCACCATACCGAAGAGCCGGCGGTACTCGCCCAGCCGGTATTCCCGGATATCCCGCCGGTCGAGTTCGATGCGGCCCGCAGTGGGGTCGTAGAGCCTGAGCAGCAGGTTCGCCAGCGTGGTCTTTCCGCTGCCCGAGGCCCCCACCAGGGCCACGAATTCGCCGCGCTTCAGGCTGAAATGAATGTTCCTGAGCACGGGTCGCTCGCCGTGGGAGAAATCCACGCCCTTAAGGCGCAGCTCCTCGCGGAAGTCCTCCACCGGGTAGGGATGCTTCGCCTCCCGGATGGTGGGTCTGAGGGCCAGGATCTCAAGCAGGCGGTCGCCGGCCCCGCTGCCCTTCTGCAGGTCGTTCCAGTTGGAGGCTGCGATCTTCAGCGGATGAAGCATGGCCATCAAGGCCGCCAGGAAGGTCAGGAAGGCCGGACCGGAGAGAGTGGCGGTCTCGGCCAGCACGCGGGTGCCCCCGTACCACAGGATGAACACGGCGATCAGCGTGGAAGCGTATTCGCCGAAGGGCAGCGCCAGGGTGGCCACCAGCTCCAGCTTCCGCATGCGATGGAAGTAGCTCTGGGTGGCTTCCTTGAAACGCCCGATCTCCCAGTCGCGTGCGTAGAAGGCCTGCACTACCCGGAAACCCTGGATGTTCTCCGCCAGACGGTCGCTGACCCTTGAGATCTGCTCCTGCGCACGGCGGCTGTAGCTGCGAAGCTTGCGGCCGATCATCTGGAAGCACATCACCGCCGGGGCCAGGACCACAATTGACAGCAGGATCATCCGCCAGTCGATGAACAGGGCCAGGCTGAAGTAAACCAGGCAGAGCAGGATGTGCAGGGCCAGGTCGGCCACCTTGATGATGCACAGTGAGCGGACCACCATCACGTCGTTGATCAGCCGGCTGATGATCTCCCCCGGTCGGAAGCGATGCAGGAAATCGAGCGAGAGGCCCTGGATGTGCTGGAAGAGGTCGTTGCGCAGCTCGCGGATCAGGACCTGCTCCACGTGGATGATACAGGCCCGGTACAGGTACAGAACCACCAGCTTGGCGCTGGCCAGGGCCACGGCCAGCACGCAGAGCAGCATCAGCACACTGAGCCGGCTGTGGCTGTCGATGAACTCTCCGAAGCGCATCGCCAGCCGGTCCTTCCGCTCCATCAGTCCGCCGCCGCCGCGGAGGGCCTGCCAGGAACCGCTGGCCAGCTCGCCGGCTGCCTCGAAGAGATCCTCGCCGCCGGGCTTGACGGGATCCGCCGGCTTCGATTCGGGCGGCGAAGCCGCCGGGCGACCTTCCACCTGCCTTCCACCCGCCTGCTGTTCCTGAACGGTTGTCCGGCCGCTTTCCTGCAGCACCTGGACCGGCTGCGCCGGGCCGCGAAGGAAGACGCCCTTGAAGAAGGGATAGATCAGGCCGATGTTGGCCCCGGCCAGCACGCTGGAGAGCAGCATCAGCAGCAGGCCCACTACGATCTGCAGGCGGACGTGCTTGAGATAGCGCGCAAACTGTCTGATCAACTTGAACATCGCTGTAATATAGGAAGCCCGGGAGTCTGCCGGTCCGGGGTTCCGGCGACGTGATCGCCGGAGGGCTCCTGGGAGGAAGTGGTACATTTCGCCCGGCGGCGGGGATCGTGATGGCGTCAGCGGAGGCGAGCGGACATGGCGAAGATTTCCGGAATAATCATCACCCTGAACGAAGAGGCGCACATCGCGAGGGCAGTCGAGAGCCTGAAACCCTGGTGCGCGGAAGTCCTGGTGCTGGACAGCCACTCCACGGACCGCACGCGGGAAATCGCCGCCGCACTGGGCGCCAGGGTCCTTAAGCGCGATTTCCATTCCTTCGTGGATCAGAAGAACGCCGCGGTGGACGCCGCCGCCCACGATTGGATCCTGGCCATCGACGCTGACGAAGAGCTGGCCGGCGGTTTCGAGGCGGGACTGAAGACGGTCGATTTCGACAGAGAGGATCGCATCTATCGCATCCGCAGGCGCAGCCACTACCTGGGAGCCTGGGTGGACTGGACGGACTGGCGCAGCGATTCCTGCACGGCGCTCTTCAACCGGCGGCGGGCCCGCTTCGGCGGCTCCCGGGTGCACGCCAGCGTGCGGGGCGAGGGTTGCCGAACGAAAAGACTGCCCGGGGTGATCCATCACTGGCCATACCGTGACCTGGAACACCAGCTGGAGAAACTGAACGGCTACACGACGCACATGGCGTGTGAACTGTTCGATAGGAATCGCCGCTGGGGTCGACTGCTGCTGCTGCTGGATCCTCCCTGGCACTTCTTCCGCATGTTCATTCTCCAGGGCGGCTTCCTGATGGGCATCCGGGGCTTCGTGATCTCCGGCGCC
>CAZMSD010000001.1:0-148192 GCA_964568855.1 uncultured Bacteroidaceae bacterium | reverse complement strand
CCGGCGCCGCGGCTGCGGAGGAATGAATCCCCCCGCTGGGCGAAAGCAGGCGTCAACCGGGCGTCGCTGGCGGGCTTTTCTTAGCTTTTTAAGTTCAGTTGTCCGCACTGTATCGGCCGGTGCGGCCGGCGATGTGTTACAGGATTTCACGGCATTGCGCAGGTGAGGCCTCAACTGCGAAGGCGGATCGACATACGATGAAACGAACAGCCCTCTTTCTGGCCGCCCTCTGCGGCGCCCTGCTGGTGCTTGAGGCGGCCACCTTCAGCGACCGGCTGCTGATCACCAGCGCCGGCCAGAGCAACGACCTGCTGATCGCCCGGCAGATCTTTCTCCGCGCGGGCTGCGAAGAGCCGCGCGTGCTGGCCAAGGCCCACCCTGATTCGCTTAAGGGAGTGGAAACGCTGGTGGTCGTGGCGGGCGGATCCTCCAAGGGCCTGGGCCAGGCCAAGGATGCGACGGACCTGGAACTGGACCGGGTGCAGGGCCTGATCGAGGCGGCGGCGGAGCGGCGGATCCGCCTGGTCTGCCTGCACCTGGGGCGTGAGACGCGGCGCGGCGTCCTCTCGGACCGGTTCATCGAGCCGGCCGCGCTGGCCAGCAGCCAGATCATCGTTCTGGAAGGCGGCAACCAGGACTCCCTGTTCACTCGATTGAGCCGGGAACACGATATCCCCTTGATCGAAGCCATGGACTACGTGGACGTGGTGCAGCACGTGAACCGGCTCTTCGGCTGGAAGATGCCGGAAGACTGATTCCGCCGCTTGTGGATTCCGTCTGGCGGGGAGAACCTTGGCTGGAAAGAAGAAAGCCGAAGGTGAGCGGGAGCGCGTCATTGCGCAGAACCGCAAGGCCCGCCACGATTACCGGATCCTGCAGACCTGGGAAGCGGGCATCCAGCTCCTGGGAACCGAGGTCAAGTCCTGTCGCGAAGGCCAGGTGAGTCTCAAGGAGTCCTACGGCCGGGTGATCAAGGGCGAGGTCTTCCTTGTGGACATGCACATCTCGCCCTACGCCCACGGCCGCTTCGGCGCTCACGAGGAGCTGCGGATGCGCAAGCTGCTGCTGCACGCCTCGGAGATCCGCCGGATCCGTATCGAAGTGGAGAACAAGAGCCACACCCTGGTTCCGCTGGCGCTCTACTGGAAGAAGCACCTGGTGAAGTGCCGCCTGGCCCTGGTTACGGGGAAACGCAAGCACGACAAGCGGAGCGAGATCAGCCGGCGCGAGAGCGATCGCGAGCTGAGGAGGATCATCAAGGAAAGGATCCGGCATTGAGTTCTCCCTTTCCCCCGGTCGACGAGCAGCTGGAGGAGATCCTGCGGGGCGCCGCCGAGGCGCTGCCCGTCGAGGAGCTGGAGAAGAAGCTCCACCGGTCCCGTGACACGGGAAGGCCGCTGCTGGTGAAGTTCGGCGCCGACCCCTCGGCGCCCGATCTGCACATCGGACACGCGGTAGTGATCAACAAGCTGCGCTGCTTCCAGAAACTGGGCCATCGGGTGGTCTTCCTGATCGGGGATTTCACGGGCATGATGGGCGATCCCAGCGGCCGCTCGAAAACGCGCGCCCGGCTAAACCGCGAAGAAGTGCTGGCCAACGCGGAAACCTACAAGAGCCAGATCTTCAAGCTGCTGGATGCCGAACGGACCGAGATCCGCTTCAACAGCGAGTGGTTCGCCGACATCGACATCTACGATTTCCTGGAAATCACTGCCCGCTACACCGTTGCCCGGCTGCTCGAGCGCGACGATTTCAGCCTGCGCTACGCTGAGGGGCAGCCCATCGCCCTGCTCGAATTCCTCTACCCGCTGATCCAGGGCTACGACAGCGTGGCGCTGAAGGCCGACGTGGAGCTGGGGGGCACCGACCAGAAATTCAACCTGCTGGTGGGGCGCACCCTGCAGGAGCACTACGGCCAGGAAGCCCAGGTGATACTCACCATGCCCATCCTGGAAGGCACGGACGGCGTGCAGAAGATGTCCAAGAGCCTGGACAACTACGTGGGCGTGAACGACAGCCCCCGCGAGATCTTCGGCCGCACCATGAGCATCCCGGACTCGCTGATCTACCGCTGGTTCGAGCTGGGCACCGATCTGCCCCTGGCCGAGCTGCGCGAGATCGGCCGGCAGCTCGAGGAGGCCAGCGTCAACCCGGCGCTGCTGAAGCGCCGGCTGGGACGCGAGCTGGTGCGCATCTACCACGACGCGGGCGCCGCCGGGACGGCGGAACAGGAATTCGACGAAATCTTCCGCAAGCGGGGAACCCCCGACGAGATGTCGGAGAAGCGCCTCGAGGAAGCTGTTCCGCTGTTGGACCTCCTGCTCAGCGAAGGCCTGGTCAACAGCAAGGGCGAGGCGCGCAAGCTCGTGCGCCAGGGCGCCGTTTCCATCGAGGGCGAGAAGGTGGTCGACGAGATGCTGGAGATCGGGCCGGGAAATCCGCGAGTTGTGAAGGTTGGCAAGCGACGTTTCTTGAAGGTCCATTAGGAGTCTGTCGGACTTAGGATGATCTACTGCAAATTCCAGCTGGACGGCATCTATGCACGAAAAAATTGCGAAACATAGCTTTAGCTATGCTTCTTATTTTTTCGCACAAATCTGCTCGCCATCTGAAATTTTCGTTACGAACCCCTAAGTCCGACAGACTCCTAGGGATCCCGGTAGATCGGGGAGCGGATGATCCGCCTGGAAGACATCCAAACACTGGTGGAAGGCGACCTGCGCGAATTCAGGACGCGCTACGAGGAAGCCATCCGGACCCGCCGGACGCCCATCGTGGACCAGGTGATCCGCTTCCTGGGCCGCAGCCGGGGCAAACTGCTGCGGCCGACCTTGACCTACCTCTGCGCGCGCCTGGCGGGCGAGGTCAGCGAGGGCAGCCACTTCGCGGCCGTGGTGGTGGAGCTGCTGCACAACGCCACGCTGCTGCACGACGACGTGGTGGACAAAAGCTCCCTGCGTCGGGGCAGGCCGAGTCTGAACAGCGTCTTCGGCAACAAGATCAGCGTCCTTTTCGGCGACTACCTGCTTGCGAACAGCCTGCTGGCCATGCTCGAGTGCGGGGATCCGCGGGTCTTCGAGATCCTGGCCCGCACCGCCCGCCGGCTGGCCCAGGGCGAACTGGACCAGGCTGCCCGCGCGAAGAACCTGGACATGGACGAGGAAACCTATTACCGGATGATCTCCAACAAGACGGGCGCCCTGCTGGGAGCGTCCTGCTGCCTGGGAGGCATTTCCGCCGGCGTGGACGAGGAACAGGGCAGGGCCCTCAAGGAATTCGGCGAGCGCATCGGCGTGGCTTTTCAGATCCAGGACGACCTCCTGGATTACCTGGGCAGCGAGAAGTTGATCGGCAAACCCGTGGGCGGGGATCTCAAGGAACGCAAGATCACCCTGCCCCTGCTGCACGCCTTCCGGATGGCCCCCGCCGGTGAAGTGAAGCGGATCCGGCGGATGGTGGCCCGTCCGCGTTTCATGGACATCCGTCGCGTGGTGCGTTTCGCGGTGGAGTATGGTGGTGTGGATTATGCGCGCTCCCGGGCGGAGGAAACCAGCCGGCAGGCCCTCAGATGCCTGGAGGTCTTTCCGGACAGCGGGGTGAGGAAGAGTCTGCGGGACTTCAGCGAGTTCGCCGTGCAGCGCAGTCATTGAATCGTAGTCGGCGGAGGACCGCCCAAGCAGGAGGCCAAATGAGCAGGTTGGGAACGCTTCTATTGTGCACGCTGTACCTGGTGGGTTGCGCGGGACCCGAACGCACCGCGGAACTCGAGGGCTGGATCGAGGGCCGCGAGTTCTCGATTCGTATCCTGTCGCCGCCCCAGGACAAGCCGGTGGAGGAGGACCTGGCGGCCGCCAGAGCCAGGATGGGCGAACTGCTGCAGCTGCTGGCGGTGGAGGGACCGGGCTCGGAGATCGCCCAGGTGAATGCGCTGGCCGGATTGCGCAGCGGCACCATGAGCCGGGCCACCTATGATCTGCTGATGCGCTGCTTCAAGTACAAGCGGGAAAGCGGGGAGAGTTTCGATTTCCTCTGCGGTCCCCTGTACCGGTTGTGGGGTTACCGCGAGGCGGAATTCGCAGCCGCCTCCCCCGAAGGTCGATCCCCCATCCCCCGCGTGAACCGTGCGGCGCCGGAACAGGCGGCCATCGATTCCGTACTAGCCTTGGTGAACCAGGGCGGCACCTTCGTGGTGGATCTTGGAGTCCTGCTCTCGCAGAAAGGCATGGAGATCGACCTCGAGCAGGTGCTGGAAGGATACGTGCTGGACCAGTCGAAATCCTTCCTGGTCCAGCGGGGCTACATGAACCTCGAGCTGCGACTGGGCGGCAGCACGCGGGTCCTGGGCCAGGGCCCCGACGGTGGATTCTGGTCCGTCGATCTCGCGGACCCGCGTAACCCGGAGGAGCGCCTGGGACGTCTGAAACTGCGCGACCGGGCCCTGGGCAGGGCCGCGGTGGACCAGCGGCGGATCGCCCTGAACGACCTGGAAGTGAACCACCTGATCGATCCGGCGACCGGCCGGCCCGGCGGCCGTACCCTGGCCGTGTGGGTGCTTTCGGCCGAAGCGGAGCGCGCCGACATGCTCAGCACAGCGGTCTTCCTGATGGGAGCCGAGGAGGGAATCCGCCTCGTCGAGGATCTTCCGGACACGGAGGTCCTGGTGCTGAGCAGCGAAGCGAACGCACGGCTCAGGTTCAGCAGCGGGGCGGAACAGTATTTCGAGCGTCCCTGATCTCCGGGGAGAAGAACCGCGCCGTGGCCGGCCTCCGTGCTCCCCGGACGATCCCTGCAGGGGTTCCCGACGGGCCGCTCGTCCTGATCCGTTTCTCCTCCATGGGGGACATCCTGCTGGCCGAACCCCTGCCGCGCCTGCTGAAGGAAGCGGCGCCCCGGCGCAGGCTGCTCTTCGTCACCAAGGAAGCATATGCATCGATTCCCGGCGGCTGGCCCGCCGTCGACGAGGTGTTACACCTGCCCGAGGGCGGCGGACTGACGGAACTGCGAAGGATCAGGCGCCGACTCGTGGAGCTTCATCCGGCCTGCCTGCTCGATCTGCACAACAACCCGCGCAGCCGCTTACTGAGCATGGGACTGCCCGTCCGGCGCCTGCCGAAGTTCAGGACCCAGAAGTTGCTGCGGGTCCACGCCCGCCGGCTGGCATCCAGGCTGAAACTGGATGCCCCGCCCGTCTACCGGAGGTACTTGAACCTGGCCGGCTTCGAGCCCGGGATGCAGGACGACCCGCCTCGCCTGGTGGTGGATGGACGCCGCCTGTTCAGGGAGGGCGCCGCCTGGGAACTGCTGGTCCCGGCCGCCGGGCTGGGGACAAAGGCCTGGCCGGAGGACTACTGGATCCAGTTCGTAGAGCGGCTGCTCGATCGCAGTTCGCTGCCGCTGCGCATCGCCGGCGGGACGGCGGAAGAGCGCCTGGGCCGGCGGATGGCAGCACTGGCCCCGGAACGGATCGAGTCCTGCTGCGGGAGCCTGGACCTGGCCGGATCGGCCGGGCTGGTGGCCGGGGCCCGGCGCGTCATCTGTTGTGATACAGGACTGATGCACATGGCCGCGGCGGCCGGGATACCCGGCCTGGCGCTATTCGGCTCCACCACCCGCGAACTGGGATTCTTTCCCGCCGGTGATACAATCCAGGTGCTGGAGCGAAAACTGGAATGTCGCCCCTGCGGACACATCGGGCGCCGGCGCTGTCCGCTGGGGCATTTCCGCTGCATGCGCGAGCTGGCACCGGACGAAGTACTCGCGCGCTACCTGGAGCTTTAGGAGTTCCCTCATGACGCATCAGGGCGGGAGTCCGGCGCGTCGGGGCGGCGGCTTGGCCTACGCACTCTACAACCTCCTGTTCGTTCCGCTGCTGTGGCTGCTCGTGCAGGGACCGGGCAGGCTGCACCCCGGGATCCGGCGGAATCTGCGGGTCCGGCGCGGACTCTTCTCCCTGCTGGTTCCAGCCCTGCGCGAACTGGATGATCGGGGCGCCCCGCGGGGCCCGCGGGTCTGGATCCACTGCGCCAGCATGGGCGAGTTCGAGGCCGTGCGACCGCTGGCGGGGCGGCTGAAGGCGCGGGGATGCCGCTTGCTGCTGAGCTTCTACTCCTCATCGGGTCCCGAGCACCTCGGCCGGCTGGAGGAGTTCGACTTCTACTGCTACCTGCCGCTGGATACTCCGCGGGCGGCCCGGCGCTTCGTGGGCCTGCTCAAGCCGGACCTGCTGCTGGTCACCAAGCACGACCTGTGGCCCAACCACCTGCGAGCCGCGCGTCGGGCCGGGGCCCGGCTGCTTTTCATCAACGCCAATTTCCATTCGAAATCGAGACTGGCGCTGCGCGGCATGCGCCCCTTGAACCGGGCCATGCTGGCCCTCTTCGACCTGGTGGCGCCGGTGAGCGAATCCATGGGACAGCGTTTCCAGGAACTGATGAAGGGCCTTGACGCGCCTGTCAAGGTCCTGGGAGAGACGCGCTTCGACCGCGTGGTGGAGCAGGCTCGCGAGAGCGTCGCCCTGGCCTCGATTCCGCGGGAGTTCCACGAGGGGCATCCTGTTCTGGTGCTGGGCAGTTCCTGGCCGCCGGGGGAAGAGCGGCTGCTGCCGGCCTTCGCACGCCTGCGCGCGAAGCATCCCGGTCTGCGCCTGCTGCTGGTTCCCCACGAGCCGGCCGAGGCTCAGCTTGCGGGCGTCGAACGGCGCCTGGCGGACCTGGACCTGCCCTGGCGCAGACTTTCCGCGCTTCGGCTGGGACCGGACCTGGAACGCGGGGCCGAGGCGGGGTCCTGGGAGCCCGGGATCCCCGTGCTGCTGGTGGATCGAGTGGGTCTGCTGGCCGGTCTCTACGCCTGCGCCACCCTGGCCTATGTTGGAGGGGGTTTCACCACGGGAGTGCACAGCGTGATCGAGGCGGCGGCCTTTGGGATACCTGTCTACTTCGGCCCCCTGCACCACGTGTCGCAGGAAGCCCAATACATGCTGGAGTCAGGTGGCGGCCTGGCCTGTGAAGGTTCGGAACAGTTCCTCGACTCGATGGCGGCCATGCTCGACGATCCGCGAAAGCGCGAGCGGGCGGGAGCGGCGGCCCTTGGACTCGTGCAGCGCTGCGGAGGAGCCACCGGGCGCATCATCCGGGTTATGGAGGCTTCATTCGGAGTTCCGCAGGATCCTGAGTCCCCTTGATTCCCCGCTAAGTCCTTATCCTGCAACATGACAATCTTGACACGTCGCGTTCATTCCTTGCACCTTTGGTGTCGTTCGTTATCATTATAGGTTAGAGTGAACGAGTGCCGGATTTTGAACGATTCCGGCGGGCGGCGGGTGCTTCACAGCCGCTGATCTGACCTGAGCTTGGGAGCCTTGAGAGTCCATGTCCAGCATCCAGAGCATTCTGGCCATCGATGACGATCCGGATGCCCTCCAGGTTCTTTGCGAATACCTGCAACTGGAAGGTTTCGAGGTCCACAAGGCGCACGATGGCGCCACGGGCGTGCAATTGCTGGCCGAGCACGACGTCCAGCTGGTGGTGACCGACCTGAACATGCCCGGGCTCACGGGCATGGATGTGATCGAGATCGTGCGCAAGAACTACCCCCACCTGCAGATCATCGTGGTTACCGGCTACGGTACGATGGAGACCGCCCTGGAGGCCCTGCACAAGGGTGCCATCGACTACCTGGTCAAGCCCTACATGCTCGAAACCCTCAAGCTGTCCCTGCGCAAGGCGGAACACCAGACCGAAATGAACCGCCGTCTGGAGCGGCTCGGCGAGACTCCCGCGGATCCGCTGCAGCTGGAATCGGTGATCGGTGCCCTGCCCCAGGCCCTGGCCCTGCTGGGAGAGGAACCGCGACCCCTGGCCGCCAACGCGGCTTTCGACGAGCTGCTCGGACGCTGGAAGGACAGCGGTCCGGCCAACGTGGATCCCAAGCATCACGATCGCCTGCAGCGGTTTCTCCAGGCGGCCCGGGAAGAGAGTTCCGTGCTGATCCACCTGAAACCGGTGGACGAGCGGAGGCGCGTGGTGGAACTCAGCCTCCACGGCTTGAAGGACCGGGAAGTCCGCTGGCTGTTGATGGGCGACGAGGTGGTCTGGGACCAGGAATCGGGCCAGGGGAGCGAAGAGCCGGCCGTGATGGTGGTTTCGCGCCACGGAACGCTGCTCTGGGCCAACACGCAGGCCGTGGATCTCCTGGAACTCGATCTTGAATCCGTGGGCGACTGCCAGTTCATCGAACTGCTGGACGAGCAGTTACAGGATTCCTTCCGCAGCGCGCTGGATGAGAACGCTCCCGTTACCGCCTGCTTCCGTTGGATCGCCGCCCTGGACGCGGTGGCCGGCTACCGCCAGGAGCTGGAGGTGGAGGTGACGCCGCTGCTGAATGAATTGGACCGGCGCGTGGGTCACGTGATCTATCTCAGGCGCCCGAGCCCTTCCGCCGAGGCGCAGAGTTACTACCGCCGGGAGGAAGCGGGCGGCGACGTTCCCTTGCTGTACGCTGACCGCGAGGGCCGGGTCCAGGATGTGTCACAGGCCTTCCAGGACCTCGTCTCCTGCGGCGTAGAGGAGCTGCTGGGCTCTCCCCTGGACCGCGTCCTTAAGTGGGAGGACGGCGAGGAAGGGAGCGTCTGCATCTTGCATTGCGGCAAGCAGGAAGGGCGACTGTACTGTTTGGCGCGGGCGGATACTCCCGCGGGCCGCGTCTACCAGTTCCAATCCGGAGATGAGCATCCGCTGGAAGACCGCATCGAGCAGCAGAAGGAGCAGCTCTTCCGCACGACGAGCCTGCTCAGCCACCTGCTCAGCGAAGCCGGCGCGGGCGACTGCGCCACCATTGAGGACAACCTGAACGAAGTGGCGGTAAGCCTCGTCAATTCGGGCTTTTTCAACCGGGCCGCGCTGTATCTCACAAGCCGCGGCGAAGTCATCGGCTGGGGATTCGCCGGACTCGACCCGGAGGAGCGTCGCAGGATCCGCGAGGACGCGGAATGGATGCGCCGATGCGAGCAACCGGGGCCCTGCACGATGGAGCGCGCGGGGGCTACCCTGGTCTTTCCCTCACGGGAGGCGGATTTCCAGCCCGAGCAATGGGAGGCGGACGCCTACCTGCTGATGCCGATCGAGGGTCGGGACAGCGGTGTGATGGGCCGCCTGCGGCTGGAGGGCAGCCGCGACAGCAAGATCCCCAACGAAGCCCAGGTGCGCATCGTGGAGATGATGCTGCGCCAGGTGGCCCTCTCGCTGGACGAGCTCGAGCTGGAGCGACAGGTCAGGCGGACCGAGGAGAAGTACCGCACGCTCTACGAAAACGCCAAGTACTCGATCATCATCGTCGACCTGGAGGACGGCCGCATCCTGGACGTCAACCGGGAGGCCGAGCGCCTCACGGGCTACTCCAGCAGCGAGCTGGTGGGACGCCGCATCTGGGAGATCCGCGCCGCGGACTTCCGTGATACGGCCCGTCGCAACTGGCTGAAAACCGTGCGCCGCGAGGCCACTTCCTTCGAAAACATACCGCTGCTGCGCAAGGACGGGGCGACGGTCTACGTCGAGTACGACTCAATGTTCAGCGAGTTCGACGGACGGCCGGTGCTGCAGAGCTTCTACCGCGACGTGACGGAGAAGCAGGCCCTGGAGTTCTCGCTGATCCAGAGCCAGAAGCTGGCCGGGCTGGGCCAGTTGTCGGCGGGCATCGCCCACGAACTGCGCAATCCGCTGGGGATCATCAATTCTTCCTTGTATTACGTCAACTCGGTGATGGAGAAGGAAGATCTTCCGCAGAGCGACCAGTTGCGCAAGCACCTGGGGATCATCAAGAACGAAGTCTCCCGCTCGCAGAAGATCATCGAGAACCTGCTGTCCTTCTCCCGCGTCTCCAGCCACGACCGGGAGCTGGTGGACCTGAACGACCTGCTGCGTGTCACACTCGACCTGGTCAAGAAAGAGCTGCTGGTGAACAACATCCAGCTGGAAACCGAACTTGCCGCGCTGCCCTCGCTGCACCTCAACGTGGACGAACTCAAGCAGGCTTTCCTGAACATCATTCTCAACTCCACCCAGGCGATGCCCGAGGGCGGAACCCTGCGCATCCGCAGCAACCGCGACGAGGAGCGGATCAGGCTCAGTTTCGAGGACACCGGACAGGGCATCAACAAGGAGGACATGGCCAACGTCCTCAATCCCTTTTTCACGACGAAGGACCCGGGTGTGGGCACGGGGCTGGGCCTCTCGCTGACCCACTCCTTCATCAAGCGAGCGGGCGGGGACCTGAGCATCGAGAGCGTTCCCGGCGCGGGCACCACCGTGCGGATCTACCTGCCGGCCGGACAATAGAAGTCAAGAGGATTCCATGACGCAACGCTTGCGCATTCTGCTGGTAGACGACGAAATAAACATGCTCGAATCGCTCGGGGATGTATTACGCGCCGAGCGCTTTCAGGTGGCTACCGCCAGCTCCGGCGCCGAGGCTCTGATGCGCCTCGAGAAGGAACCCGGCTACGACCTGATGATCACCGACCTGAAGATGCCCAAGATGTCGGGCATCGAGCTGCTCGAGACGGTCAGCGAGCGCTGGCCGAGTCTAAGCACCATCGTGCTCACCGGTCACGGTTCCATCGAGAGTGCAGTCCAGGCGATGCGCATGGGCGCATACGACTTCATTCTCAAGCCCTTCCAGCCGGAGGAGGCGCTGGAGACGATCAACCGCCTGGACGAACTCATGCACGGGCCCTTCCGCGACTCGGCCTTCATGACGGAGCTTTCCGCGACTTACGGTTTCGACTCCATCGTCGGCAACAGCGAAGCCCTGATGGACGTGTTCAAGAAGGTGGCCACGGCGGCGAAGTCCAACGCCAGTATCCTGGTCACAGGCGAATCGGGGACTGGCAAGGAGCTCGTGGCTCACGTAGTGCACTATTTCAGCAACCGGGCCAACCGGCCGTTCATCAAGACCAGCTGCGCCAGCTTCGGCGAGGGCGTGCTCGAATCGGAGCTCTTCGGCCACGAGCGGGGGGCCTTCACACACGCGGTGGAACAGCGCAAGGGGCGCTTCGAGCTGGCCAACACGGGCACCCTGTTTCTCGACGAGGTGGGCGACATCCCGCTGCACACGCAGACCAAGCTGGTTCGCGTGTTACAAACCAAGGAGTTCGAGCGGGTAGGCGGCACGGACACCATCACCGTCGACGTGCGGCTGATCGCCGCCACCCACCGCAACATCCGCCAGATGATCCAGGACTCCAAGTTCCGCGAGGACCTGTATTACAGACTGAACGTGATACCGATCCACATCCCCCCGTTGCGCGAGCGCCGCGAGGACATTCCGCTGCTGACCAACCATTTCCTGCGCGAGTTCTGCGAGGAGATGGGCAAGCGCATCGAGAAGATCTCGAAATCGGCGATGACCGAGCTGATGAACTACGACTGGCCCGGCAACATCCGCGAGCTGCGAAACGTGATCGAGCGGGCCGTGGTGTTCTGCGAAAGCCGCCAGTTGAACATCGCCGACATTGCCAGCGACATGATCGGCGATTCGCGCCAGGACGGCTACAACCTGAAGCTGAAGTCGCTCAGCCTTCAGGAAACCGAGTCGGCGCTGATTACCCATTGCCTCAACCTGACGAAATGGAACCTCTCCCAGACGGCCAAGCTGATGGAGATCAGCCGCGGCACTTTGTACTCCAAGATGGTCAAGCTGGGCCTGCGCGACAACGAAGAGGAAGAGAAGGTAGAGAAGGAACAGGGCTGAGCCGTGATGCAGGAACGCGAACAGCGGCGCGGGAAGAACGGCGAGCCGCCGGGCGGACTGATGAGCCTGCTCGACACCATGCTGGACTCAGCCCTGGGCCTGGTGGGCGGCCAGCGCGGTTCGATCATGCTGCTGGACGGCGCCGGACGCGTGCTGCGGATCCGTCACGCCCGCGGCCTTCCCGACGATGTCGTACGCAACACGAAGGTGGCTCCCGGGGAGGGCGTCGCCGGCAGGGTGCTCGTCGAGGGCCAGCCGGTGCATATGCAGGGATCCCGGGAGGACGGTCTGCCACTCGACGAATCGCTGATCATGCCCCTGACCACCGGCCGGGGAGTGGTCGGTACGCTCAACCTGTCCCGCAAGGGCGGACGGGAGTGGGGCGACGAGCTGCGTGACACGGCTATCTCGTTCTCCCGCAGCGTGTCGCAGATCCTCGAGGTGGAGCGCGTGGGCAGCGAGCGCGACGAGCGGATCAACGAGCAGGACCGCGTGCTGGCCTTCTCGAGGATCTTCGGCTCGACGCGCGAGTTGTCGAAGATCCTCGAGTTGCTGCTGTCCTGCGCCCGCGAGCTGACGGGCTGCGAATCGTCGTTCGCCACGGTCTTCGAGCCCAGCGGCAGGAAATACCACTCCTGGGCGGGCCACAACCTGGACGGCGGACTGCTGGAGCAGGCCATCGAGGATCTCAAGGACTGTTCCGGCCACGATTTCTTCTCTCAGGCCGAACCTGAGTATCACGAGGACCTCGACGTGCTGCCCTCCGGCCATCCGCTGCGCCTGCTCGCCGATCACGCGCTCGCCCGGTCCTGCATGGTGGTTCCGCTGGTCTTCGGTTACCGCATCCTAGGCCGGCTGTACCTGCTCAACGTCGAATACCCGCGAATGCACCAGCGGACCTTCCGGCTGCTGATCCTGCTCTCCCAGGAGGCCACGATCGCCATCGACCAGGCGCGGGCGATGCGCGAATTGCAGCAATTGGCCTTCATCGATCCGCTGACCCAGGTCTACAACCGCACCTACTGGGTCCAGCGTTTCGAGGAGGAGCTGGTGCGCAGCGAGCGCCGCAGCCAGCCGCTTTCCCTGTTGATGATCGACATCGACCATTTCAAGGTGTACAACGACACCTACGGCCACCTGGTGGGCGACGAAGTGCTCAAGATGGTCTCGCAGGTGATCCGCGCCTGCCTGCGCGAGGTCGACGTGGTGGGACGCTTCGGCGGAGAGGAATTCGCGGTGCTGCTGCCCGACACGGACGAGCAGGGCGCGAACTACGTGGCCGAGCGGATCCGGCTGATGGTCGAACGGCTCGACCTGGGGCGCACCGGCGGCGGTGTGGGCCGCCTGACCGTCTCCACCGGGCTGGCCACGTGTCACGGGCGCAAGCACACCGTCGAGGAGGTGATCCGCCGCGCCGATACCGCGCTCTTCGTCTCCAAGGAGGGCGGCAGGAACAGGGTCAGCATTTACTCGCCCCAGGGCGTCAAGCCTTCGACCTCGACCGGTGACACACCGCCCGAGGATACGGCCGACCGGGAGCGGTTGAGTTCCAGCAGCGAATTCCTCTTCCGCATGGCCGACTCGCTGGGCGGCGCCCGCGAGCAGCGACCCTTGAGCAGCAAGCTCGGCTTCCACATCCTGCTGGCCGGAGGGGCGGACGGAGAGCACCTGGCCCTGGCCGGCCTGTTCGACGGCATGGGCTACAAGACCCTGCTCAGTCATGACGGCAACAAAGCCCTCAGCGCCACGCGGACCCTCTCGCCCGACCTGGTGATCCTCGATCTCGAGCTGGAGGGCATCCAGAGCCTCGAACTGCTCAAGCGGCTCAAGGAGCGGGATCCGCTGCTGCCGGTGATCGTGATCACGGTCGTGGACGAGATCCAGTCAGCGGTGGAGGCCATCCGCCTGGGCGCGGACGACTACATCGTCAAACCCTACGGCGCCGAGGAGATTCGTCAGTGCGTCGAGAAGGCCTTCACCAAGCGCTTCCGCCTGCTCAGCGGGGAACCGGCCGGGGAGGCCCGGGAGTCGAGCATCCACGACGAGCTGGAGCGTGTATCACGCGAAGTGCGCCGCGAATTCGTGCGCAGCGCTCGGGACCTGCGGATCATGCAGGAGTTCAACCGGCGCAGCATCGAGCACCCCACCCGCGGGGCCGTAATGGTGGATTCCCAGCTCAAGGTCGTGCAGATCAACCGGCTGGCCGCGGAGATGCTCGACCTGGACGAGGACCGCTGCCTGGGCCGGGGCATCTTCAACGCCGTGCCGATCCTGGACAACCCGCGCCTCAGCAACGCCCTGACCCACGTGGAACAGACCGGGGAGCCGGTGACGATCAACGACATCTGGCTCAAGTACGCCGGCGCCGAGTCCAGCGCGCTGCACAAGCTGAGCATCCTGCCCGCCCGGCTCGAGGAGGGCGAGCACTACGTGATGATCCTGCTCGAGAACATGATCGATCGCAGGATCCTTGCGGAAGAGCACCGGCGCCTGCGGATGCGGGTGGCCAAGGACATCTTCGGCCGCATCGCCCAGCACCTGCAGGTCATCAGCGGGCGGGGAGAACTGCTGCTCCACGGGGCGCGACCGGATGAGCGCTCGATCCGGCAGGTGATAGAGGGCGTACGCGAGATTACCCGGATCTTAAGCGAGCTGGGCGCGGACCTGCCGGCTGACACCGCCGTTGAAGACCGCCCCGAGACGCCATCCGGGACGCCTTGACATTGAGTGCCGGAAGCGATAAAATTGAAGTCTTTCGTTCGTCGGGGCATTAGCTCAGCTGGGAGAGCGCTTGACTGGCAGTCAAGAGGTCAGCGGTTCGATCCCGCTATGCTCCATCGGAATCGCTTAGGCGAGCGCTTGACGGGGAGCTCCGGATTCCCTTTCTTGTGCCCGCGACAGGCCTTGCGAGAGTAACTCAGTTGGTAGAGTGCCACGTTGCCAACGTGGTTGTCGCGGGTTCGAATCCCGTCTCTCGCTTCAGACCGCCGAAAGGCACTCTGCGGCGGCGTAGCCAAGTGGTAAGGCAGAGCTCTGCAAAAGCTCCATCACCAGTTCGAATCTGGTCGCCGCCTTGGATCCATCCGGAAACCACCCTCCGCTGTTAAGCGAATTCTCCAGCGCAACTCGACAATCTGAATTTCATTCAGTCTTATTTGGTACTGAAGCTGCACAGCTTGGCTTTTTTGGTGTTCCGGGCTTAAGATCTGCGAATCAAAGGCTGATATATTACCATGCCGTTAAGGAAAAATCGGTGGATATCGTATCGGGTCGTGCCCGTTTCGACCTGCAGAATCAGAACTGGGAGCAGCGATGAGCGCCCGTCAGGGGCTGGACGATCTACTCGAGCTCGGATTGCCGCCGGCCGTGGCCGTCGAGGTGGAGGAGTCGCTGGATTCCGGTTGCGCTGACGGTGAATTCCTGAATCGGATCCAGGGATCTCCAGTGCTGCTGCTGGTGTTGCTGAACTATGCCTCCTACAGTTATTACCACGCCCACCGCCCTCCCGAGGACGCGCTGTCCGCGGTCCGCTGCCTGGGCGGTGAGCGGGCGCGCCGCTATCTGGGTTCCGTCCTGCAGCTCCTGCCCCCGCAGCCCCTGCTGCCGCTGAGTTCTTCGCTGATTCCCCGGTTGCGCAGCATGGGCCTGACGGTGCTGCAGCACTGTCCCGCGCTGGAAGGCCGGGCGGCGGCCACGCTGCTGCGGCTGCTGGAGCTGGTGCCCCTGCTGACTGAGCGGCGCGGAGAACCGCTGCCGCAGTGGAAAACCTGGGGAGACCGGTTATTCCGTCTACTGACTGCTTCACCCGGCCTGAGCCCTGCCCTGGGTGAGGCTTCGGCGGCGGTGGCCGACCCGGCTTCCGCCGGAGTCGATTCAGTCCGGCAGGACGCGGCCGCGTTGCACCTTGCACTGGCGCTGGCGGGCGGTCTGTCCGCGGGGGGAGGCAAGCTGGGCAACGGGGACCTGGACTGCGATCCGCAGGTCTGGTCCATTCTGGACCTGCAGCCCTGGAGCCTGGGTAAGCTGCTGGAGGAGGCGGAGCATGCCTGAGCCTTCCCTGAAGGAGCTGCAGCGGGCGCTGGCCCGCGCCCTGGACGGTCTCGAGGCGGACTCCACGCCGCCCGAAGACCTGCAGCTGCTCCTGCTCAGGCTGGACCACGTGTTGCGCAGCCAGGAACGCAAGCAGCTGCGGCAGCGCGCGGCGCTGCGCGACCTGATGGAAGAACTTCACGGCAGGCTGGGGCAGCTGTCCTGGATGCGAGACCTGGGCCGCTTCCTCAACCGGCAGGAAAGCTGCGAAGCCCTCTTCAATAATCTCCCCGCATTTCTACGACGCTGCTTCGGCGCCGCCTCCTGCTCGATGATGCTGCTGGACAGAAGCAGCAACTGCCTGGAGTACGTGGGAGCCGACCTGGATGACCACCGGGAGGATCTAAGGGGGCGCGCGGTCCCGCTGGGACAGGGTATTTCGGGTCTGGTGGCGGAGACCGGCCGCAGTCGGCTTTCCCTGGATGTGACACGAGATCCGCAATTCGAGGAGCGCGAGGAGACCGCCGCCGTGCGCTCTCTGCTCTGCGCTCCGCTCAGGGCGGGAGACCGGATCTTCGGAGTGCTCAACCTCTCGCACCCTGAGGCGGGCCGTTTCGATCCGGACGACGAACACCTGCTCAACCTGCTCTGCGACTCGGTCGCCCTGGCCCTCAGCAAGGCCCGCCTGAGCGAGAGTTTTCAGCACAAGGTCCTGGAACAGAGCCGCGAGCTGCAGGACGTCCGGGACTTCTTCCAGAGCATCGTCAACTCGAGCGACGACCTGATAGTTGTGCTGAGTCCCGAGCTGGAAGTCATTCTGATTTCGCCGATCCTCGAGCACTTGCTGGGTTTTCAGCCCGGCAACGTGCTCAACACGCGCATCGGCAGCAGCTTCCTGAGCGAGGAAGGCGCGGAAGAACTCGAACAGACGCTCACCGGGGGCCTGCCCGTGCGGGACCACGACGTGCAGCTGGCACATTCCGGCGGCGGCGTGGTCCATGCCTCGGTCAACGCCAGCCCCATCGCGGGCGCCGGTGGAGAAACGCTGGGCTACCTCTGCATCTTCCGCAGCATCGAGCGCCGGGTCCGCGTGCACCGCGAGCTGACGCGGCTGAACTATCGCCTCAACGCTCTCTTCGACGCCGCGGTGGAAATCAGCAGCAGCCTGGACGTGCAGCAGGTGCTCGAGCGCGTGCTGAAACGGATCCTGCACCTGCTGGAGGCCAGCGACGGCTGCGTGATGCTACTCTCCGCCGACGGCGGGGGATTGCGCCGCTGGAAGCCCGGAAGCAGGCGGCCGGGGGAGGAGCAGAGCGCCCTGGTTCCCCTCAGCGAATGCCCGGAGGGCATCGTGGTCAGGCAGCGCAAACCCTTGCTGCTGGGGAATCACATGTCGGTGAGACAATTCCTGCCCGAAGCTCCGGATAGCCTGCAGAGCTGCATCATGGTGCCGCTCAAGGTTCAGGACGAGGTGCTGGGCGTCCTGCGCGTGGACAGCCACGATCCCGAGCGCCTCTTCGACCGGCAGGACCTGCGCCTCAGCCGGACCTTCGCCACCCAGGCCGCGCTGGCGATCGAGAACTCCCGCCTTTATTCCACCACCCGGCTGGAGACCAATCGCCTGCGAGGTCTGCTCGATCTCTCTCGCGAGGTTTCCGGGGTGCACACCGAGGTGCAGATTCTAGAGCTCTTCACGCGCCAGGCGCTGCGTCTCACGGGAGCGCGCGCCGCGGTGGCCTACGAGTACCGCGCGGACGAGGAGCAGCTGCGCCTGGCCTGCCAGGTCAGCGAGGGTCTCGAACTTGAAGAGGCTCAGCACCTGATCTCGACTCATCTGCCGCCGGAGGATCCCCTGCAGTATCTGATCCGCGACCGGGAGACGCTGCTGCGCTACAGCCCGCTGCCCAAGCGCCTGCCCGACTGGATTCCCTCCGGCAAAGGGGAGCGGGTCTCCCTGCTGGCCCTGCCCGTGGCTGAGGGAGGGGAATTCCACGGCCTGCTGCTGCTCTACTGGGATGAACGGCTGCAGGTGATGGACGCCGACGAGAGCTTCGTCAGCGTGCTGGCCATGCAGGCGGCCAGCGCCATCCGTCGCGAGTCCCTGCTGGCGCAGAACCTGTCGGGACAGGAATTCCTGCACAGCGTGATCTCCTCGGCCACCGACGCCATCGTGGTCACCGACCGCCAGGGCCGGATCACCCTGTTCAACGCGGGAGCGGAGAAGATGCTGGGCCTGCGCGAGCAGGAGGTCCTGGGCCGGCCGGTCCCGGAGTTCTACCACGACACCGGAAACATCCTTTGGCGGATTCGCAGGGCCCTGCGCAACGGCAACTCGCACCTGTCCTTCGAGACCAGCCTGCGGGCGGCCGACGGCCGCGAGGTTCCGGTCCAGCTCAACCTGAACTGGCTGCGTGATACAAGCGGCCGGATCACCGGCATCCTGGGTGTGGCCAAGGACTTCACCGAGCTCAAGAAACTCGAAGCGGCCCGGCTGGAAGCGGAACGGCTTAGCGGGCTGGAGCGGATGGCCGTCACGGTCTCCGACCGGATCAACACGCCCCTGAGCGTGATCATGGCCCACCTCGAGCTGGTGCGCCTGACGCAGAAGAACCTGGGCCGGGAAACCGATAATTCACTCAGGGAAATCGAAGCTCAGGTCTTTCATATCAAGCACATCCTCGACCAGTTGAATTCCCAGAAGAACGCGAGGATCAAGGAGTACGGTTTACCAAACGTCGATATGTACGATCTTGATCTGAAAGAGGATGAGCCGCCGCGGAAGGCGAAGGAGGCCCGGGACGCCGGGAAGAGCGCCCCCGCGGGAAAGGGCCGATCCGGGAGCAAGGGCGCCCGCCGCGGCAAGGCTTCCGGCCCGTCGAAACTCAAGCGCAGCGGGGGGAATCGCCGCGCGCAGACCGCCGGGGCCTCGAACGCTCGAGAGGAACCATGAAGCTGGTGAAGAACAAGTCGGTCCTGGTGGTGGACGACGACCAGTCCTTCCTGGAGATCCTCGCCCGCTTCATGACCCTCTACGGCTTCGACCCGGTGTACCAGGCGGGCAACGGCCGGATGGCGCTCGAGCTTTTCGAGCAGCACCCGGTCGATCTGCTGATCACGGACATCAACATGCCCGAGATCAGCGGCATGGAACTGATGGAACAGATCCGCGAGAAGGACCAGGACCTGCCGATAATCGTGATCAGCGGATGGATCAAGGAAGATCACCTTCCCCTGCTCGAACCCTACCGGGTCGAGGAGACGATCTTCAAACCTTTCAGGATGGAAAGCATCGCCGTCGTGATCGAGCGGCTGTTTTCCGATGAACGACCCGGCTGAGATCCGCCGGGACCCAGCGGAGAAGCCATGGATACGACCAGGATCCTGATCATCGACGACGAGGAAGGCGTCCGGGAATCGCTGACCGACTTCCTCGAAGGTGAAGGCTACGAGGTGTTCGCGGCGGCCGACGGCGACACGGGCCTGCGATTGCTGGCTGAAATCAAGCCCCAGATGATGTTCCTCGATATCTACATGCCCGGCTGGTCGGGTCTCGATGTGATACGCCGCGTGCGACAGACCGACCCGGAGATTCCCGTGGTGATGATCACGGCCCACGAGAACGAGGAGATCGCCCGCGACCTCCTGCTGGCCGGGGCCACGGATTTCATCAAGAAGCCCTGGCGACTGCCCTACCTGAAACGCGTGGTGGAGGCCTGCCTGGCCAAGGTCAGGAAACGCGACCTCGACTGAACCCGCCGCGTCCCGGCAACAGCTCCCGACCGAATGGACTGAAATGAATCACACGAAGAAACTGAATCACGGAATGCGGCTCAACGCCAACCTCTTCGAGCGTTCCGCTTCCATGTCCAATGAAACCTGGCGGATCTTCCGCATCATGAGCGAATTCGTGGACGGTTTCGAGTCGCTGTGGCACGTGCGGCACGCCATCGCCATGTTCGGCAGCGCCCGCGCCACGCCCGACGACGAGATCTACCAGTCCGCCTCGGCCATCGCCTGTGGGCTGGGCCACCTGGGATTCAGCGTGATCACCGGCGGAGGGCCGGGAGTGATGCAGGCGGCCAACAAGGGCAGCTTCGAGAGTCCGGCCGAATCCATTGGACTTAACATCGACCTGCCCCACGAACAGGAAAGCAATCCCTTCCTCGACACTGGGCTGGACTTTCGCTATTTCTTCGTGCGCAAGGTGATGTTCGTGAAGTTCTCCGCCGGATTCGTGATGATGCCGGGCGGTTACGGAACGCTGGATGAGCTCTTCGAGGTGCTCACGCTGATCCAGACCAAGAAGATCGAGCGCGTGCCCATCGTCTTCTACAATTCCGAATTCTGGAAAGGCCTGGTGCATTGGCTGAAGGGTGAGTTGCTGGCGCAGGAACTGGTCGACGAGAAGGACCTCAAGATCTTCAAAATCCTGGACACGCCCAGCGAAGTGGTGGAATACTTCCAGGAATACTATCACCTGTTCGAGTAGCTCCCCTTAAGAGCGTTCCCTCTCCACGGTCCGGTCCCGCCATCCTTCGTGCGGCGGGGCAGAGGTGTGACCTCAAGCCGCGGCTGTCTGCCGAAGCAGGCGGAAAGACCTGATTTTCCTAAGTTATCTCATTCAATTTCCGGGGCGGAACGAGCCCTCAGGACCGGTCGGGACGGCGCTGCTTCAATACAGCTTGGAGGATGTCAGATGTCGCTTGAAGCCCTCGGCATGGTGGAAACCAGAGGTCTCGTGGGTGCCGTCGAGGCTGCGGATGCCATGGTCAAGGCTGCAAAGGTCGAGTTGATCGGGCGCGAGCAGGTGGGCGGCGGTTATGTAACCGTGATGGTGCGAGGAGACGTGGGTGCCGTCAAGGCCGCCACGGACGCCGGCGCCACCGCAGCGGAGAAGGTGGGCGAAGTGGTTTCGGTCCACGTGATTCCGCGCCCGCATGCCGAAGTGGAGTCGATTCTGCCCCGCAAGGGCTGATTTTCAGGCGGACGGGCCGCCCCTCCGCCGGCATTCCATGAAGAATCAGGCCCTGGGCATGATCGAAACGCGAGGTCTCGTGGCCGCGGTCGAAGCCTGCGATGCCATGCTCAAGGCCGCTCGAGTCAGTCTGGTAAAGCGCCAATTGACCTGGCCGGCCATCGTGACCATCTGCGTATCGGGTGATGTAGCCGCCGTCAAGGCTGCGGTGAACGCGGGCGAACGCGCGGCGGCGCGAGTGGGCTTGGTTCTTTCCACGCACGTAATCCCTCAGCCCGCCGCGGGAATCATGGACATGGTGCAGTCCCTCAGCCGCGACTCGTGGAGACTGGAGGGCGGAGGCAGCGGGCCCGCGACGCGAGTAAGTGCGGCACCAGAAGCGGCGGTTCCGGCCCTACCCGTTTCCACGGACCTGAACCGGCTAAGCGTTCGCGAACTCCGGGCCCTGGCGCGCTCGATCGAGCATTTCCCCCTTTCCGGTCGCGAGATTTCCCTGGCCAAGCGCAGCACCCTCCTCGAGCTGCTGGCCGGATTCATGACGGATTGAGAATTCACGCGAGCCCGGGGAAACCGGTTCACAGTGAGGGGCACACCGGTACTGATGAATTTTCGACACGGCATCCATTCCACACTTCTGCTCGCCTTCAGTGTCTCCCTTCTGGGCGGCGGTCTTGTTCGGCATTCCACGGCTGCGGAGAACCACCGTAATCAGCTCATCTTCAAACTGGACGATGCTCTGCGCAGTGAGGCTCTACTCGCTGGAGCAGATCCGCTGTGGAAGCTGTTTCCCGAGGGTACGGAGCTGGGCGCGGCCCTGCCCGGCGGTGCATCCCACTCTCCAGAGTGCGCCTCAGTTCAGCGCGCCTTACTGCGCGCCGAGTTACCGGAAGAGTATGGCGGCGAGCTCGAGAAACTGCTTGGCACGCTGAAGGCCGATCCGGCCGTGGTCTGGGCCGAGCGGCCGCCCGAGCGGCGCTGCGACCTAGTTCCCGACGATCCTTATTATTCCGAGCTCTGGGCCCTGCCGCGCGTGGAAGCACCCGCCGCCTGGGACCAGCACATCGGGGGCGGCGAGGTCGTGATCGCGGTGGTGGATACGGGCGTGGAGCTCGACCACGAAGACCTTGAGGAAGCGCTTTGGGTCAACGAAGACGAGCTGCAGGGCAGCCCGGGCGTGGACGACGACGGGAACGGCTGGGTGGACGACGTGCACGGCTACGACACCCGGGACGGGGACGGCGATCCCAATCCCGAGCCTGGCGACCAGAGCCACGGCACCCACGTGGCCGGCACTGCGGCCTGCGCCACCGACAACACGACCGGTGTATCCAGCATCGTCTGGGACGCCCGGCTGATGGCCCTGCGCGCGGGTCACGGTTCGCTGATCAGCGACGGCGTGGAGGGCATCTACTACGCGGCGGTCAACGGGGCCGAGGTGATCAACTGCTCCTGGGGTGGTGATTCCTACAGCCATTACGAGCAGGAAGTCATCGCCCTGGCCGGCGAGTTGGGCGCCCTGGTGGTGGCCTCGGCGGGCAACGCCGGAAACGACCGCGAACACTATCCCGGGGCCTACGAGGGCGTGCTCTGCGTGGCGGCCACCAACCCGGACGACGTCAAGCTGGGCAGCAGCCAGTACGGCTCCTGGGTGGATCTGGCGGCGCCGGGATCGCTGATCTACTCCACCATGATCGGCGGGAGCTATGGCACCAAGAGCGGCACTTCCATGGCCACGCCCCACGTCACCTCGCTCTGCGGCCTGGTGCGCAGCCGGCATCCGGCCTACGGACCCGCCCAGGCGCGCGAGCACGTGGTCTTCACGTGTGACAACATCGATGACGTGAATCCCGGATACGAGGAACAACTGGGCCGCGGCCGGATCAACGCTCTGCAGGCCATGACCGCTTCGCCCGAGGCCCTGGTCCTGGACGACTGGACTTTCGAGGACGCCGACCAGAACGGCGTTGCCGATCCCGGCGAAGAGGTGGAGATCGTGATCACGCTGGCCGCCATGCTGGGCGATTTCGAGTCCGTACAGGTCCAGCTCAGCATGCCCGAAGGCGGAGGCGAGGTACTGGATGGCCAGGCGACCTTTCCACCCGTCGAGGAGGGCGGCACGACCGACAACGCCGCCGAACCATTCCTGATCGAAGTGGATGCGCAGGCCGAGCACGGCCAGCCGATTCTCCTGCGCTTCGCCGTCTCGGCCACGGGCGGCTACTCGCATCTGCAATACGCCACGCTGGTGGTCGCGCCCACCTACGCCTCCCACGATAACGGCCAGATTACGCTGAGTCTGTCCGGGCACGGCGCCATCGGCTACTACGACTTCGAAGAGAACCAGTCCGTGGGCCTGGGCCTGCTGTATCCGCAGGGGGGCCCCGGCCACTTGTATCACGGAAGCCTGCTGATCGCGCTGAATGATTGCCGGGTGGCGGACATGGCCAGTTACCTGATCGGAAGTGCCGGCGACTTCCAGCCCCTTGAGGGAGGAGACATCCAGCTCAGCGACTCGGGCGAAGAACAGCGGATCGAGGCGGCTTTCTGCACCTGCGGGATGGAGCCCGATCCAGGGATCGAAGTGAACCTGGTCAGCCGCAGCCGCATCGACGAGGAGCTGGAAGGCGTGGTGCTGGTGGAGTATCACATCTGGAACGCAGGCGAATCCGTTCTGGAAAACCTGCGCCCCGGAGTCTGGATGGACTTCGACGTGGATGGAAGCTGGGGCGACGACGGAGGCGGCTGGGAAGAAGACCTGTCGCTATGCTGGCAGACCGACGACAGCGGGCGTTACCTGGGCGTGTCGCTGCTGTCGGAGCCCGCCGCTTCTTTTCGACTTTGTCGCTGGGACGACTGGTCCCAGGGCGGACTGACGGACGACGAACTGTGTTTCTACATGGGCGAAGGGTTTCAACAGATCGAGAGCGACGGGCCGGACGACTGGCAGTGCCTGATGGCGGGCGCCTCAGAGGATCTGGATCCCGGCTCCGAGCGCTTGCTCTCCTTCGGGATCCTGGCCGCGGAGAGTCTCAGCGGCCTGCGCGAGGCCGCCGAGGCGGCGATCCAGTGGCGCGAGGAGCTGCCGGTTGAGCGGCCGCTGCCGGTTCCCGGTGATTTTCATGCGACCGTGGCGCCTAATCCCTTCAACCCGGGTACGCGGCTGCGGATGCACCTGTCCGCGCCGGGGGAAGTCCAGTGGGAAGTCTACGATCTACTGGGCCGGAGAATCATGGACGCGCCCGCGCGGCCCTACGCCGCAGGGACGCATCTTAAGTGGCTGGATTTCAGCGACCGCGCCGCCGGTCTGTATTTCCTAAGAATTCGATCCGGCGCGCGGACGCGGGTCGATAAGCTGCTGTTGGTCAAGTGACCGCAGATCTCGGGGGTATCATGTTCGCGAGAAGTTCCTGGTGGATGACCTG
This sequence comes from uncultured Bacteroidaceae bacterium, assembly GCA_964568855.1. Taxonomy (GTDB): domain Bacteria; phylum CAIWAD01; class CAIWAD01; order CAIWAD01; family CAIWAD01; genus CAZMSD01. Next base: position 124,021 of record CAZMSD010000001.1, on the reverse strand, counting down.
CCGCGCCGCAGGGCGGCGGTTCGACTGCGGAGACCGGCGAAGGCTGCGGGGCTCCGGGCGGCTGGCGTTCTTCATCCCGGCGTTCGTCCTGCTGGCGGGTTCGCCCTGGGCCCGCGACCTGGACGGCGACCTGCCGACGGATCTGCACCTGAACGCCGCCGACTCGCCCGTGCTCGTCCGGCAGGGACTGCGCGTTCCCGAGGGCCTGATCCTGTCCATCGAGCCGGGCGTGGAGTTCCGGTTGGGCGAGGGGGCCTGCATCGTTGTGGAAGGCGAGATCCAGGCCCTGGGCGAGCGGCGCGAGCGGATCGTCTTCCGGGCGCTCGACGAGGGTCTGCGCTGGGGCAACCTGAAGATCATCGGCAACAAGGACCTGCCCAGTTACGACGGCGACTACAACTACATCGAGGGCGGCGGCAGCCGCCTGCTGAGCTGCGATTTCCTGGGCGGCGGCCTGGTGCCCGACGTGGAGTACGACGGCGGCGCCTTGTATCTCAACGGCAGCGCGCCCGTCGTCCGGGACTGCCTGTTTCGCGACAACGCGGCGGAGCGCGGCGGCGGCGTCGTGTGTCACAACTTCGCCACGCCCCTGATCGAGGGCTGCACTTTCGAGGAGAACGAAGCCCTGCTGGACGACGGCGGGGCGATCTATTGCTTCTTCTACAGCGACGCGGTGATCAGCCGCAACTTCATCGTGCACAATGTCTCCGCCAGAAACGGCGGGGGAATCTACGTCTCAGTCTCCTCGCCCGTGATCAGCCAGAACGCCCTGATCGACAACGCCGCCGGGATGTACGGGGGCGCCATGTTCATTTCGAGCTCCTCGCCGCGGGTGCTCGACAACGCCCTGTTTCAGCACCGGGCGCAGGAGCGCAGCACGGGCATCGTTTTCCAGTCCGACTGCCAGCCCGAGGTGCGCGGCAATTCCCTGCTTTCAGGAGAAATTGAAGTCCTGGGCCTCAACCTGAGCTACGACCTGGATCTCAGCGAAAACTGGTGGGGCACCGAGAATCCGCTGCTGATCGACACCAAGATCCACCAGCGCGCACGGGGGCGTGAATCCAGGGTCACGGCGGATCCCTGGCTGGACAAGCCGCCGGAGAACCTGCTGACCCAGCCGGTGGAGATCCACAGCCTGCAGGTGCTGACCGACAAGAGCTGGGCCGATACGCTCTCCTTCGACCTGGTGGAGACATGCCTGGCCCGCGTGGAGATCCGCGCGGTGGACCGCAATCCATACGCCGTGGACCAGACCGCGGTGGTAGCGAGCGTACTCGAGCGCCCCGACCAGCGCCTGACCCTGATCCTGTTGGAGACGGACGCTGCCAGCGGCGTGTTCCGCGCCAAGTTCTATGTATCACGCGAGGCCGACACGGAGATCCCCGTGATCTGGCCCCTGGTGGGCGAGCATCTCCTGCTGGTCAGCGCGGTGGAGGAGAAGGCCAAGCAGCTCTACCGCGTCGACCTGGCTCGGCCGGTGGTCCACGACATGGCCATCGTCAGCGACCCGGACCCGACGCACCTGATCGAGCATCAACTGCGGGTGAGCTGGGAGTACTTCGACCTGCTGGGACACGCGCAGCAGGCCTGGCAACTGCAGGTCGGCGGGGATTCGCTCTTCGATCCTCCCGATCAATGGGATTCCGGGGAGAGGACCACGGGCGCCGGATCCCGCGAAGCGACCTACGCGGGCAGCGACCTGCGCGACGGGGAGCGCTATTTCTTCCGCATGCGGATCAAGGGCGGCGGAGCCTGGTCGGCCTGGCGCACCTTCATGGTGCGCAGCGACAATCCGGAGTTCAGCTTCCGGTTGAATTCGCTGCCCCCGGTACCGGCGCTGCTGCAGCCGGCGGAGGAGAGCATCCTGCCGGTGACCAGGCCCGGCCTGTCCGTGGATGCGGTCGCCGACCTGGAAGGTGATCCCGTGTACTACGAGTTCCAGGTCTCGCCATCCGAGTACTTCAGGCAGGTCGTAGCCTCCAGCGACCGGCAGGCGCAGATCGAGCCTCGCTGGTCGCCCGAAATCGACCTGCAGGACAACGGGAGCTACTACTGGCGCGTTCGGGTCTACGACGGTTACGAGACGGGCGAATGGAGCGCGGCGAGGCACTTCTACCTCAATCCCGTGGAGCAGGCGCCCGCGGTCTTCGGCCTGCTCGAGCCGGAGGGCCGGATCGCCGATGTATCACCCCTCTTTCGCTGGGAGGAAGCCCGGGATCCCGATCCCGGCTCCAGCGTGAGCTATACATTCCTGCTGAGCAGCCGGCAGGATCTGGGAGAGGCTGAGCGTGTGACGGGCCTGGAAGCGCTCGAGTTCCAGCGGCCCGGCGAGATCGCGAATCTAAGCCGCTTGTACTGGACGGTCGAGGCGGTGGACAACACCGGCCGCTCGCAACGCGCCGCGCAGGCCCGCGAGATCCTGGTGGACACCACTCCCAGCCGGCCGGTGGCCCTGTTTCCCGAGGACGACAAAGAGATCCGGGCGGACGAGGTCTTCCGTATCACGGAGAGTACCGATCCCTGGCCGGAGGATCGCCTGAGCTACGAGATCCAGCTCAGCGGGGACGGAGACTTCGACCGGCCGCTGGTCTTCTGGCGCGACCTGACCGTTCAGGACCTGGCTGTCACCGGCATCGACGCCTACCCCGAAGCCCGGCTGCTCAGCGACGACCGGCGATACTTCTGGCGCCTGCGGGCGGTGGACAACCACGGCGCCGCCTCCGAGTGGTCCAAGGTCAAGGCCTTCTGGTTCAACCGGCGCAACGACCCGCCCAGCCGTCCCGAGTCCGGGCTGAGCCCGGGCGAAGGTATCACGGTGACGGAATTGCCGCCCCTGCTCTGGCAGCCCTCGAGCGATACCGACCACAGCGATCCACCCCATACCCTGCGCTACGCGGTGCAGCTCGCCGCCAGCGAAGATTTCAGCGGCGAGATCATCGAGCGCATTCTGGGGCCCGACACGCGACTCGACGCGGGCTCGCTGATCCCCGACAACCAGCTCTGGCACTGGCGGGTCCAGGCCCGCGACGACGAGGGAGCCGCCTCGGAATGGTCACCCCTGCAGAGCTTCGTCTACAATCGGGGCGAGGATCCACCGGCGCCCTTCGTGATCCAGGAACCCGCCTCCGGTTCCCGGCCCTATCTCCTGGACCGGATGTTCCTGGTCTGGGCGGCCAGCGAGGATCCGGACTGGAATTCCAGCCTGACCTACTTCTGGGAAGTGGCCGGAGACGAAGCTTTCAGCCAGCTGGTGGCCCGCGGTGAGACCTCCAATACCACGGCCGAGCCCCGGCTGGCCCTGGAGAGCCGCCGGGACTACTGGGTGCGCCTGCGGGCGGTGGACGACACGGGACTCGAAACCCTCGCCCCGGTTCACCGAATCAGTGTGGACAGCCATCCCAGTCCCCCGGTGCCGGCGCCGATGGCGGAGGAGCTGGGATTGGACGACCACCTGAGCTGGGAGGCCTCCCGCGATCCGAATCCCAACGACCGCCTGGCTTACACGGTCCTGCTGACGGATCCCGGCGGGCGGCCGCTGGTCGAGGTGGAAGGCTTTCCGGGGACGAACGTGGTTCTGGGCCAGCTGCCCGGCGTCAAGGGGCTCGAGGACAACATCCGCCTGGGCTGGAAGGTGATCGCCCGGGATCCGCACGGCCTGAGCGCCGAGGGCACGGGGGGCGCCTTCTGGTTCAACCGCGTGAACGAAGCGCCGGGCGCGCCGCATTTCAGCTCGGACCTTGCGGACAACGCAGTCTGGCAGCAGCAGTCGCCGCAGCTGCCTTTCGGAGGCGCCGCGGACCCCGATCCCTCGGATCCGCCCGAATCCCTGGGCCACGAGCTGCAGTTCGCCACCAGCGGCGATTTCAGGAATCCCCAGGTGCTGCGGATCCCGCCCGGAGTCGCCGCCGTCAGCGGCCTCAATCTCAGCGACAACACCCGCTGGTTCCTGCGCCTGCGTGCAACCGACGACGAGGGCAGCGCCTCCGCCTGGAGCGAGACCCTGCGCCTGGTGGTCAACCTCGCCGACGATCCGCCCACGGCTCCCGGGCTGCTGATCCCGGCCAACCGCGTATCACACTTCGACCTGGACGGTCTGCACGTGCGTTTCAGTCCTTCCCAGGATCCGGACGTGGATGCGAAGCTCAGCTACCGGCTCGAGCTGGATCGGGCTGGAGCCGGCAGGGCGTCCGTACGCGAAACCGAGGAGACGGACCTGCGCTGGAATCAGGCCCTGGAGAACGGCGCCTCTTACTTGCTGCGCGTGGTGGCGGTGGACGAAACCGGCCTGGAATCCGCTTCCCAGCCGGCCTCCTTCACCGTGGACACGACGCCGGGTGCGGTCCAGCTCGCGGGTGTGGACGGTGTGATACTCGGCTCGGAAGACGAACTGAGCTGGAACGCGGCCGTTGATCCGGATCCGAACGACGTGCTCGTATACGAGGTCCAGGCCGCCCGGGGGCGCTCCTTCGCCGACGCGACGACCGTGGAGACCTCCTCCACGCGGCTCTCCGCGGGACGTCTGGCCTCGCGCTTGACGGAGAACGGCGAGGCCTTCCTCCGTGTGCGGGCTCGCGACGACCAGGGAATCACCGGGGTCTGGAGCAACATGCTGGGTATCGTCTGGGACGCCTTGAACGAAGCTCCCGGCTGGCAGGGAAAGCTGAGCCCGGCCTCGGGCAAGATGCGCGAGAACGAACCCCTGGTCCGCTGGTCCCCGCCGAAGGATCCCGATCGCCGACCACAGGAACTTGGCGTGGAAATCGAGATCGCGGCCGACCGGGCTTTCGGCCAGGTACTCGTGACCAAGCGCTTCCCGGCCTCTGCGGGGCAGGGCCAGGTGCGGGTGCGCGAGAACCACGAGCGCTGGCTGCGGGCCCGGGCCTACGACCAGGGACAAGCCGCCAGCGACTGGTGCCCGGCCGTGCACTACGTGGTCGACGCCCAGCAGGAAGCGCCCGGTGCTCCCGAACTCAGGTCGCCGGCCGATGGACGGGAGCTGCGGGGCGGCGCCACCTTCAGCTGGAGCGCGGCGGAGGATCCCGATCCCGGGGACCGCGTGCGCTACCGCCTCGAAGTCAGCCGCGACCAGGAAGGCCCGATCCAGCGGATGACAGGGGACACCCAGGCGGAGCTGGAACTTGGCGAAGCCGGCGATTACAGCTGGCGGGTGGTGGCCATTGACGGGACGGGCAGGGAAACCCCGTCTCCCTCGCGCAGTTTCCGGGTCGCCGGGCCCTAGAAGTTTGTCGCGGGAGCTTGCATCCGTCAAGCTCCGCATACGTTCCCACCCCGTAATGCCCCGGGAGATGCGAGGGCGGGAACCGCCCGCCCGGCGGGACGATTCTCCCTGTATGAGCGAAAGAAGTCCCAGGCGCAGAAGTCCGGACCAATCGAGCGGAAGGCCTCGGGGAATTCCGCATCGCGCCCTCGGCGCCGCGGGAGAGGGCCATGCCGTCCGCTGGCTGCGCCGCCGGGGCTTCCGCGTGCTGCACCGTAATTACCGGCGCAGGTACCAGGGCGAACTGGACATCCTGGCCTGCCGGGACCGTGAATTGCATCTCGTGGAAGTGAAGTGCGGGAGCCGCTCCGACAGTGGCCCCGGGGAGTTGATGCAGCGATTGGACCGGCGCAAGCTGCTGCGCCTGCTGCGGACTCTCGAACAGTGGCTCGCAGAGCGTGGCGCGGCGCAAGCCGGATACGCTTGGAACGAAGTGCTGATCGACCTGCTGACCGTGGAATTGAATCGCCGGCCGCCGCGCATCGTGCTCCACGAGAATATCTGCCCACCGGAACTGCTGCTCACCGATCCGCGCTCGTCCGCATCGGCGGGGATCCTCTGAGTTCCGCTCGTCGCGAATCCCACCCTGAATCTCGATTCTGAGGTTCCTTTCTTCCTTTTCAGAATCGCCGCGCCATTCCCGGGCAAAGCCCATGTTCTCGTCCTGCGGCCCTGGCCCGCGTCTTGCCTTGGATGCTCCGCCGCTGGTAAAGACGAAGGGTTCAGGTGACCGTGCCGGTTGGGAAATCCTCGATCCTCCGGCGCAGGTCCGGATCCCGGGAGCAGGCGAATGCAGGCGGCGCCGAGTTCGCGCCGGCCGGTCCGCGCGCCTTCAGTCCGGCCGGCTGGCTGCTGCCCTGGGCGCTTGTCGGAGCCCTGCTGGCCCTCCGGCCCGAACTCAATCCTCCGGCGATTCCCTGCTGGGCGCTGACGCTCTTACTGGCGCTGGCCACCTGGCGCGCGAGGGGGGCGATTGGTGACCTGTGCGCGGGCTTGCTGCTGGCCCTGGTGATCGTCTGCCTGCACGGTCCTGCGGCTCCGCTGGGCAGGACAAGTCCACCAGCCCTTGAAAAGAGCGGCAGGTCCCTGTTTCTGGTGCCCCTGCGCTGCGAACTCCGCGCCGAGGGCGGCCGGAACTGGGTGGCAGAGGCCTGGCGGCGCAACGGTCCTGGAACCTGGAGCAGGCTGCCCGGGAAACTGCGCCTGCGCCAGGGAGAGGATGGTGACGAGCTGTGTCCGGGTGGACTCTATGCCTGTCGGGACAGCTACGAGGATTCCGGGGACGAAGTTCCCTGGCGGGCGCCGGGGCCGCCGGCCAACCCGGGGGCGCCCGACTGGCGGAGGATCCATCAGGGCCAGGGACTGCTGGGTAGCTTGTCGTCCGAAGCGGCGGGCGGACTCGAGTACTGCGGTTCCTCCCGGCTCTCACCGGATCTGGCGATGGGACTGGGTTTCGAGAAGCTGCGAGAATGGCTGGGCCGCAGGATCGAGCGCGGCCTGCGGCCGGGGACGGCGTCCTTCCTCAAGGCGGTGCTGCTGGGGCGGCGCGGTGGGCTCGAACAGGATCGCCGGGAGGACTATCGGCACAGCGGGCTGGCCCATCTCCTGGCGGTTTCCGGGCTGCACGTGGGCCTGCTGGCGCTCTGCTTCGAGCTCCTGCTGGCCCTGTCGCCCCTGCCGGTCAAGGTCCGGGGCCTGTTGCTGCTGCTGATTCTCTGGGCTTACGTGCCCCTCTGCGGCGCCAGGCCAAGTGTACTGCGCGCCGTGGGGATGGCCAGCCTGCTGCTGGCCGGGAGGATCCTGGAGCGGCCGCAGGACGCTGAACAGGCCCTGCTGCTCAGCGCGGTCTGCGCCCTGCTGGTCCACCCGGCGACCTTGCAGTCGGCCGGATTTCAGCTCTCCTACCTGGCCGTCTTCGGCCTGCTCAGGATGGGGCCGATCTTCCAGCGGCTGCTGCCCGAAAAAGAACGAATACGGGCCGGTCGCCGGAGCTCCGGAACGCCCGCAAGCTCTCCACGGGCGGCCCTGGGGAGGGTGCTCCAGAGGATCTGTCGCTGGGCGCTGAGTTCCCTGGCGGCCAGCCTGGCGGTCAGCTTGGCCACGGCCGCCCCGCTCCTGTATCACTTCGGCCGCCTGCCCCCGGCGGGGATCCTGCTCAACCTGGGCGCGATACCGTTGACGGCGGCCCTGCTGGTGACGGGTCTCCTGCACCTCTGCCTGCCGCTGCCCGGGGAGCCCGCGGCGGCGCTGCTGGAGCTTCTGCTGTCCTGGCTGGACACGCTGGCGCGGTGGGGCGCCGGGAGCACCGCTCCCGTGCTGCACTGGAAGCCCGCTCCGCTGCAGGCCCTGCTGCTGGGCGCCGGGCTGCTGCTGCCGGCCCTGCAGGGGATCCTGCGCATGCGCCTGAGGATGGTTTCCGCGCTGGCGCTGTTGCTGACCGCCGCCGACCTGGGACCGCGGCTGAGCGCGTCCCGGTGCACGGAGCTGGTGTTCTTCGACGTGGGCCAGGGCGATGCCACGCTGATTCGCAGCCCGGGCGGCGCGCGGATCCTGGTGGATGCCGGTTACCGCCGCCCCGGCGGCGGCTGGGACGCGGGCAAGCAGCGCTTGCTGCCCGCCCTGGCGACCCTGGCGCCGGAGGGTCTGGACTGGCTGGTGCTTACCCACCCGGACCAGGACCACATCGGCGGCGCGGAGGTGCTGCTGCGTACCCTGCCCGTGGACAGCGTGCTGACGAACGGCGAATGGCGCGACACGGGCAGTTGCCGCAGGATCCGGGCTCTGCTGCGGGAGCGATCGATTCCTGTCCGCGAGGCCGTGCCGGGGATGGTCCTGCTGAAGGAGCCCGGCGCATGCCTGAGGGTGCTTGGGCCGCCGCCGCGGGGAATCTGCCGTCCCGGCAACGACCGCAGCGTGGTCCTGCGCCTGGAGTGTCCGGCGGGCTGTGTCCTGATGACCGGCGACGCCGGAGAAAGAGAGGAAGTCTGGCTTGAAGGCTGGGGCGGCTGGCTGCGCGCCCGGGTGCTCAAGCTCGGTCACCACGGATCAAAGACCTCCAGCGGCGCTTCTTTCCTGGACCTGGTGGGCGCAGGGCTGGGACTGGTTTCCTGCGGCAGGGACAATCATTTCGGCCACCCCGCCGAAGAGGTGCTCGATCGCTGCGAGCAGCGTGGTATGGAAGTGCTGCGAACCGACCGGGAGGGCGCTGTCTGGCTTGAGCTGCGCCGGGAAGGCTTGAGCATCCGCGATTGGCGTCGCGTAATCCCCTGGACTTTTCCCGGCGGCATTCGGCGAAGGAGGTGAAGGACAAGAGAAACTGGCAGTCTTCCGTGCTCCCGCTCCAACCTCGGACAAACATCAACTCCAGGAGGAACACGCCATGATCTGGAATGGAAGGGGTGGAACGGTTGAGCGCGGCGTCCGCAGCGGCTGGAAGGAACCAGTCGAGCGAGGAGATCCGCTGCGAAGGAAGGCCACGGTCGAAAAGTGCCCGCGCTGGGTCCTGCGGGGGGCGGGGCTGCTGCTGGCGACCTCCCTAAGCGCTGTCGAGTGGAACGAAGCCTGGCAGGGCCTGGAAAGCTGCGGTGAGCTGGAATTCGCCTGGGGTCTGCGACATATCCAAATCGAGCGAAACACCGGCGAGGAAGTCCGCGTGATCTCCACCGCGGACATGTTGCTGGGGGCGCTGCCCCCGGGCGACCGCTGCTGGATGCTCTGCGCCTCGGGAGCCTGGCGGGCCTTCAACGCCGGCGGCTGGTGCTCCACCTGGCAGTGCGGCGGCCCCATCGTGGACTACTGGCCGGACGAGGGCGGCCGCAATGTCTGGGTGGCGGAATCCGGGAGGCTGCTCAAGGTGGAAGCGGATTTCCAGCCGCTGATCATCGAGCAGCTGTCCCTGGCTCCCTGGCAGCCCGATCCGACTTCGCCGCCGGAGCTGCGCGGAGCGGGGGGGCGGCTCTGGCTGCGCCTGGACCTCAGGATCTACTATTTGGACCGCGGCACCCTTCGCCTGGCAGGGGAACTGCCTCCCGGGCACCGCGGCTGGTATGCGGCGGAGAAGCAGGTCCTGCTGCTGGACGCCGAGGGCCGGCTGGTCGAGCTGGACGAGGGCGGACCCGGCTCGCGCCACCGCCTGGAGGAGGACGTTGAATTCACCAGGCTGTGGGCCCTGCCCTGCGTGACCTGGATCGAGGACGCTCAGGGCGCGCTCTGGCGCCATCCGGAGGGCAAACCCGCCCCCGAGTGCCTTGGTCCCCCGCCGCCCGCTCCCGAAGTGGCAGACCCGCCGGATCTGCTTCCCCTGGACGAGCGGAGGATCCTGGTTCAGGGCAGCTGCAGGCGGGATCTATTGAGCTGGATGGGAGGCGGGGACGACGCCTGGAGCCACGAGCGGCACTGGCGACGACCCTTGCGCACGCTGCAGCGGCAGTTCCGCTGGGACGCGGAATGGAGGCTGCAGGCGGAAGGCCTGCTGCTGCGCCTCTCCGGCGGAGAAGCGCGCCCGGTGGGCGTCTGGCCCGATGCCCGGATCCTGGCCTGGGCCGGCGGCGGTCCCCTGTTGATCCTGGAAGACGAGATTCTCGCCTTCAGTGAAGGCGGGGCACTCCTGGGAACCCTCGCGCAGGAGGGACTGGTCTGCGCGATGTCCCGCGAGGATTACCTGCTGGCCTGTGACGAGGATTCCCTCTACAGCTTCTGGACCGGAGAAGAGCTGCCCTGGCTCCAATCGGCCATCACCCTGCCCGGCATTCGCGAGCTGCGGACCGGCCTGCGCTGGCTGGCGGCCCGCGGCAGCGGGGAAGTTCACCTGGTGGACTGCCTGCATCCCTGGAGTCCTCAGTGGGTCGATTCCCGGGAGCTTCCCGACGACTGCGGAGATATGCTGGTGGTGGAGGACCGCCTCCTGCTCTGCCTGCCCGAGGGCCTGGAGGTCTGGGATCTCGCTCAGGGCTGCCTGGCGGATTGGAGCGAGCCGCACCTGGCCCCTCCCTGCGCCCGGCTCTGTCGGCGGGCCGCGGACCGCCTGCTGATGCTCGAGGATGGCGGCCGGCTGATCCAGGCCGGGCTGCTGGACGGGGCGCCCCGCACCACGGACTGGGAGCAGTGGCTGCCCATGACCGGGGAGATGCAGGTCTGGATGGACTCCCTGCGCCTGGTCTCGGAGGCGGGCTGGATGGACCTGCCCCTGCCCCCGCTGGACGAAACCCGGCTGAGTGCTGGAGGGAGTTCGGATCCCTGGGACAGAGTGCTCATGATCCGGCCCAATCCCGGGAACGGGGCCTTTCAGGTGCAAATGCCCGCCGGGGCCGGGAGAACCTGGCGGCTAGAGCTTTACGACCTGCTCGGTCGCCTGCACATTCAGCAGCGGGCGCAGGGCGCAAGCACCCGGCTGGATCTCAGCGGAAACGCATCCGGCACCTACCTGCTGCGCCTGCGGTCCCTGGGGGACGACGGCGGGAATCCGGTCGAACTCCACGGAAGGATCATGCTGTTGCGCTAGTCCGTTAGTCCTGCATCCCAGAGGTTAATTCATTGATGTGCAGCTGGATCACACAATGATTCTGATGAAGGAGTCAGATAACTTGAACCACTTCGGGAGGCCCTGAGGATCCAGAATTCCAGGACTCCTGGAACCAGTTCACTTGACGCGATCCGGTGCAAGACGACCAGGGGCTGCGGCTGAGCGTGGAATCTAATTCCATGAAATACAGGTGATAACACTCTGGCCCGGGTTCTGCAGCGCCCTCCTTCACCGCCGGTTGGGCAGACCGGCGCAAGTGGACCGATTCACATGGAGCGACGGGTTCTGCTTGCCGGAAAGTGGTCAGATTCAAGGCGCATCTGCGCAGATGTAGTTTGCCTACTTCAAGCAGATGTAACGCTGAAGATGGCCGCTTTGCGGCAAGCCCGAAGGGAGCGCACCAGGCAGCCCACTGCGGCGTTGCGCCTTCTTGAAATAGCTGGGCTATTCCTGCGGCGGCGCGTCTTGCATTGAACTGCCTGGACGCGCTCAGAACCGCTCGATCCATGTGAATCGGTCCACTTGCGAAGTCCGCGGGGCAGAGCGGCTGCCGTCGCTGACCGCATCGCGAATCAGGTTGTCGGAAACGCTCCGACAGCCACGTGCACTACCTGTGCACGCGCACTTCTGGGTGCGTGCGCGTCTTGGTGTACGAGCGCACATTGTGCGCGTGCAAAATCATCGGGATGAGACAGGGCGTCACGGACGCCCTGCTCATTTTGGCACGGTCAGCTACCACAGCAAGCACCCGCGCTTGCACCCGCGCTTGCACCCGCGCTTGCACCCGCGAGCATTCCGTGGTAACTTGACCACCTGGTCAATGACCGGGTGGTCAGATGCCTCGATCCAAGGAAAAACTGCAACTCTCGCCTGGAACCCGCGCTTTCGAGACCCTGAGCGCGGAGAAACAGGAGTGCATCTACAGCGCCGCCGTGGACGAATTCGCCACCCATGGCTACAGCAGCGCATCCATGAACAGCCTGGTGCGCAAGGCCGGCATCAGCAAGGGCAGCCTCTTCCAGTATTTCCGCTCCAAGCCCGAACTGTTCGACGGCATCGTTCGCGTAGCCTTCAACCGCGTGAAGAGCACCCTGCGGAATGTGCGCGCCGAGAGCGAGGGCCGCGATCTTCCCGAGCGCCTGGAAATGCTGCTGCGCTCCGGGTTCCGCTTCATCCGGGAACATCCACGGCTGGCCAGGATCTACTTCCACCTGCTGCATTCAGGCGACGCGCCCTTCGGCACGGAGCGACTGCGCTATCTCAGCCGGCGGAGCCAGGAATTCCTGGTCGAGATGCTGGCCGAGGCCCGGGATTCCGGCGAGCTGGCCGAGAACCTGGATCTCGAGCGCAGCGCCTTCCTGCTCAACACCATGTTCGAGGGCCTGCTGCGGGCATTCTACCTGGAGCATCTCGATCCGGAATCCCGGCTCTTCCAGGCGGACCGAAGCGAGCAGGAGCGCTGGGTCCGCTGTTTCCTGACCCTGGTGAGCCGGGGCCTGTGCACACCTGAAGCGGTCCACAAGAGAGGAGCGGTCCCGCATGGGAAATGAAACCTGGACGCCCGGCCTGGGACGCTGCAGCGGTTCGGCCGGTCCTCCCACTTTGGTTCTGGAGCTGGAACCGGGAATCGGCGAGGCCGATTACCGCGATCTGCTGGTCGATGGACGTCGCCTGGGACTGGAGCTGGTCCTTAAGCGAGGCGCTGGATTCTGCTTCGCCCTGGCCCGGGTTCAGGGCGATTACGCGGGACTGCCCGAACGGTTGACCGGCCGGAGGGGCCTGCGCCGCGCCTTTCTGCAGGAGGACGAATTCGTGCTCGCCTCCCGCAACTGGCACGCCGAGGCCAGCCGATTCTCCTGCCGCGGGAACGAAGTTGGCGGCAGGGGGCTGGCGATCATCGCCGGGCCCTGCAGCGTAGAGGATCGGGAGCAGATGCTTGAAACCGCCCTGGCGGTCAAGGAGGCCGGGGCCGGCTGGCTACGCGGCGGAGCCTTCAAGCCGCGCAGCAATCCCTATCGCTTCCAGGGCCTGGGACTCAGGGGCCTTGAGCTGTTGCGCGAGGCCGGCGACAGCACGGGGCTGCCGGTGATCACGGAAGTGCTGCAGGCCGAGGACGTGGAGCTGGTGGGCCGGTTCACGGACGTTTTCCAGGTGGGCTCCCGCAGCTCGCAGAACTTCCCCCTCCTGCGCAGGCTGGGCCGTGAGTCCAAGCCTGTCCTGCTGAAACGCGGCTTCGGCTGCACGCTGGAGGAACTGGTCAACGGCGCCGAGTACGTGATGCTGAGCGGCAATCCCCGGGTGATTCTCTGCGAGCGCGGCGTGCGGGGTTTCGATCCCTCCACGCGGTTCACCTTCGACATCAACGCCCTGCCTCTCCTGAAGCGTTCCGTCCACCTGCCCGTGGTGGCCGATCCTTCGCACGGGACGGGGGACGCGGGGCTCGTGGAAGCGGTGGCCCTGGCGGCCGTCGCGGCCGGGGCGGACGGGCTGATGCTGGAAGTGCACGCCGATCCCCGCCGGGCCCGCAGCGACGGCGAGCAGAGTATCACGCCTGAAGCCTTCCGGCGATTCATGGAGCGCCTGGCGCCGGTGGCCGAGGCGGTGGACCGTAACCTTCGAACGGCCGCTCAGTATCCAGCGGAGGAAAACCAGGGCTTGGAAGAATGAGCAAAATCCGGAGGGCAGGATCGGAGGAGGCCCGACATGCGGGATGAGGCTCCTCCGACAGCCCGCCTGCGCGAAGCGGCAGTGCGATTAACCGGCCGGCTGCTCGAAACGGCCGGGCGCGGAGTCCGGGGTTTCCAACGCCTTGAATCTCCCGTGGCTTCCGCTGGATCTCCCTCGCCGGACCTTCTGGATTGCCTGGAATGCTTCCGGAGCTCTCAGCGCATCTACTGGGCCGACAGGGAGGGCAACCTGGAGCTGGCCGGCGCCGGCGCGGCCCTCGTCCTGGAAGCCTCAGCTTGGGAGCGCCTGGACAGCCCGTTGAGGCTGCTTGGCCTGGATCCCGCCGGCGAAGAAGCCGCACGGCTGCGCTGGATCGGCGCGGGCCGCTTCGATCCGGCCGGATCAACAGGGCCCAAATGGGCTGGTTTCGGCCGCTGCCGGATCCACCTGCCCCTGGTGGAGCTGCGGCGCGATCGCGAAGGGCTCCGGCTGGCCTGCAACCTGCCCCTGCAGGAGCAGGAGCCCGCGGCGGGCGGCGAAGCGTCGTTCCCGGATCCCGGCACAGCTCTGGAGGAGGCTCGTCGGCTGCTGGAGGACTTGATCTCCATCCCCGGATCGCCGGGGGGATCGTATCACCCGGCGACCCTGGAGTACGGTTCCACCACCAGTGCCTGTCGCAGGTGGCGGGAGCAGGTGGAGGAACTCCATTGCCGCTTCGAGCGCGGAGGACCGGAGAAGGTCGTCCTGTCCAGGGTTCTGGACCTGCGGGCGGACCGCCCCCTGAATCCCTTCGAACTGCTGCGTCGCCTGCGGCGGGCCCAGCCGGACAGCTACCGCTTCCTGATCCAGTCGGATTCCGGGGACCACTTCTTCGGCGCCTCTCCCGAACGACTGTACCGTCGAGGTGCCGGTGGAATCGAGAGCGAAGCCCTGGCTGGAACCAGGCCGCGGGCCAGGGAGTCTGTGGAAGACCGCCGCCTGGCGCAGGAGCTGCTGAACAGTCCCAAGGAGCTGCGCGAGCAGGCCATGGTGGAGGAATGGATCCGCGAGCGGCTCCAGGATCTGGGCTGCCGGATCGAAGCCGCCGAGGGCCCTGCGCTGCGGCGCCTGGCCCGCGTACAGCACCTCTGCACCCGGATCATCGCCCGACCGGAGCGCGAACTCTGCGATCGTGAGTTGCTGGCCGGTCTGCACCCTTCGCCGGCGGTCTGCGGCCTGCCCACCGGAGCCGCCCTGGCCGAGATCCGGCGACTGGAGGACTTCGACCGAGGTCACTTCGCCGGGCCGCTGGGCTGCTTCGGCGCGGAGTCCTCCGAAGTGGCGGTGGCCATCCGCTCCGCCCTGCTAAAGGGACGGGACCTGCGTCTTTTCGCCGGGGCGGGCATCCTGCCCGATTCCCGACCGGATGCCGAGTGGGAGGAAACCGGGAACAAGATGCAGTTGCTGCGCATGCTGCTCGAGGAGTCCACTTTCCGGGCCGCGGAAGATCCGAGCCCTGCATCAAGGATCAGGGCTGATTTGCGGGAGTGCGGAAGATGAGCGGAATCGAGGGCCTGCCCAACCTGAACGCCGCCTGGAGCGCCCTGCTGCTGGAGGAACTGTGGCGTTGCGGCCTGCGAAGAATCGCCCTGGCGCCCGGTTCGCGCTCCGCCCCGCTGGCGGCGGCGGCCGCTGCTGACGGGCGCTTCGAACTCTGTCTCTGGGTGGACGAGCGGGCGGCGGCCTATTTCGCCCTGGGATGCGCGCGGGGCGGGGATGCGCCCGCCGCGGTGATCACCACCTCCGGCACGGCCGCGGTCAACCTGCTGCCGGCGGTGGTGGAAGCGGACCTGGACCTGCAGCCGCTGATCCTGCTCAGCGCCGACCGGCCGCCGGAAAAGCGGCGCTGCGGGGCCAACCAGAGCGTCGAGCAGCTGGGTCTCTTCCAGGGACGCCTGCGCTGGCAGTTCGACATGCCCTGTCCCACGGAGAAGATTCCCGCGGCCTTCGTGCTGGACACCGCCGACCAGCTCTGGCGGCGGGCGACCCAGCACCCCGCGGGTCCGGTGCAGCTCAACTGCATGTTCCGCGAGCCCCTGGCCCCGGAGCGCCGGGCCTGGTCCGGCGAGTATCTTGCGCCCCTGGCGGATTGGCTTGAGGGCGGGGGACCACGCACGGTCTGCCCTCCGCCGTGCTTCACACAGGATGGCGCCGCGGCGGCGGAGCTGTCCGGGCGGATCGACCGGGCGCGGCGGGGCCTGCTGGTGGCCGGCGGCCTGCGGCGCCGCGCCGACCGGGAAGCCGTCACCGGGCTGGTCGAGCGTCTGGCCTGGCCCTTCCTGGCCGACATCTGTTCGGGCCTGCGCCTGGGCGAACATCCCGGACTGCTGCGCCACTTCGATCTCTGGGAGCCCCCGCCGGAGGAGCCCGACCTGGTGATCCAGCTCGGGGGGAGGCTGGTCTCGCGCCGCATCCAGGAATACCTGGCCGGGCTCTCCTGTCCCTGGATCCTGGTGGACGAAGACCCCGAGCGACTGGATCCGCTGCACGCCGTATCCGAGCGCCTGACCCTCTCTCCCGCGGCTCTGGCGGCGCGCCTGGAGCTCTCTGCGGGGGGCGCCGCGTCGCACAAGGGAGGTTTATTCAGGAGCTGGCAGGAAATCGACCGCCGCGCCGCCCGCGTCATCGCCCGCGAGGTGGACGAGGGCGTGGAATTCAGCGAGGCCTGGCTGCTGCGCCGGGTCTGCGAGTGGACGCCGGGGGAATACCTGCTCTTCCTGGGCAACAGCCTGCCGGTGAGGCAGGCGGACGGTCTGGCCGATCGTCGCGGGGAGGGACCTGTAGTGCTGGGCAACCGCGGGGCCAGCGGCATCGACGGGTTGCTGGCCACCGCCGCGGGCGCTGTCGCGGGAGCTCGACGCCCGGGCGTGCTGGTGCTGGGCGACCTTTCGCTGCTGCACGACCTGGGCAGCCTGTGGATCCTGCGCGATCTGCGGGAACGCCTGGTGATCGTGCTGGTCAACAACGGCGGCGGGGGCATCTTCTCGTTGCTTCCCCTGGCCGGGCATCCGCAGGTACTCAGTCCCTGGTGCGACGCGGCCCACGAGCTTCGTCTGGCCGGGATCGCCCGGGAATTCGGCATATCCGCCCGGGGGGCCGAGAGCCGGGAAGCCTTTCGCGCGGCCTGGGAGAGCGCGCTGGCCGGCGAGGGACCCTGCCTGATCGAAGCCTGTTGCCTCCGCGGGGGACATGCTCTGCTGGCGGAGCGGATCCGGCGCGGGATCCGCGATGCCGCTGCGGGGGCATGATGCTCGAGCGCGGACCTGGCGGCAAGAAACCGGCGGCATGCCGGCGCGAACCGCTGGTCCTGCTGCACGGCTTCCTTGGTTGCCCGGAGGATTGGCTTCCGCTGATGGAGCGCTTCGAGGGTGGGCGCCGCTGCCTGGCGCCCGAGCTGCCCGTGCCCGCCGGTGCAGACAGAGCGGCCTTCGAGGAGTGCGCGGGAGCGCTGCTGCAAGATCTGGAGGGGCGGATCGAAGGCGCCTTCCACCTGACCGGCTATTCCATGGGCGGCCGGCTGGCCCTGGACCTGGCCCTCCGGCATCCCGGGCGGCTGCGCAGTCTCTGCCTGCTGGCGGCCTCGCCGGGAATCGTCGACGAGCGCGAGCGCTCCTTGAGGCGCCGGCGGGAGCTGCAGCTCGCCGCCGGGCTGGAGCGGGAAGGATTGGAGGCCTTTCTCGAGGACTGGTACGACCAGCCGCTCTTTCGGTCCTTCAGCAGCTGCGAGGCCTTCCCTAGCGCCCTGCGCAGGCGGCGGAGCCTGGACGCGGGCCGACAGGCGGGGCTGCTCCGCGGACTGGGTGCTGGGATCCAGGAGAACCTCTGGCCCGCGCTGGGGAGGCTGGCCCGGCCACTGCTGTTCCTGGCCGGGGAGCTGGACCACAAGTACGTGGAACTGGGCCGACGCCTGGCCGCCGCCTGCCCGGCGGCGCGGCTGGAAATCGTGGCGGCGGCGGGACACGCGCTGCACCTCGAGGCGACGGAGGGCTGCGCGAAGCGGATGAGGAATTTCCTGGAAGAGGTGGAGGAATCGAGCGATGGATGAGATCCGCTGGACGGAGGCCGGTTCGTTTGAGGACGTTTTGTATCACAAGGGCCATCCGGAGAGTCCGGCCCGGAGCGTCGCCAGAATCACCATCAACCGGCCGGAGGTGCGCAACGCCTTCCGCCCCCTGACGGTGGAAGAACTACGCCGCGCGCTGGGCGAGGCCCGCGAGGATCCGGAGGTGGGCGTCGTGATCCTCTGCGGCCGGGGGGAGAAGGCCTTCTGTTCCGGCGGCGACCAGCGGATCCGCGGGGACTCCGGCTATCGCGACGAGACCGGCGTCCATCGACTCAACGTGCTCGAACTCCAGCGCGAGATCCGCGCCTGCCCAAAACCCGTCGTGGCCATGGTGGCGGGCTACGCCATCGGGGGCGGACACGTTCTGCACCTGATCTGCGATTTGACCATCGCCGCCGACAACGCCCGCTTCGGCCAGACGGGACCGCGGGTGGGCTCCTTCGACGGCGGTTACGGTTCCAGCTACCTGGCCCGCGTGGTGGGACAGAAGAAGGCACGCGAGATCTGGTTCCTCTGCCGCCAGTACGACGCCGGGCAGGCGCTGCAGATGGGCCTGGTGAACTCCGTGGTGCCGCTGGACCGGCTTGAGGCGGAAACCGTGGCCTGGTGCCGCGAGATGCTGGCCAATTCACCCCTGGCACTGCGCTGCCTCAAGGCGGCGCTCAACGCGGACTGCGACGGCCAGGCGGGCCTGCAGGAGCTGGCGGGCAACACCACCATGCTGTATTACATGACGGAGGAGGGGCAGGAGGGCCGCAATGCTTTCGTCGAGAAGCGCCGGCCCGACTTCGGGCGTTTCCCGAAGCGACCCTGAGTCCTCGCGTCCAGGGGCAGGCATGCAAGCTTCCGTGCTCAAAGCCTGGATCCAGGCCGCCCGGCCCAAAACGCTCTGGGCTGCCGTTGCCCCCGTGCTGCTGGGAACGGCTATCGCGCGGGCGGAGGGTCTCGAACACCTGCCGGCAGCACTCGCGGTTCTGGCGGCGGCGATCTGCATCCAGGTGGGAACCAACCTGGCCAACGACTACTTCGACCACTTCAAGGGGGCCGACACCGCGGAGCGCCTGGGTCCGGTACGGGCCACCCAGGCCGGCCTGATCGCTCCCGGGGCCACGCGCCGGGCCTTCATCGCCGCCTTCGCCCTGGCGCTGCTCATCGGCGTCTACCTGCTCTGGCGCGGAGGCTGGCCGATCCTGCTGATCGGCCTCAGTTCGCTGCTGCTGGGCGTGGTCTACACGGGCGGGCCCTGGTCGCTGGCCTACCTGGGACTGGCCGATTTCTTTGCCTTCGCCTGGTTCGGACCCATCGCCGTCGCCGGCACCTACTACGTGCAGGCGCTGAAGCTCAGCGGGCTCAGCCTGGCGGCCGGCCTGGCTCCCGGGCTGTTCTCCCTGGCCCTGCTCACTGTCAACAACCACCGCGACCGCGCCGCCGATATTCGGGCGGGCAAGCGCAGTCCGGCCGTGCGTTTCGGCGCGGCTTTCTCGCGCGGCGAATACCTGTGCTGCGTGGCGGGCGCCGCGCTGCTGCCCGTTTCCCTGATGCTGTGGGGCGGCCTCCCTCCGTGGAGCCTGCTGGCCGGCGCTTCCTGTGCGCTGCTCTGGCCCGCCGCGCGGGACATCCTGCGGGTCTCTCCGGAAGCGCTTGATTTCGGGGCGCGGATGAACGCCGCCCTGGGTGCCACGGGGCGTCAGAACATGGTCTATTCTCTGCTGTTGTCGCTGGCGATCCTGTCCGGCGGATGACGGCTCAACCGTACTTGGAGAAGCAAGGGATGGCGGGCCTGCGACTGAGGGAACTGCAGTGGACTTACTACCGCCTGGAGCTGCGCGGACCTTTGCGCGTGGGAGGATGGATACTGCGGCACCGTGAGGGCCTGCTGCTGCGCCTGGGCGACGAGGCCGGCGCGCGGGGCTACGGCGAATGCGCTCCCTTGCCGGGCCTGCACGCCGAGTCCCTGGAGCGGGTCCGGGCCCAGCTCGTGGACTGGGCGGAGCTGCTGCCCCTGGATCTGGAATCGCCCCCTCGGCGGGATCCTGGTTCCCCCGCCGTGCCGACCCTCTTCGAATCGCTGGACGAGGAGCTCCCGGGCTACGGCGGTCTGGCCCCGAGCCTGCGCTGGGCCCTGGGAAGCGCCCTGCTGAATCTCTGCGCGGAAGGGAGTGGCCGCACTCCCGCGGACCTGCTCTGCCCCGGGGCCGCCAGGCGGCTGCGGGTCAACGCGCTCTTCGACGGGGACGAAGCAGACCTGCAAGCATTCGTGCAGGCAGCCCCGCCCGGGGGATGGAGCGCCGTCAAGGTGAAAGTGGGCCGGCGGGATCCCCGAACGGAAATCCGGACGCTGCGGAGTCTGCGCTCCGAACTGGGAGACTCCCTCGAGTTGCGCCTGGACGCCAACCGCTCCCTTGCCTTCGAGAACGCTGTGGAACTTGCCCGGGAAGCACGGCTCTGCGGAGTCCGCTGGATCGAGGAACCGCTGGCGGATCCCGCAAGGCTGCAGGAGTTCCACCAGCGAACGGGCCTGCCGGTGGCTCTGGACGAGAGCCTGCTGGATCCCGCCCTGCGGGGCCTGTGGCGGGAGCCCCTGGTTGCGGCCTGGATCGTCAAGCCCGCCCTCCGCGGACTGCCCGAGACACTGCGCCTGCTGCGGCAGGTGCCGCCCGGCACGGCGGCGGTGGTCAGTTCCGTCTTCGAAAGCGGCCTGGGACTCTGGAACCTGGCCCGGATCGCCGCCTGCGCGGCAGGGGAGGAACATGGCGCGCCGGCCACGGGCCTGGGCACGGACCGCTTCCTGGCGGAGGATCTGGCCGATCCGCCCTATTCATCGAGCTCCGGGGTACTGGTGCTGCCGCGCAGGCCGGTCCGGCCGTCCGCCGAGTTCCTGGCCGGTGCGCGCTGGCGGGGAACCGCGACGGCGGAATCCGCGGAGGAGATTCACCGATGAACGCAGAACCCGGGACTTCCCGAGACCGCCGGGAGACCTTTCCTGACGGCCGGTCCGGCTCCCCGTTGCAGATGCTGGCCCGCCTGCCGGAGCAGGTTCTGCTCAGGGAATCCACGAAAGGCGAGACGACCGCCTCGCCCGACGGTCCCTCCGGCACGGCGGGGGACAAGGGCGCCTGTATCACACGGGGCGAGGCGGCGGCGGCGATCCGCCGCTTGACCGCCCTGCTGCGTGATACGGGACTGGGACCGGGCGTCCTGCTGGCGGTGGACGCGCCGCCGGCGGTCGAGACCGTCCTGGTCCTGCTGGCCGGCATCGAAACCGGCGCGGCGGTGCTGCCCCTGCACCGGCGTGAACGCCGGGAGGATCACGCCGCGCTGCTCGAAGAGCTGGGTTGTCGTCACCTGTTCTGCAGGTCCTCCGAGTGGCGGCGCCTGCCCCGGGAGGCGTGCGTCGTGGATCCCTCCGAAATTCGTGAACTGGCCCTGGACGCGGTGAATCCGCGGGAGATTTCCAGCCCTGAACCCGTCCCGCGGTGCCCGTACGATCCGGCAACAGTGCTGGCCACCTCGGGCAGCAGCGGGGGACCCAAGCTCGTGGTGCACGGCCTGGCCGCCCACTGGGCCAGCGCCCTGGCCGTCTGCCGCCACCTGGATTTCGGACCGGGAGATCTGTGGGCCCTGACGCTGCCGGTGTATCACACGGGAGGATTGGCGATCCTGTTCAGGGCTCTCTGCACCGGAGGGGGCGTCCTGCTTCCCCGGGGACAAGCTCTGCTCGAACCGGCTCCCGGAGATGGCGTGACACACATCTCGCTGGTGGAAACGCAGCTGGGGCGCCTGCTGGCGCGCAAGTCCGCGTGCCGGGCGCTGGCCGGCGCGCGCGCCGTGCTGGTGGGCGGCGGCCCGCTGGCTTTCGACCGGCAGGAGGCGGCGCGGCGGGCCGGCGTCCCCCTGGTCCATACCTACGGCCTGACGGAAATGGCCTCCACGGTCACGGCGACGGCCTTTCCCGACGCCGGGACGGGAGCGCGGGCGGGCGAGCCGTTGGCCGCCGGCCGGCCTCTGCCCGGGAGGGAACTGGCGTTCTCGGCCGAGGGCGAGATCCTGCTGCGCGGGAGTTGCCTGATGGCGGGCTACCTTGACCGCGGCACGCGCCGGATCGCTGATCCACGGGACGCCGAGGGATATTTCCACACCGGAGACCTGGGAAGCCTGGACGACCGCGGCAACCTGCGGGTCCTGGGACGCTGCGACAACATGTTCATCTGCGGCGGGGAAAACCTGCACCCCGAGGAGATCGAGCAGGCGCTCTGCGCTTGTCCCGGGGTGCTCAGCGCCCTGGTGGTGCCGCTGCCCGACGAGGAATTCGGCGCCCTGCCCGGCGCCTTCGTGAAACTGGCCGAGGACTGTGTCTTCGACGATGAGCGGCTTCGCCTGAGTCTGAGGGACCGGCTGGCCTCCTACAAGCTGCCCCGACGGATCTGGAACTGGCCCGCCGAGTCCGCGGGCGCGGCCGCCCGCGGCTCTACCCTGAAACCGGACAGGACGCGCTTCGCCGCGATGGCCGGGAGACTGCTGTCTGCTGAAGGTGGGAGAAGAACCTGAGGATCGGGCGATCCTTGCCCTCACCCATCGGCGGACGGGTCGCCGAGCAGGCTCGTCAATCCTCCGCGCAGCGAATCGGGAATCGGCGTCGGGCTCCAGGTTCGGCCGGAGAGGACCACGTGCACGGTTTCTACCCGCGCAAGACGATGCTCTTCCCGATTCCGGAATTCGCAGGCCAGGCGGAAGGAAGTCCTGCCCATGGCGAGCAGTGATACAAGCAGTTCCACTTCCTGGCCGGGACGCATGGGATGATGGTATTCCGCCTCGGCGTGCACCACGGGCAGCGGCCGGCCTTCCGGCGGCAGGTGGCCGGCCAGGGGGCTGCCCGCCTCCCTGAGCAGCTCCTCGTAGGCCTCGTTGGCCAGCTCGAAGAGCCGCGGGAAGAACAGGACGCCCGCCGCGTCGCAGTGGCTCATTCTCAGGATCGCGCGGTGACGGAAGGCGCTCATTCCCGGTCCGCCTCATTGGCGGTGCCGGCGTCCTGCTCCAGCCAGCGCTGCAGGATCTCGATCAGCTGGCGCGCCTGCTCGGCCGAGGAGATATTGAACTTGGACTGGGGGAGGAACTCGCCGCCCCGCTTGCGGTAGCGGCCGATGCGGTACTTGACCGGTCCGTACTCATCGGCGCGCTGGTCCAGGTCCCGGTAGCGAAACACGATCGTGGACCAGGCTCCCCGCGTGAGCACCTGCTTGTCCAGTTGCTTGACTCGCTGCTTGCCGCTGGTGGGTTCCACGTACTCGATGCTGATGTCGTCGATGCGCTCGGCCATGATTCGGATCCTCCGGCGATGTCCTGCATCCCGATTCCATTCTTGATCGTCTGGAATATACCTACGAAAGGCCAATCCAAGGATTCCTCCCGCCTTCGGTCCGCAGGGAATCATCACCGGATGTCGAGATTTCCGCGGCTTCGCGGAACAAAGCACGAGCAGCGCTACATTTCCCGGGATCGGAAGGGAAACCGGAGATGCGTGACACGGAATCGAAACTGAAGATCCTGTTCCTCTGCACGGGGAACTCCTGCCGGAGCCAGATGGCCGAAGGCTGGGTCCGGGCCCTGCGTGGCGATCGGATCGAGGCCTGGTCGGCGGGCATCGAGCGGCAGGGGATCGATCCCCGGGCGGTCCGGGTGATGACCGAAGCGGGCGTGGATATCTCGAGGCAGAAATCCAAGCGGCTGGCGGAGCTTCCCCGGCTTCCCCTCGACTGGGTGGTCACGGTCTGCGACCACGCCCGCGAGAATTGCCCCGTGTTTCCCGGGGGCGCGCGGACGGCGCACGCGGGTTTCGACGATCCGCCGCGGCTGGCCCGGAACGCAGCCAGCCAAGAAGAGGCCCTGGCGCACTACCGGCGCGTGCGGGACGAGATCCGCGAATACGTTCTGAGCCTGCCGGAATGCCTGGATCGCAACCGGCCCGGCGGTCCCAACGACGGGTGATACGGCAGAGCAGGCCAGGCCGCCGCGTGGTGGATTCAATTCCGGGCAGGGATATCGCCGGCGGGAAAGACGTCCACGATTCCTTGTGCTACACCGACTGATCCAATCGTCCCTCGAGAAAGGAGCTGGAAACTGGCCGGAGAGTCATGTATCACGAAACGGCCGGCGGGCCTGGGTTTCTTCGAGCGCTATCTCAGCCTGTGGGTGATTCTGTGCATCGGGGCGGGGATCCTGCTCGGGCGTCTGGCGCCGGGCGCGGCCCGGGCCCTGGACGCGATGTCCATCAGCGTGGGCGGCGCACCCGTGGTATCCCTGCCCATTGCGGCCTGCCTGTTCTTGATGATGTATCCCATCATGGTCAAGATCGACTTCGGGCAGGTGCTGCGCGCGGGACGCAACCTGCGTCCGGTGGCGCTGACCCTCTTCGTCAACTGGGCCATCAAGCCCTTCACCATGCTGGCCATCTCCATGCTGTTCCTCGGCTGGCTGTTCAAGGGCCTGATCGGCGCTGAGGCGACGGACCTGGTCAAGTACCCGCTGGGCCTGGAGCTGCAGGCCGGCGCGGTCTACGGCGAGGGGCGGGTCGTGATTCACGAGGGGCTGCGGATGCTGGAGGTTCCCCTCTGGCGCAGCTACCTGGCCGGCTGCATCCTGCTCGGCATCGCTCCCTGCACGGCGATGGTGCTGGTCTGGGGCTACCTCGCCAGGGGCAACGACGGGCATACGCTGGTCATGGTGGCCATCAATTCCCTGGTGATGCTGGGCCTCTACGGTCCCCTCGGCGGCCTGCTGCTGGGGCTGGGACGCATGCCGATACCCTGGGAGGCGCTGCTGCTGTCCATCAGCGTCTACGTGGCCCTGCCGCTGGCGGCGGGTTACCTCTCCCGCAAGCTGCTGTTGAGACTTAAGGGCGAGCGCTGGTTCGAGGAACGCTTCCTGCACCTGCTGACGCCCCTCACCATCGTTGCGCTGCTCGTGACACTCGTGCTGCTGTTCTCCTTCAAGGGCGAGACCATTCTCGGCAGGCCCCTGACGATTCTCTGGATCGCCGTCCCGCTGGCCCTGCAGACCCTGCTGATCTTCGGCCTCACCTGGACCATGGCCCGCCGCCTGGGCCTGCGCTACGAGGACGCAGCGCCCAGCGCACTGATCGGCGCTTCCAATCACTTCGAGGTGGCCATCGCCACGGCGGCCATGCTGTTCGGACTCGCCTCCGGGGCCGCGCTGGCCACGGTGGTGGGGGTGCTGATCGAGGTGCCGCTGATGCTCTGGCTGGTCCGGCTCTGCCTGCGAGGCCGGGAACGTGCGGGTACGGCTTGATCCCCAGTCGGCAGTTCGACACTTTCAGCGTATGACGGCGGAACAGAACAATTCGCTCCGTATCGATAAGGGTCCCCATGAACTCCCTTTCAACAGAACAGGAGGACCGTATGACGTTTTCCTACACTTCATTTCTCTCGCGGCGGGGCTGTCTGGCCTGTCTGCTTGCCGCCTGCGTCGCGGGGCTGCCGCTGACGGTCCCCGCCCAGACGCTGGAGGAGACTCTCAATGAACTCTCCGCCGACGCGGCCGCTTCCTACCTCAAGCCCATCTCCTCGGCCATGGGGGCGGACCTCAACGGGGGCTGGTTCCACCGTGCTCCCGAGGCCAAGAAACTGGGACTGGACCTGGAATTCGGCTTCGTGGCCATGGGTTCCTTCTTTCCTTCGGATGCAACGAACTTCAGTATCAACGGTTCTTTTACCTTCAGCGAAGACGAGGCGAGGGACCTGATCGAGGCCACGGACCCGGATCTGGAAATGAACGCGCCCCTGGTGTTCGACGAACTCCTCGACCAATTGACCAGTCAATCCTCCAGCGTGGGAATCTCGGGCGCCACCGTCATCGGCTCGGAAGATGATCTGATCACCATCGCCTTCGGCGGGGGAAGCTACGACGTGGGCCTGCCGGATTCGGTGGAACTCGATCCCACGACGATCGTACTGCCCATCGGCGGCTACGGCAATCTGTCAGGCGCGAACCTTCTGCCCCTCATGACGCCCCAGTTCAGCCTGGGCACGGTTTTCGGCACCCAGTTAACCATCCGTTTCCTGCCCAGCGTGGAGCTGAGCAGCGACCTGGGCAGCTTCAACTACTTCGGTTTCGGCCTGCAGCACAATCCGGCCGCCTGGATGGAAATCGACCTTCCCGTGGACCTGGCCGCCAGCTTCTTCTCGCAGAACATCAAGGTCGGCGACATGTTCACCACCAAGACCACCGCCTTCGGCGTCAACGCCAGCAAGAAGTTCGGCGCCGGGCTGGCCAACATCACGCCCTACGCGGGCCTGATGTTCGAATCAGCCAAGATGGAGGTGAACTACGATTACATCATCGATACGCCTACCGGCCCCATGACGCAACCGATCAACTTCGAGATCACTGGCGAGAACAAGTCCCGTATCACGCTGGGCCTGAGCGTCAAGCTGCTGATGCTGAACATCAACGCGGACTACAACATCGGCAAGTACAATTCCTTCACCGCCGGCCTGAACATCCGCATCTGATCAGCGAGGAGACGTCCCGTGATACAACTGCGTCACGGGAATCGAAACACAGAGCCCGGCCGCCGGCCGGGCTCTGTGTTTTCTCAAGCTTTGTGTGACAATGTTCCGTGGAGTGCTTCCGTGCGGAATCCACCATTTCGCGTGATCCGGCATCCGGCGCCTACTCCCCGCGCAGCACGGTCACCACGTACCAGGCCCGGCCCAGGGCCAGCGCCCCCGGGTCGGTGTAATACGGTTGATCCACCGTCGCCTGGCAACAGCCCGGATCGATCTCCTGCCAGGGTCCCTCCAGGCGATAGACATTCCAGAGAACCTCTTCACCGGGCGCCCAGCTCAGATGGATGTCCGGACCCTCGATCTCGATCCGCAGATCGGCGGGGGGCAGGAGGTCCAGGTTCACCACGGCGTGCAGGAAGGAAAGCCCTCCCGGTTCCACCGGCAGGCTGATGTCGAAATCACCGTTTTCGATCTGCGCGAAGTCCACCTCCCAGCGGGCCAGGGCGAACTCGCCCGGAGCTACCAGCGGCGGAGCGAGCGATTCGAGCACCAGCCAGGGCACGCCGTGCGTGCCGGCGGCGGGGGCCACCGTGTCGGGACCCATGTTGAGCAGCGCGAATTCAACCACCTCGCGTTCCGGACTCTCGAGAATCAGCTCCTGCACCGGCGGGTAGCTGCGCAGCCATGAATCATCGCCCACTCCCGGACGGTCCATGTACTCGAAGAGCGTCTCCACCAGCGCGTGGTTGTCGGCGCCCTCGGCCAGCAGGCCCTGGTCGGAGAGGCCGATCAGCTGTCCGCTTCCGTGATACTCCGCCGCCAGCACCGGCGGATAGCTGCCCGCGGGGAATTCCACCCCGTCCTGGGTGTCCTCGTCCCCGGTCACCAGCAGGTCCAGGCCCTCGCCGGAGATGCCCGTGGCCAGGCGCCCGTGCAGCTGCTCCGCCGCGGCCCAGATCTCCTGGGCCAGGTCGGACCCGCTCTGGCCCATGTGGAACACGATGTGATCCACGTACTCCCAGTAGTCGGTGGGGTCGTGCAGGCCGATGTCGTGGAAGTTCATGCTCCAGAACTGCTGGTCCAGCTGGTCGCGCCGGTCGCCGTCCCAGAGCACGCCGTACTCGTGATACACATCGCAGACGGGCTCCGTCGCGGGGGGCGGATGCGGCGGCGCGAAGCCGGCCGGCAGGCCCAGGGGCAGAGGATCGAGCAGGTGCCAGAGCAGGCGCACGGTCTCGATCCTTCCCGTGCCGCCCGCGGGAATCAGCTCGTCGTAGGCGTCCGTGTGATACAGTACAAGCCCCTGCCAGCGCCCGTCCAGCTCCTCGCGGATCCGCTCCGCCCAGTGCCAGTTTTCGGCGAAGTCACGCGATTCCCGAAGGCTCAGCCCCTGCCGGAGCTCCGCCTCGCCCATCGTGTCGCGCAGAAAATCGGTCCACTCGGCCAGCGGGACACGGAATTTATCGAGCGCGCGTTCGAGGGTACCGCCCGGGACGAGGGCGGCGTAGGACCTGACCTCCACCTGCTTAGCGTCCGCGAGCCGGTAGAGCAGGCAGGGATCCACCGTTCCGCCCGAGTGGTTCGTAATCCAGATCTCGTCTCCCGCGGCCTGGAAAGTGAGCGGGCGATGGGGCCGGTCGAGCAGGGCTTCGTAGTAGATCGTCTTTCGGGGCGCCGGATCCAGGGGCAGCGAGAAGCACCAGTCGCCGGCGCGGCGGACGCTGCGCAACCAGGGACTGGCGTAACTCAGGCGCCCGGGGAAGCAGACCTCCCAGGTGGCCGGCTGCTGGATTCCGTAAAGCTGGACGATGGGCTTCTCGGCGAAGATGCCCGAGGCCCGGGCCACCATGATCGACCCGCCCCCCGTCATGAAGTCCATCAGGATCTGGTTCTCGGCCTCGCTGTAGGGCGTCGGCGTGCCCCGGAAGAGCTGCATCACGTAATTGGGCAGGTTGAGCAGCAGGTCGTAGTGCTGCAAGGGGTATGTTTCCAGGAAACACGGTCCCAGGCCCACCTCCACGCGAGTAATGGCTCCCTGGGTGAATTCGTCCAGGGTGAAAGTCCAGGCGCCCGGTTCCGGTTCCTCCAGCAGGATGCCGTTCTCGAAAGCGTAGTACGGGGTTCCCGAAGGGCTCTCCAGGCGATGGTAGCCCAGCTGGAATCCGCCTCCTTCCTCTTCGATCCTGGCGTAGAGGAAGCGCAGGAACTCGCTGCTCTCTTCGGGCACGTTGAACTCGTAGACGCCGGGAGCCGGCAGCTCCAGGTCCAGCAACAGGCGGCAGATGGGCAGGTCCGCGGGGCCGTAGAGTTCGAATTCGGCCTCGGGCAGGAGCTCCATCAACTCGGCCAGGCTGGTCTCGGAGAGCATCTCCAGTTCGGGATTGCCGTGGACTGCGTCGAGGAAGATCCGCGGTCCGGCGCTGAGCCGGGCGACCGTCAGAAGGCAGAAGGCGATCAAACAGGTTCTCATGCTTCCCCCTTTCTGTATCGGATGATGTGATCGGTTCGCGGGTGGACCGGAAACCGCCGGGCGGGCAGGCATGCAGTAGCTTGAGAAGTGCCGGATGCGGACTGCGTGTCGTCTCTTCCGCTCCACGCGCGCTGGCGAGCGGATCGGGAGCCCGACGGTTGCGACGAGGTGAAGAACTGCAATTTCCATACCCGTTCTCCCCAATGCTGAACCACGCATTTTATTGGTTGATTAACAACACGGATGTTAATTGGACCGAATAACCTGCAGGCTATCCAGATCGTCCAGCTCAATGGATTCGCACCTGGCGGGGTGTCGAGGGAGCGCTTTCAGGCGTGGCCAGGAGCCCTGATATTGTGTTTCCTGCACTGTGTTAGTAGCTTAACATGATACTTTGGATTCTCTTCGCCACGGCGCGAAGAGCTTCGCTGAGTCGCTTCCGTTCACGCTCCGGGCCACGGCGGCGGAGGCGGACCGAAAGGTGGACCCGCTTTGCTGAGAGCAAGAGGTAGCAATGAGTGACGACAGAGTGATGAACCGCTGGCTTGTGGTGGTGGGAGCCCTGCTGATCCAGCTGGCGCTGGGAGCGATCTATGCCTGGTCGGTCTTCACGCCGCTGCTGAAAGCGGCACCCTACAGCTTCACCGCCACCCAGACGCAGGTCATCTTCTCGGCCGGACTGGCGGCCTTCGCCGTGGTCATGGTGCTGGCCGGACGCTGGATGGCCCGGGTGGGTCCCCGCACGGTGGCCCTGGCCGGCGGCGTGGTCCTCGGCGCGGGCTACATGCTGGCCGGTGTCCTGGGCGGCAACTTCGCCGCGCAGTTCATCTTCATCGGACTGCTTGGCGGCGCGGGCATCGGCCTGGCCTACGTCACACCCATTGCGGTGGGCATGCGCTGGTTCCCCGACAAGAAAGGTTTCATCACCGGTCTGGCCGTGGCCGGCTTCGGCTTCGGCGCCATGGGCTGGGTCAAGCTGGCCGGCGCCTGGGGCAAGCTGCTCGAGAACTTCATCCTCTTCGGCCTGCCCACGGTCCAGAGCGTCTTCTTCCTCTACGGGATCATCTTCATGGTGATGGTCTGCATCGGCGCCGTCTGGATGGTCTATCCTCCCGATGGCTGGCAGCCCGCCGGATGGACGCCGCCCGACCCGAACCAGAGCGGCCACGAAGCTCCCGCAGCGGATTTCGAATCGGGCGAGATGCTGGGCACCAAGCAGTATTACATGATTCTCATCACCTTCATCTTCTCGGCCATGGCGGGCCTGATGACCATCGGCATCATCAAGCTCTTCGGTATCGACGCCCTGAAGAGCAGCGGCTACGACGCAGTGAAGGCCAGCGCCATCGCGGGAACGGCCATGGCGGTATTCTTCTCGCTGGCCAACGGCATCGGCCGCATCGCCTGGGGCACCATTTCCGACTTCCTCGGCTGGCGCCGCTCGGTGGTGATCATGTGCGCCCTGCAGGGCCTGATCATGCTGCTCTTCTTCTGGATGGGCTCCAGCGTGATTCTCCTGTACGTGGGCTCCGCCATCATCGGTTTCAACTTCGGCGGCAACTTCGCCCTCTTTCCCGTGGCCACGGCCGACACCTTCGGCACCAAGAACGTGGGCAAGAACTACGGCTGGGTCTTCCTGGCCTACGGAGTGGGCGGTATCGTCGGTCCCATCATGGCGGGCATTTTCCGCGACGCGGGGGTGTCCAAAGGCGTGAATGCCTGGATGCCGGCCTTCATCATTTCCGGCATCGTATGCCTGGTGGCCGCGGTGGTGTCTTTCCTCGTGAAGCGCCCCCATCACCGGGCCGCCTGAGAGAATCGGGAGGACGAGACGATTCCGGCAGTTCAACTGCCGATAGGATAAAGGCAAATGCCGGCCGGGCCGCACTCGGTTGCGCCGCGAGGCCGGATCGCCGGAGAGGGCGGGCCCCAAGCCTCCGCCCGAAACCGGCGCTCACCAAATACCGCTAGGGAGGTTATTCATGGCGGAAATCAAGTCGGTAATGGACGAGACCCGCAAATTCCATCCTCCGCAGGGTGTGACCGAGCGGGCATGGATCAAGTCGCTCGATCAACACGAGGAAGACTGGAAGTTCTCGATTGAGCATCCCGAAGAGTATTGGGGCAAGGTCGCAGAAGACTTTGTCTGGATGAAGAAGTGGGACAAGGTCCTCGAGTACAAGTTCGGCGACAACCCCGACGACCTCTACATCCGCTGGTTCAAGGGCGGCGTGATGAACGTCACGGTCCAGTGCCTGGACCGGCACCTGGCGGACCGGGGCGACCAGCCGGCCATCGTCTGGCAGGGCGAGCCGGATGAGGACTCGAAGACCTACACCTACCGCCAACTGTACCAGGAAGTCTGCCGCCTGGCCAATGTCTTCAAGGCCAACGGCATCGGCAAGGGCGACCGGGTGGCGATCTACATGCCCATGATCGCCGAGCTGGCGGTGACCGTGCTGGCCTGTGCCCGCATCGGCGCGATCCACTCGGTGGTCTTCGGCGGCTTCTCCGCCGACTCGCTGCGTGACCGCATCCTGGACTCCACCTGCAAGATGCTCGTCACCGCGGACGGCGGCTTCCGCGCCGGCAAGACCCTCGGGCTGAAGGACATCGCCGACGCCGCGCTGGAAGGCTGCGACTGCATCGAGACCGTGGTGGTCTACAAGCGCACCGGTGAAGAAGTGGCCATGAAGGCCGGCCGCGACGTCTGGGCCCACGAGGAGCTGGCCAAGCCCAACATCACCGTGGAATGCGAACCCGAGCCCATGGACGCAGAGGACCCGCTGTTCATTCTCTACACTTCCGGTTCCACCGGCAAGCCCAAGGGCGTGCTGCACACCACGGCGGGCTACATCATCTACGCCACGGAGACCTTCCGCAAGATCTTCGACTACCACGACGGCGACGTCTACTGGTGCACGGCGGACATCGGCTGGGTCACCGGCCACAGCTACATCGTCTACGGCCCGCTGTCTGCCGGCGCCCAGACCCTGATGTTCGAAGGTGTGCCCACCTATCCGGGTCCGGATCGCTTCTGGCAGGTCTGCGCCAAGTACAAGGTAAACCAGTTCTACACCGCCCCTACAGCCATCCGCGCCGTGGCCCGCAGCGGCGACGACTACGTCA
This sequence comes from uncultured Bacteroidaceae bacterium, assembly GCA_964568855.1. Lineage (GTDB taxonomy): Bacteria > CAIWAD01 > CAIWAD01 > CAIWAD01 > CAIWAD01 > CAZMSD01. Next base: position 92,329 of record CAZMSD010000001.1, on the reverse strand, counting down.
AGAAGCACGACCTTTCCTCCCTGCGGATCCTGGGCACGGTGGGCGAGCCCATCAATCCCGAAGCCTGGATGTGGTACTACAGGGTGGTCGGCGGAGAACGCTGCCCGATTGTCGATACCTGGTGGCAGACCGAGACCGGCGGAATTATGATCACACCGTTGCCGGGCGCCACGCCCATCAAGCCCGGATCGGCCACGCGGCCCTTCTACGGCGTCAACCCGCTGATCCTGGGCGAGGAAGGCCGGGAAGTGGACGTCAACGAAGGCGGCTATCTCTGCATCAACCGCCCCTGGCCGGGTATAATGCGCACCATCTACGGGGACCACGCCCGTTTCTTCGAAACCTATTTCTCCAAGTTCACCGGCTATTACTACACCGGTGACGGTTCCCGAAAGGACGAGGACGGCTACTTCTGGGTCATCGGGCGCCTGGACGACGTGATCAACGTCTCGGGGCACCGCATGGGCACCGCCGAGGTGGAGAGCGCGCTGGTGAGCCACGACTCGGTGGCCGAATCGGCCGTGGTCGGTTTTCCGCACGAGATCAAGGGCCAGGGCATCTACGCTTTCGTGACGCTGAACGCCGGGGTCGTGGCGACGGACGAATTGCGCAAGGAACTCGTCCACCACGTCCGCGGCGAGATCGGACCGATCGCGGCGCCGGACGCCATCCAGTTCACGGACGTCCTGCCCAAGACGCGCTCGGGCAAGATCATGCGGCGCATCCTGAAGAAGATCGCCGCCGGAGACATTTCGGAGCTTGGCGACACTACCACCCTGGCCGATCCCAGCGTGGTGCCCTTGCTTGTGGACGGCCGCCGGTCCTAGGGCGGGATCCCGGTCCCGATCGTATCCGGGATTGCCAGGCTTATCACCGGGAAGCAAGGGTACGTGTCACAAACCGCGACCCGCTTCCACAGTCCGCTGTTAAGTACATCATCGGGGGACGGTTCCGCGGAGCCGTCCCCCCTTCACTCCCGCGGTTCCCGCGGAGGGCGCGGCCCTTATCGGCACTTTTCTGCAAATTGCCGCTGCGCCGGCGCCGGGAGCATTCCCCAAGAGGCCGGCCACAGCGGAGGAGAGCCCCATGAGCAGCTCGAACTGGAAGGACCTCTACGGCGCCAAGGTGTGTTCGGCGGGGGAAGCGCTGTCCCGCATCAGCAACGGCCGGACCATCGTAATCGGTTCGGGAGCCGGCGAGCCCCTGCTGCTGACGGACACGCTGGCCGAGATGGCTTCCCGGTTCCGCGACATCGAGGTGATCCACCTGGCCACCGCCCGCGAGGAATCCCGGCTGGCGGGCAGCGGGCTGAAGAACAGCATCCGCTACAACAGCTTCTACATCGGTCGCCACGGTTCCGGGACCGACGCCGACCTGCTGACCGATTTCACTCCCATGCGCGTAAGCGAACTGCCCAAGGCCATGGCCGAGGGTATCGTGGAAGTGGACATCGCCCTGGTGCAGGTATCACCGCCCGATGAATTCGGCCGCTGCAGTCTGGGCGTGGCCGTCGACGCCACCAAGGCCGCCGTGGAAAACGCCGGCCTGGTGATCGCCCAGGTCAACGAACACATGCCGGTGACCATCGGCGACACCCTGGTGCCGGTGGAGGGCCTCGACTGCCTGGTGGAGGGCAACACGGAGCTGCTCGAGGTGCCCGTGCCCGAGCTGGATCCCGTGTCGCTGACCATAGGCCGGCACATCGCCAGCCTGATCTCCGACGGCATGACGCTGCACTTCGGCCGCGGCCCCATCAGCGCCGCCACAATGCGCTACCTGGACACCCGGCGGGACCTGGGCATTCACACGGACATCCTCACGGACGACATCCTGCGCCTGATCCGCACCGGTGCCGTGACGAACATGAAGAAGCAGGTCCATAAGGGGAAGACCGTGGCCTCAATGGCCATGGGTTCCCGTGAATTGTACAAGGCCCTGGACCGTAATCCCTACATCGAGTTCCTGCCGGTGGACGAGGTGGGCTACCCGAGCCTCGTCGCGCGGAACGACAGCATGGTGGCGATCCACTCTGTTCGGGAAATGGAACTCACGGGGATGGCCCGCGGGATGACGGAGCACGCTTTGCAGAAGAGCAGCCTGCCCAGCAGCATGGATTTCATCGACGGCGCCCGGGCTTCCCGGAACGGCTTCACCATTACGGCCCTGCCCTCCACCACGCCCGACGGTCAGCACTCGCGCATCGTGGGCGCCAGTTTCGGCCGCGGCGTGGTTTTCGACCGGGGCAAGATCGACTACGTGGTCACGGAGTACGGCATCGTCAACCTCTACGGCCTGTCGATCCGCGAGCGGGCCATCACTCTGATCTCCATCGCCCACCCCAAGTTCCGCCAGCAGCTGCTGGAGGAAGCCGTGCAGCACAAGTACGTCAGCGCGGAGCAGCCCATACCTCCCGAGACCGGCTGCGTCTATCCGCACCAGTACGAATTCTCCCAGACCTGCGAGGACGGCACCGAGATCCGCTACCGCCCCGTGCGCCCCTGCGACGCGCACCGCCTGCAGCGGATGTTCTATTCCCTATCCCCGGAGACGATCCGGATGAGGTATCACGGGACGGTCAAGGCCCTGAGCCACGAGATGGCCCAGGAGCTGGCCGCCATCGATTACAGCCGGGACATGGCCATCGTGGGTCTGGTGGGTCCCTGGAGGAATCCGAAGATCGTGGCCGAGGGGCGCTACATGTACAACCCGGCCAACAAGATGGGCGAGTTCGACATCGTGGTGCTCGAGAGCTACTGGAAGCGGGGTATCGGCACCACTCTGGCTAACTACCTGAGCAAGATCGCCTACTCGCGGGGCCTTGCGGGCGTCTACGCCGAGGTGATTCCCGAGAACGCGCCCACCATATCGCTGCTCAACCGCGCCTGGCCCACGGCCACCCGGCTCTCCGAATCGGGCACCACGATCTTCACCGTCTGCTTCCCCGCCGAGGACGTGATGCGTCCCAAGGACAGCATCATCGTCTATTCGGGGCGTTTCGGCGACTTCTCATACGGCGACGAGCATCCCTTCGATCCCGGCCGCGCGCGGGCCGCGCTGAACCTGATCAACCAGCAGGGCTACCTCAATGAACCCTGGATGCGCGTGGAGGAGCCGCGGATGGTCACCAAGCAGCGCCTGATCGAGTCGCACAGCCCGGCCTTCATCGACGCTCTCGAGGAGGCCAACGACGGGCAGTGGAAAGAGGAGTACCTGCAGTTCAACCTAGGCGTGGAGGACTGCCCGGTCTTCCGGAGCCTCTTCGACTATGTGCTGCTGTACTCTTCGGCCACCATCACCGCCGCCGAGCTGATCATCGAGGACAACGCCAACGTGGTCTTCAATCCCCTGGGCGGATTCCATCACGCCAGCCGTTCCCACGCCGAGGGATTCTGCTACGTCAATGACGCGGTGGCGGCCATCGACATGTTTATCGCCCGGGGCTTCCGGGTGGCCTACATCGACATCGACGCCCACCACGGCAACGGCGTCCAGGACGCCTACTACCGCGACGACCGCGTGCTGACCGTCTCGCTGCACCAGACGGGCAAGACTATCTACCCCTGGAGCGGTTTCGAGACCGAGATCGGCGAGGACATGGGCCAGGGCTTCACGATCAATCTGCCGCTGCCCGAGGAAAGCGACGACGAAGTCCTCGAGAAGGTCTTCGATGAAGTGATCACCCCGGCCGTGACACGCTTCGCTCCCTACGTGGTGGTGGCCGTGATAGGCGCAGATACCCACAAGTCGGACCCGCTGGCCAACCTGCACTTCACCAACAACGGCATGGAAAGCGCCCTCAAGCACCTGCGCAACTACAGCATGCACCTGCTCCTGCTGGGCGGTGGGGGCTACGATCTCAAGGCCACCTCACGGGCCTGGTGCCGGGCCTGGGCCGCGGCCAACCGCATCGACGCCCTCCCGGATCACATGCTGGTGATGGGCGGCGTATTCCTGGGCGGCGAAGGAATCGCCGGTGCCGAGATCGTGGACATGCGTTACCGCGCCTCCGGCGAAAAGAAGGTCGCCATGATGGAGGAAGTGGAGCGCGTCATCGCCTTCCACAAGGAACGGACTTTGCCCATCATCGGCCGGGGACTCGGCGGGAAAGCGGACCCGCGGAAGTCCGAGGCCTGATCCATATTGTTCATGCAGACTGCTGTTTGTAGCTTGACAGCCGTCCTTTTAGAACACATAATCAGCAGATAGGAAGAAGCAGAATGACCCACAAGCAAGACGATCTGGCGGGACCGGGCATCGGCAGTTACGATGAACTGCGCGAGGTTCTGCCGCACAACTACGGCTCGCTGCTGAATCCCAAGGAAACCCAGCAGGCCATCACGGCGGTGAAGGACTGCATCGAGCAGGGCCTCTGCCGCGAGCTCAACCTGATCCGCGTCACGGTGCCGCTGATCGTGGACGTGGAAAGCGGCGTCAACGACTACCTGGACCGCGACGGTTCGCGCACGCCCATCGAGTTTCACATCTCCAACGATCGCGGCAAGAACCCCATCGACGCCCAGGTGGTGCAGGCGGCCACCAAGTGGAAGCGCGTGGCGCTGAAGCAGTTCGAGATGGAAGCGGGGGAGGGCCTCTTCACCGACATGCACGCGGTGCGCAAGGACTACTTCCTGGATCACGACCACAGCGCATACGTGGACCAGTGGGACTGGGAGCGCGTGATCACCGAAGAGCACCGCAACCTGGAGTACCTGAAGGACACGGTGCAGCGGATCTGGAAAGTGCTCTGCGGCGCCGAGCGCCATGCCCAGGAGCTGTTTCCCCAGCTGGTGGACGAGCGCTATCCCAACCTGCCCGAGGAGCTGGTCTTCATCCACGCCGAGGACCTGCTGGCCAGGTACCCCGATCTGCCGCGCAAGGCCCGCGAGACCAAGATCCTTCAGGAGTGCGGCGCCGTATTCATCTACGGCATCGGCTGGACCCTGGAGGACGGCTACCCGCACGAGATGCGCGCCCCGGACTACGACGACTGGGTCACCGAGACCTATTCAGAGGACGGGCGGCCCATGCACGGCCTGAACGGCGACATCCTGGTCTGGAACCACCTGACCCAGCGCCGTCACGAGCTGACCTCGATGGGCATTCGCGTCAACGCCGACACGCTTAAGAAGCAGCTCGAGATCACCGGCCAGACCGAATTCCTCGAGCTGCCGTATCACAAGTCCATCGTCTCGGGCGAGCTGCCCCTGGCCATCGGCGGCGGCATCGGGCAGTCGCGCACCTACATGCTGCTGTTGCGCAAGGCCCACCTGGGCGAGGTGAGCGTTACCGTGTGGCCGAAGATCCTCAAGGAGATGTGCCGCGAGAAGAACATCCACGTGCTGGAGTAGCACGGGATCCGCGACACGATTCCGTAATACACGCCGCCCCCGCGATATATCGCGGGGGCGGTTTCATTTCTCTGTATTACAGCGGCGTCGGTTATTGAACAACGACAATATTGGCATGACCTCAAGTGTTTAAATAACCTGGCCTTATCTTGAGGCGCGGTTTTTGCTTGATTCTCATTGCACAGCGCAGGGGCCGACGCCATCCTGCCGCCCCTGCAGAATACTTCATTCCGCAAGGAGGGCACTATGCGAGGCTTCAACTTTCCATTCCTGCTTGTCGTGGTCGGATTGAGCCTGCCCGCCCGGTCCACCATCATTCACGTACCGACGGAGCAACCCACCATCCTCGATGGAATCATGGCCAGCTCGCCAGGAGACACGGTTCTTGTGCAGCCCGGCGACTACGCGGAATCCGTCGACTTCGGCGGCCGCCAGCTCACGCTCGGATCGCTCTACTTGACAACCGGTGATACATCCTACGTAAGCCAGACGGTGATCTCGGGCGGCCCTGTGATAGGTATAAGCACCCTGGTCTTCCAGAGCGGCGAGGGTCCGGGCAGCATCGTCAGAGGATTCGAGATCCGGGGGGCGGAAGAGGTCGAAGTCGGCGGCGGTCTCTACTTAAGCGGCGCGAGCCCCACCCTAAGCCACTGCCGGATTACAGGCAACTCCTGGGCCGGTGCCTACTTGCAGGATGCTTCTCCCGCAATCAGCGACTGCGAGATCAGCACCAACAACGGCTACGGCATCCTGGTTGCCGGTTTCTCCGAAGCGGTGTTCGCCGATTGCCGGATCGAGTCCAACGGTAGTTACGGCATTATCCTGGACGATCCCGCGCCTCATCCCCAGGTGGTCGATTGCGATTTCGTCTCCAACGGCTGTCCCGTCTCCGCATATTCGGGACAGATGGGAGGCTTCTCCGGCAACAGCTATTCTGGTCACACGAACGAATTTTTCCATATCTGGGGTGGTACGGTCACGCGAGACAGCTTCTGGGAAAACGCAGGAATTCTCTACGTGATGGCGGGCGAAACCTACGTTCAGGGCCAGTATGGCGCGGATGGGGTGACCACGCTGGAACTCGCGGCTGGTATCACGCTGGAAATTAGTTCACAGGCAGGGATCATCGTGGGCGACGACGACAATCCCGACCTGCCGGGGGGGCTGCTGGCCCTGGGCACGGAGGAAGCGTCGATCCTGTTCACCACTGTGAGCGAGAATCCAGGTACCTGGGATGGAATCTACTTCGCGCAGCATGCTGTGGACTCGCTGCTCAGGCTTCAGTGGTGCATCGTGGAGTACGCCGGGTACAGCTCCTGGGAGCCCGTCTACTGCAACGGCAGCTCGCCCACGCTGAAGAACGTGGAAATCCGGCAGGGCGGCGGAGCCGGAGTCTACTGCGCTGCCGGAGCGGCCCCCGAGCTGGACAGTTGCCGGATCCATCACCAGACCTCCATAGGCTTGTACTGCAATAATTCCACTGTCACGCTCAACTACTGCTCGATCTACGAGAACGCGGACCGCGGCCTCGTACTGAATGGGTGTTCCACGCCGGTTGAAGTCGGCAACTGCACTTTTTACGGCACTGTCTACAACGTCTACAGCCAATCCAGCGTATGCACCGTTTCCAACTCGGTCTTCTGGAATTCGAGCGGGCTGGTCAGCGACGGAGGGCTCAGCGTCGACTACTCCGACGTGGAGGGCGGCTGGCCGGGCACAGGCAACATCGATGCCGATCCCCAGTTCCGGGACGCCGCTTCCGGCGACTTCCGCCTGTGTTACAATTCTCCCTGCATCGACAGCGGCGATCCGGGTTCTCCGCTCGATCCGGACGGGAGCCCGGCGGACATGGGAGCCTTCTTCTACGACCACCGGGAGGGATCGCCTGTGATCAGCGCCGTCAGCGACGTGCCCGAGGACCAGGGTCGTCAGGTCATCGTTACCTGGCAACGCAGTCCGCTGGATTTCGCTGGATCGGACCTGCCCGTCACCGGCTACAATCTCTGGGAGATGTATCCTTTTCCGCTTCGGGATCGTGTTGTGACACAGAATCTGCGTGAGGCCCTGGTCGATCCCGGACGGGACTACCTGCGCGACGACACCACCTGGGTGCTGATCACCTACCTGGCGGCCATGCAATGGGACGAGTACTCGGTTCTGGCGGGGACCTTCCGCGATTCCAGTGGCGTCGAGGACAACATCTCGCTCTTCTTCGTCTCCGCGCACACCGCCACACCGCCCTGGTACTACGTTTCGGAGCTGGCGGGAGGATACTCCGTGGACAACATCGCGCCCGACGCCGTGCAGGAACTGTCCATTGCCCGCGAGGGGGGAGAGCTGCTGCTGAGTTGGGAGGCCATCACGGAAGGCAGCCACCAGGGGAACTCCTACCCGGAACTGAACGGCGTGTGGTACAGGATCCACTCATCAGAGGAGCCGTACTTCTCTTGCGGCGCGGAAAACCTGTTGGATACTGTGGAAGAGACCTTCTTCACTTATGCCCCGGAACCAGGTGAGCGGCGTTTCTTCCGTGCGGTGGTCAGCGATCAGCAGTGAACCAGTTCGCCGGCACTCCATCCGCGGCCGACAGCAGTGCTTCGCCGGAGGCATCGACCGGAACACCGTGGTGCGAGCGATGGTCCGCCGCCTTCTGCGGAAGACCCAATTTGTCGGTTGGCTGATGTCAGCGTCTGTGAGACCTATGTGGGCAGGATTTACCAGCCAGTGATTCTCGTCGGATTTCGGTGCCCGATTGATCCGGGGCCTCACGAAGCAGGGAGCTGTTCCCCGGCTTCGATCTCCAGGGTCTCGTAGCTGCCTCCGCGAACATAGCCCAGCTTGAGCGCCAGACGCTCCGACGCAGTGTTCGCGGCCAGCCAGTGAGGCTTGATTTCCAGCTCCAGGCAATGTGCGACAAGCCGCGCGCCGACGACGGCCGCCAAGCCCCGTCCGCGGTAATCGGGCACCGTCTCGATCTCGACGTCGATGGCCCCCCGGCTCCGGACCATGGACGTGGCTGCGCTGACGATCATGTCCCGGTGAACAATGCAATAACCGATGCCGCGTGCCAGAAAGTCATCGATGGAATGGAAGTTCTCCAGAAAATACTCGTTGCCCGTGTCCGGAGACAGTCGCTCCGCCAGTGCTCTATCGACGCGCTCGAGCATGAAATCCGGCGCGAGTCCCCTGATGATTCCATGCAGGTGCGACCGATCCAGAGCGTGGGAGGAGAATTCAACGAAGCGCAAGATTTTCACTCCTGCACCGAACTCGTCCAGCAGGAAGCGTCGCCATGCGGCCGATTGCGGGGTCACGAAATCGATCGAAGCAAGGTGGAGCAGATCCTTCGCGCCGGCTGCGTCGGGGTCACCTCCCAGGATGGTGAATGCTCCGGAATCCAACCGGGCCACCTCGGGGCCGGTTGCCGGCGCCGCATAAGCTCGCCCGAAGTGCCCTTCCAGGACGCTGTCGATCAGGACCCGGTCATAAGGACAGTCTTCAAACAAGGTCCTGAGACACTGCCTGTCGGTTGCCGGTATCTCCATGTTCGTTGAATGATGTATCACACCGTCTCCAGTTCATCCAACGCCCCTTCGGTGGCATCCAGCAGCATCTCGGGGCCCACGGGCGAACCGGTGGCGGTCTCCATCCACAGATCGGGACCGAGTCTGCCGATGCGGGCCAGGCGCTCGAATTCCTCGCCGGGCCGCTCCGCGGAACCGATCTGCCGGCCCACCTGGAAGGCGATCAGGTGCCCCAGCGCGTAGTCCGGCAGGTAGAGAAAGCAGTCCACCAGGTGCTGGTAGGCCGCCAGCAGCGTCTGGTCGCGCAACTCGAAATGCTCCGCGAAACTGCGGTTCCAGACTTCGCGCGCGATCCGTATCACGGCCTCCCGCAATCCGGCCGCGTCGGTGTCCGGGTGCTCGTAGAGCCAGTTCCAGATCTCCATCTCGGTGAGTGACACGGCGGAGATCTCGCAGCTGACCCAGAACTCGTCCAGGACGCCGAGGGACCGGTCCTTTTCACCGGGCTGATCCAGGTCCAGCAGCTCGAGGTCCCGCGCCTGGAACACGAAGGCCAGCGCTTCGCTGAAGGCGTTGCCCGGAACCCCGTGGAGCAGGTAATGGTCGACGGCCTTCAGCGAGAGCACCTGTTCCACGTTGTGTCCCAGTTCGTGCACGGCGATGTTGTAGCCCTTGTAGTCCATGCCGGCAGTCCCGATGCGGGTGCGTAGGCGGGCCGGGGCGCTGCGCAGGCGGGGACCCCAGGCGTGGCCCGAGCCCCGGGCCGCTTCCACTCGGATGTTTTGCGCCAGCCAGCCGGCCTTTTCGGGCGTGAAACCCAGACGGCCGAGGATCCGCGGCAGATCGCGCTGGAAGGCCGCAGCGTCCGGGTACCTGACGGCCGTCAGTGCGTCCAGTTCCCCCTCGGGGATCCGGGGCCGCGGGCGGAAACCGTCGTACCAGATGTCGAAGGGCTCCAGCGGGCGGTCCAGGCGGCGCTTCAAGAGCGTCACCGCGCGGCCCACCAGCGGCGACGTCAGGATCTGCTCGAGCATGGAGCGGATCCGCGTCTCCGGGATCTCGCGGTCCTCCTCGAAACGCCGGGCCACCAGGCTGGGAGTCCGCGGGCAGTGGGCGTCCACCGCGCGACAGGCCTGGAAGCAGTCCAGCAGCCGGGCGTAACGCGCGTTCGCCTCTTCCGGCTCCCGGCTTGCGGTCGCGCTGGGAATGTCATGTACTTCGGCCTTCCGCGTCTCGTTGCTGAAGGGATTCCAGTCCAGGCCGGGATTGTCGAGCACCTCGGGCGGGATGCTCTGGTCGACGATCCGCTGCATCACGCGTTGAATCATCCGCTGGGTCGGCAGTCCATCAGTGGCGTCGGCGTAGCGGGCGCGGATTTCGTCGCGCAGGTTCCAGTGCGCAAGCAGGCGCTGCCCGGCGGGGAAGGGCCGCCGGCCATCTTCGTCCAGCAGTTGATGGGTATGGATGTTGCACCCCGCCACGTGGGCTTCCGCCCGGGCGGCCGCGGCGGCGAGGCGCTGCATCGCTTCGCCGGGAACCCGCCGGGAGAAGCGCTGGACCAGGCGGTGCTCCGCCCAGCGGCGGCGGCTCCAGCCCGAGCCCTCTCGAACACGGTCCTCGAGGCTGCTCAGGGGGAAATTGAGCAGCGCCACGAAGGCCAGGCCGCTGGCGAAGAAATCCTCGGCCAGGTGGGCCCCCGGGTCGAAGGCCGCGAAGAGTCCGTCCGACGGCAGCATCGGCCCCGTATCGAGATCACTGTGCCTGCGGAAGGCCACTTCGACCTCGTTCAGGTGGCCTTCCAGCTCTTCCAGCAGCTCCTCGAAGCGCCCGTACAGCGCCTCGCGGTCTTCCGGCCGGGAGGCGAAATGCAGGCGTACGAAATTCTCGAGGGCGGCGGCGTCACCGTCCTCGGGGCGCCAGAGTTCGGCCACCTGGACGATGCCCAGGCGCAGCCCCTCGCGCGCGACTTCGTCCAGACCTGTAACCGTGGCCTTTTCGATGCGCAGCAATTCATCCGCTGTGATACAAGACATGCTCGCCTCCATCCATTAACGCGAATCCGCTGGTCGGACCGTTGGCAAGGAGCGTCCGCCCGCCGTGGATAATGAGAATGTAACACAACCCCGGTTCAGACGCAGAGGTCAGAGTACCGTCGAATTCCGAGTGCACTGTTACTGAGTCAAAACACCTCACCGCGAGGGACACGAAGGGTAGGAGGCTCAACGTATTCATTTCTTCGTGACCATCGTGGTCTTCAGCCTTTAGATCTCCGCTCGGCCGAGGTAGAACAGCATGCCCCAGGCGAGGCGTGCTAAGGTGCCGGGGCCTGCCGGCCGATACTAAGGGAAGTGATATTCAGCTTTGCGAGAGCGTCCGGCGGCGGTTCTTCGACTGCTCCTGTTGACCGCGCCGGCAGGGAATTGGAAATTCATGAATATGAACATGAATGGTTCAGGGATTGAGGCGATGGAGATGCTGGGAGACACCGGCCGGACGGGAATCGCGACCGCTGGGACCGCGCTGGCGGCGATACTGATCTTCAGCCTGGCGCCCTCCCTGGTCGCACAGGACAGTCTCCGCGTACTTTTCCTGGGCAACAGCCACACCTTTTTCAACAACCTGCCCGGGCAGCTGGAAGACCTGGTACAGTCGGGAGGGCACTTCCTCGAGGCTCAGAGCAACACGCCCGGCGGACACACGCTGGAAGGACACAGCCAGAATCCAACCAGCCTGGGTCTGATCGCCGAGGGCGGCTGGGATCACGTGATCCTGCAGGAGCAGAGTCAGATTCCCACCATCGACCACTGGCGCGAGACCCGGATGTATCCGGCGGCCCGGCTGCTGGACAGCCTGATCAGCCTGCAGAACTCGGCGACCATGTTCTACCAGACCTGGGGTTGGGAGTTCGGCGGGCAGCAGTGCATCGACGACTGCTGCTCCGTTGAATTCGCGGATTACTTCCACATGCAGGACACCGTGACGGCGGCCTACGACCGCATCGCCGAAGAACTGGAGGCCGGGATCGCCCCGGCGGGCGAAGGCTTCAGGGCCGCCCTGACGGCGGATCCCGAATCTCCGCTCTGGGCGCAGGACCACTACCACCCGAGCGCCGAGGGCACCTACATGACCGCATGTGTGTTCTACGTCAGCCTCACGGGAGAAAGCCCGGAGGGACTCGGTTACACAGGCGGTCTCAGCGAGGAGCGGGCCGCGTTCTACCAGGAGATCGCCGGGCAGATTCTCGGTCTCGACGGGAAGACGACCGGGCTGCGACCCGGATGGATCCGCCTGCTGCCTCCCCGGCCCAATCCTTTCAACCCCATCGCCTGGATCGAGTTCGAGCTGGACCGCCCCGCGCGGGTCCGCCTGCAGCTCTTCGATCTGCGGGGCGCCCGGGCGGCGCAGCTGCTGGATGCATCCCGCGGCCCTGGTCGTCACCGCCTGCTGCTCGATGCGGGCGGGCTTCCCGCGGGGGTCTACTTCTGCCGGCTCAGCGCGGGCAACCAGCAGCGCGTGCGTCCCTTGACGCTGCTGAAGTAAACCCTTCATCCGACGAGGATGAAGGGCGGAGGTGCATCATGACCGGAAGAACGCGAAAAGCGGCGTGCGCGGTCCTGCCGGCGCTGCTCGGCCTGTGCCTGGGTTGCATTCCCTGCTGCCCCTCGCCCGACGTGTCACGCGACACGGTCCCTGCCGCACAGGGCGGACATCTGGGCGACGCCGGGTCAATCGTGGACCTGGACGTCCCCCGGCCGGGCGACCGCCGCGTCCAGCGCGTCCTGTCCCTGGACAATGGGATGGAATTGCTGCTGATCTCCGATCCGGAGGCCAACAAGTCCGCCGCAGCCCTGAGCGTGGGCGTGGGCTCCTTCGTCGAACCCGACGAGCGTCCCGGCATGGCCCACTTCCTCGAGCACCTGCTGTTCATGGGGACCGAGCAGTTCCCGGTGGTGGACGAGTACGAGCGCTACCTGGCGGAGAACCAGGGCGAGTGCAACGCCTACACCAGCGCCGAGGAGACCAACTACTTCTTCGAGGTCAACCACGAGGCTTTCGAGGGCGCCCTGGACCGTTTCGCCGGTTTCTTCACGGCACCGCTCTTCGACCCCGAGTATATCGACCGCGAACTGGAATCGGTGCACTCCGAGCACCAGATCCACAGGGAAAGCGACTACTGGAGGATCGAGCGCGTCAAGGAGCTGCTGCACCGGGAGGGCCATCCCCGGCGCAGGTTTTCCACCGGCGACCGCGAGACTCTCAGCGGTGTATCACGCGACGAGATGGTGGAGTTTCACCGCCGCTGGTATTCGGCCAACCTGATGAAGCTCTGCCTGCAGGGCGTCGTGTCACTGGACGAACTGGAGCGGCTGGCGCGAGGGCTCTTCGCGACGGTTCCCGATCGAGAGCTCGAGGAGCCGAGTTTTCCCCGAGAAGTGTACGACCCCGGCGAGTTGCCCAGGATGATCCGCGTCCGCCCCCTGCAGGACCAGCGCACCCTGCAGCTCGGTTTTGCCCTGCCCCCCGCCATGGTCCACAGCGCCTCCAAACCCCTGGCCCTGCTGGGTTCGCTGATCGGCCACGAGGGTCGCGGCTCGCTGCTCTCCCAGCTCAAGCGCGAGCACCTGGCCACGGCCCTCGAGACGGACGCGGAGCACTGCAGTTACTGCAGTTATTTCACCGTCGATCTCTCCCTGACCGAGAAGGGCCTGCGTGACACGGACCGGGTGATCGAGCTCTTCTTCTCTTACTTGGCCATGCTGCGCGAGGATGGGCTCAGGCGCTACTACTACGAAGAAGAGCGCACGATGAGCGAGCTGGGATACTACTACCGGAACAAGTACGAAGGCGCGGAGCTGGTGGCCACCCTGGCCTCGGAAATGCACTTCCGGCCGGGCGCCGAGGTCCTGAAGGACATGATGGTGATCCGCGAGTATCGCCCGCGGCTGTTCCAAGCCTATCTGGGGCAGCTTGTTCCCGAGCGCCTGAACGCCGTGCTCGTCAGTCCCGAGGTGGAGGTGGATCACGCGGACGCGTGTTACGGCGTGGAGTACTCGGTCCGGCGCCTGTCTCCCGAGTCCCTGCGACGGGCGCGGGCGGCGGAGCGCCATCCCGCCCTGAGCTACCCCGAGCCCAATCCCTATATCCCGGACGACCTGGATCTCCTTCCGCCCTCCCGGGCATGCCGCCCGCAGCGCCTGATCGACGACGAGCGGGGCGTCTTCTGGTTCGAGCAGGACAGCGTGTTCCAGCTGCCCCGGGGCCGCATCCTGCTGAGCCTGCTGAGCGACGAGCCGGCGCGCGGTCCGCGGAACCGGCTGCTGACCAAGCTCTACGCCAAAGCACTCACCCAGGAGCTGGCGGAATGGGCATATCCCGCGCGGGAGGCGGGACTCAAGTTCCTGCTGCTCGACACGGATCACGGCGTGGACCTCTACCTCTGGGGCTTCAGCCAGCGCCTGCCGGCCCTGCTGCGCGATCTTGAGGAGCGCCTGGATCGTATCACCCTCGACGCGGCGACCCTGGAGGGCGTCAAGGACGAGCTCGCCCGCAGGCTGGCCAACAGCGAGTATATCCCCGCCTACCGTCAGGCGCTGCTGGAGGAGAGCGTTCTGCTCACGCGGGGCAGCCTGCATCCCCGCGACCTGGTGGATCTCGTGGAAAGTATCACGCTTAAGGAGCTGCGCGAATTCGCGGCCGGCCTGTACGAAGACTGCGCCTTCGAGGGCGTGGCCTGCGGCAACCTGGAAGCCGTAGAGCTGCGGTCGGCGGTGGAGCGGTTCTATGCCGGCCTGGCGGAGAACGTCCTGTCCCGGGAGTTGCGCGGGGACGAACTGCGCCTGGATCTCCCCGAGGGCCGCCACCTGGCGCGGGTCTTTTCCACCCAGAGCGACAACCACTGCTGGCTGACCTACGTGGAATTCGGAGCCCGCTGCCCGCACCTGGAGGCCCTGCTGCGGCTCGGGTCGAGCCGGATCGAGCACGGCTTCTACAACGAGTTGCGCACCCAGCAGCAACTGGGCTACGCGGTCTTCGGCTCGGCGGACTACGAGGCCACGGGAACGGGATTCCTGTTCCTGATCCAGTCCGCCGAGTACCCGGCCGCCGAACTGGCCCGGCGGGCCTGGACCTGGCTCGAGCAGGAGATCTCCAGCCTGGGCGAGATGCGGCCGGAGGAATTCGAGCAGCTGCGTTCCGCGGTGGTCCAGGACCTGGAGCGTCGCGACGCCAACCTCTACGAGCGACTGCAGACCCTGGAATACCTGGCGCTCGAGCTCAATGGAGATTTCGAGCATCGCGAGAAGGTTAAGCGGGAGCTGCTGGTGCTGGAACCCCGGGAGCTGGGCGAGACCTTCAGGAACGCATTCCTGGGGGAGGCGAAGACGGCGCTGTCGGTCTACCTGGATGCAATTGGCAGCGAGACCACCCGTCCCGAGGGCGAGCTGATCATCGATCCCATGGCTTTCAACACGCGCTGGCCCGCCTGGCCGTCCCCTTGAACAGGCCCAAGTCGGAGATCACCACGAATCCCCCCGGTAAATCGTACTTATGCTGTACGGTATCCCTTTCCCAAAGCCTTACTAAGGTGTAGAATGGTGGAATCGGAAATATTATTTCGTGGCTGTGCGAAATATTCCAGTTACACACTTATTCAAGTACAGCAGGGGCTTGTTCTTTTTTCCACAGCTTTTCCGCACGTGTCTACATACGGCTTTGAAAATTGGTTATATTTAGTGGCCTCGCCTGCAATCATGAGGTTCATCTTGGACATCCAGCGCGCCTCGCGCAAGTCCGAAGCTATCGCAGGTCTGTACAAAGGACCGGGCGGCGGTACTGCGCCGCTGCCGGCAACTCGAGCGCTTATTAAGAATCAACTCGCAAATCCACGAATTCCAAGTGTGCTTTATCCGCAGCCGGCCCCTCCTCCTGGAGGCGGGTGTCCGGCCGGAGGCACGAGGGGGTGCAGATGAAGTATTGGCGGAAACCCCTGGACGCGGACCGGGTGAAAGTTCCCCGCGGCGTGGTGCACATCGTCGTGGAGAGCTGCAAGGGCTGCGGCTTCTGCGTCGAGTACTGTCCCAAGGACGTCCTGGTGATGTCCAAGGAGTTCAACCGCAAGGGCTATCATCCACCCGAAGTGGTGAAGCACGGGGAGTGCGTCAACTGCAACCTCTGCGAGATGATCTGTCCCGACTTCGCAATCTTCAGCACCGAGATGCCGGAAGACGAGACCGTGGAAGCCCGCTGATGGTCACCGGGGCCCGGCGGCCTCGGAAGCGCGCCGCGGCGCGGTCCGCGACTCAAAAGGAGAAAGGCAGTGAAAGCTGATCCCGCGGGCGTCCTGACGGGCGTCCACTATTTCGACGGCGATTACGCCTGCGGCGAAGGAGCCATGGCCGCGGGCTGCCGCTTCGTCGCCGGCTATCCCATCACGCCCTCCACAGAGGTGGTGGAGCGCATCTCCCAGCGCTTTCCTTTCATGGGCGGCGTCTTCATCCAGATGGAGGACGAGCTGGCCAGCATGGCGGCGGTGGTGGGCAGCTCCTGGACGGGCACCAAGGCCCTGACGGTCACCAGCGGGCCGGGCTTCAGCCTGATGATGGAAAACATCGGCCTGGCGGCCATGATGGAAACCCCCTGCGTGGTGGTCAACGTGCAGCGCGGCGGTCCTTCCACCGGACTGCCCACAATGGTGGGGCAGGCGGACGTGATGCAGGCGCGCTGGGGCTCCCACGGCGACTACGAGCTGATCGCCCTCTGTCCGCAGTCGCCCCAGGAGGCCTTCGACCTGATGATCGACGCCTACAACCTCTCGGAGCTCTACCGCGTGCCCGTGATGTTCATGCTGGACGAGTGCGTGGGGCACATGACCGAGAAGGTGGTCATCCCCGCGGCTGAGGAACTCGAGGTGGTGCCGCGCAGGCTCACCTCAAAGAAGCCCGGGCAGTTCCGGCCCTACGAGGTGAACGACGGCTGGCTGCCCGAGTTCGCCAGGGCCGGCGACGGCTACCGCTTTCACACCACCGGCCTGACCCACAACGAGATGGGCTACCCGGAGATGAGCGAGGAATGCCAGGAGAAGTGCGTGCGGCGGCTGATCGATAAGATCAACAAGAACGCCGAGGAGATCATCCGCATCGAGGAGCACGATCTCGAGGGGGCCGAAGTGATCGTGCTGGCTTACGGGATCACTGCCCGGGTGGCCCGCATGGGTATCGAGATGGCGCGCCGCAAGAAGGTCAAGGTGGGCATGATCCGCCTGGTCACACTCTGGCCCTTCCCTGAAAAACGGATCAGGGAGCTGGCGGGAAAGGTCAAGGCCTTCGTGGTGCCGGAGATCAACTATGGGCAGATGGTGCTGGAAGTGGAGCGCTGCGCCGCGGGACGGGCGAAGTCCTTCCTCGTGCCCCACGGCGGCGGGGGCGTGCACCGGCCCGAAGACATCCGTGATACAATCCTGGAGGCGGTCAAATGAGCGATCAGCTTGAACAGGCGGCGGCGGTCCAGGAGGAGCGGGCTTGCCTGCCCATGGATCACGAGCCGGTGGACAAGGACGACCATCCCATCGCGCCCCTGCTGCGGATGGACCGCATTCCGCACATCTGGTGCCCCACCTGCGGCATCGGCACTGCGGTCAAGTGTTACGCCCAGGCGCTCGAGGAAGCGGAAGTGAACCTGGACAAGGCCGCCATCGTCTCGGGCATCGGCTGCACGGGCCGCGTGGCCGGCTACATGCGGCTGGACGCTTTCCACACGACCCACGGAAGGGCGATTCCCTTCGCCACCGGACTCAAGCTCAGCCGTCCCGAGCTGATGGTGACGGTCTTTTCCGGCGACGGCGATCTTTCAGGCATCGGCGGCAACCACTTCATTCACGCCGCCCGGCGCAACTCCGATCTGCTGGTGGTGCTGGTGAACAACTTCATTTACGGCATGACCGGCGGGCAGAACGCCCCCACCACGCCCATCGGTGCCAAATCCTCGACCATGCCCTTCGGGAATTTCGAGCGTCCGTTCAACCTGCCGCACCTGGCGGAGTGTTGCGGGGCTTCTTATGTAGCACGCTGGACCTGCCTGCACATCCGCCGGCTGACCAAGTCCTTCCGCGAGGCCATGCAGCGCACGGGCTTCCGTTTCATAGAAGTCATCGCGCCCTGTTCAACGCTTTATGCCCGCAAGAACCGCCTGGGCACGGGCCTCGACCTGATGCGCTTCTACCACGACAACGCCGAGATCCGCCACGGAGCGGACACGCGCGAAGTGGACATCGATTTCCAGGGCAGCATCGTCTGCGGCAAGTTCATCGACGAGGAGCGGCCCACTTTTCTTGAGATGATGCATGAGCACTACGAAAAGACCCTGGGCGAGAAGTACGTGCGCATGGCGCCCGAGGGAGGGATGATCCATGAAACGGACTGAGATCCGCATCACGGGCTTCGGCGGCCAGGGGGTGGTGATGTCGGGCTACATCATCGGCCGCGCCTGCGCCGTCAATTCGGACCTGCACGCCACCATGATCCAGAGCTTCGGGCCCGAGGCGCGGGGCTCGGCCTGCAGCGCCACCATGGTGATCTCCGACGAGGAAGTGCTCTATCCTTACATCGGCCGGCCGGACATCTTCATCGTGATGTCCTCCGAGGGCTACGACAAGTACCGCGACGAGCTGAAGGAAGACGGGATCCTGATCTACGAGCGGGACCTGGTGCATCCCGATCTGAAGCCGGGGCAGCCCTCTTACGGCGTCCGTTCCACGCGGGTCGCCGAGTCCTTCGGCCTGACCCTGGTGCAGAACATCGTGATGATGGGCTTCTTCACGGCCGTCAGCGGTGTTACGTCCCGGGACGCCATGCGCCAGGCGGTGGAGGACACCGTGCCCGGCGGCACGGTGGAGCTGAACCTCGGCGCCTTCGACGCGGGATGGAATTTTTACCAGAAGGAATACGGCGAAGAGGCCGCCACTCGGCGGGAAACGGCGAAAGCGGCCGAGTCCACGGCCTGAAGCACTCCGGAAAGGCGGAAACATGAGTGCCGGACACGCACCGCCCGATGAAGGCGGGCACAGAGCGGGAACGCCGGAGCACCGGGCGCTGGTGATCGGCGGGGGCATCGCCGGCATCCAGGCGGCCCTCGACCTGGCCAACGCCCGGGTGGGCGTGACCCTGGTGGAGCAGTCACCCACGCTGGGGGGCCGGATGGCCCAGCTGGACAAGACCTTTCCCACCATGGACTGCGCCATATGAATCCTGGGGCCTAAGGCCATGGATGCCGGTCGGCATCCACTGATCGAAGTCGTCACCAACGCCGAGATCGTTCACTGCGAAGGCGAGCCCGGTGATTTCAGAGTGCGCCTGCGCAAGAACCCGCGCTACGTGCACGAGGACCGCTGCGTAGCCTGCGGGCTCTGCGTGGACGCCTGTCCCCAGGTGGGCGGCAACGAGTTCGACGTGGGACTCAAGGTCCGCAAGGCCATCTACCGTCCATTTCCCCAGTCCGTGCCGGCGGCCTACGTGATCGATCCCGAGGCCTGCCTCAACCTGCTGGGCGGCATCAACGAGAAGCAGCGCCGGCGTCTCGAGAAGGTGACCAAGCTCAAGCAGAGCCGCAAAGAGGACTACGTCCCCCACCTGTTGGCCTGCGGGCACTGCACCCGCGTCTGCGACGTGGACGCCATCGACTTCGACATCCTGCCGGAAGAAATGGAGCGCCGGGCAGGCGCCATCCTGGTGGCCACGGGCTTCCAGGAATTCGACGCGCGGAAGCTGGGCAACTACGGCTATGGCCGCTTCCCCGACGTGATCACCAGCCTCGAGCTGGAGCGCATGCTCAACGCCTCCGGCGTGACACAGGGCCACGTGGTGCGGCCCTCGGACCACGCCACGCCGCGGCGGGTGGTTTTCATTCAATGCGTGGGCGCTCGCGGCGAAGGCGGCCGGCCCTATTGCAGCCGCTTCTGCTGCATGAACGCCGTGAAGGATTCCATGCTGCTGCGCCAGCACGACCCGGATGTCCAGGACGTGACGATCCTCTACACCGACCTGCGGGCCTTCGGCAAGGGCTTCGACGAATTCGTACAGAGGTCCAGGGAGGCAGAGAGCGCCAACTACGTCCGCGGGCGGCCGGCCAAAATTGAAGAGTGCCGGGACGGCTCGCTGGAGATCTTCGTCGAGGACACCCTGGACCACCGCCAGCAGCGGATTCCCGCAGACCTGGTGGTGCTCTCGGTCGCCGCAGCGCCCAACGACGGCGCCATCGAGTTGGCCGGGACCCTGGGCATCGAAACAGATCTCTACGGTTTCATCGCCCGCCGCGATCCGGCTCTGTCGGCGGTGGAGTCCACGCGCGAAGGCGTCTACGTCTGCGGCAGCGCTGTAGGACCCCAGGTGATCCCCGATTGCGTGGCCCAGGCCTCCGCCACGGCCGCACGGGCCCAGCACTACCTCACGGGGCACCGCTTCGAAGAGAGGCATGAACAGGCGGAGCCGCTGGATCACGGCGGCGCACCGCGGGTGGGCGTGATGGTCTGCCACTGCGGTGTCAACATCGCCGGTCTGCTGGACGTGGAGGAGCTGGCCCGTTACGCCGAGACCCTGCCGGGCGTGGAAGCGGCCGTCACCGACCTGTTCTCATGCTCCTCCACCGGCCAGGACGCGCTGGTGGAACTGGTCCACGAGCGCAAGTTGAACCGCATCGTGGTGGCGGCCTGCACCCCGCGGACCCACGAGCCCATCTTCCGCGAGACCTGCGCGCGGATCGGCTTCAATCCTTACCTGCTGGAAATGGTCAATATCCGCGACCAGTGCTCCTGGGTCCACGCGGAGCATCCCGAAGAGGCCCAGGTCAAAGCCCGCGACCTGATCCGGATGGGCGTGGCCCGGGCCCGCAACCTCGAGCCCCTGCAGGAAGGCGAGGCGCCCATGACCACCGCCGCCCTGGTGGTGGGCGGGGGCATCGGGGGCATCCAGGCGGCCACCGACCTGGCGGTCCAGGGCTTTCCCGTGACGCTGGTGGAGAAAGAGCACCGGCTGGGCGGCCGGCTGGCGGCGCCCGAGTTGACGCACCTCTACCCCAACATGCGACCGGCGGCGGAAGTGCTCGAGCAGAAACTCGACAAGCTGCGCAAGAGCGGCGCCCGGGTGCTGCTGGAGAGCGAGGTGGAATCCATCAGCGGCTTCGTGGGCAGCTTCGAGGTGCGCCTCAAGGGCGCCCACGCCGAGGACCTCTCCGTGGGCGCCATCATCCTGGCCACCGGGGCCGATCTCTACGATCCCGCCGGGCGCTTCGGTTACGGCGAGCTGGACAACGTGATCACCAGCCTCGAGCTGGAACGGGCCTTCGCCGAAGAACGGGAGGAACTGCTGGCCGGGGGCGGGAAACCCGGTAGCGCCGCCTTCGTGCTGTGCGTCGGTTCGCGCGACCCGGACTGCTACCCGGGGTGCTCTCGCTACTGCTGCCCCACGGCCATCAAGCAGGCCCTGGTGCTGCACCGCCGGGGCATCGACACCACGGTCTTTTACCGCGACATCCGCACCATCTCCACCGGGGCCGAGGAGCTCTACCGCGAGGCCCGCGGCGAGGGCGTACTCTTCGTGCGCATCCCGCCGGACGAACAGGTCGAAGTGCAGGGCGAGGGGCGTGTCCAGGCCCTGCGCTGCTACGACGAGTTGCTGGGGCGGCGCCTCGAAGTGCCCGCCGAACTGGTGGTGCTCAGCGTGGGCATGCAGCCCCGCCAGCCCGAGACGGCCCAGTTCCACGACATGCTCAAGGTGAGTCTGGGACTGGACGGCTTCTTCCTGGAGCGACATCCCGAGCTGGCGCCCGTGGAGACGGCCGTGGAGGGCGTCTTCCTGGCCGGCACCGTCCAGGGTCCCAAGGACATCGTGGACACGGTGGCCCAGGCCTCTGCCGCGGCCGCCAAGGCTTCGGTGTTCCTGGCCCACGAACGGGTGCGCCTGGACCCGGCCGTGGCGGTGGTGGACGAGGTGAAATGCCGCGCCTGCGGCGGCTGCGTGGAGATCTGCCAGTTCCAGGCTCCCCAGCTGGTGGAGACGGCGGAGGGCCTGATTACGGCGCGGATCAACGCCTCGCTCTGTAAGGGCTGCGGCACTTGCGTGAGCTGGTGCCCATCGAGCGCCATCGTCGCCAAGCACTTCACCGACCGCCAGGTGCACGCCATGATCGACGCATTCTTGGCCGAGGAGACCGCGGGATGAGCAGCAAAGCCGCAACCAAGGGCCGGGCAAAGGCGAAACGCACGCAGCACTCGGAACCCTGGAATCCCAACATCGTGATCTTCGCCTGCAACTGGTGCTCCTACGCGGGCGCCGACACGGCCGGTGTATCACGCATCCAGCATCAGCCTCATTTCCGGCTGATCCGCGTGATGTGCTCCGGCCGCATCCAGCCCGGCTTCGTGTTCCGGGCCTTCGAGAAGGGCGCCGACGGGGTGATGGTCTCGGGTTGCCACTTCGGCGACTGCCATTACATCTTCGGCAACGAGCGGGCCGTGGAGCAGTTCGAGAAGACCAAGAGCGTCGTCCGTCTGCTTGGCCTGGAGGAGCAGCGCCTGCGACTCGAGTGGATCAGCGCCGCCGAGGGCGCCCGTTTCGCCGAGTTGATCGATGAATTCACAGACCAGGTCCGACGCCTGGGGCCCAGTCCCTTCACTCGAAGAAACGGCGGCGCTGGGATTCCGGAAGCCGAGGTCGTGGGCGAAGCACAGAGAGGGAAGAGCGATGGCGGATCTTGACCGTGCGATCAACGATACGCGGGCCTGGGCCTGCTACGACTGCGGGAAGTGCACCGCCACCTGTCCCGTGTCACGCGCCGGCAGCGATTTCAGCCCGCGGCACCACGTGCTCTCGGCCGTCCAGGGTCGAGGGGATGATCTGGCGCGGGACCGCAGCATCTACAGCTGCCTGACCTGCATGATGTGCGACAGCCGCTGCCCCACCGAGGTAGCCTACACCGAGCTGGTACGCGAGCTGCGCGAGCTGGCGGGTTCGAACGGCCAGGAGCCCGATTGCCCCCACGGCGGTTCGCTGCAGTCGATCATGCGCATGATGGCCCGGGGCGAGACGAAGCAGGACCGCCTGGCCTGGCTGGGCAGGACGCTGCGCACCAAGCCCGGGGAAGGCCACGTCTTCTTCTGGACCGGTTGCGCCATGTATTACGACAGCTTCTTCACCGAGTACAAGCTGAACGCCCTGGGCGGCACCCGCGCGGCCCTCAGGCTGCTCAACGAACTGGACGTGGAACCCGTGGTCTCGCCCGAGGAGCGCTGCTGCGGCCACGACCTGCTCTGGAACGGCGACCGCGCCAGTTTCGAGCAGCTGGCCCGGCACAACGTGAAACTGGTGGAGGACAGCGGGGCGGAGCTGCTGCTGACGCCCTGCGCCGAGTGCCTGCGCACCTGGAAACTGGACTACGCCCCCTTCTTCAAGTCGGCGCCGCCCAAGATCATGCACACCACCGAGTACCTGGCCGAGTACCTGCCGGCGCTGCGTTTCGAGCGGCGGGAACCCTGCCGGGTGACCTTCCAGGATCCCTGCCGCATGGGCCGCCACCTGGGAATCTACGAGGCGCCGCGCAAGGTGCTCGAGCTGCTGCCCGGCGTCGAGTTCGTCGAGATGGAGTATTCCGGGAAGCGGGCCACCTGCTGCGCCGGCGGCACCTGGTCGAGCTGCGACCGCTACGCCAAGCGGATCCAGGTGGACCGCCTGCGGGAAGCCCGGGCCACGGGCGCGCAGTACCTGGTCACGGCCTGCCCCAAGTGCCAGATCCACTTCAACTGCGCCATGAAGGATCCCCAGCTCGGAGAGGAGATCCGCATCGAGATGCGCGACCTGTCCGAGATGGTGGTGGAAGCGCTCGAGACCGCGGCGGTCGCTCAACCGAGCGTGTGAGTAATTTGTAACACGGGAAAGAGAGGACATTCATGGTTCCCGATCCCAGCAACGGCGAGCTACGTATCGGCGTCTTCGTCTGCGACTGCGGGCTGAACATCGCCGGCACCCTCGACACGGGAGACGTGACAGAGTTCGCCAAGACCCTGCCCGACGTGGTCTGCGCGGTGCGCAACAAGTACACCTGCGCCGATCCCGGGCAGAACGAGATCAAGGACGCCATTCACCAGCATCGCCTGAACCGGGTGGTGGTGGCCTCGTGCTCGCCGCGCCAGCATGAGCCCACCTTCCGCCAGTGCGTCCTGGAGGCCGGGCTCAATCCCTACCTGATGGAGATGGCCAACCTGCGCGAGCACTGCTCCTGGGTCCATCCCGGCGACTGGGACGCGGCCACGGAGAAGGCCAAGGACCTGGTGCGCAGCGCGGTGGCCCGGGCGCGCTTCCTGGAGCCCCAGGAAGAAATGACCGTGCCGGTGACCGGCCGCACCCTGGTGATCGGCGGGGGCGTGGCGGGCATCGAAGCGGCCCTGCAGCTCGCGGACGCGGGGCACCTGGTGACCCTGGTGGAGAAGGAACCTTCCATCGGGGGCATCATGGCCCAGCTGGACAAAACCTACCCCACCATGGACTGTTCCATATGAATTCTCGGGCCTAAGGCCATCGATGCCGGTCGGCATCCCAACGTCGAGCTTATGACCTTCAGCGAGGTGGAGAACGTCACCGGGTACGTGGGCAACTTCACCGCCACCATCCGCCGCAAGGCGCGCTACGTCGATCCCGAGCTCTGCAACGCCTGCGAGGAATGCGCCAGGATCTGTCCCGTGACCAAGCCCGACGAGTTCCAGATGGGGCTTTCCTCCCGCAAGGCGATCTACATCCCCTTTCCCCAGGCGGTGCCCTGCTCCTACATCCTCAACATGGATGACTGCCTGGGCAACAATCCCATCGCCTGCGGCGAATGCGCCGAGGTCTGCGAGAAGGACGCCATCAACTACGACGACGCGGACGAGATCGTCGAGCGCGAGGTGGGCGCCATCATCGTGGCCATCGGTCTGGACGTCTACGATCCCACCGAGATGGACGAGTACGGCTACACGCGCTTCGCCAACGTGATCACCTCGATGGAGTTCGAGCGCCTGATCTGCGCCGGCGGACCCACGGACGGGCATTTCGTCCGGCCCAGCGACCACCAGCGGCCGCTGCGCATCGGCTTCGTGCAGTGCGTGGGCTCGCGCAATCCCAAGATCGGGCGTCCCTACTGCTCCAACATCTGCTGCATGAACACCATCAAGGACACCCTGCTGCTGGCGGACCACTACCCCGATGTGGAGAACCTGGTCTTCTACCAGGACATCCGGGCCTTCGGCAAGTCCTTCGAGGACATGTTCCAGCGCTCCAAGGAAGCTGGCACGCGCTACATCCGGGGCCTGCCCGGCGACGTGATACAGGATCCCGAGACGGGCAACCTGACCGTCACCGTGGAGAACACCACCAACCGCAGCGTGGAACGCCACGAGGTGGACATGCTGGTCCTCTCGGTGGGCGTGGTTCCACCCAGGGACCGGGACAAGATCTCGCGGCTGTTGACCCTCTCGAAGACCTCCGACGGCTTCCTGATGGAATCCCATCCCAAGCTCAAGCCGGTGGACGCCCCCACCCGCGGCGTCTATTTCGCCGGCTTCTGCGAGTCGCCCAAGGACATCAAGGATTCCGTCTGCCAGGCGGGCGCCGCCGCATCGCGCAGCGGGGCCCTGCTCAACGCCGGCCAGATCCGCATCGAGGCGGTCACCGCCCGGGTGGACGAGGTCCTCTGCAAGGCCTGCGGCATCTGCGCCAAGGTCTGTCCCTACGGCGCCATCAACTGGCAGAAGGGCGAAGCGGCCGTGGTGGTCGAAGCCGCCTGCGCCGGCTGCGGAAACTGCGGCGCCGCCTGCACCTTCGACGCCATCACCATGCGCCACTTCACGGACCAGCAGCTGATGGCCCAGGTGCATGCAGTGCTGGCCGAGAATCCCGAGAACAAGGTCTTCGCCTTCGCCTGCAACTGGTGCTCCTACGCAGGCGGTGACATGGCGGGCATCTCGCGCATCGCCTACCCGGCCAGCAACCGGGTGGTGCGTACCATGTGCTCCGCGCGGGTCTCCGAGGAAATGGTGCTCGAGGCCTTCCGTTGCGGAGCGCCCGTGGTGCTGGTTTCGGGCTGCCACTTCGCGGACTGCCACTACATCAACGCCAACCGGCAGACGGTCAAGCGGGTCCAGCGCCTGTGGGACAAGCTCGAGAAGGCCGGCGTGCGGCCCGAGCGCCTGCAGCTCGAGTGGATCAGCGCGGCGGAGGGGCAGAAGTTCGCCAAGGTGATGCGCCAGATGGAGGAGCTGCGGCAGACGATCACCGAGGAGGAGATCGCGCACAGCCGGGAGGCGCTGAAGCCCAAGCCCAAGAAAAAGAAAGCGGCGAAGAAAAAGGAAGAGGCCGCGGTTGCCGAGTAAGCACTTGGTACACGCGGGCGAAGGGCTGGAGGAGACATGGCCGGAACGACCGAGACCTTCCGCTGCATGATGTGCGGCCACGAATACCAGGACCAGGTGGAACCGAACGAGGACAAGGAGCGCTCCTGTCCCCAGTGCCGCTCCAACAGCATTCGCCACCTCAAACGGAAAGCCTCCGCCGGGGGAGCGAAGAAATGACGGAACAGGCCTACGGCCGGGACGAGGTGGTCCGGGTCGATTTCAAGTTCAAGCGCAAGCTGGCCGAGAAGGTCGAGGGCAACCTGGCCAGCTTCTGCTACCAGTGCGGCGCCTGCGTGGGCGACTGCCCCGCGGCCATGTACCTTCCGGAGTTCAACCCGCGGGAGATCATGCTCAAGGTGCTCTACGGGCTGGGCGATGAACTGCTGCAGGAGGATTCGATCCTCTGGCGCTGCACCAACTGCTATAACTGCCACGAGCGCTGCCCCCAGGAGGTCAAGCCCGTGGAAGTGATCATCTCGCTGAAGAACATGCTGGCCGACCTGGATATTTATCCCACGCCGGTAAAAAAGGTGATTCGAACCTTCGAGAAGACGGGGCTCACGGTGAGTCTTTCCCAGGCGACCCACCGCCGCCGAGAGCAATACGGTCTGCCGCCCCTGGTTCCGGTTCCCATGGATGAGATCAAGGCGCTGCTGGAAGAACCTGAAGAGGAAGGGGGCGAGCAGTGAAGCGCGTGGCCTTCTTTCCCGGCTGCCTGATTCCTACGCAGCACCCGGCGATGGAGTTTTCCATCCGCGAAACCCTGCCCAAGTTGGGAATCGAAATCGCGGACCTTAAGGGCTCCTCCTGCTGCCCGGATCCGATCTACTTCAAGTCCAAGGACAAGGTGGCCTGGCTCTCCGTGGCCGCCCGGAACCTCTGCCTGGCCGAGGAGCAGGGCCTGGACGTCTTCACCAACTGCTCGGGCTGTACGGCCACCCTTTCGGAAACCTACCACCTGCTCAAGGATGAAGAGTTAAGGGAGCGCATCAACCGGCGCCTGCGTAAGATCGGCCGCGAGTACAAGGGCACCAGCCGGATCCGCCACATCGTCACCTATGTCCGCGATCAATGTGGTTACGACGCCGTGCGCGAGACGGTACAACGCCCGCTGACCGGTCTCAAGGTGGCCATCCACTACGGCTGCCACCTGCTCAAGCCCAGCCGGATCATGGAGGTGGACGACCCCAACAACCCTGACGTGATGGAGCAGCTGGTCTCCGCCCTCGGTGCCACTCCGGTGCGGCACGAGAACTGGTACCTCTGCTGCGGCAAGGCCTGCCAGAAGGAGGAGACCCAGGCCGAGATGATGCGCGACCTGCTGGACACGGTGCAGAATGAGGAAGCGGACCTGATGTGCCTGATCTGCCCCACCTGCTTCACGCAGTTCGATTTCGGCCAGCTCAAGGTTGCCAAGCGCTTCGAGAAGGATTTCCACACGCCGCCGGTGTACTACTTCCAGCTCCTGGCATTCGCCCAAGGAGTGCCCTACGACAAGCTGGGCTTCGAACGCCAGCGCTTCCAGCCCGAATGCCTGAAGCGGCTGGAAGAACCGGTTGCCGTGGAGGGCGCCGAATCGTAGTAATCGCGCAGCCGCGACGATGAATCCGTGAACAGGCCCGGAGCTCCGAGGGGCGCCGGGCTTCGCGTGATCCAAGTCCGCGGAAACTCCTCGACTCGGCTGCAGGGCAGATCCGGAGAGAACTCCTTGCGAAGAACCAAGATCGTCTGCACCATCGGTCCCGCCACACGCGATCCGGAAATGCTGGACCGCCTGGTGCGGGGCGGCCTGGACCTGGCCCGGCTCAATTTCTCCCACGGCAGCCACGCGGAGCACGGCGAGGTGATCGCCGCCCTGCGGTCGGTGGCGGAGCGCCGGGGACGTCCCGTGGGCATCCTGCAGGACCTGGCCGGACCCAAGGTGCGCATCGGGACCCTGCGCCAGGGGCCGGTGACCCTGCAGGCCGGCCGGCGCTTCCGGCTCTGCGCCGCCGACGTGCCGGGGGACGAGGAGGCCGTGTCCCTGGGCTACCGCGAACTGCCCGGCGAGGTTGAGGCGGGCGACCAGCTGCTGCTGAGCGACGGCGCCCTGGAGCTCAAGGTGCTTGAAACCTCGCCCGGGGAGATCCTCTGCGAGGTGGTGGTGGGTGGCCCCTTGAGCTCGCACAAGGGCATCAACCTGCCCAGCCGTTCCCTGCGCATGCCCATTCTCTCGGAGAAGGATCATCGCGATCTGCTCTTCGGCCTGGAGCAGGGCGTGGATTTCGTGGCCGTTTCATTCGTGCGCAGCGCCGAGGACGTTGTCCAGGTGCGGCGAGTGATCCGGGAGCAGGGTCGCAGCGTGCCCCTGATCGCCAAGATCGAGAAGCACGAGGCCCTTCAGCGGATCGACGAGATCCTCGAGCAGGTGGACGGAATCATGATCGCCCGGGGCGACCTCGGAGTGGAAATCCCGCTTGAAAGGATTCCCGGGGTGCAGAAGGAACTCAGCCGCCGGGCCAACCGCGCCGGCCTGCCGGTGATCACGGCCACCCAGATGCTCAAGTCCATGGTGGACAGTCCGCGTCCCACGCGCGCCGAGACCACCGACGTGGCCAACGCCGTGCTCGACGGCTCCGACGCCCTGATGCTTTCCGAGGAGACGGCGGTGGGCCGCTATCCCGAGGAGGCCCTGGGCATGCTGATCCGGGTGGCCGAGGCGGCCGAGGAGGGCTTTCCGCACCGCGAATGGATATCGCGCTACGACCGCCGCGAGCGGCTTCAGGTGGACGAAGCCGTGGCCCTGGCGGCCTGCCAGATGGCGGAACGCGTCGATGCCGCGGCTGTGATCACATGTACCAAGTCGGGCAGCACCACGCGGCTGGTGGCCAAGTACCGGCCCCGCCGGCCGGTGCTCGCCGTGACGCCCGAGGAAGCCACCTGCCGCCGGCTGGCCCTGGTCTGGGGCGCCGTGCCCATTCGCAGCCCGCTGGCCGATCGCGAGGACCGGATGGTGGACGAGGCCATGCGGCTGGCGGTCTCGCGCGGCCTGCTCGAACCGGGTCGCAAGGCCGTGATCACGGCGGGCATGCCCCTCAGGGTGGCCGGCACAACCAACCTGATCCGCGTGGTGGAAGCGGGACCCGAGCACGTTGCCTGAGGCAGCTCGATGAACCGAGGTCGATGATGCAGAAAGTATTCGTGGTCTCCGACGGCACCGGTCGCACCGCCCAGCAGGCCCTCAGCGCGGCGCTGGTGCAGTTTCCCTCGGCCGATATCGACGTGGTGGTGCGTTCCCAGGTCCGTTCCCCGGTCAAGGTCCGCGAAGCGGTCCGCGAAGCGGCGCAGTCGGGCGGCTTCATCATTCACACCATCGTTTCCGACAGCAACCGCAACCTGATGACCCGTTGCGGGCGCGAGCGCCACGTCCAGACCATCGACCTGATGGGGCCCCTGCTGGCGCGGCTGACGGAGAGCCTGGCGGTTACTCCTTCCGAGCGGCCGGGCCTTTTCGGCCAGTTGAACAAGGAGTACTTCCGCCGGATCGCGGCCATGGAATTCGCCATCCGGCACGACGACGGTCTGCGGGTCACCGAGCTGCGCAAGGCGGAGATCGTCCTGCTGGGTGTATCACGCACCTTCAAGACGCCGATCTCCATGTACATGGCCTTCCGCGGCTGGTACGTGGCCAACGTGCCCATCGTACTGGGGCAGGAACTCCCACCGATCATCTACAAGATCAGCCCCCGCAAGGTCTTCTGCCTGAACACCAACCACCGGGCGCTGGCCGAGCTGCGCCAGACCCGCAGCGACTACCTGGGCGAAGGGGCGGGCGAGTACGCCGACCGGGAGTACGTGCGCCTGGAGTTGATGTACGCCCGCGACATCTTCGCCCGGCAACCGGAATGGGCGGTACTCGGCGTGACCAGCAAGCCCATCGAAGAGATCGCCGGCGAGATACTCTCGATCCGCGGGGAGCGCGGCAGGAGGAGGTAGGACAGCAAAGACTCCTGGGAAGCCATGGGTATGTATGCCATCTTCCAGGGAACAGCACAGGAGGGCCGAGATGGCGAAAACCGTGACCCTGAAGGACGGGACGGAGGTGCTGGTCCGCCAGCTGGGCAAGGATGATTTCGACCGCTCCTTCGCCTTCTTCAAGGACCTGCCCCCAGAGGATCGCGCCTACCTGCGCACCGACGTCACCAAGCCCGAAGTGATCCGCAGGAGAATCCAGGAAGTGCAGCTGGGCAGCGCCGAGCGCCTGGTGGCCCTGGTGGAGGACCGTATCGTGGCCGACGGGGCGCTGCTGCTGCAGTCGATGGAATGGAAGGCCCACCTGGGGGAAATCCGCCTGATCGTGGCCCGTCCCTTCCAGCGACTCGGCCTGGGAGTGCTGATGGCGCGCGAACTATACCTGTCCGCCGTGCGCGAGAAGGTGGAGGAGCTGATCGTGCGCTTCATGCGCCCGCAGCTCGGCGCCATGCGCATTTTCCGCCGCCTGGGCTTCAAGGACGAGGCGATCCTGCCCGAGTACGTCCGGGACGTGAGCGGGCGGAAGCAGGACCTGATCGTGATGCGCTGCGATCTCCAGGCCCTGCGCGGGGAGATCGAAGACTATCTCAAGGACACGGACTGGCGGCGGATGCGCTGACCGATGCCGTGACACGACCACCGGCCCGTTCCGTACCCGGATCCTCACAATCATCGGCGGCCTGAGTTCGATGTTCCACGATCGGATTCCGGCATTCCTGATCTTCTGCCTGGCGGCGGCGCTGGGAACCGCCGCTGCGCCGCGCGCGGAACCACTTCTCGACTGGCTGCTCGAATCCCTGGAGCAGGCCGAGATCCCCGGATACGATCTGCAGGAATTTCTTCCCGCCGCGGGCTGGTTTCCCGAGGCTGACCTGCCCCTGCCGGGTGTGGACGGTCCTCCGCGACTGCTGCCCCTGGGACCGGGACTCAGGATGAGGACGAACCTGAGTCCTCACGCCGACTGGTGGCGCTGGATCCTCTGGGAGGCCGACGCGCACCTGGAGCTGGACCCCGAACTGCAGGTGCGGAATTCGGCTCAGCGCAGCCGGGCGGCCAAGTGCATGGCGCTCTGCTGGCGGATCACCGGGCGGGGCGCCTACCTCGACGGCGCGCGGCGCTTCCTGGCGGCAGTGCCGCCCCCGCCCGAGGTGCGCGGACCCGAGGGCGACCCGGGCAGTGACTGGGGAGGCTGGGTGGCCGCCGCCGGCCGTCTCAGGCACTACTCCGTGGCCTACGACCTGGTGCGCGAGGCCCTCCCGCCCGCCGAGCGCCGCGGCGTGGAAGGCGCCCTGGCGGCCATGGCCCGGCGGCTTCATCGCTGGCTGCCCCTGGCCGGGTCGAATAATCACAGCGCCATCATGGGAACCGGAATCGCCACCTGCGCCCTGGCCGTATCGCCGGACCTGGGCGGATCGAGCACACCCGCGGACTGGTTTGCGGACGGGCTGCGGGCCGTACGACGAGGGCTGGCCGTGATCGACCGCGACGGCGGCTGCCGCGAAGGGCCCTACTACGCCGAGTTTCTCGCCCGCGACCTCGTGCCCCTGATGGTCTACCTTAAGGAGGCCGCGGGGCTGAACGCCTTCGCCGGCCAGGCAGTGGCCTCCTGGATCCAGTGGATGGAGGACCTGCGGCGTCCGGACGGCAGCATGCCCCTCTGCGACGACGGCTGGGTGGATCCGGTGCTCTGGCGGCCGCTGGCGGCGGGCAGTCACCTCCTGGGTCCGGAGATGGCCTGGAGCATGGAACAGGAGGGCCCTCCGGAGTCCTACCTGGAGAACATGGTGGAGGCCTTCTGCGCGATGCCCGCCGGCCTGGCCGCCCGCCCGCCGGTGCGGCCGTCCACCAGGGCCTATCCGCTGAGCGGGCAGGCGGTGCTGCGCGGCGGCTGGGAGCGCGATACGTTCTACGCCCTGCTGCAGGGCGAGTCGGCGGAGCGCCGGGCCGTGTATCACGAACACCTGGATCCGGCCCAGCTCAGCATCTCCGCGCTGGGGGAGAACTTCATCGCGGCGCCCGGATACGGCGCAGGGGGCAGCGGCAACCCGGACCACGACCGCCTGGCTTCCGCGGTTGCCCAGAACATTCCCCTGGTGGACGGCCGCGGGCCGGATCCCAACCCGCTGTTCGGGGATCCGCCGGGCGCCCTGCCGCTGAACGGCCTGGACGGCCCGCAGCTGGACTGGGCCGAAACCGGCTACCTGCTGGACGAGCTCAGGGTGCGGCGCGAGGTGCTGATGGTGGCGGGCGGCCTGCTGCTGGTCTTTGATCGACTCGAGGGCGGCACGGCCGAGCGGAGCCTGGGCCAGCGCTGGCGGGGACGCGGTCGCTGGCACGGCGAGGGACCCGGAAGGGGGAGCTGGCGCCTGGGAGAGCGCGAACTGGAGTGGCGCAGCCTCGATCCACTGCCGCCGCGCACGGAAATCCGCCGCGAGTGGGGCAGCTGGAACTGGTTTCGCGGCGAGGTCCAGGAGGTGCTGCTGGCGGAGTGCGCTCCGCGCCGCGAGGCTCGCGCGGCCTGCCTCTTCCTGCCGCGCCTAGGAGGCCGGGCCTGGCGCCTGAGGATCCGCGAGCACCTGCTGGAGGGCCCGGGTCGCGCCTGGCGGCTTAAGAGCGAAGGTGGCTCGGGCTGGATCCTGCGCGCGCCGCCGGAGGCCGCGCTGGCCATGTCCGTGATGCTCTTTCCGGAGGGGCCGCTCAGGCTGGAAGCGGACGGCCTGGCGCTGTACTGGGAGGATGACTCGGGCCTGAGGAGCTGGTACCTGAGCGGCAGGGCGGGCGAGTCCGGCGGGCGCGAGATCGGCGTGAGGGACGCACGGGGAAGCTGGATCAGATTCCCGGACCGCTTCTCCGGAGCGGAAGGGGAGGCCCGGACGGGCTTCCCGCCGGAGGGGATTCGCCCCTTCCGAGCGGGCAGGGGCGGGACGCGACCGGCCCTGGAGTGGATGGCTCGCCGGCGCGGATTCCAGGGTACGGGAAGGCCCGAGGAGCCGGAACTCCCGCCGCCGGTCGAGATCCGCCTGGCCGCCGAGTCGGAAACCCAGTGGGAACTGGTCCAGGCCCTGCAGCGCGGGATTGCCGGTCCCCGGGAGGGTCCGCGCGCCCGGCGCCTGCGCTGGCTGGCGGGACTGGCCGTCCTGCAGTACGATCCCGCGGCCCTTTCCGGCCTGCGCCTGCCTCTCAAGACCGCCTCCCGCCTTGACTTGAAGGGCCGGTTGAAATGGGAGTTCTCCGGTTTTCTTTCTCCCGGTGCCAGCCGTCTGCGCCGCGGCCGGATCGAGCACCGGGATCTCCGGGGAAACCTGCGCTCCCTGCGGCTGGAGCAGACCTCCGCCGCGGCGCTGCACAGCGCCCTGTTGCTGGAGCGCGGGACGCGCCGGCTGCGCCTGGGGCACCATCGACAGCCCGGGGCCGACGCCCTGGAGCTGGAGGCGGCGCGGCGCGAGGAAACGTTTTCGCGAGTCTCGCTGCGTCTCGAACCCGCGGAGTGGGGACGGGAGCTGGAGTTGCTGTGCGGCGGCCCGCGGGGCGAAGTACGGGTGGGCGGAGCGTATTTCCGCGAGCGGGGAGCCTCGTACGCGCTGTGTTACAAACACAGCTTGAGGCGCCTGCGGTTTCGACTGCGGGCCGCGGAGGAGCCGGCGCGGAGAAACATGCGCCTGGAGGCGGCCTGGTTTCCCGGAGCTTCCCGGCTGGGAGCTGCGCTCGAGGGGGAACCGGGCGACTGGATCCCCGAGGCGGAACTGGAGCCGGTGCTGGGTAACACACGGGCCGCTCTCAGACTGCGCGACCGGGATCTGGCCCGGGGAGAGCTGCGGCTGCGCGCAGCCGCGCGGGACCAGCGGATGCGACTCTTCCTGCGCCTGGACCGCGGGGCGCCGCGGCCGGTGTATCACGAGCGCCTCGAAGTGGAGCGGCGCGGGCGGGCGGGCTGGTACCTGCTGAACGCCCGGCAGGTCTTCGACGAAGACAATCGATCGCGCCACCTCTTCGGCCTGCGGCGCGAGCTGAATGTCACGCCGCGCTGGGCGCTCAGCCTGGGCCTCGGCGCGGACAGCCGCCGGGCTGGACTCAGGAGCGCCCTGGGCGGATTGCGCTGGCTGGCCAGGAAGGCCTGGTGCCTGGATACGGCGCTGAGCCTCGAGCGCGGGAAGGCCGGAGGCCTGGAACTCCGCCTGGCCGGCCCCTGGCTGGAATGCGCCTTCGACGCGCGCTGGTCGCGGGGACGAGCGGACTCGATCGAGCTCGAGCTGGGCAACGGACGGGGCCAGAGCCTGCTCTACCGACGGGACCAGCGGGGAAGCTGGATCTGGGGCGGCGTAGGCTGGAACTGGTGAGCCTGATTTCGTCAAGGAGATGCGGCGGGGGACAGCTAAATTGTGCGAAATGCGAGGCCGGGCGTGATACGATGAGGTGACGCGGGTGGTCGAAAGCTGAAAGAAAAGGACCTGGGCAAAAAGAACGGCGTGCGGGAAACCGGCCGGCCGGTCGAAGCATCCCCACCGGAAGCGAAGGTCGAAAGTCCGGCTTCCGGAGCTGCGATAAATTCACAGGACAGCACGCGCCGCGTCTTCGGCGTTAATCCCCTGAAGTTGGTCTTCGCCGCCGAGTACGTGCTCCAGGGCCTGGCCAATCCCTTCCAGGGCATCACCTACCAGCCATTCTTCCGCCATTTCCGCGTGGATTACGGACTGAGCGAGGCCGCTACGCAATGGTGGTTTTCCAAGTCCTACCTGGCCTGGAGCTTCAAGCCGCTGATCGGTTTCCTGATCGACGCCTACGGCAAGACCAGGATTATTCTCTGCGCTCTGCTGGGTCTGGCCGTGCTGTTCTATCTGCTGACGCCTTTCGCCGATCGCAGCGTGCTGATCTTCTTCGGCTTCATGTTCTCGCTCTCGGTGGTGCTGGCCGCCACGGACGTAGCCGTGGACCGGGCCACGGTGATCGCCGGGGACGAGGAGGCCCGCGCCAGCGGCCGCTCGAAGTCCACCACCGTGGGGCTCAACCAGGCCATCTGCTGGACGGCGATCTACGGCACCAGCATCGTGGCGGCGGTCTCCGGCGGCTACATCGCCGACCACCTGCGCATCGGCACGCTGATGTACCTGCTGGCCCTGGTGCCGCTGGGCGTGCTGGGCTTCGTGCTGCTGCTGCCCCGGGACAGGGCCGTGCCCATCCCCCTCAAGCGCTCGGTGATGAACTTCTGGACCGGATTGAACACCGGAGCCATCCTCTGGATCATGGTCTTCAACTTCATCTTTCACTTCCAGCCGGCCATGGGCCCCCTGTGGAACAATCACCTGATCGAGAACCTGGGCTTCAGCCAGACGCAGATCGGCCTGGCCGACGGCGCGAGCTACCTGGGCCTGTTCTGCGGGGTGCTGGTCTTCGCCACGCTGGGCATCCGCTGGCAGGACCGCCTGGGCCTGAAGCGGCTGTTCAAGATCTACATCCTGCTCAGCGTGGCGGTCAACCTGACCCAGTACCTGCTGGTGGATCCCTGGTTCGGCCGTGTCACGGGGAAGCTGGCCCTGCTGGCCGGTACCGCTCCGGAAGGGTACATGCGGCTGGCGACCCTCTGCAGCTACAACTTCCTGCAGGCGGTCTTCCTGGGCGTGGTGCGCATGAGCACCTTCAGCCTGGTGGGAGCGGTGATACCGGTGAACGCCGCGGGATCGCTCTTCGCGGGATTCATGTCCGTCTCCAACCTGGCCTATTCCTTTTCCTACGGCAGCGGCACCTGGCTGTACCAGCACGGCCTGGAATTCGGCCTGCTGCGCCGGCTCCAGGAGGGGCTCTTCGGCATTCCCGCAAGTGCCGGCGCCGAGCTGTCGATAAGTATGCTGATCCTGATCGGCTCCCTGGCCTTCCTGCTCAGCTTTCTCGCCTCGCACATGCTGCCCGATCGCGGCCGAACGCTCGGCACCGGCGGGACGGAGGCGCAGGAGGTCGGGCCGGAGCGATACCGGGCGCTGGGTGAGGGCAGGCTGAAAGCGGTCAACGGCTGGACCTTGGCCCTGGGCGTGGCGGTCTTCGCCGCCATGATCCTGCTCTGGGGACAGGACCTGATTTCGTCGCTGCTGGTCTCCTTTTTCGGCATGACCTTCCTGCGTAAACTGGTCCTCGACGGAATGCTCGCCCGGGGATTGCGCGGGGCTTGTTAAGGGAATCGCGGACTTCGGTGATACAAGATCGAATGTAATACGTTTTCAAGAGAAGGAGTCCGGGCATGAGCGCCACAGACATCCGCTGGTTCAAGGACATCGGACTGGACGACCTGCCCCTGGTGGGCGGCAAGAACGCCTCGCTGGGCGAGTTGATCCGCCTGCCCGCAATCAAGGTGCCCAACGGTTTCGCCATTACCACGCAGGCTTTCCGCGAGTTCATGCAGCCGCTGCAGTCCGAGGTGGACAATCGCCTCAAGCGGCTGGCGGAGGACGGCTACGAGGACGTGATGCTGCTGGACCGCATTTCCAAAGAGATCCGCGAGCTGATCGAGAGTCGTGATTTCGATCGCGCCTTCGAGCTCGACGTGGCCGAAGCCTTCAAGCAACTCGATCCACGGCGCAGCGTGGCGGTCCGCTCCTCGGCCACGGCCGAGGACCTGCCGGAGGCCAGCTTCGCCGGGCAGCAGGACACCTTCCTCAACGTCTCGAGTCTCTCGGACCTGTTGGACAAGACCAAGAAGTGCTTTTCCTCGCTGTACACGGCGCGGGCCATGTCCTACCGGCACCAGAACGACTTCCCCGAGGACCAGGTCTTCCTTTCCGTGGGCATCCAGGAGATGGTTCGCGCCGACTGGAACGGGGTCAGCGGCGTGATGTTCACCATCGACACCGAGACCGGCAACGAGAACCTGATTCTGATCACGCCCCACCGAGGGCTGGGCGAGGCGATCGTCCAGGGGGAGGTCAAGCCCGACGAGATCTACGTGCTGCGCCATTCGGGCAAGGTGATTCAGAATCCCCTGGGGCTGCTGGAGGACGAGCATTACTCCTCGCTGGCCCGCCAGGCGCTGATCATCGAAAAGCACTACGGCACGAAGTACGGGCGGCGCGTCTACATGGACATCGAGTGGGCCCAGGACGGCGAGGACAAGGAACTCTACATACTGCAGGCCCGGCCCGAGACCATCCATTCGCGCGCCGTGACCTACCGGCGCTACTACTTCGTCGACGACAAGGAAGACTACGAACAGCTCGCCGTCGGCCGGCCGGTGGGGACCAAGATCGGCCACGGCGGCTCCAACGTGCTGCAGGACGTGAGCCAGATCGATTCCTTCCGCGAGGGTCAGGTCCTGGTGACGCGGATGACGGATCCCGACTGGGAGCCGATCATGAAGAGGTCCGCCGCCATCGTCACAGACCTGGGCGGGCGTACCTGTCACGCGGCCATCGTGGCCCGCGAGATGGGCATCCCCTGCGTGGTGGGCACCGAGACCGGGACCCAGAAGATCCCGGGCGGCGAGGAGATCACGGTGAGCTGCGTGGAAGGGGAGCAGGGCCACGTCTACAAAGGTCTGCCGCGCTACGACGTGGAGGAGATCGGTCTTAAGGACATCCCCCAGACCCGCACCCGGATCATGCTCAACGTGGGCACCCCGGAGATGGCCCTGGCGGCGGCCCGGTTGCCTCACGACGGCGTGGGACTGGCCAGGCTGGAATTCATCATCGCCTCCCACATCGGCCAGCACCCCCTCTACCTGATCAAGCTGGGCAAGGAAGATCTGTTCGTCGAAAAACTGGTAGCCGGCATCAGCCGCATCGCCGGTGCCTTCTATCCCTCCCCGGTAATCTTCCGCTTCTCCGATTTCAAGTCCAACGAGTACGCCAACCTGCTGGGCGGCAAGGCCTTCGAGCCCGAGGAGGAGAATCCCATGATCGGCTGGCGGGGCGCCTCGCGCTACTACGACGAGCGCTATCGCGAAGCCTTCAAGCTGGAATGCCTGGCGGTCCGCCGGGTGATCGAGGAATTCGGCCTGGACAACGCCTGCGTGATGGTGCCCTTCGTGCGCACGCCCGCCGAGGCGGAGAAGGTGCGCCGGATCATCGACGACGAAAAGGTGAAGGCCCAGGTCTACATGATGTGCGAGATCCCCTCCAACGTGATCCTGGCCAGGGACTTCCTGCCCTTCTTCGACGGCTACTCCATCGGATCCAACGATCTGACCCAGACCACCCTGGGTCTGGACCGGGATTCGGCGCAGATCTCGCACCTCTTCGACGAACGCAACGCCGCCGTGAAGGACCTGATCGCCCGGGTCATCGAGACCTGCCACGAGCTCGAGAAGAAAGTGGGCCTATGCGGCCAGGGACCCTCGGACTATCCCGATTTCGCCGAGTTCCTGGTGCGCTGCAGAATCGACAGCATCTCGGTCACGCCGGACGTGGCAGTGAAAACGCGCCTGCTGGTGGCGGAGGTGGAAGGGAACCTGTGAACAATCGGGTGCCTGCGGCGGGCCGGGATTTCCCGCCGACAGCGGGTTGCCTATATCATTGAAAGCGAACAGATCGGACGGCGGTCGCTGAAAACCGGTACAGGCACTCACTGATGGGGGAGAGTGCTCTCGTTAAGCCGCCGGCAAGCATGGGGAGCCTGGCTGAATCATGAGCAAGCACGAGCAACGAGTCCAACCGGACAGGGAGCGATTGCGCGAGGAACTGGAACAGGCCAGACGGAGCATCCGCGAGCTCAAGGCGGAGCGGAAACAGCACGAGCAACTTGCTGAGCGGCTGCGGGAAAGCGAGAACCGCTTCCGTTCGTATATCACCGACTCCACGGAAGCCCTCTGGAGAATCGAGTTCTCGCCTCCGGTGTCCACGGAGCTGGATCCCGAGCAGCAGGCCGAGCAAATGGTTCGCTCCGCCGTCCTGGCCGACTGCAACGCGACCTTCGCCCGGATGTACGGCGCCGAGCGTCCGCAAGACTTGGTCGGCAGGCCTTTTATTGAAGTGGTGCAGGCTTCGGAAGAGGACTACCGCAAGTTCCTGCTGCGATACATCAAGGCGGGTTACCGCGCCTTCTTCATCGAATCGCGCGAACTCGGCCCCTCCGGCGACTTCCGCTACTTCAACAACAGCAGCCACAGCTACCTGGAAGACGGCAGGCTGATCAGCGCCTGGGGCAGCAAGCACGAGATCACCGAGCAGAAACTGGCCGAGCGGGAGCGGCGGGACAACCTGCATTTCCTGGAAAGCCTGGACCGCCTGCACCGGGCGCTCTGGCAGACTTCCGACTTGGACCGGGCCCTGGAACGAATTCTCGAAGTCGTGCTCGAGGTCTTCGACTGCGACCGGGCCTGGCTGCTGTATCCCTGCGATCCCGATGCCGCTTCCTGGCGGATTCCCACGGAGAAGACCCGACCTGAATACCCGGGCGCTTTTGCCCTCAAGGCCGAGCATGCCATGGACCCGGAGATGGCGGGAATCCTGCGACGTGTACTGAGCGAGGATGGACCGCTGTTTTTGAGCATGCGGGACTATCGGCAAGCGCCCGATGTGGCCATGAAATACGGCACGAAGAGCCAGCTGAGCGTTGCCCTTCGACCTACAAGCGGACAGCCTTGGATGCTGGGCATCCACCAGTGCAGCCACGAAAAGGTATGGAACGAGAAGGAGTGTCTGCTGTTCAAGGAGATCGGCCGCCGCGTGGGTGATACACTGAACAGCCTGCTGATCCTGAAGCAGCTGCGCGAGAACGAGACCGAACTGCTGGAAGCCCACCGCGTGGCGCGGATCGGCAGCTGGTGGCACGACCTGCGGAGAGACGAGATCCACTGGTCTGCGCAGACCTATAAAATCCTGGGCATCCCAGCGCAGCAACCCACCGTCGAGCTGGTCAGGAACCTGGTTCACGCTGAGGACTGGCCCATTCTCGCAAGTGCAATGGAAGAGGCGAGCGCCGGGAAGCGCGAAGTGGAGCACGAACTCCGCATCATCAGGCCCGACGGGGAGGAGCGCTGGATCCACAACCGCTGGATCAGCTCCTACGACGATCAGGGCGTGGAGATCATGCGTAGCGGGACCCACCAGGACATCACGGATCAAAAGCGCATGGAGAACCAGCTGCAGCAGGCCTCGCGCATGGAGGCCATCGGGACCCTGGCCGGAGGCATCGCCCACGATTTCAACAACATCCTCCAGTCGATCATGGGTTTCAACGACCTGGCCCGTGATACAGCCCCTCGGGGAGGCGAAACCAGCCAGTACCTGGCGGAAGTGGCCAAGGCGGGCGTGCGCGCCCGCGAGCTGGTGGCCCAGATCCTGGCCTTCAGCCGGCCCGCGGAGTCGGGGATTCAGCGGGTACCTCTGCAGTCGGTGGTCAGGGAGGTTCACGTCCTGCTGCGCGCTTCCATCCCCTCCAACATCCGCATCGCTCTCGACCTAGACGGCGCATGTCCGCCCGTCAGGGCCGACCTGACACAGATGTACCAGGTGTTGATGAACCTCTGCACCAACGCTTATCAGGCCATGCAGAAGGAGGGAGGAGTGCTCGAGATCGGGCTCCGCGAGGTCCGCCTTGGTCCCGGGCACACGGCGCTCAGCACGGGCTGCGCGCCGGGCGACTACGCGCAACTCACCGTGCGCGACACGGGCGAGGGCATGGATTCCGGGACCGTGAAACACATCTTCGAACCTTTCTATACAACCAAGAGTATCGGAAAGGGAACCGGGTTGGGCCTCTCAATTGTCTACGGAACGGTGAACCGGCTGGGAGGAGGCATCACGGTGGAGAGCCGGCCGGAGCGGGGCAGCGCTTTCCGGCTCTATCTGCCCCTGGCCGATTCACGGGAAGCCGACGGTCTCGCCCTGGATGTCCGCCAACTGGGACCGGAGGGACGGGAACGGGTACTCCTGGTGGACGACGAGTTGTCGATCCTGGCCCACGCCAAGCTCGGACTCGAGCGCTTTGGATACAAGGTGGATGTCTGCTCCAGCAGCCTGGAGGCCCTGACCGTTTTTCAGCAGGAACCTGAGCGTTTCGACCTGGTGATAACGGACCAGATCATGCCCGAGCTGAGCGGACTGGAACTGGCGCAGAACATCCGGGTGCTCCGCGGGGATCTCCCCGTCGTGCTGCTCACCGGCTTCGGCGAGGAACTCAGCGATGAAGCGACCCGGGAGGCGGGCATCCGCGAGGTGCTCTGCAAACCGGTGGAGCATCACGCCCTGGCGAGTGCGATAAGGCGCGCGATGGAAGACTCGGGAGAAGACGCGGGATGAGGCGGATCCTGGTGATCGACGACGACGCCCAACTGCGCGAGCTGTTCCGGATCGCGCTCGAGCGGGCGGGATTCTCGGTGGACCTGGCCGCGGACGGCGCTCAGGGACTGAAGATGTGCGCGGAGTCGGACTACCGCGTGGTGGTGACGGATATCGTCATGCCCGACAAGGAAGGCCTGGAGACGATTCTCGAGCTGCGCCGGAAGCACCCCGCCGCGCGCATCATCGCCATCTCCGGCGGCGGCCGCAACGCCCCGGAACTTTACCTCGACGCGGCCCGCTCCTTCGGCGCCGAGCTCTGCCTGCAGAAGCCCATCCCCATGGAGAAACTGGTCGAGGCGGTGCGCGGGCTGTCTGAACCGGCTGAAGGCTAGGCCCTAATTCAGCGCAATCACCCGGTAGTAGCGTTCCAGAACTCCGTTGACGGTATCGTCGGTCATCGTCGTGCCCGAAGTTATTCCCAGATCCTGCCACGGGCCCTCGAAATACGCATCCGCCGAGTATTCCACCCGGTACTCCACCGCTCCCTCGCTGGCGGACCAGTTCAGCAGGGCTTCTCCCAGCGCCAGCTCTACCTGCAGGTCGTCCACCGCCGCCGGCGGGACGGCGCCCGGATGGTTGGTCTCGAACATGCGGGTGAATCCCGAGGCGACGGCGAAGTCCTCCGGCGGAATGGCCTCCTGCGCTTCCGAATGCAGGGAGGCGGCACTGCCGCGATTCTCCGTCAGCCAATAATATGCGCGGTCGTAGTTCGTGCCGACGTAGACCCAGTTGAAGAGGATCCAGACGTAGAAGTCCATCTGGGTCACCCGGTTCAGGCGCAGGCACAGGCCCTCGCCCTGGGGAACGATGAGGCTGCCCCAGGCGTCGATGTGGTTGTCAATAACGTGATCCACTCGAGCGTCGTAATACGTGGCCCCGTATTCGACGATTGTGTAAAAGGTGGTCGATGTCTGCCATGTATCACCGTAGTTCATCGGGTCGGGCCAGGCCAGGACCGGGGGCTCGAAGGGGCAGGAGGGGTCGTAGACGCTGATCAGTTCGGAGTAGAGGCCGTGATTCACCAGGCCCTCAGCCGGGCCGCTGTAGTAGAACCAGCCCGTGGAGTCGTGGCGGCCCTCCAGCGACAGGCGCTCGGCCCATTCAGCCGCGGCGAAATCTCCCCCGTGCCCGCCGTCGCTAACGGACACCACGTCCATCCGGGCGATGCGGTCCTGAGGGCCCTCGCTGAAGTCCCAGACCTGCGGCCCGCCGGGGGAACCCATGATCCCTCCGGTCGGCCAGTCGCTGCCGCTGCCCCAGCTTCGGGAGTACAAGCCGATTTCGGTGAACATATCCTCGCGCGTGATGGCGACCTGGGAAAGGGCCGACGCGACGATTCCCAGTTGAAGAAGGATAGCTGTCAGAAGCTGCATTGTCCGTACCTCGTGATACACCGCATTCCGCAGCGGGAGAATTCCATCGCGGGACGCAACTTCTCGGTCATCACGACCCTGGAGGATGTTCGAGGAGATCTGGATCGCGCCCGGTGAGTACTGGCGGGAAATGACTCTGGCCCTGGGCCTCTTCCTGCTGCCGGCGCTCCTGGCCTTACCGGGATCGCGGAAGAATCCCCTGCAGGAGGACTGATGCCTGACCCGCCTCAGAGCACCTTGTAGGCCTGCACACCCGCCTCGACGCCCTTGACCTTGATCTCGCCCAGGTCCTCGGTTTCATGTGTATCACGAATGCGGACCCAGGTGTCGCGGTCGACGATGATCTCGTCCGCCGCAACGTATGACTGCAGGCGCTGGGCCAGGTTGACCTTGGAGCCGATGATGGTGTAGTCGATCTTCTGCCGCGTGCCCAGGTTGCCCACCGCCGCGTAACCCGTGGTGATGCCGACGCGGACGTGCAGGTCGAAACGGTTCTGCTTCATCCACTGCTCGCGCAGTTCCTGCGCCGCGGCGCGCATTTCCAGAGCGGTGGCCACTGCATTCGCGGGGCTGACCAGGTCCTCCGCGTCCTCGGCGTTCTCGAAGAAGGCCAGCAGGCCGTCGCCGAGATACTTGTCGATGATCCCGTCGTGCCGAAAAACGATACCTACCATCTTTCCCAGGTATTCGTCCAGGATCGCCTGCACTTCCTCCGGTTCGTTCCTGTCGCAGAAGGCGGTGAAGCCGGCGATGTCGGAGAACAGCACCGAGATCCGCTTCCGCCGGCCGCCGGTGCTCAGCAGCGAACCGTTCCTGATCATCCGCTCCATCAGGGGCGGCGAGAGGAAGCTGCTCATCGAGGTCTCCAGCACCAGTCGCCGGCGTTCCTCCTGGCGCAGGGAGTAGAAAAGAACCAGCAGCAGCGCGGCCCCCAGGGGCGCCAGGACAGGTATCACGGGCAGGATCGATCCCGCCGTCAAGAACAGTGCCCCCGCGGCGCCCAGGTAGAGCAGCAGCAGGGCCGCGGAGCAGAGACCGGCCGCAACCGGCCTGAAGAGCCGGAAGAGGAGCATGCAACCGGCCCAGAGCAGCAGCAGCAGGAATATATTCATGACCCGCCCTGTCTCGGTCAGGAAATCCTCCTCGAGCAGGTTGCTCAACGCCGTGGCGTGCAGGAAGGCGCTGGGGAAAACGGGATCCAGGGGCGCGATCCAGAAGTCCTTGTTGCGGGTCGAGATGTCGGCGAAGATGCCGATCTTGCCCTCGAGGGCCCGGCTCAGGGCTGCACTGTAGCGCGGGTCAAGCAGGTCGCCCGCGGCGTAGGTCAAAGGGTAGTTCTCGAGGTCCGGACCACCGTA
The DNA here is from genome assembly GCA_964568855.1 of uncultured Bacteroidaceae bacterium. GTDB lineage: Bacteria > CAIWAD01 > CAIWAD01 > CAIWAD01 > CAIWAD01 > CAZMSD01. Next base: position 48,041 of record CAZMSD010000001.1, on the reverse strand, counting down.
ACTGTTCAGCCACAACCTGCCCCGGGGATCCAGGGGGATCGCCAGGTCGCGGGAGGGGCTTCCCGCGGGCAGCGAAATCGAAGGCAGCAGCACTTCGCCCGACGGTGAGAGTGATACCTTACTCAGGTCGCAATCCAGGTGGGCGCAGAGGACAGCCAGGGCCAGGGAGGGGAGCAGCCGGCCGTCGAGTTCGGCCACCAGGGGATAACGCCGGATTACTCCGTCCCGCTCGGGCAGCAGGTTCACGAAACCGCCGGTCAGCGCCGCGTCCAGCAGTTCGGGAAAAGAGCAGGCCTCGATCGCGTCGAACCGCGGCGGACCCGGCTGTCGCGCTTCGAACTCGGGCAGCAGGTCGATGCCCAGGACCTGCTCCAGGTTCTCCGCGCTCATCATGAACGGCACGTTTTCGCCGCCCCTGCCCGCCATGAACGCGGGAACGAGATTGCCCGCCCTCTGGAAGGCCTGGACCAGCAGGCTGTCGCCCCTGGTCTCACGATACTCGGCGAAGAGGAAATCGCAACCGATCACCGAGGCTTTCGCCAGGGCCAGGCGTTCGACCACCCCGGCGATTCCCTCGCGGTCGCGGCTGAAACCCGGGTCGTCGCGGTAGGTGGCGTCGTCCAGTACTGCGTTGAAGACGAGCGGAGAGATGGTGGGATTGAGATCCAGCCGGTCGCGCAGGACCAGTCGCAGGTCGACGGTTTTCAGTTCCAGGACTTCGAAAACCAGGGGCAGGCGGGCCGCCAGCAGGGCGCCCAGGGCCAGCATCCCGAAGGAATAGGCCAGGCTTCTCCACTTGATCGGCGGATCGCTGCGGATCATCGCCTCAGGGCTGCCGCAGGTTCAGGACGCAGCCCGCCTGTCCCGCCCCGCTGCAGGTGTTGAACAGAAACGACTCGTTCTCCGCATCCCCGGCGCCGCGGAACACCGCCCCGACGATCCGCGGGCTGCGCAGGCTGGTGGGCAGCTCGGCCAGTTCCTCCCGGTCCTCAGGCGCGTACTCTTCAAGTTCGGCGCTGATCTTGCGGGCGTACTTGCGTCGCAGTTTGCCGCTTGCCTGATCGTGCTTGAGACACAGGGAGATGAGTTTCGCCGGGGGTTGCCGTGATCCAATAAGGTAGAGGGTCTCCTTGGTTCCCTCGGAACCGACCGGAATCCAGCCGGAGGAACCGGCGGATCCTTCGCTCTCCGGGACCGCCCTGTTGGCAGTGGAGGAAAACGGTGTGCGGATGTCGTCCTTCCCGCTCTTGAGGAACACGAAGAACGAGCTTCCGCCGGGAATCCAGAAGTGGATCCGGATGGAGTCGCCCGGGCCGAGCTCCGTGAACTCATCCACTTTGACCAGGCTCTCGGGAAGCGTGTGCAGCTTGGCCACGATCCCGTAGCGGAAACTGAAGGACCCCTCTTCGGAGTCGTTCGCGGAGGATCCGGCAGCGCTCAGGCTGAGCAGGCTCAGGCTGAGCAGCAGGGCGGGTAAGATTCGATCCTGTTTCACGGGGGGCTTCCTCGCAATGTTGTGATCCAATTCCTGTTGACGGTGCTCGGTATCCGTTCGCCGCACGCTGCCGGTACCGCCAGACCTTCACTGCGGCCGCACCGCCGGCCAGGCGTCTCTTGTAGTAAAAGGAAGAACAGGCTGTAAGGCAAGCCGATTCAGCTTACGAATTCCTTCCGTTAGCAGTATCGCTCATTCCGAATCCCCGATCAGCACAAAGGGCGCCCAGAAGGCCGGATCGTCGTAGACGCCCGAATTCAGCAGGCCCAGCTGCGCCTGCTGCAGCGCCCGCGCCGGCCGCAGCCCGTCGCGGATGCGCTCGAAGAAGGCCTTCATCAGCAGCATGGTGGAGGTGTCCGCCACCGGCCAGAGCGTGGCCACCAGCGTGGGCACCTGGGCGCCGAAGAAGGCGCGGCTGAGGCCCAGCATGCCCTCGCCCTCCGAGAGCCGGCCCCGGGCCGTGTCGCAGGCGCTCAGGACCACCAGGTCGGCGTTGAGGTCGAGCATGATGATCTCGCGGGCCGTCAGGTAGCCGTCATTCTCCTTGTCGGAGGCCAGCAGCATGGAGGAGTACATGGGGTTGACCTCGTCCAGGAGGCCGTGGGTGGCCAGGTGCACGATGCCGTAGTCCTCGGCCAGCCCCTTGAAATTGCTCTCGGAGGCCTCCCGGCCGGTGTAGACGGCGGACTTGCCGCTGAAGAGTCGGCCGATGGAGCGGGCCTCCTCCTCGGCGGCGTGCAGCGGCGGCAGTGAACCACGGGGATCCGTTCCACTCTCTGGCAGAAGCTCGGGATTGCCGAAGGCGATCAGGGCCTCCTTGCCCGCGGTGCCACCGGCCCTCAGCTCGTCCAGCACGCTCATCGAGTAGACGTAGTTGAGGGCGAATTCCTCGATCAGGTAGGTGCCGCTGCCCGGGTTCCTGAGCGCCTGGAAGGGCACCGAGTGCAGGTACGAGTCGGGAATGATGCAGAGCTGATCCATGCCCTCGAGCTGCGCGCGCAGGGGTTCGACCAGCAGGCGGTAGCAGGTCTCCACCGTCGCTTCGCTTTCCGCGGCGCCGCCCGGCGGCCCCGGCAAGTCCCCACCCGGCTTCAGCTCACGCTGGAGTTCCGAGATCAGGACGCCCAGCGAGTCCCGTGACACGGGAATCTCGTGGCTTTCGATGCTGTACTCCCGGCGGCCCAGCTTGCGCAGGAGGAAGCAGATCGTCACGTCGTCGAGCACCAGGTAGGCCAGGCCGGCTTCGCTCTGGTTGAGCAGGCGCACGGCGTCGCGGGAACGGATCGGAATGCCGCTGCCCATCTTGCGCCGGATTTCCGGGTGCCGGAAATAGAGTTGTTCCCTGAATTCCTTGATCGCCTGGCGGATCTTGAGCTGCCGCGTGACCAGGGTGTCGATGGCGCCGGAGCGCTCGTCCGTGTTGCTGTAGGCCCGGATCTCCCGGTTGCTGTGCCGCAGTTCGAGTTCCAGGTCGATCTGCTCCTTGATCTCCGCGGCCGTCATTTCGTCCTCGAAGACCAGGAAGGCGCCGTCCAGGATGTCCAGCAGGTTGCGGGCCTTCATCTTCTCGTAGAAATCGTAAGCCGTCTCGCGGTCGCCCAGTTCGAGCTGGATCTCGATCATGCGTTCGTAGACGGGCAGGATCCGCGCCATGAAGCTGGCCCGGTTCTCCTCGATGCCGATGGTCTGGCGGATGTTCTCGATGGCCGTGATACTCCGCCGGTAGTCCTCCACGGCCTCGGCGATCCGGCCCTGATCGTAGAGGTGCTCGCCGCGGGCCTGGAACAGCTTGTAGAGCAGGTCGTTGGCGTCCAGCCGGCGGGCCAGCTCGATGCCCTCGCCGTAGAACTGCTGGGCCGTGGCGTCCTCGCCGAGTTCGCGGAACAGGTTGCCGTGGGCCAGTTTCAGGCTGGCCTTGGCGCTCAGGTGGCCCAGCTCCTTGTTCAGGGCCAGGGAGATCCGGTAGACCTCCCGCGCCCTGTCCAGCTCGCCCTTGTCCACGAAGATGTCGCCGATGTTCTTGTTGGTATTGGAAATGCCCCGCTTGTCGCCGATCTCCTCCTTGATGCTTAGCGAGCGCCTCAGGAAATCGATGGCCCTGTCGTAGCTGCCCAGGGAACGGTAGAGGTTGCCCAAGTTGTTGAGCACCCGGGCCTTCAGGCCGCGATCCCCGCAGCGGCAGGCGATTTCCAGCGCCTCCTCGTACTGCTTCCGGGCCGAGGCCGTGTCACCGTAAGCCCGGTAGACCATGCCCAGGTTGCTCAGAGCGTTCGCCCGGTCCTGGTCGGAGATATCCTTGCCCAGCAGCCTCAGGGCTTCACGGTAGTCGGCGAAGGCCCGCCCGTAGTTGCCGCGCTTGTAATTCAGCAGCCCGAAATTGAGCCTGAGCTTACCCAGTTCGTCCGCGAGCTGCTCCTCGCGGGCCAGCTCCTGAGCGGCGGAGAATTCCTTCTCCGCGTTGTAGTAGTCCGACTGGTTGAGTCTGAGCATGCCGATGTTCTTGTGCGTGATACAGATCCGACGCGCGTCGAACATCATCTCGTAGAAGCTCAGGGACTGCCTGTGATACTCTTCAGCGGTCTTATAGTCGCCCAGGTGGTCGTAGACGATGCCCAGGTTGCCCTTGATCCGCGCCACCTTGGCGCCGTCCTTAAGAGCCACGGCCAGGTCCAGGGCTTCTTTCCAGGTGCTCTCGGCGCTCTTCCAATCCGAGAGCCTGGCGGCCTGGACATAGCCCATCTTGTACAGGCATTCCTTCTTCTCGTCCAGCAGGCCCAGCTCGCCGTACTGCACAAGCGCGGCGCCGTACTCGCGCAGCGCGTCCTGGTGCTCGCTGGATTTCTGGAGCTGCCTGGCGAGGGCGAAGAGGCTGTCGGCACTTTGCTTGTTTTGGGCGGCGGCGCCGCCAATGAGAATGCAAGCGGTGAGGCAGGTGAGAACCAGGGTGCGCAAGGTGAGTCCTCCGGGGGAATTTCGCGCCTGAGAAGATTCTGATTCCGTCTCACTCAAAGTAGCGATTCCCCGGATGCTCTTGCTTGCCAGGTTTCGCCGAGGCAGGAGTTGCGGACATCGCAGCACCTGAAACCGCCCTCAGGGCGTGCCGGTGCGTATCGCTGTCACGAGGATCGGCGCCCTCCTCCCTCACGGCGTGGCCGGCGCTTTGCGCCGTCACGTAATAGAAACGCTGTTCTTCTGCGATCGCTGTCAGCCAGACCGTGCCGGTGGTGTTGGTCGCCAGCGCGAAGCCTGAGTAGGGATCCGTCGATGAATAGACGTTGTAGGACGCGGCGCCCGGCACGGGATCCCAGGAAAGTTGCACCTGGTCCTCAGCCGGCAGCGTGATCCAGACGGTCGGGGATCCGGGAAGTTCGAACTCGAAGGCTCCCATGTCGGGGGCCTCGCCGACGTAGTCCTCGGGCGCCATGTTCACCAGCGTATCACCCTCCCAGGCGAAGAAGGCCGTGCCCGCGTCGATGCAAGGGGAGTCGCCGCTCAGGGAGAAGTCGGAGGAATCGGGCTCGAGGAACAGCGGGTCGAGATCGATGTTGCCGTCCAGCCAGTTAATCACGCCGTTGCCGTTGGTCTCGATGCCGGCCTCGCCGCCCTGGATGTCGCAGTGGTCGGCGGTGATGGAGGAGGCGTCGCCATAGGAGGTGCAGCTGATCTCCTGCGGCGAGTCGTTCCACAGGATGCAGTTGGCCAGAACGGGATTCGCATTGCTGCTGCATTGAATGCCGCCGCCGGAACCTGGCGCAGAGTTCCCGGTCACGCATAGGTGCTCGCAATGCGGATCGGAATTGCTCAGCGACAAGCCTCCACCGTAATACGTGGTGGCGACATTATTCGAGACCACCGAGTGCCCAATAACCGGATCCGAGCCGCTCATCGCCACTCCGCCGCCCCAGTCCGCGCTGTTGGCCCTCACCTCAAGCAATTCCATTGTCGGGTTCGAAGCAGAGAGGAGAATTCCGCCGCCCCCGTCAGAGTTGTTGCCCGATATCTCGAGATTCTCAAGCAGGGCGTCCGAATAGTGCAGGTAGAGGCCGCCGCCACCAGAGCTGGAGCCGGTCTCGGAGTCGTTTCCGCTGATCGTGACGCGCCGGAACTCGGGTTCGGACATGTAGATATAGGCTCCCCCGCCGCCGGGGTAGCCGGACACGTTGTCCGCCAGGACTGCGTCCTCGATCAGGGCATTCGAGCCGTCGAGCAGTATTCCGCCGCCCTTCCTGACCGCGGTGTTGCCGGTGATACTCAGGTATTGCATCACGGCATGAGAGGAGGAAAGCAAGAGGCCACCCGCCTCGTTTTCGGCTGTGTTACCGGAAACGAGCAGGTTCTCCATCGTGGGATTCGCGTCGTAGATGGATAAACCGCCTCCGTCGCCGCAGGCCGCGTTGTTCAGGACCTGAACTTCATCGATGCTGCAGGCGTAGTCCTCTTCAGCCGTGTTGGCGATGGCGATCCCGCCTCCGTGGTCACCGGCGTAGCAATTCTCCACCAGCAGATTCTCCAGCGACAACTCCGTGTCCCTGCTGTAGATGCCGCCTCCGTAGTACCAGCTCAGGCAGTTGCGGATGCGGCTGTCTGACAACTGCACGCTGCCGGCATCCAGCAGGCGAATCGCGCCGCCGCCTTCTCCCTGATCCGCCGCGGCGACGGCGAACTCCAGGACACAGTGCTCGAAGCGAGCGCTGTCATCGGTCCGCGCCGATCGATCGACGGTGATCCCCCTCCAGGAACCTTGCGGGTCGTACCAGGCGCTTGGTTCGTAATACAGGTCACTGAAACCGGTCGTGTCGTAGGAAGTGAATAGAATGCTGTCCGTTTCCGTGCCGATTGCGCCGAAACCCCCTTCGATGGTCAGCCCGTAGCGGCCGAGGAATTCCACCCGCACGCCGGATTCCACGAGCAGGTCGCTCCCCTGGGGCACCGTCAGGTCTCCATTGACGTAGTAAGGACTTCCCGCCGCGGACCAGGTGCCGTCGACCGGACCGCCCTCGACCACGGTGCCGTCGGCTGCTGTTTCTATCAAGTCCGTTTCGACGCAGGTGTCGCTTGAATCGGCCGCATCGGTCACGGTCAGCGAGACTGAGTAGATTCCCGGATTCTCGTAGATGTGTTGCGGGTGCTGCTCGGTCGAGGTGGAATCGTCGCCGAAATCCCAGAGCCAGGCTACGATCTCCTCGCTGCCGATGACTGACTGGTCGGTGAAAACGACGAGCAGTGGCGGCATTCCGAAGGTGGTATCGGCACCGATGAAAGCCGTGGGCGGAATGCCTGAATCCTGGTTGAAGTACAGGGCTCCCATGTCGGCGCGCGAGCCGTCGGGATCGAAGAGCGCGTGATCTCCCGTGTCGATGCAGGGGGACTTCGTTGAATCGTCAACCGGGTAGTTGGCCCAGCTCAGGCTGTAGTCCCAATAGTAGGGATTCGTGAACAGGGGATCCTGGTCGATCAGGTCATGTGTCGTCAGGTCCACTGTGGACTCGGTGGTGTATATATCCAGGTCCTGCACGTCGGAATAGACAATTCGAGCCGGGGCACCTGACTGGTCCAGTTCCAGGCCGATCTCGTAGTACGAGTTCTGCCAGAATATGCAGCTGCTGATGTCCAGCCACTCGTAGTCGGCGCAATACAGACCGGCTTCGGGCGAGTAATTATTCGTGAACGTGGTCCTTCCCAGCTCCAGCGCTCCCCACAGCATGGTCACCGCGCCACCGGAGTTGTTGGCGAATACTGTTTCATGAATGGACAGTATCTCGGGGCTTCCATCGGGCCGTTCGCCATAGAAAACCAAACCGACCCCTTCGCATTGGTTGAAGAAACACCCATCGATCTCCAGCGTGCCGCCGGTGCTGTAAACTCCACCTCCGCTCAGAGAGGAGATCTCCTCGAAACGCGTATCACTCAGGGTTACGTTGGATGCTTGCAGGTACATGCCTCCGCCATAGTTCGTGTACCCGTAGCTGAGTGTCAGTCCTTCGCAGTACAGTTCGGATCCCAGGCAGAAGATCGCTCCCCCCTGCTGGTTTGCAGCCGATCCACCGGTTAAGGTGAGATCCCTGATGACGGCACCTCTGCAATGTTCCAGCAGCAACAGGTTGCTCTGGTTATCAGCGTCCAGAATCGTCAGATCCTCGCCCTCGCCCTCCAGCGTGACCCAGTCCGGAATCTGCAGCGGGAATTCTTCCTGGGTGATACTCGGCGAATAGGTTCCCGCGGCCAGGTGGATGGTCAGCGGCTCAAGCGAGTCGGCGTAGACCTGGTTCAGCGCGTGATAAACATGCTTGAAGGCCTCGCCGGGAAGGAGGCCGGAGTTACCATCGTCACCAGCGGGATCGACATAGACCGTATCCGCCTGCAAAGTTGCCGAACCAGAGGAGTTCAAGAAGGAGAACACGCCGTCCTCCGCCGTGGCCCAGACGTCTGAGAGCGTCGAGGCGGCGTAGTCGTAGACGTCGAAGTCGCAGTTGTCGGCATAGATGGAATCGGGATCCCCTTCGAACTTGACGAAGAAGGTGTTGCCCAGGTCCGCAGAATTGTTCACGAAGCGGTTCAGCCCCGGGTTGACGCCCTGCTCTCCCGGCAGCGGCCCGCCGAAATTGGGCAGGGCCATGAAGGTGTAGCTGCCGCCGCCCTCGTCGTCGCCGTCGTTGTCCTGGAAGAGGTTGTTGTAGAAGACCGGGTTCATCTCCTCGATGTAGACGCCGCCGCCGACCCTCTTCTGGATCATCATAGTGTCGGGAGGCACGCCCACAAGTTCCCAGACGGAGCGGCCCAGGCCGTTGCGGATGGTGATGCCGACGATCCAGGGCGCCGAGTGGGGAGCGCCGCCGGGCAGGAAACAGATCACGCTGCCCTCATCGGGGTCCACCGGTACGCTGCCGTCGATGATGGTGTTCTCGATGTGCAGGGTGTCCTGGTCCAGGATGAATCCGCTGGCCAGGGTGAACTCCAGCCCCTCGATTCTCAGGTTCTCGTAATACACGCCGTCGGCCACCAGCACCGTGTCGCCCGTCGACGCCCCGTCGATGCCCGACTGGATGTCGGGATAGGGACCGCTGGGCACGTCTAGGATCGCCGGGTGTGCAGGAGTGGAGAAGAAGAACAACCATACCGGCAACAGCGACGGCAGGCCGATTCGGGAAAGTCCGGGGATGTTCATTTCCTCAGTCCCTTTATCAAACCTTTTCTTTGAATCGAACTGAACGGTCCCGCCCCTCCGGAAACCGCCCGCACGTGATAGAAGCGCCCATCCCCGGTAATCGCCTCCGACCAGATCGTACCGGTGGTGTTGTCAACCAGTGTGAAGCCCGAGTAGGGATCCGTCGAGGAATAGATGTTGTAGGACGCGGCCCCTTCAACCGGACTCCAGGAGAGCTGCAGCTCGTTTTCCGAGATGAGGGTGATCACGAGCGACGGCGCACCGGCCAGCAGGAACTCGAAGGCTCCCATGTCCGGAGCGTCGCCGATGTAGTCCTCCGGATCCAGGTCCACCAGGGTGTCGCCATCCCAGACGAAGAAGGCCGTGCCCGCGTCGATGCAGGGCGAGTCGCCGCTCAGGGAGAAATCGCCCGCCTCGGCGTCCACGAATAGCGGATCGGTTTCCAGGTTGCCGTCGAGCCAGTTGACCGTGCCGTTGCCGTTGGTCTCGATGCCGGCCTCGCCGCCCTGGATGTCGCAGTGGTCGACGGTGACGGTGGATGCATCGCCCTGGCCGAAGCAGTTGATCTCATTCGGGCTGTCATTCCAGAGAATGCTGTTGACCATCACCGGCTGGGCGCCCACGCAGTGGATCGCTCCTCCCTGGTCGGCGCTGTTCCCGGAAATCGTGACCTGCTGCAACACGGGACTGGAAGAGCTCAGGTAGAGCCCACCGCCTGGTGCGCCGGCCTCGTTGTACAGGATGAACACATTTTGCAGCGAGGGATTCGAGTTGGTTACGTACATCCCGCCGCCTTCGTAGATGCATGAGTTCCCCGTGACGACCACCTCCCGCAGGACCGGCGCGTAATACAGATTGGAGAAAACCAATCCGCCGCCCTGAAAATCGCTATGGTTTCCGGTGATCAGGACTTCCTCCAGCAGCAGGTCCGTGTTGTCCTGGACGAAGAGTCCCCCGCCGTCCATTCCGTAATTGTTTCGTATCACGGTGTTGCGGACCCTCGCCCTGACGCCGTTCCTCAGGATCAGCGCACCTCCGTCGCCGCTCGAACCGTATTCCAGGATGCAGTAGCGCAGGATCAGGCTGTCGCCGTCCTCCGGAACCTGGTTGACTTGAACGGCGTTCCAGCTTCCCGGCCAGAATCGCCCGGTGTGATACCCGGTGGTGTCGTGGGCGGTGAAAAGGATGCTGTCCTGCTCGGTCCCCAGGGCCCGCAGGGAGCCTTCCACACTCAGTTCATGGCCGTAATAGCCGCCCTCGCGGCCCAGGAAAATCACGCGCACGCCCGGATCGATGTCCAGCAACTGGTCGTCGGGCACCAGCAGGTCGCCGGCCACGTAATAGGGGCTTCCCGCCGGCGTCCAGACGCCGCTTACTTCGCCCCCGGGCAGCAGGGTGCCCAGGGAGACTTCGATCAGGCCGCTCTCCAGGTGGGTGTTCGTTGAATCCGCCGCGTCCGTCACGGTCAGCGAGACGGAGTAGGTTCCGGGCGCGGAATAGAGATGGACCGGGTGCTGGTCGGTGGAGCTGGAATCGTCGCCGAAATCCCAGAACCAGGAAACGATCTCGTGGGCGCCGGGGACCGACTGGTCCGTGAAGCTCACTTCCAGCGACTGGACGCCGAAGGTGGTATCAGCGCTGAAGTAGGCCCAGGGCTGGGTGGGAGTGTCCTGGTGGTAGTAGTAAGCGCCCATGTCGGCGCGGCTGCCGTCGGGGTCGGTCTCAGCGGGGTCGCCGGCGTCGATGCAGGGCGACTTAGTCTCGTCGGGCAGCGGGTAGTTCAACCAGCTCAGGCCGCAGTCGCCGTTTTCCAGGGTCGGCGAAGAGCGGATCCTGGTCGATGTTGCCGTCTTGCCAGATGATCGTAGCGCCGTGCTCGTTCTCGATGCCGGACTGGCCGCCCTCCAGGTCGGAATAGGCGACGAAGAGCGTGGGATTGCCGTAGAGGTGGATCTCGTAGGGCGAGTCGTTCCAGAGAATGCAGCCGGACATGTCGATTATCGATCCGCTGGAGCAGTAGATCCCGCCGCCTTCCACGCTGGCCGCGTTGCCGGACAGACTCAGGTTCTGTAACACGGCGTTGGAGTTGACCAGGTAGATCCCACCGCCCTGGCGGGCTTCGTTGTTCATCAGGCAGACGCCGCTCAGTTCCGAACCGGTCCAGGAGGAGTAGATTCCGCCCCCCGCGTATCCGGCCGAGCATTCGACGATCTGGACCTCCGTCATGCTCAGGGGGAAACCCGGTCCCGTGCCGGCCACGAAGAGCCCGCCGCCGCTGACCAGGGTCTCGCAGCCCGTCACCAGCACGTTCTCGAGCTGCAGCTCCGTGTCACGGCTGAGAATAGCGCCGCCGTCCTGCCAGCTCAGACACCTTCGGAAGCGGCTGTGCCCGATCTCCACCCGGCCGGCCTCGTTCAGACTCAGGGCGCCGCCGCCGTCCTCCGCATCCATCCCGGCCTGGCAGTAGGAGAACACGCAGTAGTCGAAGCGCGTCGTATCGGCGATCCGGGCGGCGGAACCGTCGAGGGAGATACCTTTCCAGGCACCCTGCGGGTCGTACCAGTCGCCGAAGCCGGTGCTGTCCTCCACGGAGAAGCGGATCGTGTCTCCCTCCGCTCCGAGAGCCTCGAGAGCGCCCTCGACGCTGATGTCGTAATACCCCAGGAACTGCAGTCGCACCCCGGCCTCCAGGACCGTCAGGTTCCCTTCCGGCACGCTCAGGTCCCCCCGGACGAAATAGGGATTGCCGGCGGCCCACAAGGTGTCGTCCAGGACACCGCCATCCAGCATGGTCCCGGTCGCCACGACCTTGACCATGTTTGAAACCTGGAGCGTATCCGTCAGGGCGACGTCGTCGGCAACGGCCAGGGTGACGGTGTACAGGCCCGGGGCGTCGTAAGAGTGCACGGGATGTTGATCGGATGAACTGCTTTCGTCACCGAAGTCCCAGTACCAGGAGACGATTTCCTCGCTGCCCGCCACGGACTGGTCGCTGAAGGCCACTTCGAGAGATTGAATACCCAAGGTTGTGTCGGCGGAGAAAAGGGCGGTGGGCGGTACACCCGTGCTCTGGTGATAGTAGAAGGCGCCCATGTCGGCCCGCGAACCGTCAGCGTCGAAGAGCTCGGGATCTCCGGTGTCGATGCAGGGAGATTTCGTGGCGTCGTCCACGGGATAGTTGGCCCAGGTCAGGCTGTAGTCCGCGGGCGGGTTGGCGAAGAGCGGGTCCGCGTCGATGTTGTTCAGCAGGGTGAGATACGATCCGCCACCGAAGATGCCCGAGTTCTGCACATCGGAATAGGCGACGGTGGCGCTGGAGTAGGGGCCGGGATAGAGCGCGATCTCGGAACCCAGGTTGCCCCAGAAAATGCAGCTCGTAATCTCAAGCTGTTCGTACTGCTCGCAGTGCAGACCTCCGGCGGGAACACGACTCAGGACCATGTTATCCGCCACCGTGGTCTTTTCCATGCTGAGCGAAGAAAAGACAGTGTAGATCGCGCCGCCCTTTTCGACGGCCTCGTTCCCCGTGAACAGGGAACTCTGGATGACCGTGTTCTCCGAGAGGAAGGGGTAGGGCTGGCCCAGATCGGTCAGGCCGCCGCCCTTAAGAGCAGAATTCCCATTGAAGGTGCATCCGTCGAACACGAGAGAGCTCATATTGCTGCAGATTCCGCCGCCGGTGCTGCCGATGCAGCCTTCAAAGGTCGAGTTAGCGATCTGGGAACTGCTGACAAAGAAGTAGGCTCCCCCGCCGTAATCTGAGCTGCCGCCCAGGAACGTCACCTCGTCCAGGATGGGATCGGATTCTTCGCAATAGACGATGCCGCCGAATCCTGAGGTACTGCCGAACCTGAGACTCAGCGCCCTGATCTCACTGCCCCTGCAGCTCACCATCTGCAGCAGGTTGCTCAGGTACTCCGCGTCAAGCGCGGTCTGGTCGTCTCCCGCGCCCTCCAGGGTGACCCAGTCCGGAATCTGCAGCGGGAATTCCTCCTGCGTGATACTTGGGGAATAGGTTCCCGCGGCCAGGTGAATGGTCACCGGCTCAAGCGAGTCGGCGTAGACCTGGTTCAGCGCGTGGTGAATATGCTGGTAGGCGTCTTCCGGGCTGAGGCCGCTGTTGCCGTCGTCCCCCGCCGGGTCGACGTATACGTGATCCTCCGGGAGCGTGGGTTCGCCCGATCCGTTGGCGAAGGAGAACTCGCCGTCCGTGGTGGCCCAGACCTCGGAGAGGGTCGAGGATTCGTAGTCGTAGACGTCGAACTCGCAGTTTTCGGCCAGGATCGGATCGAATTCTTCAGCCCCTCTGGAGAAGAACGAATTGCCCAGGCTCGCCGTGTTGCCCTCGAACCGGTTCAGGCCCGGGTTGAAGCCCTGCCCTCCCGGCAGCAGGCCGCCGAAGTTGGGCAGGGCCATGAAGGTGTAGCTGCCGCCTCCCTCGTCGTCGCCGTCGTTGTCCTGGAAGAGGTTGTTGTAGAAGACGGGGTTCATCTCCTCGATGTAGACGCCGCCGCCCACGGTTTTCTCAACCGTCATCGTGTCCGGCGGGGTGCCCACGAGTTCCCAGACGGAGCGCCCGACGCCGTTGCGGATGGTGATGCCGACGATCCAGGGAGCGGAGTAGGCGCCGTCCCCGGGCAGGAAGCAGATCACGCTGCCCTCGTCGGGATCGCTTGAAACGCTGCCGTCGATGATCGTGTTCTCGATGTGCGCCGGGTCCTGGTCCAGCAGGAATTCGCTGGCCAGCGTGAATTCCAGGCCCTCGATTCTCAGGTTTTCGTAATACACGCCGTCGGCCACCAGCACCGTGTCGCCCGTCGACGCCCCGTCGATGCCCGACTGGATGTCGGGATAGGGACCGCTGGGCACGCCCAGGATATCCGCCAGTACCGGAGTGGAGAAGAAGCCGCTTCCGGCAAGCAGCAGGGCCAGCGATGCAAAGATCGCAGATCCACGGAGTCGCATTCCACTTCCTCCTGTAACACGAACCGCCCATCCACGACGGCCCTCCCCGCTGGTCTTTCGGCACGCCGGCCTCGCAGGGAGGATCGCAGCGCATGGCGCAGGCCACGCCCGGTGAACTGATGTGACGCGGAAAGTCGGGCGATGGGTGGACTCGAGAAGCTTCATCTTCATCCCCACTGCAATTTCCCGGACCAAAAACGCCCGGGATTTCCCCCATTGATGAAGCACCCCGTATGGCAGTACTCTATGAAATATTTCCTGAATGCAAAGCCCAGATTGCCGTTTGAGAAAATTATTGCACGATCCTCCCCTTCGGCCGGAATCGCTCGATCTTCATGGATATGCTATCTTCAGTAAAATCACACAGACAATACCTGATGAGTACACTGCGATCAGCAGGAATTACAAACCGGGAGGTTCCGTATGAAATGGAAATCGATTTCCTTTCTGCTGCTGGCGCTGGGAACACTGCTTTCCTGCACTGAGGATTCCCCCCTGGGGATTTCCCAGCGTATCCTGGACGATCCGGACGACCACGCCCCCTGGCTGACCCAGCTCACCCAGAATGGGGCCACCATCCAGGTGGACTGGATCGACAACGTTGCGGGCGAGAGCGGCTTCTCGATCATGCGCCGCGAGGGCGATACGGGCAGCTTTCTGCAGGTGGGCGGGGTGGAGGCGGACGTCATGACCTGGACCGACGCCGGACCCTTCACCGACGAACTGGTCTACTACTACGTGGTCCGAACCACGCTCGCCTCCGGCGGGACCGACGATTCCAACGAGATGCAGATCGAGTACAACGAGCCCTAAAGGAGGATCAAGCATGTTGAAAAAGTCACTCAGCCTGGCCTTAATCTTCAGCGCATCGATCCTGCTGGCTCAGGAGCCGCAGTCCTTCCGCGCCCAGGCCCTGGGCGGAATCGTCTCCGACGACCTGGACCTGATCTACGATCCGATCGAGCTGTCTTTCGTCGGCGGCACCCGCCTGTACACCAACTTGAGCAACCTGACCAGCGGCAACGAAGCCCTGATGAACGACCTGGCGGACGACGAGCTGCTGATCGGCGTCAACAAGCCCTGTCCGCTGCTGGACAAGATTCCCGGCGTGGACAATGCCAGGGCCGCCGTGCTGCTGCGCAAGCGTGACACGGAGTTCTCCAATCCCGTGTGGCTGGACACGGACCTGGACGGATTCGACGATCTCTTCGACACGGGCTACCTGCGCGGCGAGTACACCGGCTACTTCGACAACGATTTCGACGGTCTCTACGACACGCGGCAGGGCATTTCCCAGAGCCGGGAAAACGTGGACACGGGCGAGGGCGGCGACCTGACGCTCAACTTCTCCTTCGATCTGTCCAGGTGGAAAGCCGGCCTGCGGATCTTCACCCACAACGACGAGGACGCCGCCACCCGCTCGCCCGCCCAGTTGGGCAGCGGCACGGGCGCGCTGGGCACGGTCGGCTTCAACGACCCCCAGTTCACGCGGGAACTGTCCACCTACGACATCGACCAGGAATACACAACCTGGGATCTCGCCGAATCGGGCAGCTTCTCCGACGGCATGGAGGACTCGGGCCACGGCCTGCACCTGGCACTGATGGAGCCTGACTTCCGGGGCTTCGAACTGCGGGGAGACCTCCTCTACCGCCGCCTGCACACGCGGATCGACGACACGGGCCGCTACGAGGGACGCTACGCCGACTACCATCCCGACCTGGAGGACTATGACGACAGCTACCAGGAGGTGGACGCCTGGAGCTTCAGCGACGACGAGGAAGGCGGGGAGCTGATCCTGGTCGCCTCCTGCCGCAAGACCACGCACGAAGCCGTCGAGAGAAAGAACGAGGGCTTCTTCGGCAACCGGCTCTGGCTGGGCTTCGGTTCAACCGACGCCGCCGGTAACATGCGTTCCAACTTCAGCTCCACCGACATGTATTACGACGGTCTGGATACCCTGCTGGCGGACTGGAGCGACTCCGACCTGAACGAGTGGGTCCGCAGCGAATCCGGAACCCGGGACCTCTTCCGCGCGGGCTGGAGTTTCCGGCTCAACCGGCCCCTGGACGACCGCGTGTACTTCGGCATCGGCATCACCCTCGAGCACGTCAGCCGCAAGTTCTCGGGCTCGGTGAACTTCAGCCAGGAGAACCTGCGCACTTACGAGCTCAACGACGAGGTGCAGGACGCCAACGACTTCGTTACCAGCGTGACACAGGGTTACCGGGGAAGCCTGACCACCGAGGAATACACCAACCGGCTAGAGCTCCCCGTGGGGGTGGAGCTTCGCTTCACCAAGAGCCGGAAGTGGGTCATGCGCTTCGGGACCCGGTTCACGAGCACGGAAACGGTGGTCCGCACATCCGAGCAGATCACCGCTTCCGATCCTCTGGTCACCGAGACCGTCTGGGGCGACGGCGCGCTGGCGCTGGACATCCAGGACAACGAGTACCTGTCCACCAGCAGCCGCAGCGTGACCGTCACCAGCGACACGGACTTCTTCTACGGCCTGGGCTACAATCCCACCGAATCCCTGCAGGTGGACCTGCTGGGTTTCTTCGGAACCCTGGGCAACCAGATCATCGACGCGAACTTCTATCGCAGCCTGCGGTTGTCTTTCACCCTGCGTCTCTAGTTTCCGTCGATTGTCTATCCGATCTGCTGGAAAGCGAACCCCCGGCGAGCGATCGTCGGGAGTTTTCACGTATCACGAGGGGAATCATTTGTAGTGCGTGAAACGCCGACTAGATATTCTTTGCCGTCTTGTCGAGCACGCGCCAGACCTTGGCGTTGAGGTCCGAGATCCGGGAGTCCTTGATCCTCAGGCTGTCCTCGTCGAAGTAAGGCTCGGCCAGGTATAGCGCCCTGCTCATCTCGATCTGCACGAAAGGCAGTCTCCCGCCGCCGTAGCGGCGCGTGATGTAGCCGCCGTTGAAGGGGACGTTCAGCGTGGCCGCGGCCGGGATTTCCAGCTGCAGGTCCTCGTGGCGGAAGGCGGTGCGGAACTCGTCCGCCATGAAGCGGATCAGCTCGGGATCGCAGGTGACGCGCTTGAACTCGGCCTCGATCTCGCCCCGCTCGTCACCCAGGTTGCCCAGGCAGATCAGGGGCCGGACGGCGCCGGCGTCCTCTTCGATAGGCGGGGACTGGGCCGCCATGCTGTGGCAGTCCACAGCCAGGCTGAATTCCGACCGGCCGACGCGTTCTTCCAGGAGCGCGTGATACGGACGGTAATACCTGTCGAGCAGGATCCGCTTCAGGTCCTCGCCGGGCAGGCCGCCCGGCTTGTAGACGGGCACGTTCCAGCAGGTGTGAGACTTGATCACGCCGTCGGGGTTGGCGGGGGCGATGTCGTCCGGCCGGCGATTGAGGTCCACCACGGCGCGGTAGTACTCCATCACCAGCTGACACTCCACGCGGTCCGCGAAGTCGTAGATCCGGCTGGTGCAGGGATCGCCGTCGTGGAAGGCCTCCCGCTCGCTCAGGGCCCAGATGTCCTTGATCTCGTCGGCCACCTTCCAGCCGCCGTGGGGGATGGAGACCAGGATCGGCGCCTTCATCGCGCCCCTCCCGCGGTCTCGGCGCCTGCCGCATCGTCCTTTAGGAAGCAGGGCATCACGGTGGCGATCTCCCCCGACGCGAAGGAGGTCAGCCGGTCGGTGGAGGCGCGCACGTAGAAGCCGCCCAGCCTGCCGTCGTACATGTAGGGATTGACGTTGAAGATGCAGCTGGCCCGCTTCACGCGGCCCTCCTCCCAGTACTCGATCTCACGCTCGGGGAGCTGGATCACGTGCTGCACGATCCAGTCCCCGCCGAGGGCTTCCTCCACCACGCCCGCCCACTTTTCCTCGTCGCAGTCCACGCCGAGGAACACGGCCACGCTGGAATAGGAGTTGGCGTGCTTGATCACCAGGTCTTCGCGGTTGCGCAGGAGGAATTCCCTGCTGTCCAGCTCCCGGCCCTCAACCTGGATCCGGGCAGCGATCTTGCGCGTCCAGGGAACGATCTCGCGCACCAGGTCCAGGTCCTGCTTCAGCTCCTCGGGGAAGATCTCCTCGTACTGTTCGTCCTTGAAGAGGACCATGATGTTCTTCGAATCCACGCGCTTGGTGCAGAAGGGATTGACCACGGCCGCCGTGGAGTTGTTCAGGTCGATGGCCGTCTGCCAGCTCCGTTCGGCGTACTTCGGCAGCTCGTCGCCCGTGAAGCGGCGGTAGATCAGGTCCAGTGGCCTGCCGTCCGGCAGCCTGGCCTGGCCGTCATCCAGCCTGAGTTCGTTGGGGTCGATCACGCAGCAGTCGTGGCCCCGGGACTCGATGTAGTCGATCAGGATGGCGTACTCGCCCTGGATGCGCTCGATCTCGTGCCGCCACTGGATCAGGCAGACGTTCAGGCCTTCCTTGACCGGCAGGCCCTTGGCCTCGGCCTGGATCCTGTAGTGGTGCATCAGGGTGTCGTAGACAATGGCCAGCCGGGGGATCTGTTCAAGGTCGTCCGGCTGGAAGGCCCTGAGATACTCCGTTTCCAGGAAGAAACTCTCCTCGCTGCCGCCGGGAATCTCGCAGTTGGATTCCACCATTCGCAGGCCCTGCGGCGTGAGGAAGATGTCGATGCGGGCCGCGGCCATGTTGCGCGGGTAGATGTTCAGCGAGCGGATGTACTGCTCGAGCGGACCGGGATAGTCCAGTACCTCCTGGATCCGGCCGTCCACCGGGAAGCGCTGGAAGACGAATTCCAGCAGGGCGGCGTAGGCTCGGGTGATGCGGTCCATGCGGTCCCGGAAGGCCCGGTCGTAATTGAACGGGGTCAGACACAGTTTGGCGGTTCGACCGCCGTGGGGATTGAGGACCCTGGAGGTCGCTTCGTAATACTCTTCGAACTTGGAATCCACGGCGGGCTCTCCGGTTTGTATCACGTTTGGACCAATATAGCAATGGCGGGTCAGCCGGGGCCGGAGGAGTGGAAAGGGCCCGGATCGAAACCCGGGCCCCTCGCTTTTCAATCGCCCGCTAAGGCCGGGCGAACCCATGCTCTGGATCAGTAGGGCAGGTCCTCGGCCGGCGCCGTGCGGTAGACGAAGGGCGGGTGGTAGGGGACGCCCGTGGGCGCGCTCTTTGCGCCGGGCTTCTTGCCGCTTTCGTAATACTCGAAGGGCGGGCGGGGGGATCCGCCGCGCGCCCGCTCGTCCTCCCACGCGGCGAGGTCGGCGTAGCTCAGAGGATCGGGCTGCACGGGGAGAAGTGTGTCGGCCCGCTTCCAGGGGCAGATCTCGTAGTCCGACTCGCCGGCTTCCGCGGTAGCGCAGGCCAGAAGGACGAAGACGATCAGGCCGGCGATCAGGGCCGCAAGGCTTCTGCTATCGATGGTGCGTGACATGATTGACTCCTTTTGTTGAAGGTTCACGTTGCGTTCACCTTCTACGTCGGAGGAGCCTGAGTTATGTGACACCATCCCGATATGCAAGCCTCCTGCAGGGGTTGTGCAACTTAGATTCTAAGCCGGTGCGAATGCCGTGCGGGGAATTGCGGATCGTTCGGGTTGCTATTGCGAATCGCCGATCAGTATGAAAGGCGCCCAGTAGCGGGGATGGACGTAGCGGGTCTCGCGCAGCAGGTGCAGCTGGGCCTCGCGCAGGGCGTCGGCTGGCCTCCGCCCGTCGCGCAGCTGCTGGTGGAAGTACTCCATCAGCACACGAGTGGGGCGGTCTTCGACTTTCCAGAGGGAAGCGACCACGCTGGGCACCCCGGCGGAGAAGAAGGCCCTGGTCAGCCCCAGCATGCCCTCGCCCTCCTGTATCTTGCCCAGGGCGGTCTCGCAGGCGCTGAGCACAGCAATGTCAGCGTTGAGCTTCAAGCGCATGATCTCCCAGGCTTCCAGGAAGCCGTCGTCATCATCGTCGGGAGTGAGGGCAATCGAGGAATACAAGGGACTGATCTCGTTGACCAGGGCGTGGGTGGCCAGGTGCAAGACGCCATGGTCGCCGGCGTGCTGCTTGAAGTTGCTCTCGCTGGCCTCGCGCTGTAGAAAGACGCGGGCCTCAGGCTGATAGAGCTTCTTTAGAGCCAGCGCTTCCTGCTTCGAGGCCGGCAGGGAAACCAGGTTTCCGCGAAGCGCGAATTCCTGCTCCTCCTTCATGGAATCGTCGAAGACCGGATTGCCGAAGGCCAGGATACCGCGTCTGCCGGAAGTGCCCATGCGCCGCAGCCAGTCCAGGGTGCTCAATGAAGGCACGGAATACAGGGCGAAATCCTCTACCAAGTGTTTCTCGCGGTCCGCGTCAATGAGAGCCTGGAACGGCAGATAGTGCAGTTTGCCGTCGGGGAGAATGCAGAGGCGCCGCTTATCCTTGATGTAAGGCAGGATCGGCGCGATCAGCTGCTCGTGGAAGGAAGCGAGCAGCGTTTCGTCGGAGATGAACAGGCCGTACTCGTCGCTGGCCATTAAGCGGTCCACCCGGCTTTCCAGGTCATCCAGGTCCAGGTCCGCCTGGATCACGTGCAGGTCGTCGTGTGTCACAACAAAAGTATAGATACTTTCCGGCGTGTCCTCCGGAAAGTCGTGCTCCGCCAGCAGGTAATACACGGCCGCCTCATCCGCGGAAATGATGCGCTGGGCACGGAGTAGCTCAAGGGGTTCGGCGCGACCCCTGAGTTCCAGCAGTTCAGGGTACTTCAGGTAGAGGCTTTCCTCGAAGGTTTCCAGCTCAAGGCGTATCTCTGCGCGCTCGGTAGTAAGAGAATCCAGCAGGGCTTCTTCCTTGCCGGACAACTCCGTGATTCGGCTGTTGGCTTGTTCGAGATGCGTGATCAGAACCTTCTCTTGCAGTCGTTCCTCATCGCTCATTTTCTGGCTGAAATCAACACGGCCCGATTCGAGGATCTCCAACAGGGACCTGGCGCGCAGTCGTTCCAGTGTTGAAAATGCATCCTTCTTCCGGCCCAGGCGGAGTTGTGTCTCGGCCAGCTCGCGGTACGTTTGGATCTTACTGGACAGGAAACCGGTCTGGTGAGCCTCCACGTCGAGCTCGCCATGGACCGTCTCGATGGTGCCGACGGCCTCGTCGTAGTACTTCAGCGCCAGGGAATCCTGACCCTGCTGGAAATAGTGACTTCCCAGCGCGGCGGCGGCACTGGCAATTACATTGGGATTGTTGAGAGACTCGGCCAGCTGCCGGGCTTGCCTCAGGTACTCTTCGGCCAGCTCAGGATCCTGCCGGCGATCCCAGACTTCTCCCAGCGCGATCAGCGAGGAACACTCCCCGTAGCGGTCCCCTATTTCCTGCCTGATGTTGAGGCTCCGTTCGAAAGTCAGCGTCGCCTGAACATTGTCGGACAAGTGAACCTGAGCCCACCCGCTGAGTCCCAGGGCATTGCTTTCCCAGAGAGGGTTGCCAATTTCCACACTGATCTCATATCCACGCTGAGAGTACTGTAGAGACAAATCGTACTCGGCCAGGTCTTCGTATACAAGCCCGATATTGATCAGATCCCCCGCTTCCGCGTTTCTGTCGCCGAGTTCCACGCAGATTTCCAGGCTTTGCTCGTAATACTCAAGAGCCCGGTCGTAGTACGACAGTTCTCTGCAGAGGCGCCCCATACTGCTAAATGCGGCGGCTTCCAGGTGACGATTGCTGATTTCCCTGGATATGGACAGAACCTGGTTGTAACACTGCATCGCGAGACCGTAGTCGGACAGACGCTCGTGGACCTGTCCAAGGTTGAGCAGAACACTACCCTCGTTTCGGCGATTGCCGAATTCTCTTAACATGGCCAAACTTTGCTCGTAATACGTCTTGGCCTGGTCGTAGTCGGATATACGCTGGTAGGCGGCCCCGATCATGATCAAGGCCTCTCCCTGCCCAGGGCGGTCTTCCAGTTCTTTTCTGATCGCCAGAACTTGCGTGGCGCAGTGGAGCGCTTTGTCGAACTGAGCTAAGTGAAAGTGGATCCTCCCGACGTTGCCCAAGGCGGTGGCTTCCCAGCTGCGGTTGCCGACTTCCCTGCTTGCCGCCAGGCCTTGAGTGTAGTACTCCAACGACAGCTCGTATTGGTTCAGCCTGTCGTAGACAAGGCCGATGTTAGTTAGCGAACCACCCTCCCCGCGGCGGTCGCCAAGCTCCTTCCTGATCGCCAGAGCCTGTTCGTGATACATCAATGCCTGATCGTAGTCGTACAATTTCGTACAACTTATTCCAAGGTTGTTCAAAACGTTGCACTCTCCCCAGCGGTCCCCGAGACTTCTTCTGATGGAGAGGCTCATTTCGTAGTACTCCCGAGCCAGGTCGTTCTCGTATTGATGGTCGCAGGTCATTCCGATCTGGTAGGTCGCGTCTCCTACTCCTTTACGATCTCCAAGGTCTTGAAACAATTCCAGAGCCAGTTGAAGCGTGGCCAGCGAGGAATCCGGAATATCATTCCTCAGTGCCGGGCCCAGGATCAGGAGAGTCTGCGCCTCTTGCTGGCGCAGGGACAGCGCGCGGTACCTGTCCAGCGCATCCCGGGCGCAAAGAATGGCAGCCTGAAACTTCTTTTCATACTTCAAGTAATCGGCAAGCTGGTAGAGGCTGTCGGCCTCGCTCTTCATGCGCAGAGAATCGAGATCGGTCGCGTTGATGTTGAAAGTGCAGAGCAGGATCAGGCAGGGCCGTATGAATCGTCGTATGAGCTGGATGTTCTTTCCGGTCTTGCTGCCGCCGAGCGTGTGGAAACCTCTGGCTGCCGGCTCGGAATTGTCGTTGCACGTCGATTTCACGCCAAGTTCCTCTGCTTGTATCACATGCGAAGCAATATAGCGAGCAAGGGACCCGAATCGAAACCCGGGCCCCTCGCTTTTCTATCGCCCGCTAAGGTCGGGCGAACCCATGCTCAGGGTCAGTAGGGCAGGTCCTCTGCCGGCGCCGTGCGGCAGACGTAAGGCGGCTTGTGCGGCATGCGGGCCGCTCCGTCCTTGGCGCCGGGCTTCTTGCCGCTTTCGTAGTACTCGAAGGCCGGGCGAGGGGATCCGCCGCGCGCCTGCTCGTCCTCCCACTCGGAGAAATCGTCGTACTGCAACTGATCGGGCTGAACGGGGAAAAGGGTGTCAATTCGCTTCCAGGGGCATGTTTTGTCGTTCAACTCGGCGCCTTCCGCGGTGGCGTAAGCCAGAAGAACGAAGGCGATCAGGCCGGCGATGAGGGCCGCGAGGCTTCTGCTATCGATGGTGCGTGACATGACTGGCTCCTTTGTTGAAGGTGATCGTTGCCTTTCACCTGCTACGTCGTAGGAGCCGGAAATGTGTGACGGGATCTGGAGTCCGCTGCTACTCCGAATCCCCGATCAAGACGAAGGGCGCCCAGTAGAAGGGATTCTTGTAGGGCGTATCATGGAGCAGGTGCAACTGTGCTCCGCGCAGGGCGTCCGCTGGGCGCCGGCCGTCGCGAAGCAGGGCATGAAATCGTTCCATCAGTTTCCGGGTGGCGTTGTCTTCCACGCTCCACAGGGAGGCCACCACCGTGGGCACCCCGGCGGAGAAGAAGGCCCTGCTGAGCCCCAGCATTCCTTCGCCCGCCCGCATCTCGCCCAGGGCCGTTTCGCAGGCGCTGAATACAACGATGTCCGCGTTGAGTTTCAGGCGCATGATCTCCCAGGCCTCCAGGAATCCATCCTCATCCTTGTCGGGAGTGAGGGCGATGGAGGAATACATGGGGCCGGCCTCGTTGACCAGGGCGTGGGTCGCCAGGTGCAGCACGCCGTAGTCCGGCGAATACCGTTTGAAGTTGCTCTCGCTGGCCTGGCGCTGCAGAAGGACACGGGCACTGCTGGTATACTTCTTCGATGGCCTGCACTTCCAGTTTCGTGGCCGGCAGTGGGAGCAGCTCTCCATGCAGGGCGTCCCGAAAGGCGATCTCCCGCGGTTCATGAAGAACCTCGGTGAACAAGGGGTCGCCAAAGGCCAGGATCTCCCGTCTGCCGTAGGTGCCCATTCGACGCAACCAGTCCAGCGCGCTGAGGGAGGGGGCCGTGTACACCGCGAATTCCTCCACCAGGTATGAGCCGCGATCGGAATCCCGCAGAGCCTGAAACGGCAGGTAATGCAGCTTGTCGTCGGGGAGGATGCAGAGACGCTGCTTTCCCTTGATGTGCGGCAGAATCGGCGCGATCAGGTCATCATAGAACGAACAGAGCAACTCCTCATCAGCGATGAAGAGACCGAACTTGTCACTGCTCAGCAAGCGGTCCACGCGGTGCTCCAGGTCCTCAAGATCAACGTCCGCCTGGATCACCTGCAGGTCGTCTCGTGTCACAACGAGTGTGTGGAGCTTGTCTGCAGCATCCTCCGGAACGTCGTGTTCCACCAGCATGTAGTACACGGCCGCCTCGTCCCTCGAGAGGATGCGCTGGGCGCGGCGCAGGTCCAGTGGTTCGGCGCGGCCCCGCAGTTCCAGTAACTCCGGGTATCGCAGGTAGAGATTCTCTTCGAATGTTTCCAGCTCCTCTCGCCGCAGGTCCCGCTCGACCAGCAGCGAACCAGCAGGATGTTCTCAGCGCCGGTGGTTTCCATGATCCGGCTGTTGGCTTCTTCCAGGCGCGCGATCAGGACCTTCTCCCGCAGGCCTTCCTCTTCGCTCATCATGGATGTGAAATCCGCGCGGCCCGATTCGAGGATATCCAGCAGCGACCTCGCCCGCAGGTTTTCCAGCGTGCCGAAGGCCTCGGGCTTGAGACCCAGCCGGAGCTGTGTTTCAGCCAGCCTGCGATAGGCATCGATCTTGTCCGTCATGTAACCTGACTGATGTTTCTCGACCGCCAGGTCGCCCCGGACCGCTTCGAAGGTGCGTATCGCCTCCGCGTAGCAGCTGCGCGCCAGGGAATCCCGTCCACACATGAAGTAGTGTTCTCCCAGTTCAGCGCATACCCCGGCACTGAGCTCGGGAACCTTGAGACTGTCGGCCAGTCGCCGGGCTCGCCACGAGTGCACTTCGGCTTGATCATGATCCTGCAGCCGATTCGAGGCTTTACCTAATGCAATCAGAGAAGAGCACACCCCGGAGCGGTCCCCGATTTCCCGGCTGATGTCCAGGCTCTGCTCGAGATTCAGCACGGCCTGGTCAGGATCGGACAAGTGGATATGGACCCACCCGATACTCCTCAGTGCAATGCTTTCCATCAGGCGAACGCCGATCTCCCTGCAGATCGCCAGACCCAGCTGGAAGTGGTTCAAAGCCAGGTCATGACTTCCCAGCTTCCCGTAAATGCTCCCGATGTTGAGGTGTGTTCCTGCTGCATTACGCCGGTCGCCGAAGCTGCTGAAAATCGCCAGGCTCCTTTGATGCTGCTCGAGAGCCTGATCATATTCTGCGAGATCGGCAAGGAGGATTTCCATGTTGCTCAAAGCATTTGCTTCCCAATGGAGATTAGCGCTCGCCCTGGATTTCGCCAGACCCTGTTTCAAACACTGCAGCGCAAGATCGTAGTCCGCAAGACCATAGTAGACAAGGCCCAGATTGATGAGTAATCCGCACTCGCCGCGAGGATCCTCTAACTCGCGGACGATGGCCAGGCTGTTCGTGTAATGCGATTCTGCCCGTTCATAGTCGGAAAGGCCGAAATAGATCGTTCCGAGTGTGCTCAAAGCGTAGGCTTCACCGCGGCGGTCGGCAAGTTCTTTACTGATCGCCAGCTTCTGGTTCGTATAGGCTAATGCCTGGTCGAAGCTGGACCGTTCCCAGTGGATGATCCCGATTCTGCCCAGGGCATGCGCTTCCTGCAGGCGCATTCCCAGATCCCTGCAGATCGCAAGACCTTGGAAGTAGTATCGCAGCGCTTGCTCGTACTCGCTTTGCTGCGAGTAGACACCACCGATGTTGATCAGCGTGATTCCTTCCCACCGGCGGTCTTCCAGCTCCCGTCGCATCGCCAGACTCTGCTGGTAATAATGCAGAGCTTCCGCGAGATTCGCTTGGTCCTGATGGATCTTGGCCAGCTGATGCGCGGTTACGGCCACCCCTTCACGGTCGGCGAGACTCTGAGACACATCCAATGCCTGTCGCAGCGTCCGCAGTGCGGAGTCAGGAAAGTCGGCACTCTGAGCCTGGCCCAGCAGCAGCAGCGCCCGTGCCTCTTCCTGCCGCAGAGATAATCGGCGGTATCGTTCCGATGCATCCCGGGCACAGCGGATGGCGGTTTCGGATTCCTTGCTTTCGATCGAGGATTCGGCAAGCTGGTACAGGCTGTCGGCCTCGATTGCACAGCGCAGGGAATCCAGGCCGTCGGCGACCGTGGAGGCGCAGAACAACGGGACCAGCAGGGTCCGCTTGAGAATTGGCGCAAATCGGAAGTGTCGCATGGTCAGCATCCTGCTCTGCGATGTAGGATGTCCTGCCCCGTTTCGAATCAAGATTCACAACGGAGAAGGCAAGACTTGGGGATGTTCGCGGGGGGCACCGGCATCGAAACGCGCGATGGTTATTGAATATTGCGCTACTCCGAATCCCCGATCAATACGAAGGGCGCCCAGTAGCGGGGATGCACGTAGCGGGTTTCGCGCAGCAGGTGCAGCTGGGCTGTCCTCAGGGCGTCGGCGGGCCGCTGCCCGTCGCGCAACTGTTCGTGAAAACGCTCCATCAGGAGCTTCGTCGGGCGGTCCTCCACTTTCCAGAGGGAAGCCACCACGCTGGGCGCGCCGGCGGAGAAGAAGGCCCGGCTGAGCCCCAGCAGGCCCTCGCCCTGCTGCATCTCGCCCAGGGCGGTCTCGCAGGCGCTGAGCACCACGATGTCCGCGTTGAGTTTCAGGCGCATGATCTCCCAGGCCTCCAGGAAGCCGTCGTGTTCCTCGTCGGGGCTCAGGGCGATGGAGGAATAGAGCGGACCGTGTTCGTTGAGCAGGGCGTGGGCGGCCAGGTGGATCACGCCGTAACCGGCGGCCTCGGTCGTGAAACTGCCCTCGCCGGCCTGGAGGCCGGTGCGGACGGTGGCCAGCGGCCCGTAAACCCGCCCCAGCGCCAGCACCTCCTCCCGCGATTCGGGAAGCGCGGGCAGCGAGCGCCGGCCTCCGGAATCCACGGACTTCCCTCCGGCGCAGTCCGGATCCCCGTAGGCCAGGAGCTTCCGCTTGCCGAAAGTGCCCATCTGCCGGAGCCAGCTCAGGGTGGAGAATGAGGGCACCGTGTAGACGGCGAAGTCCTCGATCAGGAAGCGTCCGCTGGCCGGATTCCGCAGGGCCTGGAAAGGCAGGTAATGCATCTCGCCGTCGGGCAGGATGCAGAGCCGCCGGACGCCGTCAAAGCAGGGCAGTGCCGGCGCGATGAGGGCCTCGGAAAGCATGTCCACGGCCTCCCCTCTCTCGCCAGGCGCGCCGTGCCGGGGATCCCGGCGCAGCCGGTCGACGTACTTGCCGACAGCAGCGGCGGGTGTCCCGCAATCAAGCACCTCCAGCCGGTCCCTGCGCAGCACGAAGAGCAGCGTACGATCCTCCAGGACCAGGTAGCTCAGGGCGGCTTCGTCGCGCGCCAGCAGACGCTGGGCACCGCGCAGGCCGATGGGCCCGGCGCGCCCGCGCAGGTCGCGCGCTCCGGGATACTTGTAGTACAGGCGCTCCCGGAAGGCTTCCAGTTCGGCCCTCGCTTTGCGGCGGAGCGCCCGCAGCGTGTCGGCGGCGTCGCCGGAAGAACCGCCCGCCTCCGCGATCCGCCGGTTGAGCCTCCGGCAGCGTGCCTTCAGCGCGCGCTCCTTAAGCGCGTCATCGTCGCTCAGCGCCCGTGAGAAACCCGCGGGACCCGATTCCAGGATTTCCAGCAGGGCACGGGCCCGCAGGGCTTCCTGGGCGGCGAATGCCCTATCTTTCCGCCCCAGTCGCAACTCGGTGGCGATCAGCCGGCGCTGAATGTGTCGAATACCGCTCCGGTAGCCGATCCGGTGGCTTTCGAGGTCCAGCCGGCCGATGATCCGGTCCGCGCATTCCACCGCCCGCGCGTAGCACGCGGCGGCCAGCGAGTCTCTTCCCGCGACGGAGTGAAGATCACCCAGCGCCGCCTGGGCGGAGATCCGCAGCTCGTCGGCGCCCAGTTCCTCCGCGATCGTTTCCGCCAGCTCCCCGCAGCGCCGCGCCCGGAGATGCTGTTCCAGTTCCAGATGAACCCCGACGAGCAGGCTGAGGGCCCGGCCTTCGGCCATGCGATCGCCGACTTCGCGAGCGATCTTCAGGCTGCCGCCGGCTGATTTCAGGGCCCTGGCATGATCCCCGGAGTCGAGCTGCAGCGATCCCAGCAGCAGCAGGACGGCGCCCTGCATCGAGCGGTCGCCCACTTGTTCGAAGAGATCGAGGCTTCGCGTGTAATACTCCTCGGCCAACTCGGTTTCGGCGAGGCCCTGGAAGATCGTAGCCATGTTGCTCAGCGCCCGGCCTTCCATCTGCCGGTCGCCGGTCTCCCGGACCAGCTCGAGGCTCTGAGCGAAGCGCTCCAGCGCCCGGTGGTGGTCTCCCAGGCTCTGGCGCGCGATGCCCAGGTTGCTCAGCGTCCGGCCTTCCATCCAGCGGTCGCCGCTGCGGCGCAGGCTCTTAAGAGCGTTCGCGAAGCACTCGAGCGCCCGCTGGTACTCCGCCAGGTCCAGGTGCACCAGTCCGATGTTGTTCAGGATTCTTCCGGCGCTGCGCAGGTCTTCCCGCTCCTCGGCGATCCGCAGGGCCAGCTTGAAGTCATCAAGCGCGCGCGAGAAACTCGACTGTCCCAGGCGGACCAGCCCGAGGTTGTTCAAGGCGCGCGCCTCCAGCTCGCCGTCGCCCGATTCCCGCGCCAGTGCGAGGCACTCAACCAGGCGGGCCCTGGCGGCGGATGCTTCGGAACGCGATCCGTGGACCGCCCCCAGGCCCAGCAGCGCCCGGCCCTCCAGCGAGCGGTCGCCGAGCTCTCTGGAGATTCGCAGGCAGGTCCGGTAGCAGTCCAGGGCCGCTTCATGCTCCGACAGATCCTGGAGGGCCTGGCCCAGGCTCCTGTAGACCATGGCGAGAGCGGCCCGGGCCTCGAGTCGCCGGTATTCGTCGGCCGCCAGTCCATAGGCGGCGAGAGCCCTCGCGGGCGATCCGCCCAGGCGCAGCGAGTCCCCCAGCTCGCGGAGGCTGTCGGCCTCAGCCCGCGGCGCCGGGATGCCGGACGAGGCGAACGCCGCAAAGAGGCAGAACCACAGGGCGGCCAGGAGTGCAGTCGGAATACGGGGCATGGAGCGAAGCCCCTTCATCGAGGTTCGGGTCGTTTCGCGCAGCGGATCCGGTTCAGCGCTCCGGCCCGGCAGTCAGCCGAGAAGCAGCGTTTTCGGGCGCCCCCGGCGGGCGAGCCAGGGCATCGGGTATCACGCTTGTCACACGGAAGTAATGCTGGAACTCGGCGTAGTGCAGCGGGTAGGTGTAATGCGTTTCCACCACCTCGGCCAGCGGCTGCTGGGGAAAGAGCAGGGCGTTGTCGCTGCCGTAAACGCGGTAGGAGGTGGCCAGCACCACCGGCAGCCAGCTCAGTTCGAAGCGGCCGCCGCCGTAGGAGATGCTCAACTCGGTGACCAGCTCCGGGTCCTCGGGCACCACCCCGCCCAGCTTGAAGTCGTCCACGTACCAGCCTTCTCGTGTCACGCTGCCGTCGGAGACGAAACCGAAGCGGAGCCGCAGCCTGCGTGCCTCGGCGGGCAGGACCACGATGTACTGGCTCCAGGAGGCGCTGCCGCCGAGCATGGGCTGGGGCCAGTCCAGCGGCACCGAGCTCTGAGAGTAGAGCGCGTGGGTGTAACCCGGCGCCAGGAGGGCGCTTTCCCATTCGCCCAGGTCGGCGCTGAGCTGGATCACCGCGCCGTCGTAGCAGGAATCGGGTTCCTGCGAGACGGTCTCCGCCTCGATCCAGCACCAGAAGGCGGCGAAACGCTCGCCGACGCCCACGGGGACGAGGTACTGGGGGCTTTCCAGCCAGCCGGCGGCGTTGTTGGCGTAATCGCCGAAGCCGCTGCCGCCGAACTTCCAGCTATGGGTGCCTTCCCGGACGCGCGCCAGGGATAGATGCCACTGGTCCGTACCTCCGCCGAAGCTCTGGTGGCCGAAGTCGCTGCTGAAGTTGAAGCCGTCGCCGTACAGTTCCCACAGCACCGTCAGGGTGTTCTCGCTAGAAACCGCCGTGTTGTCGTGCCCCGACAGGTCCACGGCCTCCACGCGGTAGCGGACCTGCGTTCCGCTCTCCTGGGGCGGGGCCGCACCGCTGTAGAGGCTTCCCACGACCTGCTCCATCGCGGCGGCGTACCAGGTGATGTCGTTGGTGGTCCAGCGCAGCAGCGCGCTTTGAACTCCGGTCTCGTCGGTGATCGAAGCCTGGATCACGATCGAGTCGCCGGGAAAGGCGGCCGGTACGGCCAGGACTTCGATCTCGGGCGGGTCCGTGTCGTCGGGCATGCCGTGGACCTCGATGGAAAGCGGCGAGAAGCGCCACTGGTCGTCGAATCCCCGCACAGCCAGGGTGTAGGTCTGCTGGTACACCAGGCCGGTGACCTCCACGTCCCGGGTGCCCGGCCAGCAGAGCTCCTCCGCGTTCCCGCGGTCGAAGATCCAGGCGCCCTCGCCGATGGTCTCCGCCGTGTCCACCAGGACCTGGTAGGTGTCGAAGTAGACCGAGAGGCTGGGCTCCCATTCCAGGAACAGGCTGCCCGCGGTGTAGCCGGTCAGCCTGAGTTCGCCCGGCGCCGTGGGCGGGTCGGCGTCCTCGAAGGCGCGCAGGCTGTCGCGGGCCGTCAGAAGCCCTTCGTAGAAGGGCAGGGCGAAATTCCAGGCGTCGGCGAAATGCTGCCAGGAGGCCACGCCGCCCAGGGAGGTGTTGTAATACACGTTGTTTCCCTGCCCGTGGGCCGGGCCGGGCAGCTCGTCCACCTCGATGTGGATCACGCGCTCCATCCGGTCGCACTCGGGGTAGCCCTGCGCCTCCTCGCCGAAGGTGTAGTCGAACTGGCAACTGTGGCGGTAGCCCCACAGCCAGGGCGAGACGCTGATCCAGATCAGCGAGTCGGGAATCCCGCCGCTCACGGCCACCGGGTAGAGCTGGTTGGAGGCGATGAAGTCCTGGATGCGCCACTCCTCGTGCAGCCAGCCCAGGGAATTGGCCGCGTGCACCGGCTGCGACAGGTTGGACAGCAGGCCCTTGGAACCCCCGCCCGTGTCGTAGAGCACGGGGTAGTGGATGCGGTTGTGCCGGCCGCCCACCGCCACGCAGCTCCTCAGGTCGCGATGCGCCAGGTCGTCGTAGGTGTGTATCTGTATCACGAGTTCGTCCAGGCCCTGGTCCTGCCAGTACACGGTGGCCTGCTCGTGGGCCGCCTCCCAGGGCGTGAAACAGTTGCGGGTGGGGTCGGAAAGCGAGTGCTCGTTGGTGAAAGGATTATCGTAGTACTCGACTTCCCGCCCGGCGCCGTTGATCATCAGCAGGCCGGCGTCCGCCATCAGAAAGAACTCCACTGCGAAAAAGGGGCTGGGAAAATCGTCGCAGGGGTGGGGTGCCTGGACTATCACTTCGGGCCGCTCGGCCCCGGGGCGGAAGACGAACAGGCCCCAGCCGCGGTCGAAGCCGCCCGTCACGTCGTCCTCGGGTCCGGGATCCACGCCGGGATCGAAGTAGAATGGACTCAGCACTTCGCGCAGCATGAAGTAATCGCGCTGCAGCGTGGTGTCGCTGAACTGCACCAGCTGGTAGCCTACGGCGGGACCGTCCTCCAGGGCCTGAAGCGCAGCTTCCGTCTCTCCCGCCAGAAGATGGTCGAAGAGCTGGCGAAAGAGTTCCATCACCGATTGTCCGTAGGCGTCGTCCTCGAGCACCTGGAAGGCGCCGAAGCCGTTCAGCTGCGGATCGAGGTCTTCCGGAGCGTAGACGTTGTAACCAGGGCGGGCGATGTTCTCGGAGATGTGGCTGATCCAGTTGTCGTAGGCGGCGTTCGGTTCGCTGCCGGCGAGGAACTCGCGCAACGAGCCGCTCTCGACCACCAGTTGGGCCGCCAGCGGGGGAGTCCAGGCCAGGATGAGCAGGACCAGCGGGAGCAGGGTCAGCCTTTGCCGAACGTGCCCGACTCGCTTCCAGATAGAGTTCATGGTCGGTACCCCGGGATGGAGATGCTCACGAAGGGGACCTCGCGGTTCCCATCCGCTGTGTGCAGGAAAGCTACATCCTGAAACGGGGATGGGCAAGCGGAAGAACATACCGGCGGGATGTTCGAATCTCGATCAGTAGCCGATGGTTTTTTCAAGCAGGTTGGTGGCCTGCTCTTCGCGCAGCGCCAGCTCCCGATCCAGGGGATGTTCGCGCTCCACGTGAAAGGCTGTGAGCAGGATCTCGCCGGGAATCGCCTCCGCCGGGAGCGCCTGCGGATAAGGCCCGCGCCGTTCCGCGGGAAGCACTTCGGGTGAGGAGGGAGCTTCAGCGCTCACCCGGCCGCCCACCTTGATTCCCGCCAGGAAGGCGGCCACCACCGCCGCGGCCACGGCCCCGTAACGCAGCCAGCGCCGAAGCGCGCGCCCTTTATCGTTGCGCCTTCCCGCGTCGGCCAGCACCAGGCCGCGCCGCTTCAGTTCATCGACCACGCGATCTTCAGCGGCCCGGGAAAGGCTGTCGGCCGCGTTTTCCGGCCGCAGCGAGGATCTCGAATTCGAGACAGGTCCTTCGTTCATTTCATCGATTCCCCGATTTCGTGATTCGGTCCCGTACCGCGCGGCGCGCGCGGGCGAGCTGGCTTTTCGAAGTGCCCTCCCGGATGCCCAGCAGCTCGCCGATTTCTCCGTGGGTGTAGCCTTCCAGGTCGTGCAGCAGCAGCACCTCGCGGTATCCATCGGGCAGGCCGTCGATGGCCGCCTCCAGGTCGAAGGAGGCTTCCGTCGCCGGAGCCTGCGGCGCGGGGAGTTCCTCCGCCTCGTCCAGTCGGGCCAGCAGCATTTTCAGCCGTTGCCGCTGGTGCTCGCGGGAGCAGTTGAGCGCGATGCCCACCAGCCAGCTGCGCAGGCTGGATTCCCAGCGGAAAGCGGCCAGGCTCTCCAGGGCGCGGATCCAGGTGGTCTGGATCACGTCGTCGGCGTCGCAGCGGCTGCCGTCCACCAGCCGCAGCACCACCCGGTAAAGCATGGGCGAGTGGCGGCGATAGAGTGCCCGAAAGCAGCTCTCGGCGCGGTCCGCGAGGAAGCTGCGCACGAGCTGGCGATCCGGAGGCTCTGACTTGGCCGTACCCTTCATGTACACCCGCCGCGCCGGCGGTTCCGGCGATCCTGCCACCGAATTCCGCCCTCGATTCCAACCGGTCCCTCGAAGCCAACCGGGGCGCGACGGAGCGCAGCCGCGCACCGGCTGGTCGAGGTGTCCTGCATCCCAAGCTTTGTGGAGCAGGAGGACTCTATCGATACAACACCCGATAGGGAGTTCCACGGTTCCGCGCCGCCCGCGCGGGTTGATCAATCCTGGGTGGCCAGCAGGTTTTCGAAACGCGTCAGCTGATCCTGAAAATACTCGTTTTCGGGATCCTCGGCGACCGCCAGCCGGATGTATTCAACGGCGTTGACGCAGCTTCCGGAGGCGTTGCAGATCTCAGCCAGAGTATCGTAGATGTTGGCTTTCTGGTTGCCCGGTTCCGCCAGCTCGATGCCCTGCCGCGCGAGCCTCTCCGCCTCCTTGAGATTGATCCTGTGCTCGAAGCACCACCAGGCCAGGTTGTTCAGCATATCGGCGTTCTGCGTCCACTCCTTGGGCGCCGCCTTCGCCGCGTAGGCTTCCTTCATCAGTTCCACGGCCTTGGTTTCGTTCTTTTCCACGAGCAGCGCGTAGTCGGGCAGCAGGCCCTTGAGCCCTTTGAGGGTCTTTTCGTCCTGGGACATGCTGTTGGACTCGACGGCCAGCCGTAAAAATGGCGTGTAGAAGCTCCAGTCTCCGGCTTTCCGGGCCACTTTCTCCATGGTATGGCCCAGCTTGATCAGCTCCTTGGCCTTGGTCTTCGGAGAGGACGTCACCAGGTTGGCCTGGACGAGAATCTCTTCCGGATCGTAGAGCTGCTTGCTGAGTCCCCAGGCCATGGCGCTGAGGATCATGAATTCATAATGCGTGTCGCTGGCCGGGTTGAGGGCCATGGCTCGACGGTAGTAGGCCGCGGCTTCGGCGAAGTGCCCTTCGTAGTCCTTGAGCTCGCCCAGCTTGCGGGCGTCGATCTCGTTGGGATTCCTGCGGTAGCGCGCGGCTCGTTCGTACACGGGGATGGGATTCTCCAGGGCGGAGTCGAAATGCTTAATGAAATTCTCCCGCGAATAGTAACCCATCCAGCGGTCCATCAGGTCGCCATCCTCATTCAACAGCAGGAAGCTCAGCATCGGATAGTCGGGAATCCGGTACATCTTGGCCAGGTCGGGTCCGTCCCCCTCCTTGATGTCCACCGTACAGAGCACCACCCGCCGTTCCAGGTCCGTTCGCAATCCTTCCGGCTCTTCCATGGCCTTGTCGAAGGCGTTGCAGGAGGTGCACCAGCCCATGCCCGCCCTGAGCAGGATGGGCAGGCCGCTCTCGATCGCCCTGAGCTTGGCCTCTTCGAAGATGCAGGGGAAGGGGCCCTTTTCGCCGCCCCGCGCGAGTCCGCTGCAAAGAACCAGCGCGCAGAGCAGCGGTCCGAATCGTCTGAGGGTTCGCATCCTTGTCTTCCTTTCTTCCCGTGGGAAAATCGGGCAGCCTGCGCCGTCCGTTCAGGTTCATGCCGTGTCGCCTTCCATGTATGAGTGACCGGGCGGCGGGAAAGGTTGCATCATCCGGAGTGCGGGAGGGGCTTTTTGGGCTTGGATATCCCTCGCCTGCGCTTATCTTCCCTGAAGCTGAAACAGCCGATTTCCGTCCCGGCCGGGATTCGCGGGCCCTGACATCGAACCAGGAGAGGCAAGAGATGAATGCTGCTGTGTCACGAAGCTTGTGTTTGGCCGCTCTGTTGATCTTCACTGTGTCCGCAGAAAGCTCGCGGCCACCTGAAGCCGAAGGCCGGATCGCCCTCGGCCGGCTTGAAATCGCCTCCAGCGCCTACGGGCTTCACGGCAAGACCCCCTGTATCGCGGTTGAGCTGGAAAACATCGCTGCCGAACCGGTGGGGGAACTTAGCCTGGATCTCGAGGTGAACGGCGAGACCGTCTACGCCGGGATACCTCTGGGCGGGCTGCCCCGCGGGTCGACCACGCTGCGGATTCCCTGGGCTCCGCCCCGGGGCGTGGCGGATTACGAACTGGTC
Source organism: uncultured Bacteroidaceae bacterium (assembly GCA_964568855.1). Classification (GTDB taxonomy): domain Bacteria; phylum CAIWAD01; class CAIWAD01; order CAIWAD01; family CAIWAD01; genus CAZMSD01. The sequence goes on along the minus strand of CAZMSD010000001.1, from coordinate 13,183 downwards.
CTGCGTATCAAGTATCGCTCGAGAAGCGGGGAAGCGGCCGTCACGGAGGCGGGCCGGGTCTTCGAGGACCTCGAAATCCGCTACGACGACGTGTACACGCATCCCTGGATCACGCGGAGGGCCAACGATTTCCTGCAGGCCAAGTATCCGGGCGGTGAATACGCCGAGCTGGACCTGTACATCGACGCCGTCGCCGAGGGCTCGATCCACGAGGACGCCCTGGGCGCGGACAACGACGGGGACGATTCATCGGAGCGCTTCTACCGCCACTTCTACCGGCCCACCGATTTCCTGGGGCTGCAGGAGGTTCCCGGCTACCCGCCCAACATCTTCGATTGCGTGACGAACCTCGAAAACTCCCTCGACTGGGGGGACGGCTCCACGGCCTACAACGAGTACGACTGGCAGGACGCGCTGGCGCACTACGCGGGCGGCGATCTCTGGAACGCGTATTACGCCCTGGGGCACGTGGCGCACCTGATCGAGGATCTCTCCGTGCCGGCGCACACGCACCTGGACATCCACGCCGTCTCGCTGGCCGAGGAGTACGGCGACGACTACGAGGACTATTGCGAGGGCCTTATCTCCGGCGGAGGCTCGCTGCCCCTGCCCGACCCGGGGGAGAGCATGATCGTCTTCGAGGACCTGGCCTCCTTCTGGAACAATCCCGGGGCCGTCTTTCCCCTCAACGGCATGGCCCGGCTCTCGTACTACCGCAACCGCTTCCCCTGCGACCTCTCGGACGAGGACAATCCGCAGGGCGTCTTCAAGGACATGTATCCCGCCCTGGAGTACATCTACGACTTCTGGGCCTTCGAATACCAGTGGGACATCGACTCGCCCGACCTGGGCAACTGGGACTACAGCTTCGGCAGCTCCTGTCCCCTCGACTACTCGGGCTCGATGGGCGACGACGAGTGGTGGTCCGTCGCCGCCAATTACGGCAACCCGGACGACGCGGACGAGTATTACGTGGAGAACACCGAGTACGTGGCCCAGATCCGCAAGAGCTCCTGGGATCCCGAGAACTCGGCCAACGACACCTACGCGGCCAACACGAGCGGCCTAAGCCAGATGGAACTGCTGGCGGAGGACCTGATCCCCCTCTGCATTCGCTACGTGGCCGGCCTGATGGCTTTTTTCCACGACACGGTCAATCCTCCGCCGCCCGATCCTCCCGGGGGCTTGAGCATCACACTGAGCGAGGGCTGGATCACGCTCGAGTGGGAGGCCGTCGAGGGCGCCGATTCCTACCGGGTCTATTCTTCGACGAATCCCTACGGCGGCTTCGCGGAGGACTTAAGCGGGATCTTCGACGGAACGTACTGGACGGCGCCCGTCGGAGCGGCGGCTTTCTTCCGTGTGACTTCGGTCGCCGGCGAATAAGTTCCACCGGGGCTGCGTATCAGGCGATTCCCTGTCCTGCGGGAAGAAGGGATACGTAGCACACGGTATTCATCGATGGAGACAAAACCCCGTCCGCTGTCCAGCGGACGGGGCGTTGTGTTCTCCAGGTTGCCTGCCGGAAGGCAAGCTTCCGTCGAAGAAGCCTACTTGACGAGGATCATCTTCTTCGTGGTGCTCAGGCCCTCCGAACTCAGCGTGTAGAGGTATACGCCGCTGGCCAGCGATGAGGCGTCGAAAGTGATCTCGTGCTCGCCGCGGGTAACGATTCCGTCCACCAGCGTGGCCACGACCGAGCCGCCGAGGTCGTAGACCGTCAGGCAGGCGGGGGCGGTCGCATCCATGCTGAACTGGATAGTGGTGCCGGGATTGAACGGGTTCGGATAATTCTGGGCCAGGAAGAAGTCCGCGGGCTGCTCCTCGGCGTCCACGGTGTACTCGCAGTCCCACATGTCGGCCTGGGAGCCGAATACGTCGTCGACCGTGAACAGGCCGCTGCCGCCGTCGTCGATGAACATCACGTGATCCTGGGCGAAACCGGCCTCGTTGTCCAGTCCGTTGGCGCCGTACTTGTAGACCTGCGTGCGGGCGCTGAGGAAGGGGAAGAGGATGTCCACGGACCAGAGGGTGCCGCCCGCGGGCAGGGCGTGATACATCGGGTCGATCGTGCCGTCCCAGGGAGGCCAGCCGTTGAAGAAGCCGTGGACCGAGATGAAGGTCACGTCCTCGTAGCTGGTGAGGCCGCCCTGCGGGGGATAGCCCTCGGCGAACCAGCAGTGGATCGGCCAAGCGTCAACGTTGAAGGTGACGACCACGTCGTTGGGCAGCACGTCGTCCCAGCTCACGTCGCCGAAGAAGACTACCGGCACGGTATGCTCCAGGTAGGTGTCCGCATCAGTGTCCGGCCAGGTGGGATCCATCACGAGTAAGCGGTTCTCAGCGATGCCTTCCCAGATGGCCCAGTCCGGATTGCCGTCCTCGAGGATCACGAACTTGTAGTACAGGTTGTAATAGTCGTCGATGTTGTCGAACTGGATCTCGTCGGCGTAGATTCCGCCGCCCACGGGCGACAGGGCCACCGCGCCGCCCCAGTTACCGATGGCGTCGTGGTTGCCGCGAATCACCACCAGGTCGGTCCCGGGATCGAAAATGCCCTGGGCTTCGGCCACGGACATGTCCACCTGGAAAACGACTTCAGCGTTGAACTGGCCGGGAGGAGAGGTGATGTCGCACCACCAGTCCTCGGGCAGCAGCGGGTCGCCGTCCCAGATCAGGAAGTTGTTGGGATCGCATTCCCAGATGTCGCTGCCGCCGCTGTAGTCGCCGATGTCGTAGATCACGTACTTGTACTCGATGGGATCCCCGGGATTTAGACCGGCGATGTCGTAGCTGCCCGTGTAGAGCAGGCCGCCGGCGTCGGTCAGCGTGGGATCGTAGCCGCCCCAGCCGTTGAAATAGCCGCGAACGCACACGGTCTGGGTCACCGGATCGAAATCTCCCATGGTCTGGGCTACGTCCATGTGCACCTGCCAGGTGACAACAGCGCTGGACGCGGCACCGGCAATGAAGAGAAATGAACAGAGAGCTAGTGCCTTCTTCATGGGGTACCTCAACTGATTTGTGAATTCCCGCTTTAGGGCTCGCGGAAGATTCGTGGATGACGCAAAGTATTTGAAGGTGCGCAAAGATCGGGCCCGAAGGCATGATCAACAGGATCAAGTATTTACGGTTTGCTGGTGGGAGTTGTCCTGTTCAAAACGACCGATTCTGCACAGCTTTGAAGTCGGACAGCCCTGATCCCGGCGACTGGATTCGGGCCTGTTCCGCGTTTTACACTCTCGGAAGTTCACGGATCCACCACCTTGAAGGGCAGTGGGCAGCGCTGCGGGGAGATCACACCGGGCCTGTGACCTGAGTCACCTGTATCGGTGCGCAAATGCTTTACATAGCGATCGAGTCGAGAACCGGGGATCCCTACCCGCCCGTCTCGCGCGAGAATCCGCTCCGGTTCCCGGCGCCTGGTACACCGGCAACATCCGACGGCGCCGCCGATCATACAGCCCACCGATCATGCTAAGCACGTACGCCGTCCGGAAAGGAGGTGCACGATGCATCGGAGATGGATTCCGATCTGCCTGCTCTGCTGTTCGCTTGTCACCGGAGTCAGCTCGGAAGCGGCGGATCCGGACAGAGTCGATCGTGACAGTATCGGACTGCCCGAGGCGCCGTCACTCCAGACGAAGAGCGGCCGCACCGAAGCGGAGCAGGATCCCGCCATCGGGATCGTTCTCCCTCGCTCTCCGGAAATGACCGGTCTCCAATCACGGTATTCCGGCGAGCTGGCGGTTCTGAAGACGCAAGTATCACAGACCCGGCATCGTGATAAGAGAGACCGGCTGGAGTGGGCGATCGCCAGCCTCAAGGAAGAATGGCAACTGGCTGAAGTGGAACTGATGCTCGGCGAAGCCCGGGCGCGTGGTGAACAGGAACGGCTGCGGGAACTGGAGCGCATTCGGCGGATCCTGGAGGCGAAGCGGGCTTCCGCAGAATAGGAGCGGGAAAGGCTCTCCGGTTCCCTGAAGACCGTTGTGCCGGATCCCGCCGCTCCCCTGCGCGATCCCGATCGATTCACTCGCGGGACTCAGGTGAAGAAAGAAGGGGGAAAGCAGCCATGATTACGCGCATCATCGGCACGGTGGTTCTGGCCGTCTTCATGGCCGGGCCTTTAAGCGAGCTCAAGGCTCTTGTGGATCCCTCGCTGAAACAGCAGAACCTGCTGCGGCGCGACCTGTACGTGGACCTGGTGAACCCGGAGCATTCCTATCTGGACCGCATCGTACTTAAGTTCGTGGAGGATACCCGGATCCGCCTGCGCAAGGGGAGACTGGTCTCGCTCGAGGGCCGCAGCCTGGACCAGTTTCATGCTTTCCTGGCCGAGCATCCCGAACTCCAGGTGGAGCGCCTGATCCAGAGCGTGGACGAGCAGCGGATGGATGACTACATCGCACGCGGCGAGCGGCTTTCCGGCATCGACCTGGCTGACATGAGCAACTACTTCCTGCTGTGGGTCAAAGGTGGAAATCACAATCCACGCCAGCTGCTGCTCGACCTGCTCGAGGAACCGCTGGTCCAGACCTGCTACTACGAACCCCTGCCTGTCCCTGCAACTGCGCTCAGTGGGGGCAGATACCGGAAGAATACTACCAGGCCACCTTCGACCAGATCCTGGCCAACTCGACCAACGGCCGCTACTGCATCGCGGTGGCCTGTAACGGCAGCCAGGACCTGGATCACGCCGTCTTCGAGGGCGCTTTCAACCTGTATTTCCGCGACTCCCAGGCCATCATCGTCGCCGCCAGTACCGGCACCCTGTCGCATAACCCGGCCTGCTTTACGAACTACGGCAGCCGGATCAGCGCCTGGAGCTGGGGCAATTTCATCTATGCAGCCGGACCCGACGACCTGCAGAATCTGGCGGGCTGCGAACAGGATTACACCGCCTTTTTCGGCGGCACCTCGGGAGCCAATCCCATCGTGGCCGGTCCGGTGGTCGCCCTTTCGCTGATCCACGAGGACCTGCTGGGTTCCTGGCCCAGCGCCACGACGCTGCGCGAGAGGCTGGTAATCAACGGGACTCCTCAGGGCATGGGCTTCGAGCGCTACATCAACAAGATGCCCGACATGCAGGGCGTCCTGGCGCCTGATCTCAGGCCGCTGGCCGGACCCGACTGGGAGGCCGACGTGGTGCCCAAGTCGGCTGGCGGCGATCCGCCCACCGTGCCGGTGGAGTTGGAGCCCGCCCCGGCTTCCACCTGGTTCGACTGGTGCTTCAAGAACGACAGCTTCTACGGCCTTGCCGAGCCGGCTTATTCCTATACGTGATGTGGTCGCGCCTTTCCACCCTGGTTGACTTCGTGGGCAACAACCGCATCGAGGCCAATCCGGACGACGCCCATTGGGCCGGCGTGATCAACTGGGACGAGACCGATTCGGATTACGTGGTGGAATTCGATCGATCCCATCCCCTGGGCGGCGCCACGGATCCACCCCGTCTGGATGCATCGGACACGCTGCACGCCGGCGAGGTTCTCAACGTGTACGAGGTCAGTCTGGACGCGGGAGAGCAGTACGAATTCACGCTTGAGAAGTGCGGCGGAGCGGATGCGGGCCTGTTCCTGTTTACGGAATCGCAAGGTTATTTCAAGCGCCAGGACGCGGTGCTCAGCGTGTACACCGGAGACGCGGGATCCATCGCCCAGGGCGAGTACTGGGCGGCCGAAAGCGGGTATCACGGCATCGTGGTCTGCAAGGATGAAAACGACGATCTCGATCGCCGGACGATCTACAACCTGATCTGGGGCCGTGGTCCGCTGCCCGACCTGTGTCACGACCAGTACAGCGATGACTGGAGCGATATCCTCGTGGCGCGAAGTTCCTACGAGGAACCGGTGGGGCAGGTGCCCGATGTCCTCGATGGAGACCTGATGCTGGTGGACTGCGGCTACCTGAACAGCGGCATCGGCGTGTTTCCCGCCGCTGGCGCCATCGCCTTCACCCTGGACGGTGATACGATGCACATCGCGGCAATCGATTCGGAAATGGATCCAGGTTCGCGGTTGATGATCGCCAACCGGCAACTGAGTTCCGCCCGCAGCGGGCGCCACGAACTGGGAAGCCACATCGACGCGCACGAGGAAGTGCTCGAAATCCACGATGTGGGAATCTGCAACTACTCCGGCAATGTGCTCTACGAGCGCTATACATGGCTGCCCGGGACCCTGGCGGACCGGACGCCTCTACTGCGGGATCCCGCACCCAACTACCGCGACATGAACAATCCAGTACACTTTCCCGACGACGAAGTGATACAGGACGGCTACCGGGGCGAAAGCGCATTCTGGACGGCCGTGGCGGTGACGCCGCACGCGGAAGCGGATCAGCTTAATCTCTACAGCTATAACTATGCATCGGACGATCCCCGCACGGGGCTCACCAACTGGTGGACTTCCTCGCGCCCGGCGGCCGGACACACGGCGGTCTGCGCGATCAACGGCCATGTGGCAGGCGCTGGTGAATCACGCGATTTCGGGGTGGCCAATAACCTGCCCGGCCCCGACAATCCTTCGCAGGATGGATACACCATCGAACTGGCCCAGCGCGAAGCGGTGCTCAGCGAAGGCGAGAGCTGCGGGCCTTACGAAATGACGTCCGGCAGCATCGTCCGGATCTTCGAGGTGGAACTCGCCGCCACCGCCGCTTACACGGTGGAGCTGGAACAGCTCAGCGGCTCGGCGGACCTGGGCCTGGCCGTCTTTGCCACGGACTGGGGATATTTCGCACTGGAGCAGGCCCTGCTCGATCTGAACAGCAACGGGGCGGTGGAGGATGAATCGGGCGAGTTGATCGCCGAAGCGGAGGGTCCGCATGGCGTGCTGGTCTACAAGACCGGTTCCGCGGACGTGGACGCCGACGCGGAGTTCAGGATCGCCTTGATGGGGCGCATCCCGGAGGAGCCCGATGGCCTGATCGCCCAGCCGCTGGACTTCAGCTTCGGACACGCCACGGTGAGGGCCGAGTGGCTGCCGGTGACCGCGGACATCAACGGCCGTCCGCTTGCAGTGGACTACTACAACGTGTATTACAGCGACTCGCCCTCGATGGAGGACCCGATCTACGCGTGCTCCACCACCGAGACGCAGGTGGACCTGGAGTTCCACCAGTACGGTCTCTATGATCGCGCATTCTTCCATGTGGTGGCGGTGGTGGATCCGAGCGGGCGGCCGGCTGCGCAGCGCGGGCTTGAAGCATCGGGCGGCAGCTTCCTTAAACACTGATCCTTGCTCCAAGGAGTCGAGCCGGTCCACTGACCTGAATCCGCAGATTCCCAACGATTTCAGCGATTCCTCAGTTTTCGCTCATACCCTACCGCCCGATCGGAGATGAAGCATCTCCCGCTGCAGACACATCCATCCCGGAGACGCTATCGCACCTGGCACTCCCGCGCATTTGTCCTCGCTAAACAGGAGAAAGAGCATGAGACCTCTGTTTCTGCTGCTGATCGGCGGCCTGCTGTGTACTCTCGACGCACCCCGGGCGAAGGAAAAGGACGCGACGGAAACCGCGGCCGCCGGCGTGATCACCGGAGTCGTGGTGGACAGCCTCTCGGGCCTGCCGCTGGCCGATGTGAACGCCAGGCTGATCGACACCGAGCTGGGCGCCCGCACGGGCGCGGAGGGCCGTTTCAGGATTCTCTACTGCCCGCCGGGCGACTATCGCCTCAGGCTGAGTTTCGTGGGCTACGAGGACCTGAGCATCCACCCGCTGACGCTCGGCGAGTCCGAGACGCTGGACCTGGACCTGATCCGGCTCTCGGAGAAGGTCTACGAGCTGAACACGGTGGTGGTCACGCCGGGCAGCTATTCCCTGATGGGTCCCGAGAACGTGTCGCGCCAGACCCTCAGCGGGAAGCAGATCAAGAGCATGACCTACGCCGAGGACCTCACCCGCGCGGTGACGCGCCTGCCGGGCGTGTCCTCCAACGACTATTCCTCGAAGTTCACCGTCAGGGGCGGGGAAGCCAACGAGGTGCTGATGGAACTGGACGGCATGGAGCTCTACGAGCCTTTCCACCAGCGGGATTTCGCGGGCGGGCTGTTCAGCATCATCGACATCGAGAGCATCGAGGGCGTGGATCTGCACACCGGCGGCTTCTCGGCGGAATACGGCAACCGCCAGAGCGCCGTCTTCAGCCTCAAGACGCGGGATCCAGAGCCGGGAACACGGCGCACCTCGCTGGCGCTGAGCGCCATGATCGCCCGCCTCTACACGGAGGGAGGTTTCGCCGGTGGAAGAGGCGGCTACCTGTTTTCAGCGCGGCGGGGCCTGCTGGACAAGCTGTTCAAGCTGGTGGGCTACGTGGAGAACGTGCCCAAGTTCCAGGACGCGCTGGCCAAGCTGCGGTACGAGCTGAGTCCCCGCCACGTGCTCTCGCTGCACGGCCTGTACTCGGGCGACCTGACCGAAGTGCGGGACATCACCGAGGAAGCCCACGACATCCACGACACCAGGTACCGCAACCTCTACTCCTGGCTCACCCTGCGTTCCTTCCACAATCCCAGGCTGATCTCCCGCACGATCCTCACGACGGGCGCCGTGCATCACGACCGTAACGGGGACGCCGAGAAGTACGAGTACTCCGACAAGCTGCACTTCAAGCTGAAGGACGTGCGCGATTACACCTTCGCCGGCATCAAGCAGGACTGGGACTGGCGGGCCACGGATCGCCTGGCGCTGAAACTGGGCTTCGACCTGCGGCGCCTGAAGGCCGACTACGATTATTCCTACACGCTTAAGGACGTGCGGGTGAACGACCAGGACAGCCTGGTGAACTACGAGCGGGAAGTGGACATCCGGACCAGGCCCTCAGGCCATCAGCTCAGCGCCTACCTCTCCGGCCGCCTGAGCGTGACTCCGCGCCTGTTCCTGGAGACCGGCCTGCGCGGTGACCGCATGTCCTACTCGGGCGACAGCAGGCTGAGCCCGCGCGCCGGTTTCGCCTACGCCCTCTCGCCCGCCACTTTCCTGCGCGGCGCCTGGGGCTACTACTACCAGTCCCAGTTCATCAACGACCTGGACGTGAATCACAACGGCACCAGCTTCAGCCCGGCCGAGCTGTCCAGGCACTACGTGCTGGGCCTCGAACACCAGTTCGCCAGCGGACTAAGTCTGCGCCTGGACGGCTACCAGAAAGAGGTCTCGAACATCAGCCCCTTCTACGAGAACCTGCGCGACCCCTGGGAGGTCTTTCCCGAGACGCGCAACGACGTGGTTCGCGTGGACATTAACCGGGCCCGGGCTACGGGTCTGGAGCTGTTTTTGAAGTACGACGTGGGCCGGAAATTCTCCTGGTGGTTCAGCTACGCCCTGGCCCGGGCGCGGGACGAGGTCCGCGAGATCCAGTTCGACGGAATGCTGGACGAACGCCTGGGCACGCTCCCCCGGTTGAACAACCAGTTGCACACCGTGTACTACGACTTCAACTACCGGCCCAACGCCAGGTGGCACTTCAACCTGTCCTGGCAGTACTTCATCGGCTGGCCGGTGACCAAGTACCAGTACCGCTTCCAGGTGCTGCCCAACGACTCGCTGCACTTCTACCCGGCCCACACCAGGTTCCGCGGGGACAGCTATCCGCCCTATCATCGCATGGATCTGAGGATCAACCGGCATTTCCAGTTCGAGCGCAGCCGGCTCTCGGCCTTCCTGCACGTGATCAACTTCTACAACCGGGAGAACGTGCGGAAATTCGACCTGGACGTGCGGGACGGCGACGAACAGCTGATGCCCGACGGCCAGGGAGGCTACAACTACCTCTCGGACATCACCACCTGGCTGGGTATCATGCCCGTGATCGGTTTGACTTACGATTTCTGACGGACGCACGCGGGCCTGAATGCCTTTCCTGGCCCGGTCTCAAAGCTGCACAAAGCTGTTCGGCCGGAGGGCGCGACCTCGCCTTCCGACCCTTTTTCTCAGCTTCGATTCAGGAAGGTGATTTAGTTTCCCTACGGATTGTTTTCGCATCAACGGGACGAATAACCGAATATTGGACATTCAGCAACCGGGAGTACAAGATGAACAGAAAGCGCATAATCCTTCTTTCTCTCGCTTTCGCCCTGATGATCGGCCTGCCCGTTCTGATCATGAGCAGCCGGGCCGGAGCCGGATCGGCGAAGAGCCTTTCGCTGGCCGGTATTCCGCTTCCCGTCCTCTCCGCCTTCCTGTCGCAGCTTCAGACGGAGATCCCCGACTTCCAGGTTCTGGAGATCGAGGTCGACAAGGAGCTCGGCGGCACGGAGTACGAGTTCGACTGCCGGATCGGCGGGCACCTGGTGGAGCTGGTCTTTCTTGAGGACGGCACCCTGCACGAGCGCGAGCTGGACGACCAGGAAGACGAGGGCGGGGAAGCGGAGAACGACGACGAGGGCGAGGAAGACGGCGACGATTGATGAATTCGCGCATCGCCGATGATGCTGTTTCGTCTTCGAACGCCCTTCGCCCTCAGCTCCCAAAGATTCTTCCCGCGGGAACCGGTTCCGCCAAAAATTCGGCCGCCCGCGGGTGGATCGATGGTATGATCCCGGCGAATCAGCCGCTCTGAAGCGAGTGCCATGAAGATCCTCTTCGTCGAAGACTCCGAGTCCCTGCAGCGCTCGGTGAGCACCGGCCTGCGCAGCCTGGGTTTCAGCGTCCAGCAGGCCCTGGACGGCCGCAGCGCCCTGCGGCAGCTGGCCGACGGGGAGTTCGACGTGGTGCTGCTGGACCTCCTGCTGCCCGGGCTGGGCGGACTGGAGGTCCTGAAACGCATGCGCGAGGACGGCGATTCGGCTTCCGTGCTGATCCTCTCGGCCCTGGACCAGACGGAGGACCGCGTCCTGGGCCTGGACCTGGGCGCCGACGACTACCTGGTCAAGCCCTTCTCCTTCGAGGAACTCGTCTCGCGCCTGCGGGCCCTGATGCGCCGCCGCTCGGGCAACAAGCAGGCGCAGCTGCTGATCGAGGACCTGCGCATCGACTCCATCGCCCGCCGCGTGTATTACCGCGAGCGGGAACTCCGCCTGACCCCGCACGAGTTCGCCCTGCTGGAATTCCTGGGGCGCAGGCGCGGAACCGTCTTCTCCCAGGACCAGCTGATCGGCCGCCTCTACGATGATTCCGCCTACGTGACGCGCAACGCCATCGAGGCCCACGTGAGCACGCTGAGGAGGAAGCTCAGGGCGGCGGGACTGGGCGCCCTGATCCGCACCCGCCGCGGATTCGGATACATCATCCAATGAACCGGCCCGCGACCTCAATCCGCAGACGCCTGCTTGTCGGCACGGCTGGCGGCATGGCGCTGGTGCTGTTCCTCGGCACCCTGACGCTGATCGCCTTCCTGCGCCGGGAATTCCGCGAGAACTTCGATGTCACCCTGCTCGGCAGGGCCCGCACCCTGGCCGCGCTCTGCGAGATGGACGAGGGCGCCTTCGAGTTCGCCTACACCGGCGACGAACTCTCGGAATTCGGGGAGGACGGCGGGCAGTACTTTCAGCTGTGGTCGGCGGAGGGCGTCGTGATCGCCCGCTCTCCCAGCCTGGTCGAAGAGGACCTGGATCACGCGGGCCTCGAACCGGAGGCCTGGCGCTTCCGCGACGCGGTCCTGCCCGACGGCCGACCGGGACGTTTCGTGGAGATCGGCTTCAGACCGCGCCCCGATGAGGCTCCGCTGTGGTCGGAACGGCCTAGCGCCGGCGCCCCGGAGGAGCCGGACCAGGCACCCGAAGCGACAGACCGTGATACGCCGGTCTCGGGGATTACTCCCGGGGAAGGCGCGGTGGGTGCTCAGGACCCGGATGTCGCACAGGCCGGCGAGGAAGGCGGGGATGAGAACCCGGCGCCCCCGGCCGTACTGGTGCTGGGCCGGGAACGGGAGAGCCTCGACCGGAGCCTGGTGCGCGCTTCCACGATCGTCGGCGGGGCCTTCGCGCTCTGCCTGGCCCTGGTGCTGCTGGTCCTGGGACCGCTGACGGCGCGCGCGCTGACTCCCTTGAACGAACTCAGCCGGCAGGTTTCGCGAATCGACGAGCGAAGCCTGGATCACAGGATCGTTTCTGGGACTGCCGCTCTGAGCGAGCTGCGGCCCATCGAGGAGCAGCTCAACCGCCTGCTGGAGCGCCTGGAGGCGGCTTTCAGGCGCGAGCGTGAGTTCTCGTCCAACGTGGCCCACGAGCTGCGCACGCCCCTGGCCGAGCTGCGCAGCCTGCGCGAAGTGGCGGAGATGCTGCCCGAGGACTCGAAGGAGCTGAAGGAGTTCTTCGCCGACACGGCCGGCATCACGCGCCGGATGGAGCGGACCGTGCGCAGCCTGCTGAACCTGGCGCGCATGGAGGCCGGGAAGCAGGCGGTGGAACCGCAAGCGGTGGATCTCGAAGAGCTGCTGCAGGGGCTGGACCTCCCCGGCATCGCCGCCGGGGCCGGGAAGCGCGCGCTTCTCCGGGAAGGCGATTGCCGATCAAGGATCAGCTCTGACCCGGGGCTGCTGGAAGAGATACTGCGCAACCTGCTGGAGAACGCCTTCGCCCACGGTCCCGAGCGCACCGACGTGATACTGCGCTGCGGGATCCGGGACGGAGCCCTGGCGCTGGAGATCGAGAACGAGGCTCCCGACCTGGTGTCGGAGGACCTGGAGCGGCTGGCCCTGCGCTTCTGGCGCAAGGACTCCTCGCGCACGGGCGACCGCCACGCCGGGCTGGGCCTGTCCCTGGTGGCGCAACGGTGCCGGCTGCTGGACCTGGGACTCGATTTCGAACTGCGGGACGGCCGGCTGCTGGTAAGGGTTTCGGGGATTCCGCTGGAGGAGTGATAATTGCCATCAAGCCGTCCGATCCCGGCCTAGGCCCTAGTCCCTTTGTGTCACGCGGAAGAAGCGCCGCGGCCGGAGTTCCTGCACGCTGTACACGAGTTCCTGCGATCCTGGTGTCACCGTGATACGATCATGTTCCAGGAAAGGCCCGTAGGGGTCCACTGCGGCATACACCACGTATTCTGCGCCCACCCTCCCTTCCGAAATCACCAGTGTGATCCAGGCGCCCGACCGGCGGATCGAGAGCTGGGGGCCTCCAGCGCATCGTGATCGGGATAGCCGACCGGGCGATACTCGTGCGCCGCGTCTTCCTTGAGGACCCATAAATAGTCGACCCTGAAAAAAGCGCTCATGCCGCGTCGAGCGCCTGAGTCCGTG